>NZ_JBGGWE010000004.1:0-567375 GCF_041321095.1 Fibrella arboris | reverse complement strand
GCCTGGCTGTAGGTATGCCCGGCGCGTAGCGACCTAACAATTCAGCGTGGTTAAGTCGCTACGCGACGGGCATACCTACAGCCAGGCCTTTTGACTACAGACATTAGGTCGCTACGCGACGAGTTGGCTACACGACGGTGCGGCTACACGACGGTGCGGCTACACGACGGTGCGGCTACACGACGAGTTGGCTACACGACGAATTGGCTAGATCAAACAACTTATAAACCAGGCAATGAAAAGCATCACTCACTACATTGACTTACTGGTGGCTACGTCGATCAACTCCTTGTCGTGATGGTTTTTAACCTGACTGGTATTATCGAAGAGCATGGTTGCTCCGTTGGCGGCGTTGTACTGTGGCCAGGTTGGTAAACCTTTGTGATTCGGGTTGCCGGTGCGGGCAAACGCGATCCAGGCGCGGCTCATCTTATCGGCCAGCGCGTGGGCTTCTTTTCCGCCACCGGTCATTTCTTCGCAACGGCTGATATTGTCGAACGCAAACGGAATTTCCATGCAGTGCATCGACTTATACATGCCATCATTTACGGGCGATGCCCACGAAAACAGGTACATATAAACGGGGGCGGCGCCGGCAACGGCGGCTTTCTGGCTTCCCTGGCGAATAGCTCCAGCCCGAAACCCAGTGTCGATGTTTACAAAATCAGCAGGGAGCACTGTTTCAGGATACGCTTTTTTAACTGCCGCCAGGTACGTGTCGGTCTTGTTGCCCATACGCTGTTTCAGGCTGGCTTTGGCCATGTCCATGTCTGCTGGCCGGTTGGCCGGGCTGAAAGGACCGAACTCCGTTTTTGTCGAGCCAACCAGCAGCGGAATGTTTTTCGAGAGCTCGATTGCGGCTGCATCCGACGGTTGATACGGAAGGAAGGTGCCGTCGAGATTAGGTCCCCAACCCAGACCAAAGGCGGGGCGGTTTTCGGCCTTCAGGCTTTCGCCCACTTTACGAAGGGCTCTTTTGCTGGCTGCGTTCAGGCGCTCGTAAGGAATTGTCTGGAGCGAATCAATCTGGCCGGGTTGCAGCTTCAATTCGTCGAGCAGGGCAGCACTGACTCGCTGTGTCAGGCTTTTTTCGGTGAAACTGGTGATGTAGCTACCGCTTTGCACAATGGCTTTGTGAAACAACCCTTTGGCCGAGGGTGCGTTCATCAGGCTGGTCACCTTGCCGCCGCCACCCGACTGCCCGAAAATAGTGACGTTATCAGGGTCACCACCAAACTGGGCGATGTTCTGCTTCACCCATTGCAGGGAGGCTACCAGATCCATCAGACCCGCATTGGCCGAGTTTTTGTATTTGTCGCCATAGGCAGTCAGGTCCAGAAAACCGAGTACGTTCAGGCGATGGTTTATGGTGACAACGACCACATCGCCCTTTTTTGTCAGGTTTTCGCCATCGTACGACGGCAGTTCCACCGATGAGCCAGCCGTGAAGCCACCGCCATGGAACCACACCATAACGGGGCGTTTTTTCGCCTGGTTGATCTCGGGTGTCCAGACGTTCAGACTCAGGCAATTCTCGTTGGTGTAGCCCCAATCGTGGTGAAATGGAAATTCAATCTCGTCATTTGTAGTCGTGGTGGCATCCATCGGGCAAACCGGGCCGTAGGTCATGGAACTGCGCACGCCCGTCCATGAATCGGGTTTGGTAGGCGCCATGAACCGCGCTGCTTTGGCGTAGGGAATGCCTTTAAAGGTGAACGTCCCGTTGTGGATGTAGCCCTTCACGTTACCGGACTCGGTCGGAACAACGGCGATGTCTTTTCCCGCCATAACGGGCGTCTGGGCAACTTTGGAGGCCTGCCCAACGGCCAAGGATGGCAACGCCAGAATGGCCAGCGAGAATAGGATTGATTGCGTTTTCATTGATTGGGGTAAGTGAGTACTGTGAGTAGGGGTTTGTTAACTAATAGGTGTTTAATGGGTTGGGGTAGTATGTGATGCCTTCGCGCTGTGGGGCCAGGCGAAAGCAACCCATAGTCCGAAGCAGCACTCTCCTTACTGCCTGCTCATCAGGCCAAACAGAAAATCGAGCGAGGCAGCGTCGGGTAATGTTTGGGCATGAACCTTGTCGCCCAGCACCATAATTTGCTTGTCGGCGCCTGAATAGGCTGGCCAGTGTGGCACGCCTTTGCCGTCGGGGTTGCCCGTTTTAATGAAATTGACCCAGTAGGCCGATATGGTTTTGGCCAGTTCATCATCGGTCGCGTTGAGTGGCCGGAGTTGATGGTCAATGAACTTCAGGTTATCGTAGGCATAGGCCACTTCGCCCGTGTGGAACGCGCCGTAGCGGGCGTATTCACCCGTGGCGGGCAGCTTCCGGCTAAATCGATACACATAGACCTTTTTGCCCTGGCCGCTTTCCAGATTGGCCCAGCCGTAATTCTGCGCGCCAAAAATCTGGTCGCGCGACAGGTTATTCTGCGAAGCGGCTGCCTGTGCATCGGTCTCACCCGGATAATGGATCAGCATCGTTTCGGCATCGGCGCCGTATTGCTGCCTGATTTGCCGTTTATAGTCGACCGCATTTTTGGGCGGGCCAAACGACATGCCTTCATCTTCGTTCCAGCCCGTCAGCAGCGTCACCCTGTTTTGACGACCCGCCCTGAACAATTCGCCCATCGGCTGCGGCAGCACGTATCCGTCTATAATGGGGCCCCGCACACTGCCCTGGCCTTTCTGCAATAGCTCGGCGGCTGGTTTGGCCCGCAATTCCGCCAGCGACGACGTACCCAGCGCCTGCATCGTCTTCATACCGCTTTCTTCGGCCTGCGCCAGCGTAGCCATCGGTCGGGCCAGGCTGGCACCACTTTCGGCAATGGCTTTGGTAAACAGGCCTTTGGCCAGGGGTGAAGCGACCAGGCAATTCACGCTCATCGACCCCGCTGATTGCCCGGCAATGGTGACGTTGCTGGGATCACCGCCAAACTGCGCAATATTCTGCTTCACCCAGTGCAACGCCGCAAGCTGATCCATCAGCCCGTAATTGCCCGATCCATGCGTGCCCGATTCTTTCGTCAGTTCGGGGTGCGCAAAGAAGCCAAACGGCCCAACCCGGTAGTTGGCACTGACAAATATGACGCCCTTCCTGGCGGTTGCCTCACCGTCGTAGATTGGTACGTTGCCACCGCCACTGCCAAATCCACCACCGTAGATCCAGACCAGTACGGGCCGTTTTTCGGTCGTCGATTGAGCGCCAGTCCAGACGTTCAGATAGAGGCAATCTTCGCTGATCGGCTCCTTTGCGATCAAATACTCGGCGCTCCAGGGACCAAACGGATTGGGTGCCCCCTGGATAGGGCTGGCCCCAAATGCGTCGCATTTCCGAACGCCCGTCCACGGTTTAACGGGTTGGGGCGCTTTCCAGCGCAGGTCGCCAACCGGGGGCGCCGCAAAGGGAATACCCCGGAAGATGTGCACGTCGCCGGCTGCATTCAACGTACCTGACACGGTGCCTCCCGTAATCTTTACTACCTCTACTTCCGGTACAGCAGGTGTAAACGAGGCGATGCCGAGCAGGGTGACGAGTAGACTAAGTGGTCGTTTCATAGCGCAGATTCAAGGAACAGTGACCTGGTTGGCCTTCAGGATTTTATGGAAGAATAGCAGATGGTATGGCAACGAGTTTTCCCAATAGTCCCAGGTGTGGGCGCCGGGGCGTTCGGTATAGTCGTGTGGGGTCTGGTTGGCCATCAGTTGCCGGTGTAGTTCGCGGTTGCCCTCGATCAGGAAGTCATCAACGCCGATATCCAGGATAAGCGGCAGGTGATTCGCTTTGAGTGTATCGGCCAGGGTGACCATCGTGAAACCGGGGTAGGGGGTATTGCCTTCCTGGGGTGGCCCTAGTAATCGGGCCAGATTCTCGGCGCGTGACTTGGCAAAATCGGCGGGTACTTTCCAGGTGGCCGTGTTGATATTCATGACGCCGCTCATGCTGCCAACGGCGGCGTACAGATCAGGATGGCGGCTGGCAATGAACATGGCCCCGTGACCACCCATCGACAGGCCCGCAATGACTCGCCCTTTTTTGTTACCAACAGTACGATACGCCTTGTCTATCCGGTCGACCAGTTCTTTCGAGATAAACGTTTCAAACTGACTCGTTTTCACCAGCGGACTATCGAAGTAATAGCTCGTTGGGTCACCGTCGGGCGTCACGATAATGATGTTGTATTGATCGGCCAGGCGGTGCAGCAGCGTTTTGTCGGGTGTTTTGGTCAGCCAGTCCCGAAAGTTACCCGCGCCGCCGTGGAGCAGGTATAACACCGGGAAAGCCTGTTTTTTGGCTTTCCCGTAGCGGTCGGGCAGGATCACCGCCGCCCGGAGCGTGCGGTTCATACTGGCGCTGGGTACGTCGAGCGTATCAACGTTGGCCGCCAGCGTCGGAAACGCCAGCAGCAGGCCAAGTGCAACGAGAATTGGCCTGATTGTGAAGGTCTTGACCATGTATTATTGAGCCAGCGAGCCGTTTGACTTCAGTACATTCTGAAAAAACAGGACATGATACGGCAACGAATTCTGCCAGTAATCCCAGGTGTGGCCGCCGGGCCGTTCGGTGTAGTCATGTTCCACTTTGCTGTAGACCAGCCGGCGGTGCAACTCGCGGTTAGGCTCGATCAGGAAGTCATCGACGCCACAATCGACGATCAGCTTCAGGCCGTTGGTTTTCATCTTATCCACCATGTTCACCACCGAGTTGGCGGCGTAATGATCGGGGGTTGAGCCGGGGGCGCCCAGGATACGGGTAAACTGCGGTTCGATCTGTTTGGCAAATTCGGGGGCTATCCGCCAGTTGGCCTGGTTCAGATCCAGTGCCCCGCTCATGCTGCCCGCCGCGCAATACAGGTCAGGGTGGCGCGTGGCCAGATAGAGCGCGCCATGTCCGCCCATGCTCAGGCCGGTGATCACCCGCCCCTTACGGTCGCGGATGGTGCGGTAGGTATTGTCGATCCTGTCGATGACCTCTTTGGTCAGGTACGTGTCAAACAGGTTGTCTTTCTGGACCGGGCTATCCAGGTATCCGCTCAGCCGCTCGCCTTCGGGCATCACAATGATGAGGTTATAGCGGTCGGCCAGTTTCTGCACCAACTGCTTGTCGGGTGTTTGTTTAAGCCAGTCGCTGAACTGACCGCCACCACCATGAAGCAGGTAAAGCACGGGGAAATTGCCTTTTCCTGTACTGTACGAGTCGGGTAACGCAACGGCTGCCCGCAAGGGCTTCTTCATGGCGGCGCTGGGTACGTCGAGGGTGTCAATTTTAGCACTATAGGCCAGTTTGGGCACGGTCAGCAGCCAAAGACAAATGAGAAAAGGAATCGAGCGCATAGAATACAGGCAGTGACGAATTGATAAATCGACAGGTGTGGTGACGTATACGAGTAACTTATACCTTTACGTCAAAAGTACGTAAAGAAGGATTTGGCAGGGAATCCATACCTATTATTGTGGTAAAATTTTATGATTGATTATAACCATCCGGCTGTCCGGTATTATCAGGAGGTATCTGAGCAGTGTATTCATTACCTGTCGATCGACGGGGTGATCTTCGGCTTTCATGAAAACCAGCTGAAGGTATTGTTGCTCCGCTGGAAGAATACGACAGAGTGGAGCCTGCCGGGCGGTTTTATTCGAAAAGCCGAATCGGTTGATGTGGCAGCACAGCGTGTAGTGCAGGAACGGACTGGGCTCGACCAACTGTATCTGCAACAGTTTCACGTCTTTGGCGAATCGGATCGGTATGATCAGAAAGATACCTGGGCGCGTACTAAACTGCCCATTCAAACCGTGAACTGGTCGGAACGGACCATCTCGATTGGGTATTATGCGCTGGTAGAACACTCGAAGGTAGTACCCACGCCTGATTTCATGACCGACGAATGCGGCTGGTGGCCCATCGACGACGTGCCCCAGCTCTTGTTTGACCATAACAACATCATCGACGTTGCCCTGAACTCGCTGCGAAAGCAGATGGATGATCAGCCAATTAATCACTTACTGCCCGAAACGTTTACCATTCCTGAACTGCAGCGGCTGTACGAAACGATTTTGGGTTATTCACTCGATGCCCGCAATTTCTACAAGAAGATAATCGGATCGGGAGAACTGGAGCGCCTGTCTGAACGACGCGCCGGAACGCCCCATAAAGCCCCCTATCTGTACCGATTCAAGACGTAGCGTATCGTCGCTACGGGATGAGCCTGGGCCGTTCACTTACTTTTTATTTGTGGCCGAATTCGCTTTTCCTGTGGCTGGTTAGATAGGGAGTCAACCTGTGTCATAGAGTAATGGAGATTCAGCATGTTGCGGTTTTTGGCGCTGGTGTACTAGGGAGCCAGATTGCTTTTCAAACCGCCTTTCATCAGCATACCGTAACGGTAAACGATATCAGCGACGAACGCCTCATTGCGGCAAAAAACCGGTTTCTGGCGCTTGGCGAACAATACAAACGGGACCTGGGCGCATCGCAGGCGGCGATCGACGGAACCCTGCAACGGCTAACCTATTCAACCAATATGGCTGAGGCAGTCAGTCTGGCCGACCTGGCCATTGAAGCCATCCCGGAAAATGTAGAGCTCAAAAAAGAATTCTACCTGAAGCTAGGCCAGGTGGCGCCCGCCCAAACCATCTTCGCCACCAACTCATCGACGTTGTTGCCCAGCCTGTTTGCGCAGGAAACGGGGCGGCCCGACTGCTTTCTGGCGCTGCATTTTGCCAACGAAATCTGGAAAAACAATACGGCCGAGATCATGGGTCACCCTGGTACCGACCCAGGTACGTTCAGTGCCGTTGTTGACGTTGCCAGGTCAATCGGGATGGTGGCTATACCGATCTATAAAGAACAGCCGGGCTACGTGCTGAATACCTTGCTGATGCCTTTCCTGCGGGCCGCCCTTGAGTTGTACCTGAAAGGAATTGCCGACCCGGAGACCATTGATAAGACCTGGATGAAGGCAACGGGAGCGCCGAAAGGCCCATTTGCCATGTATGATATGGTGGGGCTGACAACGGCCTATACCATTACGAAGCTGAACGCCGATAAAACAGGTGACCGAATGCTGCAGCGGGCTGCCCAGCCGTTGAAAGCGCGATTTATTGATCAGGGAAAGCTGGGCGTGACTACTGGCGAAGGGTTTTATACGTACCCTGATCCAGCTTATCAGCGGCCTGATTTTTTGCCGTAGCAGTGGAGCTAGATACCGGGTGTATGCGTGTTCAGGCGAACGCGAAACAACGTGCCTCTCCCCTCGATACTTTCAATCTCCATACTGGCGCCTATCAGTTCGCAAAGTCGTTTCACAATTTGCAGGCCCACCCCTTCGCCCATTTCTTTTGATCCTGGGGCCGACTCGTTTAGCAGTGGCCCGGACGGAATCTGATGCTCTTCATTCGGTACCGAAGCCACTGGCTGCCCTTCTGCCGGCGATAGCACGCTGGTTTCTTCAACAATAGGCCTGAGTTGCTGGTGGAAATATTCCATTAGCTGGGTAGGCATACCTGGCCCTGAGTCCTGGACGCTAAATCCCCACCGCCAATCATTTTCTGCCGACCAAGAGACAGAGACCATACCTGGCTTATCTGCACTGCTTGAGGTATGCAGCAATGCATTGATGAGCAAGTTTTGAACAATGCGGTAAATCTTGATTCGGTCTGTTTTAACAGGTAATGCAGCTGGCCCGTCGGCGCGAAGGATAATACCCCGTTCAGCAGCCTTGGGCTGGGCGTTGGCTACCAGTTCGTTTAAAAGCTGGGCGGCGTTAAACGCCTCCAGATGAATTGGTTCCTGGCCCGCTTCAAGCCGGGCCAGATCCATCAGGCTTGTCAACATGGATTCAACATGAGCCAGATTGCGGTTAAGCATGTCGATAGACTGTTTCCTGTCTTCCTCGCTTAAATTATCCAGCTGAAGCAAGGAAGCAGCTCCCCTACTTAAGCCAAGGCTACTCCGCAGATCGTGAGACGACGTCCGCAGCATGTCGCCTCGCTGCCGGGATAGGTCATACATTTCCTGCAATGCCTCTTCCAGGCTAGCGGCGCGGTCAGCTGCCTGAAGCCGTTGAAGCTCATCGTGTTTAGATAAGCTACCCGACACTATGTCGTTCATCAGGGCCATCATCTGCCGCTGGACTTCCAAAACCAGATCTGGGTCAGATTGCGGGAATAGTTGCCTGTAGAGCCTTAACTCGTTGACTAACTGTGTGGAGAGATGATGCAGCTCTTTTAACAGTTCCGGCAAGCCAAGCGATTTTTGCCAGCGGTGCAAGCCATGGGCTCTGGCGGCTGTGTCTGGGTCTACGGGTGGTTTTTTGCCCAGCAACTGCTGCTCGAGACTATCGAGCAGGACCGGCATCAGGTTGTTGAACTCCTCACGCGACAGGATAGATATCTTCTTGAGCGATGTGTCTGCTTCGCAAGCTGAGCGCCAGTTGTTGAGTATCGTCTCGCGCCGGTTGAATAAAAAAGCCACCAGATCATTTATGGATTTTGGCTGATCAAACGAGTTTGGATGCATGCTGCAACTGCCTGTAATGAGCGTGTGAAATACGCTGAATAAGAAACTGGCCAGTTCAGACAAAGGCTTACGATTGACCGTATAATTTATGGAAAGGACGGATTTCTTGCCACCGATTGAGGGCAACAGCTAGCTTCTGTTCAGGCTTCTGTTCCTGGATGCACATCACTCGCCAAACTGAACGCAAGGGCTCAGGAACGTGTTTTTTAGCTGACAATCACTCAACGTCTCATGATCAAAATCCTGCTGTTATCGGCCCTGTTTGGGCTGGCAGCCTTAGCGCCGTCGGCTTGCCGCCAGGCGGCCCCTTCGGATGTTGCCACCGCGCCAAAGCTGCCTGCGCTTGTCAGCTCGGAGCTACTAGGCACGTATACCGTTGACCAGTTGAAGGGACGTTATAACGGGGCAACCTCGTTTCTCCGGCTACTCACTCAGTATGGAATCAAGGTCTACCGCCTCACCTACCGTACCACCAATACTGACGGCCGCGTCATTGTGGCCTCGGGGGCGGTGCTGGTACCTCAGACTACGCAGGCGTTGCCTTTACTGAGCATGCAACACGGTACCATCGGCAGCGACGATCAGGCTCCGTCATACTACCGGAGCAGTAGTGAGGCTTATTCGTTTGGCTCGGTGTTCGCCTCGGTGGGCTACATTGTAGCAGCACCAGACTACATCGGCTATGGCGCGTCGAACAACCTGCCTCATCCCTACGAACACAACCAGACGCTCGCCTCGGCTTCGCTGGCTATGTTGCGGGCCACCAGGGAGTTTCTGGCCAATGAAAAAGTGAACTGGAATCAGCAACTTTTCACGGCGGGCTACTCCGAAGGGGGCTATGCGACGCTGGCGCTCCAGAAAAAGCTGGAGGCAGAAGCCGCCACTGAATTCAACCTGATGGCGTCGAGCGTAGGGGCGGGAGCCTACGATAAACCTGCCTTTATGCGCTACATCGTGAATACACGTACCCAGGGTAGCGTCGATTACAACCGGCTGTATCTGTGGGTGTTGCTGACATACGATCGGGTATATGGCCTGAACCGACCGGCAACCTATTACTTTAAAGAGCCTTATGCCAGTCGGGTGCAGGCCAACGGACGGCAAGCCCTGATCAACGTGAGCTTCAACGAAGCGTTGACCGATACATTCCGGCAGGCGATTCAAAACGGCACCGACGCTGATTTTATCCGGGCGGTGCAGGACAACGATATTCACGACTGGAAACCGCTGACGCCCACGCGCCTGTATCACGGCGATGCCGACAATACAGTATTTTATTTCAATACCCAGAACGCCTATGACGCCATGACAAAGCAGGGCGCTGCCGATGTCGCCCTGTTTCGGCTACCGGGCCGGACCCACGCCACCGGCATTCTGGACTTTGTGTTGGGTACGTTTGAATTCTTTAGTGCCAAACAGACGCAGTAGGTTTTGGCTGGCTAAGGGTGCCGACCGCTAACTCAAATGGGCTACTGAGCCGACAGAGAAACAACCAGAATTGCCTAATATCGGAAGTTGGCCCGGCCTGTACTCGGGCAACCTCAGCCAATTGGCAATTATGGCATCTTTCTATGCGTTTCTTGACGTCAAAAGTGAACAGTATCCGTTGCTGGCCTATGAGCTGAGCATCCATCAGGAAACCGATTCGCTGGGTCGACCAGCCTCGCCAACACTGGGCGGCACCATCGATTGTGTGCTCAGCTCGCCGGGCTCCGATCAGCCCTTTTTGCACCAGTGGATGTTCTCGCCCACCATGCAGGAAGACGGCAAGATCGTGCTGATGCAGGATTCGCCCCGCGCCACGCTGAAGACCATCTCCTTTTTCAACGCCTACTGCATTGGTCTGCAGACCAATTTTGTGCCGGGGGCGGGCGGCGGGGGAAGCCTCCAACTGCACGTGCGGCTGAGTCCGCAGCGCATTGCCGTGGGGGCCATTGTACACGACAACAACTGGCCCCTGGAAAGCCACGGCGCCGGCGAGACGTTTGCTGAGCAGCAGGTGGCCCCGCCGTCTAAAGGGAAGACCAAAGAAAAAGACGAACCCAGTGCCTTCAGCGAAGGCCTGCACGCGCTGCTCGACGTGGTGGGAGTAATTCCTGGACTTGGCGTTGTTTCTGCACTCCCAAGTGCGATGATGGAAGGCAGTCAGGGGAGTGATCTATCAGCCGAAAATAGGAATAGTCGTCTAGGCGCTTACCTGGGTACTGCAAAGTTTCCTTATGGAACCGTGGGGTACGGGGTACATTATGGTATCGGTCTGGTTAGACTAGGCTCCTTCCTCACAACATCGAATTCAGGATTTGGCGAAGCTGCCATTGGGGAGCTCTTCAATCGGCCTGATGTACAGGCCTTATTGGCAATGGAAAATACGCCAGAAAATAATCGTAAAGTAGCCCAGCTAGAATATGATTACTGGACAGATGTTCTGACGGACTCCAACCAGTCACTGTCGAATCGGATTGGTGGATTTGCAGGCGTTATTTTTTCTCCAGAAAATAGGTCGAAGATACAAATGGTAGCAGCCCAGGTTGTCCACTCACCGGTTTATCTCTCCGACGCGATCATTGAGTTGAAAAATGTAGCCCAGCACCGTTTAGAGCAGTTATCAAGGGAATTTACATCCTTTTAATCAGCCCAATAAGTACCTTCACCTGCGTAGATAGATACGAAATCGGCACATCAGGCTTTACGGCAGAAAGCTGGAATAATAACCCGCTAACTCAAATAGTCGACTAAGGCAACAGGGAAACAACCAGAATTGCCTAATATCGAAGGTTGGCCCGGCATGTGACTATGCTATTACAGCCAACTGGCGCTTATGGCATCCTTTTCTGCGTTTCTTGACGTAAAAGGTCAACAGTATCCGCTGTTGGCCTATGAGCTGAGCATCCATCAGGAAACCGATTCGCTGGGTCGACCAGCCTCGCCAACACTGGGCGGCACCATCGATTGTGTGCTCAGCTCGCCGGGCTCCGATCAGCCCTTTCTGCACCAGTGGATGTTCTCGCCCACCATGCAGGAGGACGGCAAGATCGTGCTGATGCAGGATTCGCCCCGCGCCACGCTGAAGACCATCTCCTTTTTCAACGCCTACTGTATTGGCTTGCAGACCAACTTTGTGCCGGGGGCGGGCGGCGGGGGCAGCCTCCAATTGCACGTGCGGCTGAGTCCGCAGCGCATTGCCGTGGGGGCCATTGTACACGACAACAACTGGCCCCTGGTAAGCCACGGCGCCGGTGAGACATTTGCCGAGCAGCAGGTGGCCCCGCCGTCTAAAGGGAAGACCAAAGAGCAGGACGAACCCAGTGCCTTCAGCGAAGGGCTACATTCGTTGCTCGACGTGGTGGGCATGATTCCCGTGATTGGGGAAGTGGCCGATGCTGCCAACGCCGCTATCTACGTAGCCCAGGGCGACTACGCCAATGCGGCGATGTCGGCGGCCTCCATGATTCCGCTGGCCGGCAACTTCGTGGGCGCGGCCAAGCTGGCTAAAACTGGCGCGAAACTGGCACAAAAGGCCGCTAAAGTAGTGCCGCCCAACCTGTTGACGAAGCTCGATGAGGTTGGGGCGGCCGGCAAGACGTTATGCACGAAAGTGGGGCACCCCATCGACGTGGCAACGGGCCTGCTGTTTACCGAAGCTGTCGATTTTAGTTTGCCGGGAACAATACCTTTAAGCTGGGAACGTACCTGGTATTCGGCTTCCGATTATCAAGGTGTATTGGGCCACGGCTGGCATCTTGGCTATGATCTGGGCCTGACCCTCGACGGTGAAACCAACGTAGCGGTGCTTCGCATGGCCGATGGTCGACAGGTCGGGTTTGAGCCGCCCCGGACCCCCGACCAGTCCGTACTGGATCTGGCGAGCGGCTTGACCCTGCACCGCCCGGGCCCGTCAGAAGACCCGGCTACCCCCTGGCTCGTCTGGGATAAAGCCAAAGGACTGTGGTACACCTTCGCTCAGCCCCCCACCGATGGCTCTTACCAGCCGTTGCACACCGTCGAGAACGCGACCGGCCAGTTTATTTCGTTTCAATACAAGGCCGATCGGCGGTTGAACCAACTCGTCGATTCGGCGGGGCGGGTACTGAGTCTCGACTATAATCCGCAGGGTCAATTGATCGCCCTGTTCGGCCCGCACCCCGACCAGTCCGATGAGCGTATTCAGTTGGTTGGATACAGCTATGATGCATATGGTAATCTCGTTGCCGTTACAGACGCGGAGGGAAATGAAACCCGGTACGTGTATGCCGGTTACCAGCTGGTGCAGGAAACCAACGCCGTTGGCCTGAGCTTTTATTTTGAGTACGAAGCTCTGCCGCAGCCGAACCTGCCTGCCCGCTGCGTACACACCTGGGGCGATGGGGGTATTTTCGATACGAAGCTCCAATACGTCGACAGTCAGACTACGCTCGTTTGGGACAGCTACGACCAACAAACCAGGTACGTCCATCAGAACGGTGTTGTCAGTGAACAGACCGACCCGCTGGGTAACCGGCAGCAATGGATTTACAGTGACCATAATCAACTGCTCGCCCAAACGGATGGCCTTGGACGGACGACTCAGTTCCGGTATGATGACGCCGGTAACCTGACGTCGACCCGCTACGCCGATGGCAGCAGTCAGCATACCGATTATGACGAGTCAGACCGGCCCGTCGCCTTTACCGATGCGCGGGGCAGCATCTGGCAGTATGCCTACACAACCGACGGACTACTGGCTACACAAACCGACCCGTTGGGCGCTGAAACGGCCTATGCCTACGACGAACAGGGCCGACTAAGCAGCGTGACGAATGCATTGGGCCAGACAACGTACCTGCGCTATGACGAGCAGGATAACCTGGCGCATATTGTCACTCCCGATGAGCAGATCCGCTCGCGCAGCTACGATGCGCTGGGCCGCGTGATCACGTTGACAGAGCCTACAGGCGCTGTACAAACCCGCGCGTATGATCGGCTAGGGCAGTTGACAGCCCTGACTGAACCGGATGGTAGCCAGCGTCAACTGGTTTACGATGGCATGGGTAACGTGATCGAAGCACGGCAGGGCGATCAGGTCGTTCAGTTTACGTATACAGGTCAAAGCCGATTGGCCCAGCGCCGACAGGCTGGCCAGCAGGTCGATTTTGCGTATGACAAAGAAGGTCGCCTGACGGGATTGACCAACGAAGCAGGCCTGCATTACCGCTTTGGGCTGGATGCCAATGGGCAGGTGGTGGAAGAAGAAGGCTTCGACGGTCTGTTGCGGCGGTATGAACGTGATGCGGCTGGCCAGGTCACCACGGTGCTACGCCCCGCTGATCGCAGCACCGCGTATACCTACGATGCAACCGGCCAGGTTACCCAGATTCGGTATAGCGATGGTACGCAGGAGGTCTATGGCTACGATGGAGCCGGTGGCCTCACCAAAGCGCAGAACCAGACCAATACGGTTCGGCTGGACCGCGATGCACTGGGACGCGTTGTTGGTGAAACGCAGGGCGAACATTGGGTCGAGTACAGCTACGATGCACTGGGGCAACGTACCCAGCTCACCTCGTCGCTCGGCGCGGCCATCGGCTTCGACCGGGATCAGATGGGGAACCTCACCCGGTTGAGCAGCCAGAGCTGGCAGGCCCAGTTTGGCTATGATCAACGCGGACTGGAGGTGCAGCGTCAGCTAAGTGGCGGGGTGCAGATGAGCTGGCAACGCGACGCCGCCGGTCGGCCAACCCAGCAACGCATCACCGCCGGGGGCGATGCGCCCCGGCAACGTACCTACGCCTGGACAACCAACGATATACTACGCCAGATCGACGACAGCCAGTGGGGTGTGAGCCAGTATGAGCATAACATCTTCGGGGCGTTGACCAAAGCGACCTATGCCGATGGTACCCAGGAGCTACGCCTGCCCGATGCCGTCGGTAATCTGTTTGAGCGGGCTGATAAAACCGACCGTCAGTATGGACCCGGAGGTCAGCTGCTCAGTAGCCAGCACGCAACGTACGAATACGATGCCGAGGGCAACCTGACCCGCAAGACCACCGCTAAAGGCGAGGTCTGGCAGTACGAGTGGGCGGGCAACGGTATGCTTAGCCAGGTTGTTCGGCCAGATGGGCAACCCGTCAGCTTCACCTACGATGCCCTGGGGCGGCGGCTGAGCAAAAGCTACAAGGGCAAAACCACCCGCTGGGTGTGGGAGGGCAACAAACCCCTGCACGAGTGGAGTGAACTGAGCCTGGATGGGCAGAACACCGAGGCGGTCATCACCTGGCTCTTCGAGGAGGACAGTTTCGCGCCCATCGGTAAATTGCAGGGCAGTACTCGTCACAGCATCCTGACCGATCATCTGGGGACACCACTTGAACTGGTCAACCAAAGCGGACAACGTACCTGGCAAGCGCAGACAACAGCCTACGGGCGTATCCGCTTGAGCGAAGGTACGCGGGCTGAATGCCCCTTCCGTTTTCAGGGGCAGTACGAGGATATAGAGACAGGCCTGTATTACAACCGCTTCCGCTATTACGACCCGCAGGAAGGAGCGTATGTCAGTCAAGATCCGGTTGGACTAAAAGGAGGTGCTAACTTGTATGGGTATGTCGAGGATACCTTAACTTGGACGGATATTGGTGGCCTGGCTGGTATTCCTTCATTTGACGCTTTGAAAAAGATGGCCGAAACTACCTTAGACTTTTCAACGGCTAAGGATGGTGCGGTTTTCTGGTCAGGAAAAAATATGCGAACTGCGCAGGATTGGGCAAGCAAAGTTGGAAAGACAACACTTGAGCAGACCGTTGGCGGTAAATATTTAAATGACTTAAAATTATTTGAAAATTTACCAGGAAAGCAAGCAGCAGAAATATGGGATATTGCTTCGAAACGATTTGCTGAAGGCGCATCGGGTACTGCACAAGTATTCTCTGGAGGTGCTAAGAAAATTGGTGATTATGGACTTCGCACTTGGTGGAGGATTGAAAAGCCAGCTCTACTAAAAAATCCGTTAGTGTCATCTATTGTACGAATGCGAAAAGATGGTTTGCCTTTTGGATCAAAAGCAGGATGTAAAGTGTAACTAACAATGAAATACACCAATGCAGAAAAAGAAAAAAATAGATCCCTCTGAATATAATTTGATTCAGGAATTGAAGGCGCAAACAAACCATGGGCCGATGGTGGAGGTTAACTCGGTCGACAAATACAAAATAATGATCATCGGGCGTGGAGAACAATTGTTTTACCAGCAAGAAGATCGGGCATTGTTATGTGATATACAGGTTCGAAATGATTTGATTTATCAGAATAGTATTGCATGGTGGGATAATGGAAATGCTGTAACTGAAAGTGAAAAATCAATTATTTTAGAAAGGTTAATTAATTATTTCAAGATTTTTCAAAAATCTGGTGTGAAACTGGTTTGAATTAGTCTAGCCTTTCTACTAAGATATCTTATATCTCAATTGGTGGGAAACTTATAAGCAATAAGTCTATCCCTCAGTCGAACAAAGCGGGCACGTATCTGGCAGGCGCGGACAACCTATTATTGAGTGGGATACTAATTTACGTACAATAAGTTTTGCTATGGATGCCTATTATAAAGAGTTAATAGATAAATACAATGACAACATCATTGAGCATGAGGGGAATTTGTACGCAATACGTGTTATAGGTCGAGGAAATAATCTTTTTTTTAGAGAAAATGAGAAATGCTTAATCTGTGATATTGATGCTGAGCACGGAGTTATATATAAAAAATCAATAAAAATTTGGGATTCCGTAGATGAAAAAATGACGAAGTCTGAAAAAGATAGAGTAACAGCGTTGATAGCTGATTTCTACAGAAAAATTTATAATCCCAACGTTTTACGTAAATAACGTGAGTGATTAATAATTGTACCTAGAGCCATACGTCAGTAATGCGTTAAGGAATTATCCATAGTCCACGTTAAATAGAATTGAAGTTATAGAAACGGATAGCTCATTATTTATTGAAAATGCCGTAGAGCAACGTAAACTCCTTTAGTGATCATTTAGAACAACCACTTGAACTGGTCGACCAAAGCGGACAACGTACCTGGCAAGCGCAGACAACAGCCTACGGGCGTATCCGCTTGAGCGAAGGTACGCGGGCTGAATGCCCCTTCCGTTTTCAGGGGCAGTACGAGGATATAGAGACAGGCCTGTATTACAACCGCTTCCGCTATTACGACCCGCAGGAAGGAGCGTATGTCAGTCAAGATCCGATTGCACTACGAGGCGGAGATAAGTTTTATGCTTACGTAGATGATCCATTGAATTGGGTAGATCAATTAGGATTAGCTTGCACGGCAGCGGGGAGTTTACCACAATTAAGGGGAAAGTCAGTCGCCAATATTCAACGAACGCTTAAGAAGAACGGATTTACGCATCGCAACCCAGGAAATTCCAGAAACGAACGTTGGGTTCATACTGACGGTTCTGAAGTACAGATTCACAAGTACGGCAACGTTAATACCACTCCTCATAAGAGCGGAAATAATGCTCATGTTCATAAATCAATTGGACGCCATGGACAATCAGGTTCAGTAGAACTTAACGACCGAGGAATTCCATCTACTAATCCGAATGATACTCATATTGGTATAAAGAATCCAGCAGACTATCAAGTTATATCAGGACGACCTCACGGAACATAAAATTTATCGATATACATGGGACTTGAATTGAAGACAAGGTTTCACGACAAATCTTGGTACAGCGTACACAAAAGCATAGTAGCAGAAAAGATACGACAATTGCCCTCTTTCATAGAGGAAATAGCGAATAGAGAGTTTTGGTTGAAGGCTTCAAATTCTGACAATCCATGGGAATACGATGTTAGAGTTTTTATGGAAGATGAGGGACTTTTTATCGAATCTAATATAACAACTGATACCCTCATTAAAGACATAAAATATTTATTTGAGCAATTACATAAACTAACTCCAGTTGAACTTGTCGACGACGATGATGAAATTTTTCTTTTGTAAAATAAACTAAAGCATCACCTGGCTTTTCGAGGAGGACAGTTTCGCGCCCATCGGTAAATTGCAGGGCACCAGCCGTCACAGCATCCTGACCGATCACTTGGGAACGTCCCTTGAACTGGTCGATCAGTGCGGCCAACGTACCTGGCAAGCGCAGACAACAGCCTACGGGCGTATCCGGCTGGACGTAGGTGCGCGCTGTCGTTTTTGTTTTCAGGTCTTTGAGAATGATAGATAGTCCGGCGTAAGGTTACCAATTGGTTTGTTTAAAATCGATTTGATCAGTAGGAATTGTATGGTTGCCCCCCTTTTGCCGGCAAACAGTACCTCCTATGACTCAACAGTGTGCATTTCTAACGGCAGGCATCCTGTTAGCGCTACACTTTACCCATCCGGGCCAGTCGCAGACAACCCCGCCCGCCCCGACCACCCCCTCAGCACCCACATCGGTCAGCATTGCCCCGCCCCGCATCGCGCCAATCATGAGCCGCTGGGAGAAGCAGGTAACG
Source organism: Fibrella arboris (assembly GCF_041321095.1). NCBI lineage: Bacteria > Pseudomonadati > Bacteroidota > Cytophagia > Cytophagales > Spirosomataceae > Fibrella > Fibrella arboris. The sequence continues at coordinate 549,358 of NZ_JBGGWE010000004.1, read as the reverse complement.
CCCGAAAACGCCTGGCGCGAATACCCTCGTCCGCAACTCGTTCGGCAGCAATGGCAAAACCTGAACGGATTGTGGGACTACGCCATCACGGCCAAACATGCACCACAACCGAACCGGTTTCAGGGGCAGATCCTGGTGCCATTCTGCGTCGAATCAACGCTGTCGACAGTGACGAAATCCCTCACGCCCGACCAGCGGCTCTGGTATCGGCGGCGGGTGACCTTGCCCGCTGACTGGGCCGGGCAGCGTATTCTGCTCCACTTCGGTGCCGTCGACTACGAGTGCGGCCTTTGGGTGAATGGTGGGTACGTTGGCGCGCATACCGGCGGGTCCGACGCCTTTACCTTCGACGTAACCGACTACCTGAAAAAAGGGGCCAACGAATTGATATTAGGCGTAACCGACCCGACATCGACCGGCGAGCAACCACGCGGTAAACAACTCCTCAGCCCACGCGGTATCTGGTACACCCCCGTGTCGGGTATCTGGCAGACGGTCTGGATGGAGCCCGTTCCCCGCGACCGACATATTGACGAAGTACGCGTAACACCCGAACTGGATTCGAGCCGGGTACGGGTGGAGGTGCTGATGAACCGCCCAAACGATGGCCCAACGGCAGGCATTCGGGTGACTGCGCTGGACGGCGAGCAGGCGGTAGCCACGGCGCTCGTGCGTGAAGGGCGCACTGCCTACCTGCCCATCCAAAACCCGAAGCTATGGACACCCGACAGCCCCTTTTTGTACAACCTGCGTGTCGAATCCGTTACCCTGGCCGATCCATTTTCCGGAAAACCCAACAACCAGCGACCCCGCCGGGGTGAAACAGCCGAGCAATCGGCTTACGCAGGTACGTCGGTAACGGGCGCACCAGTCGATGGGCTGACAAGCTATTTCGCCATGCGGAAGATCGCCGTAGGGCCAGGGCCCGGCGCGTTGGCGAATCAGCCCGTATTGCTGCTCAACAATCAGTTCGTGTTTCAGAACGGTCCGCTCGATCAGGGCTGGTGGCCCGGTGGATTGCTGACGCCTCCGTCTGACGAAGCTATGGCCTTCGAGATCGACTTCCTGAAAAAATCGGGCTTCAACATGCTGCGGAAGCACATCAAAATTGAGCCCGAGCGCTATTACTACCTCTGCGACAAGCTGGGCATTATGGTCTGGCAAGACATGCCATCCGGCTTCCTGGCTGGCCAGCAGGAGGGAACTGGCGACCAAACAGAGCCGTTGCGCCGATCGAAAGCCGTAGAACAGTACGAACTGGAATTCCGGCGGATGCTCGATCAGTTGCATAATCACCCCAGCATTGTCACCTGGGTGGTACACAATGAAGGCTGGGGGCAGTTCGACACTGATCGGTTGACCAACTGGGTGAAGGGCATCGACCCCAGCCGGACGGTCAATGCTGTCAGTGGCTGGAATGACCGTAATGCCGGTGATTTTTTCGATATTCATACGTACCAGCCCGAGCCCAACGCGCCCGCCCCGAAAACCGATCGCGTAGTGGTGATCGGCGAGTTTGGCGGTATTGGCTGGCCGATTCAGGGCCATTTATGGAATCCGGAAATGCGCAACTGGGGCTACCAGACCTATCAATCAGCCGACGAGACGCTGGCCGCTTACCGGAAAAAATATGCCAAAATTGTGGAATACTTTCAGAAGCAGGCCTTGTCAGCGGCTGTGTATACCCAGACGACCGATGTAGAGGGAGAAGTTAATGGTCTGCTGACTTACGACCGGGAAATAATCAAAATACCGGTTGAAACACTGCGGCAAATTCACGCGCCACTACTACCAGCCACGCCCCGCTAACACGCCACGTTTATACAAACAGATCACACTGCCCAAGCCAAAAGCGTAGCTGCGGTACCAGACCCACCAGCCAGAAAAAAGTCCTGACTTATTATCGCTAAATCAGTTAAAAGCGAACGCCCCCGGCTTTGTTGAGCCGGGGGCGTTCTTTCATAGATCGTTGAGTAAATCAGTACTGTGGTACTGGGCACTTTAGTTGCGATTAATCGACTTTGATCGACTCTTTCGCAGAATTAATTCCTGACTTGGCCTTATCAGCCGCGTCGTCTACTGTATTGTTATACTCGTTCTTTGCTTCGTATTTGTGTGCGTCGAACTCAGATTGGGCCTGACCTTTCGTTTGGTTAAACTGATCTTTTGCCTGTCCAACCAGTTGGTTTGCCTGATCTTTCACCTGACCGACGTATTGGTTTGCCTGGTCTTTCACTTTGCCAAATTGGTCTTTAGCCTGCTCGACGTATTGATTCGCCTGGTCTTTCACCTTGCCGAACTGATCTTTCAGATCGTCAGACCGCTTGTTGGCCTCTTCTACCAGTTTATCGCGGGTTTCTTTACCGCTCCGGGGAGCTGTCAGGATACCAATGGCTACGCCTGTCAACAGGCCGGTTAGGAAATCACGTGTGCTACGCATTGTCTTCTTGTTTATAAGTTGAGTTAACTGATATTAAAATTTGGCCCGACGCTTCGCTTCGGCAGCTACGCTTTTTGACTTGTCGGCAGCCGTTTCCACGTATTCATTGTATTGGTTGCGGATGCTTTCCAGGCCGTCCTGGAGCTGATCCTGTAGGCTGCTGAAAAAATCATCGGTATCGGAAACGAGTCCTTCGCGTGTTTTTTTGCCGCTTTGAGGGGCCAGAAGCACGCCAACAATCACGCCTGCTGCAATGCCGAGTAATATTCCGGGTAGCGATTTCATGAGTATGTGTGTTAAGTGAATTGGGTCATGTAGACAGCCTTCCTATTGAAAAAAGCGTACCAGTACCTGCACCCGGCCAAAAGATAAAATATTAATCGGCTGTTAAACAGGTGTTTATAGTATGTTTAGCGGTATAGTGCCAAACTGTGCTGTATATTGTTGGCGGGGAACAACTTCCACAAACTGGTTAGTCTGTCCCCCAATTTCCTACTCAATACATATAGATCATGAGCAAACTCTGCCTGCTACCGTTGCTGGTGATTGCTTTCCTAACCAGTTGTACCCCCACGGCCACACTCTACATAGTGCGCCATGCCGAACGGGCCAATGATACCGATACAACCAGCCTGTCGGCCGAGGGATTACGCCGGGCCGATCAGTTAGCCCAGCGTCTGGTCGGTGTTCGTCTGGATACCATCTATGTAACGCCCTACACACGTACCCGGCAAACGGCATCGCCCACCGCACAGTCAAAGGGTTTACCGTTAACACAGTACCCCGCTAGCCCGGTTACCAAACTGACCCAGCGTGTCCGTACTTTTCGGAACAAATCGGCCCTGGTGGTAGGCCACAGCAATACCATTCTGGAGATTGCCAAAGCCCTTGGTACCACGCCCAGATTGCAACGCATTGAACACGGCGACTATGCAAACCTGCTGATTGTGAGAATGCGGCTGACAGGCGCCGGTTGGCAAGCCACTCTTCAGGAAGAGACGTATTAATTAACTGCTTTATTATCAATTCTCTATGTATACACCGTTACTTGTCCTTGCCCTTTTTACTACGCTACCATCGGCCTCCTGGTCACAAGCTCCCACGGCCGCAGCGCCCAACTCACTCACAAAGGCGGCTGTCCAAAAGACAGACAAAACGCCCGCAATGGTTATGCGGACCAGGAAAAAATTGGCCTCGCGGGAGATTCCTGACACCTACACCGGTCGAATCCTGTCGGTAGGGTCGGGTGGTGGCATCGTTGGCAGGGAAACCAGTTATTCCCTCCTCGACGATGGGCGGCTGTTTGGCCGGAAAGCCGGGCAGACAAGCTATACGTTCATTGGCAAGCAGACTGCCAGCAACACAAAAAAAGTATTCTGGTCGGCCGAGGATCGGTGTGCTATCCGCAAAACGACCTACAGCAAACCGGGGAATGTATACCGGTTTGTAAGCTGGAGGAAAGGGTCTGAACAGCACAAGGTGACCTGGGCACCCGGTGATAAGAAACTACCCGCCAACTACGAGCAGGTATATACCGGCTTCATGGGCATGATTCCCCCCGCCAGCCGATAAACCCCTTAGTTGATCCATCGCCATGAAAAAACTCTACGCTTGTTTACTGCTGTCGGTCAGCGCGTTGGCGCAACCACCCGCTCAGGAGGCCGCTGCCCAATTGGGTAATGCTGCATTCGGGCCCGGTCACGGCTTCTCGCAAAAACAGAAGGCTGGTCGGGCCGATGTCGATCTGGCACGGCGGCTAAACGCTACCGAAACGCCGGTGCCTGCCGATCAGCGTACCCGGCAAACGCTGCTGGCTACGGGCAGTGCCCCCGTCACGTTGCCGCCGATGAAGCTAAAGATCGTTCGTGATCCGTCGTCGGGGTTGCCGCTCTATATCGAGAATCTTACCGCAGGGAAAACCGCCATCAATAAGCAGGTACGTCGGTCGGCGCAGGCAACTACCTATCAGTTCCTGAGCCAGGTACGTGGTCTGCTCACGATCAGCGACCCGGAGCAGTCATTTGCCTTGAAGCAATCAACGACCGATGAACTGGGCCAAACGCACCACCGCCTGAGGCAAACGCACCGGGGTGTTCCGGTTTACGGTGCCGAACTGACGGTGCACCAACTGGACGGAGAGGTAACGCTCATGACTGGCCAGTACCGGATTATTCCGTCGACCCTCGACGTGCGCCCTACGCTTTCACTGGCTCAGGCAGGTAAAGAGGCCTTTCGGCACATGGGTAAAGCAGCACCTGTGCAGATGTTCGGTCAGGGTGTACTGAAGCTTGAGCCCGTAGCCGGTGAACTCTGCGTCTATGCGGGCGGCGCAGACGCCACCGTGCCACCCCGCCTCGCCTATGACCTCACCGTTCGTCCCAATCTGGTTGAGCGCTGGCAATATATTGTCGACGCCACTACGGGCGAAGTGCTGCGACGCTTCAACAGTACCTGTAGTATTGATGGCTCGCGCGACGCTTCGGCTCGTGACCTCAACGGTGTGTCGAGGGCCTTTAAAACGTACCAGATCGGCAGCAATTACGTGATGATGGACGCCAGCCGGGCCATGTACAGCACCGCCAAATCCAAACTGCCCGACAGCCCGGTTGGTGCGCTTTGGGTGATCGATGCGGCCAATACCTATGGCGAGAATATCAGCGTGAAGCAGGTTTCCTCATCGACCAATGCAAACTGGACATCCACTGCAGCCTCGGCCCAGTATAACGGCGGTATTGCCTACGATTACTTTCTAAAGACGTTCAAGCGCAATTCGATCAATGGCAATGGGGGAACGGTTACGTCGATCATCAATGTCAACGACCCCGAGACCGGAAAGGGCATGGACAATGCTTATTGGAACGGCGAATACATGATGTATGGAAACGGCGATGTAGGCTTTAAACCACTGGCTGGGTCGCTCGACGTGGCGGGCCACGAAATGAGCCATGGCGTGATCCAGAACTCGGCCAATCTGGTGTATGACGGCCAGTCGGGCGCACTGAACGAATCGTTTGCCGACGTGTTTGGCGTGCTGATCGACCGCGACGACTGGACAATCGGCGAAGAAGTGGTGAAAGCCGCCTATTTCCCATCGGGTGCCTTACGGAGCATGGCCAACCCCAATCAGGGCGGGAAATCGGATAATGGGTATCAGCCCAAAACCATGACGCAGTATGTAAGCACCACCGAAGACAACGGCGGGGTACACATCAACAGCGGCATTCCCAACTACGCCTTTTACCAGATCGCTACCGCGACCGGCAAAGACAAAGCCGAGCAGATTTATTACCGGGCGCTGACCCTGTACCTGACCCGCTCATCGAAATTTCTGGACCTTCGTCTGGCGGTGATCAAGGCGGCAACCGATCTCTACGGGGCTGGCGGCACGGAAGTGGCGGCGGTTAAAACGGCTTTCGATAATGTGGGTATTACGGAGAGCAGCAGTACGCCAACGCAGGATAAAGCGCCGATCCCAACCTCGACCGGGCAGGATTTTGTGGCCCTGGTCAGCACCAGCGATAGTAAGCTGTATAACACGCCGTATCCGACCACAGCCTTTACCCAGCGTAGTTTATCGGGTCTGAAACGCCGCCCCAGCCTCACGGATGATGGCAGTGTGGCCGTATTCGTGGGGAGCGACGGGAAGATCCGGGCGTCGAGCATGACGCGACCCGCGTCAGAAACAGTGATTTCGCAGGAGGCGGGCTGGGCCAACGTGGTGATTTCGAAAGACGGCACCAAGCTTGCCGCCCTGACCGACAAGCAGGATGGTAAACTGTGGGTATACAGCTTCGATTTGGCCAAATGGAACACATTTACGCTCTATAACCCCACCTCGGCGCAGGGCGTGAAAACGGGTGAGGTGGCCTACGCCGACTCCTTCGAGTGGGACTATTCGGGCGAATATGTTATTTACGATGCCTACAACAAGCTGACCAACTCCAGCGGGCAGGCCGTTGACTACTGGGATGTGGGCATCATTAACGTCTGGGACGGCTCGAAAAAGACGTTTGCTACGGGCCGGATCGATAAACTATTTACCGATCTGGACGAAGGAATCAGTATTGGGAATCCATCCTTCTCCAAGACTTCGCCCGACCTGATTGCCTTCGACTACCTCGACGAAAACGACAATACGTACTATGTGCTATCGGCAGACATTGAAAAAGGAGATGTACAGATCGTATATAAGAATAATGCCCTTGGTTTTCCCAGCTATTCCCGCACCGACAATGCCATTGTGTTTGGCACCAACTCGTCGGGAAAAGAATCTGTGGCGTTGATCAGCCTGAATGCCGATAAGCTGACGCCGAAAGGCACGGCAACGGCCCTCTACACCGGTGCTAAATGGCCCGTCTGGTACTCAAACGCGGCCCGGGCTATCCCAACCAGAGTAAATCAGGCCATTACGTTCAACGCCATTGCTGATCAGTTAATTACGGCGGGAAGTGTTACGCTACAGGCTACCAGCTCGGCTGGGCTCACGGTTGGTTTTGCGGTGCAGGCTGGCCCGGCCGAGATTGTAGGCAATCAGCTTCGGTTCACCGGCACCGGTACCGTGACCGTTCGCGCTTTCCAGGAAGGCAACAGCCAGACCTACGCCGCCACGCCCGTTGACCGGACATTTGCCGTAAAAGCAGCACCGGTTGTGCTGGCTATCGAACCCGATTGGGCCAATGAGGTACGTCTTTTTCCAAACCCCAGCCGCAACCGTATTACGGTAGAGCTGCCTACCGGTCTTAGCTGGCAAACGGCCGATCTGGTCAGCACGTCCGGCGCTGTGGTGCAGCAGCACCGCAGCGCCGGTACGCCGGTAGGTACGTTGTCGGTCGAGCTGGGTACGTTGCCATCGGGCGTGTACGTCATCAGCATCGAAACGAATCAGGGCCGTGTCCAGCGCAAAGTGATGCGGGAGTAACTTGCCCTCGACTCGTTTACCTACCATTGCTACGCTAAAAAACCAGCTGTTAAAACGAATGGTCGACCTGTAACACCAGCGCGGTTACAGGTCGACCATTCGTTTTAACAGCTGGTAGGAACGCCGCTCCTTTTTCTGCTGAATATAGGCCTTAACGTTCTCCTTCAGAACAGGTAGCGGCATAGTGCCAATCGTCGCAAACGAAAGCCTGCTGAAGCGGGTTAGTTTAGGTATGGCAAAAACGTCGTTCGCTGCGCTGCTGGCCCGTGTTGGGCTGGATTGGTTTATTCTGGCCCTGTTGGGCATGATCGGACTGGCCCGGCTCTGGCCCGAACCGGGTTTGCAGGAAGGGCCACTGTCGCTTTCATCGCTGACGAACTACGGCGTTTCGCTGATCTTCTTCTTTTACGGCCTGAAACTCAACTTCGATCAACTGAAAGCAGGCCTGCGTAATTACCGCCTGCACCTGCTGATCCACCTGACCACCTTTGTTCTTTTTCCGGCGCTGGTACTCGGCGCCCGAGCCTTACTGCTGTCGCCGGAAACTGCCCTGCTCTGGACGGGTATTTTCTACGTGGCCGCGTTGCCCTCTACGGTGTCGTCGTCGGTGGTGATGGTATCCATCGCGAATGGCAATATGCCCGCTGCTATTTTCAACGCCAGTATATCCAGCCTGATCGGCGTATTCATTACCCCACTCTGGATGAGCGTGCTGCTCAGTGCCAACAGTGGTCAGTTCGATTTGCAGGGCATTATCCTGAAACTGACCTTACAGGTGATTGTTCCGGTTGTGCTCGGCCTCCTGCTGAACAGGCAACTGGGCTGGTTTTCCGAGAAGTATAAGTCAGCCCTGCGTTCTTTTGATCAGTTCACCATTCTGCTGATCGTGTACACCGCTTTCTGTGAATCATTCCACCTGAATCTGTTCCGCGATTATTCGGCGCTCGATCTGCTGCTGCTGGCTGCTGGGATGCTACTGCTGTTCTTCGTGGTTTTTGGCTTTGTGCTGATCGTCAGCCGGTGGCTTCATTTCAGCCGTGAAGACCGTATTACCGCCCTGTTTTGTGCGTCCAAAAAATCGCTGGTACAGGGGAGTGTCATGGTCAAAGTGCTCTTTCCACCCACGGCGGTTGGGGTAGTGCTCTTGCCGATCATGATCTACCACGCCCTGCAACTGATCGTCGCCAGCATACTGGCCAAAGCCATGGTCAACTGGCGACCGACACCACTGCCAGTAAAGGCAGAGGTCAATATGTAACGGCAGTAACGTCTATGCGGCGTCAGAAAAGGAGATTGGCAGCACTAGTTTAACCTTGACGGGCTCGCCCGCCAACGTACCTGGCGTCCAGGCTGGCATGGCTTCTACCAGGCGAATTGCCTCCTGATTACAGGCGGAGTCCAGGCCTGTCAGTATGACAAAATCACCCGTTGTTCCGTCGGTGTTGATAACAAATTCAACGATTATATTGCCCCGAGCGCAGGCAAATTGAGCGGACTGAGGGCATTGCAGATTGGCACGCACATAGTCAGCCAAACCAGCTTGGCCGCCGGGAAATACGGGGTTGATAAAGTCGCCTTATCGATCCGGGCGACTTGTATTGTACAGCCCATTCATGGTTTCTATAGGCGTTGCCTGCCTGTTTATACCAGTTAGTTTTATGTACTACAATTGTTTTTCGTTGTTAGGGCAATACCCCTGTTCCGGGCATTTTGCTGCTATAGCGACTAAACGCTTTCTCATAAAACAGAACTTGCTGACGCGCGTCCTTTCGACTGGCTCAGGGTGACAGAACACTCAGCTATGTTAGTTTAACGACTGGATGTGGCTTGTCACCGTGAGCTAGTCGAAGGGACGCGCATCGGCAAGCTCTGTTGCTAAAGATGATGCCTACACTTTTGTGAGAAATTCCTGCCTGTGAGAGAGAGCCAGTTATTCTTTTTTCTTCGCCGCTTCAGCGCCTTTTTTCGTTGTAATACGAATCACGCCATTCTTGGCTTTAAGGCCGTAAACCGAAGTGGCAGATTCGCCTTTAAGTACATCGATAGACTGGATCGTATTCGGGTTGATCGTTTCCATAGCCTCGTGTGATATTTCTTCGCCATCCACGAGGTACAGGGGCGGGTTGGTGTGGTCGTTAAATCGTGATTGGTCAATTACTCTCACCTGGCCATTATGATAAATAGGTGGGCTACTTTTTACAACAGTGTCCATCTGGAGAAGAAGCGAACTGGGTACGTTCAGGCCTACTTTTGTTTCCCCTAGTGAGAAAGCTATCGGTAAGGTGTACTGAACTGCTACGGGCCGACCACTCTGTATACCGGGGAGCCATTTGGGCATGATCGACATGACCCGCACGGCTTCTTCATCGCAACCCGCGCCGATCCCCTTCAATATCCGAATCCGGTCGATAGCTCCGTCGGTATTGACTACGAAATTGACGAAGACTTTCCCCTCCACTTTCTTCTTCCGGGCCTCGTCTGGGTATCGAACATGATTACCCAGAAACTGAAAAAGGGCTTTCATCCCTCCCGGAAATTCGGGGTTCCGCTCTACCACCGTAAAGATTTCGTTCGAGCCCGCAGGAGCCGGTTGGGTAAGTGACTCAGGTACGTTCGTCATCGGCATGGTGGTGCCATCAACGGCCTGTTGCTTTAGAGTGCAGACAACCACGTAGTTTCCCTTCGCTGGAATAACCAATTCCGACGATTGGAAACCTACAAAGCTGGAAACAAGCACAGTACCGCCAGGCACGTCGAGAGTGAAGCGACCTTCAAGATCTGTTGTCGTGCCTTTAGTGCCATTCTTAACAACGACGTTTGCCCCCGGCAGGGGCTTTTTCAGATGATCTCTTATAAGACCTGTCACATGAACGATGGCCTGCATGTTAGTAGTCGAAATAGCCACACGACCAGACGTTTCTGCTTCCAATTCAGGCGCGTTGGTCATGGCCAGTAGCGCGGTGGCGAGGGGTAGTACGAGGGCGTATTTCCAGAGGGCGCGGCGGCGGGTGTGTTGTTGGTACAGCATCTGAATGCGTTGTTTAAGGGTTGGCGAATCGGGCCGATCGGGGCCAAACGAATGAGCCAGTGAAGTCTGGTCCAAGAGCTCGGTGGGGAGGTGGAAGGCATAGCTGACCAGAAAGCGGGCGTAGGCATCTCGGTGGTCGGGTGTCTGCGGGGCAGCGTCCCGATCGGCCAGGTATTCATGCACCTGCCGGATGGCCTGCCGGTAGCCAAACAGGGCAGGATTAGGCCAGCACAGGGCCTGTACTACTTCCAGCACCAGTATATCCAGGCTGTGCCGTTGCCGGATGTGCACCAGTTCGTGCTGCCGCACGGCGTCGGTTTGTGCATCCTCGGGGTTGAGCACCAGGTAACGGAAAAAGGAGAAGGTTGGGGTTTGTGCGCTGTGGGGCAACACCAGTATATGATCATCAAACGATTGGGCAGGCCATTGCCGAACCAGCCGCAGCAGCGACCCCGTGCGCCAGACCATTCGGATGAGTAGCCCCGCGGCCACCAGGGCGAAAGTCCAGCCAGCCAGCACAGGCCAGTCGGGCAGGAGGGGCGTCTCGGCCGCTGGTGCCCGACCTACTACGCTGATCGTATCCACAGACACGCTGGCGTAGGCAGGGAGGTCGGTTTTTTCCCACGGCCAGGGAAAAGACAGACCCGGAATGTGCACCAGCGGTAACACGAAGGCCAACACCAGCGAGCCCATCAGGTACGTTCGGTTCAGGGCCAAAAACGTATGCCGGCGAAGCAACAACGCGTAGCAGCCGAAGAACAGAATCAGGAACAGATTGGCTTTCAGCCAGTAATCGGCAAGCGGTGTCATGGCATTCAAGAGTTGAGGACTAACTGAACTACTTACTTGCTCGGGCCGGAACTGTTGCCCCGCTTATTCAATAGCTGAATGATCTCGTCGGCTTCATTCAGGCTCACGTTGCGCTCTTTCACGAAGAACGACACCAGCTTTTGCAGCGACCCGTCGAAATAGTTGGTCATCAACTGCTCGGTCTGGAAACGGCGATAGGCATCTTCGGTAATCAATGGATAGTATTCGTGGGTTTTTCCATACGCCGTATACCCCACCACGCCCTTCTTTTCCAGAATACGAATAATGGTCGAGACGGTGTTGTACGCAGGCTTTTCGCCCGTTGAATCGAGCGGGGGCAATTCGGCCAGAATGTCCTTCACGAAGGCCTTTTCCAGCCGCCACAACACACGCATGACGTCTTCTTCAGCATTGGTTAGTTCTCTCATAGTGGTGGCCTTCAACGATTGTGTAGGTAATGATAGAGCAAACGTAAGACTACTGATTTAGTTTTACAACTATTGTTTTAGTTATAATGTTCATAAAAAAGTCTTCTGTCTTCAGTCCTCAGTAGCGAAGCAACAGAAGACTGAAGACAGAAGACTTTTTTAAATCAAATACTTGAGCTTCACCACTTCTTTAGGCTCCAGGAAGCGCCACTTACCGCGTGGCAGTTCTTTCTTGGTGAGACCCGCGAAAACGGTGCGGTCCAGTTTCGTTACTTCATAACCCAGCGATTCGAACATACGACGAACGATCCGGTTGCGGCCTGAATGGATTTCTACGCCAACTACCTGGGCATCAGGCGTTACAATGGCGAGGTCGTCGGGTTTGATGTGGCCGTCTTCCAGGTCCAGGCCGTTCCGAATGGCTTCGAAGTGCTCTTCGGTGATCGGCTTGTCCAATTCAACCTGATACACTTTTTTTACATTATTCGACGGGTGCGTCAGCTTACCTGCCAGTTCGCCATCGTTGGTCAGCAGCAGCAGGCCGGTGGTGTTCCGGTCGAGTCGGCCAACGGGATACAGGCGGAACGGGCCGGCATCGGCCACCAGATCGAGTACCGTGCTGCGTTCTTCGGGATCTTCAGTCGTCGTGATGATGTCGCGGGGTTTGTTCAGCAACACATAGACCAGCTTTTCCGGGTTCAGTACTTTATTGCCATACTTGACAACATCGTTAGGTTTTACACGGTAGCCCATTTCGGTGACCACAACGCCGTTTACCTGCACATCCCCTTTCGCAATCAGTTCGTCGGCTTCGCGACGTGAGCAAACGCCCGCGTTGGCAATGTACCGGTTCAGGCGAATCGAATTCGGATCGCTTTCACGCTCCAGATTCTTGGCCACTTTCCGGGAACGCGGTAAGTTTTCCCGCATCGAATTCATGTTATAATTCGGTGCTTTTTCATACCGGCCGGTGCGACGCTCAAACGGTTTCTCGCTGTCTTCTTCGGTCCGGCTCCGGTTGAATGGCTTGCGTGGCCCTTCAGTGCGGGGGCGGGCATCGCGTGGTCCGCCGTCGCGACGGTCACCGCCATCGAATGGCTTACGTGCCGGCCGCTCGCCTGACTCGTCTCCCTGACTGCGGCGGTCGAACCGTGGCCGCTCTTCACGACTGTCGTCCCGGCGGTCTCCGCCACTGAACGGCTTACGCTCAAAAGAACGGTCTGATGAACCTTCCCGACGGTCATCGCGTGGTCCGCCCTCCCGGTTAAATGGTTTGCGCTCCGAGCGTTCGTCAGACGACCCTTCGGTCCGGTCGCGGCGATCAAAACGAGCACTGTTGCCATCGCGTGGTCCGCCATCGCGTGGTCCGCCATCGCGTGGTCCGCCATCGCGTGGTCCGCCATCGCGGCGGTCTCCGCCCGTAAAAGGCTTGCGGTCTGACCGATCACTATCGCGACGATCACTCCCAGCGAATGGTTTACGTTCTGTCCGATCGCCGTAGGCTGGCCGATCGCCATCCCGGCGGTCCCCGCCAGTGAATGGCTTGCGTTCCGGACGGTCGCCATAAGCTGGCCGGTCTGAACCACTTTCCCGCCGATCACCGCCCGTAAACGGCTTTCTATCGCCATAGGCTGGCCGATCGCCATCCCGGCGGTCCCCACCACTGAACGGTTTTCTATCCCCGTAAGCTGGCCGATCTGACCCACCATCCCGGCGGTCCCCGCCAGTAAATGGCTTCCGTGGTGCGTCCGATCCGGCGTTCCGGCTCCGATCACCATAGTCCGAACGATCCGATCGGCCATCGCGGCCACCTTCCCGGTTAAAGGGTTTGCGGTCTCCGTAGGCCGGGCGCTCCGACCCACCGTCGCGACGGTCTCCGCCATTGAACGGCTTGCGTTCTGGTCGGTCTGATCCGCCATCCCGCCGGTCTCCGCCACTAAACGGTTTTCTATCGCCGTAAGCTGGGCGGCCTGCCCCACCGTCCCGACGGTCACCGCCACTGAACGGCTTACGATCACCGTAGGCTGGGCGATCTGACCCGCTTTCCCGCCGATCTCCGCCCGTGAACGGCTTCTTGTCGCCATAGGCCGGGCGGTCTGACCCGCCTGAACGGGCGCCACCGAATGACGGGCGACTACCCCCAGTATTGAATCCACCACGGGCGTCATCCCGACGGCCTTCTGGACGACCTTTACCATCCCGGCGGTCGTTACTATCTTTATCTCGTTTCATTGAAAAATGCAGTAGTTGTTAACTGCCTGTTTGTGCTTAACCTCGCTGACCATCAGCGCCTAGTTTGGCGCCGGCCTTTTTGCGGGGACGCAAAGATACGCGTTTTTGTCCAATCCACCGGTATCATATGCTTATCCGATAGACGGACGTTGCTGTACCGTGTACTTTTGTAAAGATCACACCCCTTTGACCGCCATGATTCGGGTTTCACTGTACGACGACAATGACTCGCTACGCCAGACGCTGGTGCTGCTGCTCGATACGACCAACGACCTGCTGCCAGTCGGAGCGTATGACAATGCCATGCAAGTAGTTGAAACCGTTCTGCAGGATAAGCCTGATGTGCTGCTAATGGACATCGACATGCCGGGCCGGTCTGGTATTGACGCCGTGCGCCTATTACAGCAGTTAGCACATCCACCCCGCGTTTTGATGCTGACGGTTCACGAAGAGCCGGAAGCCGTGTTTGAAGCGGTTTCGGCTGGTGCTATGGGGTACCTGCTCAAGAAAACCCCGGCCGACCGCCTGACGGACGCTTTACGCGATGTAGCGGCGGGTGGAGCGGTAATCACGCCGACCATTGCCGCCAAGATGCTGACGGTTTTCCAGCAGCCGGCTACACGCAGGCCCACGCCCACGGTATCGCGTGGGCATACCGACGCGTTTGATCTGACTGATAAAGAGCGGGAAGTGCTACTCAGGCTGGTTGAAGGCGATAGCTACAAACTCATTGCGGCCCACTGCCATATCAGCATGGGAACGGTGCGCACCCACATCGTTAATATTTATCAGAAACTCCACGTCAACTCTAAATCGGAAGCCGTAGCGAAGGCCATGAAAACCGGGCATTATTGATAATACCATCATTTGTGTATATTTCAATCATGACTGTGATGCGTTGACCATCGATCTATGACGCCTGCGTACTGTTTCCGGAAAGTCAGTTGGGCTTTTTTTCTGTTGATCGGATTCGGCTGGCCCGGAACAGGGGATGGTCAGCCCGTCGACTCCCTGGCTCATCGGCTACAGGCAACTTATCGTGACACGGCCTACGTACGTACCCAGGCCCAGGCTGTGTGGCAGTTCTTACAACGGTCAAAGTTTACTCAGGCCGATTCGCTACTGACCAAGTCGGAAGAACTAGCCAATCGGCTCGATGATGCCCCCGGTAAATTCTACGTGCTGTATTACCGTGCACTGGCCAGCTATTACCAGGATCAGATAACCAAAGGCCTGCCGTATGCGCACAGGGCACTGGCAGTGGTAAATCAGTACAACTTAGCACCCCGCGAGCGGCAACTCGCCATGAGCCTGCATGGTGTGCTCTACTTTAGCATTCACCGCTACGCCGAAGCACTTCGCTATTACCTGGACGCTATCCGGCTCACCGAGAATCATAACCTGAGCTACCGGGTGACACCAGCTTACCTGGGCGCCGGCAATGTGTTGAAGGTGATGGGAAAAAATAAAGAAGCACTGGTTTACTATCGGAAAGCACTCACCGCCGCCAGCCGCGAAATAGAGCCCCGAATGCTGGTGCTGGCCGAAAACCACCTGGGCGACAGCCTGAGCGAGCTGGGCGAAGCCTTCGCCAACGAAGCATTACAGCATTATCTGCATGCCCTGCCCGTAGCCGAACGAAGCAATGCCCACGGCCCCACCGCCGATCTGCTCACCAACATCGGACGCATGTACCTGATGCTGAACAAGCCCGACAAGGCGTTGCCTTACCTGACCGAGTGCGAAAAGCTGGCTGAAACGGATAACCTGCTGGATCAGCTGGGCACCAACGACTGGGTATTCGGGCAGGTATATGCCAGACTTGGCGAGGCGGTTCGAGCCGAGACGTACCTGAAAAAATCGCTGGCGCTAGCCAAACAAATTGATGATGCCGAAGGAATGCGGGTACGTATTCAGACGCTGGCGAGTTTTTACGCCGATCGGGGGAACTTCGCGAAAGCCTATGCCTACCAGCGACAAAAAGCAGTGCTGAATGATTCGTTGTTCACCGTACAGGATGCCCAGCACGCCCAGGAAATGATTACCCGCTACGAAACGCAGAAGAAAGAACAGCAATTGACCCTGCTGAAAGCCCGCGCCGATCGGGACCGTCTGGAACGAAAAGCCCTCTTGACGGTCGGGGTGCTGATTCTGCTGTTGCTGGGTGCGTTAACGGCCTGGTATCTCTACCGCAGTCGACTCAAACAGGCGCTGATTCGGGAACAGATGCGGCAACGGATTGCGCATGACCTGCACGATGAGGTGGGCAGTACACTGAGTAGCATTTCGCTGCTGAGTGGCCTGATCGGTACCCAGTTAACGGCCAACAACACCGATGCCGCCGCACGAATGGTTCAGAAAATTCACACCGACGCCCGTCAGACGCTGGAATCGATGGATGAAATAATCTGGACGGTGAACCCCGGTAACGATTCGTTGCAACGCGTCATTCTGCGTATTCAGGAGTATGCTCAGCCATTGATGGAAGCGCAGCACATCGCCTTTTCACTGCACGTTGACCCACACCTGCACGATCAGCAGTTACCCATGGACGTTCGACAGAGTTTGTACTTCGTCATGAAAGAGGCGATTAACAACCTGTTGAAATATGCGGAAGCTTCCGAGGTAGTGGTGCAAATCAGGCAAAAGCAGGGGCAACTGAGGGTGACCATTGCCGACAACGGACGTGGGTTCAACCCGCAACTGACCGATAACCGCACGGGCCGACAGAGTATGCAGCAGCGGGCCGAAGCGATCGGCGGACAATTGCTGATTGAGTCGGTGCCGGGGCGGGGAACAAACGTAAGCCTGAGCGCGCCGTTTCAATAAAACAGATCACTTACATTTTTGTATTAATTGGCAAATTTTCAAGATATTAGAGGTGCTCTTTAGTGAGCGTCTGCATGGTTCCAAAACACGTACACGACCGATTTTTTTAAAGAATCCTTTTCCAGGCCGGATGTCGTCGTTGATTTTATTCAGGCTTATTTGCCTGCCGAATTCAGTAGCCAATTAAATAGAGCGTCATTGACCCGCTTGCCCGAATCGCACGTTGATGATGCATTAAACCAACACTATGTTGACCTGCTGTTTACGGCTGAGTTGGGCGACGTACCTATCACCATCGCCTTACTGCTGGAGCATAAAAGCTATCCGGAAGAATATCCTCATCTACAGTTGAATCGGTATCTGCTCAATTACTGGACGGAGCAACTGAAGGAGAAGCAACGTCTTCAACCCATTGTGCCGATTATCGTTTACCACGGTCACAGACAGTGGAAACAGCGGCCTATGCGTGCCTATTTCGATGAGACGACAGATCTGCTGGCCAGTTTTCTGCCTGATTTCCAGTACTATCTGATTAATCTGGTTGACGACCCCTCCGATAGGTTCGGGTTGCTAGAGTCATCTTATGCCAAGTTAACAGCAGGGTTGTTGAAAACTATCCGGCAAAAGCAAAAGTTGAAGCAAATGCTGGAGAGACTTGGCGAGGTAATTGATCAGTTAGTGCAGGACACGTTTGGCGAACAATTTGTCAAAACAGTGTATCTTTATGTTCACTGGGCCTCACCATTGACAGCTACTGAGCTAATTGCTATCTTTCGTACTATTTCACAAAAAGCAGAAAAAACAGTCATGTCTGCCGCTGAAACATTGATCAAACAAGGAAAACAGGAGGCCACACTCCAGCACGTCAAAGGGTTGTTGCGGGTCGGTATGGATGCTGAAACAATTGCGTCCGCGTTTGATTTACCGATTGCTACCATTAAAAAATACATTCGTCAGATTCAGAAGGAACAGGCCGATAAATAGCTCTCTGGAACCAGACGTATAAGCCAGTTCGAAAGGACTGGCTTTTTTTGTGTTTATCCGTAGAAACGTAAGCCTGAGCGCGCCGTTTCAGTGAGTAACAACCCGCGTTGCACTACGCGATTCTATGCGGGAAACTACGTACCATGCTTTATCTGTTTTTTTAGTTAAGTCGTTGATTATTAGGTATGTGTGCCAGAAAATCTGTATGGTCATTTAGTCATATCATACATTTATCCGATTGTGGCCGGGAAGGTAAGGGCGTAGTTTTGAGTCAGTTAAGTGCACTGATTCTATCCTACACCTTGCCCAATGAACGCCTCTCTATCCACACCGTTATGTTGGCTTTTCTGGCTCGTATCCTTGTCCGTCTTCGGGCAGGATACGATTACCAGGAAAGAGCCCTCCCTGTTGGCGAAGTATGTGAAGGTGTCGGGCGGTCTAAACGCCTACGCAGGTTTCTATACTGCCAATGGGATCGCGGGCCGGAATCAGCCGGCGCCAATCGGGTTGAGCGGACAGGTAACGATCGTACTGCCTCAGGGACTATCGATTCCAATAGCAGCGGTGTTGGGTAATCAGGGGGCGAGCTTTACGGTGCGGCAGCCGTTCAACCAGTTTGGCCTCTCGCCAACGTATAAATGGGTTACTGTTCATGCTGGCTACCGCAACGTTACGTTTTCGCCGTTTACGCTGGCTGGGCACACGTTTCTGGGGGGCGGTGTTGAATTGAATCCCGGCAGGCTGCGTTTTGGAGCCATCTACGGCCGCTTCAATAACGCGATCTCAGGTACGTTGGCCGACGCGAATGTGTTACCCAGCTACGGCCGGACGGGCTATGCCGTGAAGCTGGGCTATGGCAAACCCAACAATTACATCGACCTGACAATGCTCCGCGCCAACGATGACTCAGCGTCTATCCCGTCGGTGCCGCAGTCAGCTACGCAAACGGTAACACCGGCCGAGAATCTGGTCGTTGGTATAACGTCCAGGCTGTTGATTGTCAGGTATTTTACGGTTGAGGTAGACGCCGCGCTCAGTGCCTATACACGGGATGTTCGGGCAGGCAGGATAGAGGCTGAGGGCAGTAATCCGGTGGTTCGTCTGTTCGGAAAACTATACACGCCACGTCTAAGCACCCAGCTTACTCAGGCTGTACAGGCGTCGATTGGGTACCGCGATAAATGGGGCGGCCTGAAACTTCAGTATAAGCGCATCGATCCCAATTTCCAGACAATGGGGGCCTACTATTTCCAGTCGGACATTGAAAGCTACGCTATTGCTCCCTCGCTGAACCTGCTCGAGAATAAACTGCGGCTGTCGGGTAGTTACGGAGTACAGTTTGATAATCTGGCCAATTCGCGTAACGTTCGAACAGGGCGCACAATCGGCTCGCTGGTGGTGAGTTACAATCCGGCATCGAAGTTCGGTTTCGATCTGCAACTCTCGAACTACGGCATCAGCCAGCAGGCGGGGTTGCGGCCCGTAATCGACACGCTGCGACTGGCACAGAACAACTTTTCGGCCACGGCCAATCTGCGCTACACCGTTCAGAAAACAGACGTGGTGCAGTCGGTTAACCTTACCGCCACCCGGCAACAGCTCAGCGATTTGAACCCCAGTACGGCGGCACAGACGGAGAACACGAACCTGAACGCCAACCTGAGCTATACCTACCAGCAAACCACCACCGGCTGGGGCCTCACGGGCATGCTGACCTACACCCAGACGAACCTACCCGTGGCGTCTACGCTCGGTCTGCCCGACAGCACGAACGTACCTGGTGGCGTGCCGCCAGCGATCAACAATGGCATTGTTCGGTTTTATGGCCCAACGCTGGGAGTGAATCAGTCCTTTCTGAAAAATAAGATCAGTACGTCGGCCAATGTCAGCTACCTGGTCAATCAGCAGTTGGGCGTGACGGGTAAGGTGCTAACGGCTTCGCTGTCAGGTACGTATCAGGTGGCTAAGCGCCAGACCATCAGCGCCAACTTGTATTATCTCAATACCGATACCGGCATTGCAGCTCAACAATTCAACGAACTCAGAGGCAACCTCGGCTATGGCATCTCTTTTTAAACCCTGCACCGCAAAGGGCATAATGGGTCAACTTGCTTTTGGTAAAAAACGCCTGTGCGCCTGTGCGCTGTTCCTTTGCGTCTTTGCGGTGAACCCTGGGCAAGCCCAGAACGATGTGCAGGTGACCATCAGTGTGTTACCGCCCTACAGCGCCTATATTCAGGATTATGCCGGGGCGGGGAAACAGGTACAGATTTTTGTGCGCAATACCACCGCCAACCGGCTGAATGTCCGGTTGCAGGGCAGTGTTACGGGCAACAATGGCGTGCAGATTCAGACGGTGCCCAACTACCGCCCGCCGGTGCCGCTTTCGCTGGAACCCTTCCAGAACCGACTGCTATCCTATGCTGACCTGTCGGGCCTGTTCGATCTGAACCAGCTTGATATACAGGGCGTTGATCGGAATTCGCTGTATAAAGGGCTACCCCTGCCAGAAGGGAGTTATCAACTTTGTATCCGGGCATTCGATAATGCCACCAGCCGGCCACTGTCGCCCGAGAATCCGCTGGGGTGTTCGCCGCCGTTTCCGATCAAAGCCGTTGAGCCACCGATCCTGATCGCCCCTTTCTGCGATAGCGATGTGCAGCCCCTGACGCCACAGAACATTGTCTTTACCTGGACGCCTCCCATCGGTGTTTCGCCCGCCATGGTCGATTATACACTACGCATTGTCGAGTTGCCACTGGTGACGTCTGATCCGAACGTGTTTATCGATGCCGTGGTGCTGCCCAAGTCGGGGGTGGAAGTGAAAGGCCTGAAGACCAGTACGTTCCTGTATTCGGTAGTGCAGCCTCAACTGATTCCGGGGAAAAAATATGCCTGGCGGGTGCAGGCCCGCGACATCAGCGGAAAAACGAATTTCCTGAACGACGGCAAAAGTCCGGTCTGTTCATTCCAGTACGGCACTGTTCAACCAGTGGTGAGCGCTCCCGTATTGACCTACGACTACATGGCCTTCACAACACCCGCTGCACCCAAAGGCAAGACGTTGTCAACCGTGCCACTGGGAAAAGGTAAACCCCTGTACATCAGCTGGCAGCTCGACCCCAAACTGGCGCTGGCTGTGGCTGGCAAGCTCCCGGCCGATGCGGCGGCGCAGGCGGCCCTGCTGAAAGGAATGAGCTCAGCCGATCTGGCGAAAACAAAGCAGGTTGACCTCACCGGCACGATGCTCAGCTACAGACTGACACTGACAAAATTGCCTCTGGGGCAGAAAAAAGGAGGCGTGGTGCTGAGTCAGGTGGTGAAAACGCCGTTCTTCACCGCCGATCGGAAAGACCTGCCCGACATACTGGAACCGGGACGTACCTACCGGGCGAACCTTGATCTGCTGGGACTGACAACTGACCAGCGCACACAGTATAGCTTGCCAGCGGGTGCTATTTCGGCAGAGCCACGCAGTTTCTCGCTTATCAAACAGAACGTCGGGGCTGAATCAGACAGTGTGGTGGTGCGGGGTACGCTGGCGTTCCGGTATCCGGGCGAGGCCGGTACACCCCACCTCATGCCCACCACGTCGGTGATGATCCGCGAAATTTTTCCGAATGGGTATGAAGGCACGCTCATGGTGGGCAAAACCGACGCTTATGGCAACTTCCGCATTGCCATTCCGCGCGAGTTCATCAACCCGGTCGATACGCTGGTGGGTAAACCGGTCAGCCAGAAGGGCAAGGGCGACGTACCTGTGTCTGATACGACCTATACGTACACCCGCTACCGGATTGTGCCGGGGAATGGCTACCTGTTGCAACCCGACCAGACGTTCCAGATCTCGGACAAACAGGTCGGGGATTTTCAGATGGGAACGGTGGTGGCGCTGGCGCGTGGGTACCGCGTGGCGATTACGGCCCGGCAAGCGTATAAAAACTGGCCCGATGCCCCCAATGTCAACCTGAACGGAAAAACGCTGATCGTTTTCCGGAAACCCAATCCCTACACCCAGAAAGAATGGTTGCCCATAGAAGGCAACGTTGATCAGGTTTCGGCCCTGCAACAGGCGATACTGGATAAAGGCGCCAAGGCAGGAAACGCCGGAAAATCGGTGGTGACGGTCGGCGCTGCAGGCGCAGGTAAAGCCACTTCATCGGCCCCCGGCGTTGGGAAAGACACGCAGGTCAATTATGCCGGTCAGGTCGTTACAACGAGTAAAGAGACTGCCAGCGGCAAAGCGGGCAAATCGGCCGCCAAAGCAGGAAATACGCCTCAGAAAGCGGGTGTCGGCGTGACTAGCCTGGTTGATAAGGCACCCAGCTCCAACCTGCCGGATGGCGGAGGTGATTGGTCGGAGAAAGCGTCACCGGTTGTCAAGTCGGCCCTGAACGAGCTGAAAAAGGCGGGCTACACCTTCATTGGCGCGGGCGTGCTGACTACCGATGGCAATGCTTATAAAACCAGCATCGACCGGTTGCTCTACCGGTACGTATCCAGCGATGGCTACGGCATATACTGCCCCGATTGCGGACAAACGCCCGCCGACGGCGATGGGTTTTCACTAGTCGCCCCCAAAGAAGCCCTTTCTCCCGCGCTGTCCCGCACCGAGAGCTACACGTTCAACATGCAGACAACCACCCCGCCAGCGGTCACATTCACCGGTAAACTGGCGTATGCTTTTGCGGGAGGAACGTATAATTCAGCCAACAAAAAACCGTTGGGGAACACGCGTATCCGGTTGCAGGTGGTCTACCGCGACACGCACGTTCCAAACAGTAAATTCACCGCCGACGTACCCAGCCAGTACTACGACTTTCACCAGAAAATCAGTCCCACGCTGGCTACCACCGTTACCACCGGCGACGGCTCATTTGCCTTCAGCGTGAAAATGACCAAAGACCTGGTGCTGGGCGACCTGCCGCCGACCGAGGCATCGGGCACGGGCGAATTCATAGTCGCTTCGACCGTGTATCAGCGGGCACTTCGGGTCGTGGTCGACAATCCATACTATGCCAGCCCGGCCGAAACGTTTGGCGATACGCCCGGTGAGCAGATGAAGCCCTTGCAGAACTATGACCTCGGCGATATTACGGCGCGGGTGAAAAGCTACACGCTCTATGCCCAGATCAATTCCGATACCACGGGCCTGTCGCAGGTATTGAAGCAACAGGCGGGCGTGCGGCAGGAACTGTCGGGGGTAACCGTCTACGCGGTGCGGGCCTACCGGAAAGGCAGTTTCCCGATGCAGCCCTACATGGGGCCACCCCTCGACGAAGGGCAGGGACTCAAAGAGACAAAGGCATTTGGCGGTAGCTCGTACCAGTATATTGTGGTTGCCAAAGAAAAAACCAATGCCGAAGGAAAGGTGAGTTTTGCCCGGATGGTCATGGCTCAGGGTGAAGATGATGCCTACCTGCTGGCGGTCGAACCCAATGTTGACGGGCTGAACAATTACAAACTACCGCCCAAAACCATGCTTCAAACCGAAGGCTGGGGCGCTACCTACAGCATTACGCCAACACCCGCCGAAAAGGCCCAGGCCGAAAAACTGGGGAAAGTGGTGAAAGGCATGCAGCAGATCAACTGCACCACCAATACCTACGTTAGAAAACCAGCCTGCCCCGGCTGTCTTAATTACGAGATAATCGGGCCAATCGATCAGGCATCGGCGGAGGCGTACAAGCAAAGTCCATTCAAGGAGAAAGGATACGACGTGTACACCAAAGAGGAATCCTGCGAAAATGCGACTGGCTATTGGGTGGGCGATAAGCTCAAGACGACCAAGATCAATGCGAAGACGGTAATGGGGGCCTCGATGGTATCGCTGTTTGCCGATAGCTACGCGGCCTTCAGCTCCGATGTCGTAGAGCGATACCTGCCGCCGGGCCAGCCCACGGTGCGGGTGCGGGTGGTTGACAAAACCAACCCTGCCCAGGGAGTGAAAGCGGCCAAGGTGTACCTGAGCTATACTGACCTGAGCGGCAGCTCGGTGTTCAAGGCGGCAACCACAGACCCCACCGGCTGGATTCCGCCTTTTCTGGTGACGCCTGGTAAAAAGGCCATGCTCTACATCGACGCGCCGGGCTATGTCTTCGATAGTTATTCAGACAAGGAAGAGGGACCGGCCACCCCATCGTCTGATGGGACAACGATCAATCTGGGCGAATTAAACCTGGGCCAGAACGCGTACTTCCCCCGGATCCTGATGCAGCCCAACACCCGCATTATTGGCTCAACGCTGGATCAGGATGCGCTGGTGGCAGACCCAAAAGCCAGCCCTAAACCGTCGGTAGAGGCCTACGTGCAGGTTGATAATGGATTTTACAACAAGACGTACTACCATAATTCGACCCAGCGCTGGCGTTTTTCGGCTTACGGCCCCGACAATAAAATGGATTCGCTGAAGGTCTATCCGATCAACATCAGCTATTTTAATGAATACCGGCTGGTGAAGGCCCTGCCAAAACCAGTGGCCGATATGGCGCCAGGTACGTTCCGGATCGACGCCGGGGAGATACCCATTTACCAGCGTGACCACCGGCTGCTGTTCGACATACGTACCCAGAACAACACGAGCCTGGCCGGGGCAATGGTTCGGCTGTTTGGCCGCGACGAAGAAGGGTTCAAATTTGGTCCCAGCCAGGCCGTCGGTTCGCTGGAAGTGAAGTTTAAAAACGTCTCCGTCGAGAACCTGTTTGTCGAAATTTCCCGGACCGGGTACGTGACCAAAACGATTTCAGTGACCAATACCGAATCAAAAAAGGCCGTTACGCAGATCGTTTATCTAGATGAAGCCAATCTGATTCAGGGGACTGTGGTGACCAAAGCCGCCAACGGTACGGACACGCCCCTGAAAGGAGCTGAGGTGTTTGTCGACATGGGCGCCAACGCCAAAACGCCCGTCAGCACCACCACCAACGCCAGCGGCGCATTTACGCTGGCCGTGCCGAAAGGCCTGAAAACAGTGAATGTGCAGGCTATCTACAATGAGCCCGGCTTTACCTCGTCGGGCGGTGGCATCAACACGCCCAGTACGTTGAATGGGCAGCCGGTTAGCATCAATACGAGCGTGAATATGGGGCCGGGCCAGAGTTACGTGGGCGTTTCGGTGGCGCAGGCGTTGCCGCAAACCACTGGCCAGTCGCTGAAACTGACGTTGCAGCCCTTCACTAAATTCAAGATTGCCACGATCTGGGGCTTCCCCGTCAAGATCGAGACAGTGAAAGAGGTGGGGAAAGGGCAGGTCGAGGTGTCGGGTGAAGTGGAACTAGGCGGGTCAGAACGCGGGCCGTTTGCCATGATGGACCCTACCGTTCGGGTTCGCTTCGAGAAGGTACTGTTCAAGCCGTCTGCCGCTGATGCCACAATGGGCGAACCGGTTGAGTCGTCGGTGACGCTGAAAACGGGCATTCTCGACCAGTTGGGCTATTTCGACAAGCCGTACAAGCCAGGGCAGGTGCCGCGCTACAACGTGAAATTGACCGCCACTGAAGGCAGCTACAACACAGGGATGTTCAGGATTGTCAGGAAGGAGGGAAGCGCACTAGGGGTCGTCTACGCCAAAGCGCAGCTGATCGACAACTCGTTCAACTTCTCGGAAAACCTGTTTAGCTACGAAAAAGGCCAGTTTTACCTCTGCGACCTGGATAACCGCCGGGGGAACAATGTCGAAGTAGTGGCGTTCAATGCGGGCGCGGTGCCCATGAAGCGTACCAACTTCGGACTCAGTCAGGCGAATGGGAAGCCGCTGGAAATGAAGCTACTGGCCTTTAAGGCGACCAGCAGTGTGGAAGGGTCACGGCTGAAAGGCGACGAGATTCACCTGAACCCGACGCTGACCTGCACGATTCCGAACGCGCAGCCGGCCAGTATATCGGTGACGGTGGGCAACCTGGTCTTGAAAAACAACACCATCGATGCCAAATCGGGTGAGACGCCGCTGAGTTTCAAGCTGGCAGGCAACTGGAGCGTGGAGGTTCGTAACTGGACGCTCGACTACAAGCAGGGCGGTTTCTATTCGACGGAGGGTGTGGTGAAAACGGGGAAAGTCGACGTACCTATTTCGCTCTTCAACCTCCGCGCCGATTTCCTGAAGCTCGAAGCGGCCCCAACCAAAACGCTCGAACTGGCTGGTATTGCCAAGCTGAACGTGAATGGCAAAGCGTTCTTTGGCTACGATGCCGCTACTGGCTCCGATATGGCCGGCCACTGGAGCGTGGTGGTCACACCCAGTGTTGGCGGGAAAGCAGCGGCCAGCCTGGGCGCCGATTCGGGCTTGCCGGGCCTGACCAGCAGCCTGGATTTTGAGACCATTTCGTTGCTCGACAATGGGGAAGATGTGTTGACCTTCGGCGCAGCCAGCAAGGCGTTTGGCTTCTTCGATAACGTGATCCAGGTACGTCCCAAAACCATTGAAACGGGTAAAGACTACTTCGCCTTCGACGCGGGCATCAGCACTACTATTCCCAATGCACCCAAAGACCGGCAGGTACGTTTCGTGTACTACCGGCCCGACGGTAAAGGCCCGGTGGCCCTGAAAACGGTGATGATCGACGACTTCAGGGTCGATACCAAAGGGCAGGTGGCGTTTCAGGCGGTGCGCGATGTGGCTCCCGACAAGAGCGAAAAAATGGCCCTGTATCTGGCCAACGGCATGCTGGTGATGCGCGGGTTCGTGGAAGAGCCGGGTAAACTGAAGCTGGGCAATGCCAAAGGCGGCATGATGTTGCTGCACTCGGTTCGGCCTGGCGGCGGCACCTACATCACCCACGACCGGGAAGCGGACCTGAACAGCCCTCTCTCGCCCGATTTCGACAAGCTACTGGTCGCCGTGCCGATCAAGAACAATGCATTCAAAGCGAAACCGCTGGCGGTAGAACTGGGGAACAAAAGCTTCGCGAAAGTCTATGCCGAACAGATCGTGAAGAACGGGCAGTGGGAATTGCTCCAGTTTTCGGGTATTCCGACCGGCTTCGACATGCTACCCGCTACTGACGTGAACCGGATGAGCTTTACCAATTATGGGGCGGTGCGGGCCGAAGGACAGAAAATCAAAGCCGACGGGCTGGGCGCCTCCGAAGGGTTCCCTGGCCTTTCGCTGGAGTTCGACATGGCCAACAGCCGCCTGACCGGTACGGTGAAGCTGCCGCCCAACATGCCACTGCCGCCCACGATGACCGTCGAGCAGGGTATGGCGCAGGTGGTGATCGACCCGGCGGGCTTTTACCTGGTGGCGTCGGCAACGGTGCGCGATGTGCCCCTGATCATCCCCGTCACGATGAAAGCAGGCCTGATGCTGGGTTTTTACACCAGTCCGTCGTTTACCGAAGCAGAACCGATCCTGTTCCAGAATACGCACCGCAAAGCGCTTCCCTGTGCGTTCAACGGGGGGTTTAAAGGTGTGTTTGTCAACGGGGAAATACCGATTCCGATCATCGACAACTTCTCGTTTGAACAAAGCTTTGTGATCGGCAACGTGAAGATGGGCCTCAACGGCTACATCGACGGCTACTCGTTTGCCAACTACAACAACGGTGCTTTCAAGTTCGGGGCCGGACTGGGCGCGGGCGTACATTATTACGCCTACGGGTCGGTGCTGAACATCGCCGCGTCGGGATCGATCGACGTAGACGGGTCAGAGCAGGCCGATCTGAGCTACGACGTACCCAGCAAGACGATTGGCATGAGTTTCGGCATGAAACTGTCGGCTGATTTTAAAGCCAAACTGTACGTCGACCTGGGCATCGACTCGTATAGCACCGATCAGCAGATCGGGTTTTGCCTCGGCATGGGTCTGCCCAATGTGTCGTACCAGATCGGTGGCGGCGTCAATATCGCCGCGCCCAAATTCACCTGCGATTTCAACGCCTGCAAGGCTGAAGTCTGCCAAACCGTCACACCCGCTCCATGAAAACGATTTTTGTCAATCAAACTCGGCTTATGGCTTCGCACTACGTGCCCGGACGCGGGACAGCAATACACATACTCCTCCTCCTTGCTACCCTCCCCGCTTTCGCGCAATTTCCCAGCGTAAAAACCGGTCGGTACGGGGCGTTTGTACAGGCGAGCCGGGAGCTGCGCGGGCCTCGGTTTGTGCTGGAACGGACAGAAAGCGGCTCGCGCGACTGGAAACGGGTGGCGGTCAGTGATTACGCGCCCCGGTCGGCCGAGGAATTACGGGTACGTCTGCTGTCGCTGACGGCGAAAAATCCGTTGTACAGTCCGGCTTCGGATACGATGGCTGCTGTGTTGTTCCATCGGTTTTCGGCGGCCGACTTCACCGATTCGTTGTATACCTACGGCTACAATCCGCAGGTACTGGAAGCGTTGGGCGTTGGTTTTCTCGACACCTCGGCCGTGGCCGGACATACCTACGAATACCGCCTCAAAGGGCTGAAAGACGCTGCAACTACGTCGGGTCGCCCCTCAAAGCCCGTTACCATGCCCGATGCCAGAACTTCGGCAAGTCGTTCGGTTGGTGAACGCCTGGTTACTACGCCCCGCCTGGTACACCACCGGGCCGATGGCGCTACGGTCGAGGGGCACTACTGGCTGAAAAAACCAGTACCAACTCTGGCAGGTTTGCGGGTTCGCCGGGCCGCCTATGCCCAAACGGATTTTACAGATATACCGGCAGAGTGGGGTTTTCGGAAAGGAAAAAAAGACAGCGTCTTTGTCTTCTTCCTGGATCGGAACGTGCGCCGGAAAATGGTGTACCAGTACACGGTCACACCGCTTGATTTTCTGGGTAATGAAGGGCAAGCCTCGGATACGCTGACTGTGGCAGGGCTCCGCACGGGCGAAGCGCTGCCGGTGATTGCGCAGTTCCAGGCAACCAGTGCCGAAAAACAGCAGGCCATCCGGCTCTCATGGCAACTGTCGTCGACCAAAGACCTGCGTTCGGTCGATATCTGGCGCAGCACCCGCTTCGATGGGCCGTTTACGCGTGTGGCTACGGCTTTGCCGGCCGATACCGTGTATTATGATGCCAACGTGGAGCCGGTGGAGAGTTACTACTACCAGCTTCGGCCCAACGGCTATTACGATGAATTGCCCGCCTCGGTGAAAGTGTCGGGGATGGTGAAGGCATACCGGGCCAATCTGACGGCGCCCTCTTTTCTGAAACTCCGTGTCACACCCGATTCGCTGCACTTTAGCTGGAGCCGGAGCAACACCGACACGCGGGGCTATTACCTCTACTACTCGCCTGATCCTACAACACCTTTCGTGCCATATTCGGGCCTGATTTCAGCAACGGGGACATCGGCCCATCAGGCGGTAGCGGTGCAGAACCTGCCGGTTGGGGTAAGCTACCGTTGGGCCGTTGCGGCGCTGAATACCAGCTATAGTGTGAGTCCGATGAGCAATGAAGTGCATTCGCCGCTGCGTTTGCCCAACCGGGTAGCCACACCGATGAACCCGGTGGTACTGCCGCAGGAGCGGGGTGTGCTGGTAGTCTGGGACAATATGATCGAACTGGACCCGTACATAACCGGGTACGTTGTTTGCCGAACGGTGGACGGGCAAAAAGAAACCGAAGCTTACCGCCAAACCCGCACGGATCGCGCCCGCAATGCCTGGGCCGATAGCAGCGTGGTGCGGGGACGTACCTACACTTACCGGGTAAAAGCCGTTCGCAGCGATGCGGTTGAAAGTGCGTTCAGTGCGGCCACATCGCCATTTTTCCGGCCGCTGCCACCGGTATTGCCCCTGCGCGGCCTGGGCGTTATGCCAACCACAGAAGGCGTTCGGCTGTCGTGGAGCCCCCCGCTCGATCAGCAGCTGGATGGGGTGCAGGTCTATCGCTACACCGCCAAAACGACCAAGCCAAGGCTCATTGCGACGCTGCCCGGCCGAATGACTGACTACCTCGACCGCGACGCCACACCCGGCATTGCCTATTTCTACACGCTGGTGGCTGTTCAACCCGACAAGCGCGAAAGCGATCCGACTGATCCTGTTGGCATTAACTGGTAAATCCACACGCATCTGAAGCCATGAACCGATTGTATCAACTTCTCCTTTTGCTGACCGTCCTGCTGGCGACGGGCAGTGCCATCGCGCAGAGTAATGCGCCCACGGGGCTCAACGTCAACGTAAGCTACGGCGGGTCGATCTGTCTGCAGTGGACACCCAATGTGGCGGCGGCAACGGTTTACGAAATCGAGCGGTCGGACGACGGCCGTTCCGGCTGGAACAAAGTGGGTGATTCGCAGGCTGTTGCCGGTGGCGCGGGGTCGGCTGGTAATTACTGCGATCAGAATCTGCCCTCGCTTCGGACTTATTATTACCGGGTTCGTGGCTCGTTGGGGCGTAATACCTACACCAATTATTCGAACACGGCCAACGGAACCACCAAGGCCGCCCCACCCACGCCCGCTGCCCCCACGCTCTCCGACGTGACGGCCAATAGCATCAAGGCCACCTGGTCTACCCAGTTGGCTACCACCTACGAGCTGGACATGCAAACGGCGGGTGGCGCGTGGCAAGTGATCAATACCCAATCGTCGGGGCGAAACAGTAGCCTGAGTTATACCATCAATACCCTGACAGGCGGCGTCAGCTACTGCTTCCGGGTACGTGCCAGAGACGCGCAGGAAGGCACATCGAACTACTCTAATTCGGCCTGTCAAACTACGTCGCTTACGCCCACTAACATCCGGAATTTTGGGGCCAATGCCAACGGCAGCAGCAATTCCATTAAACTGACCTGGACTGGCTATGGTAAAGAATCGGGCATTACAATTGAGCGCAGCGAGGATGGCGGACGTACCTGGAGTAGGGTGAAAGACTGGCTGGCCGATGGGGGCGAATACACCGACACGGGTTTGCAGGCCGGTAAAGAATATTGCTACCGCATTCAGGAAAGTGGCCATGCCGTGTCGGAAACGAAATGCGCCACCACAGCCCAGCTGGTGCCCGAGCCCCCCCGCAACCTGCGGCTAACGGTCAACTCGTCGCAACAGATTACCCTCAACTGGGATCAGAGTCCATCAACCTTTGCCAGTGGCTATTACATTGAAGTAGCCGACAACCAGGGAGGGAATTATACGCGGCTGGACGAGGTCAGTGGGGTGGGTACGACCGAGTATGTGCACAGGAACCTGACGCCCAGCAGGCAATACTGCTACCGGGTAAAGACCAAATACAATACTACCCTGTCGAACCCCGGTAACGAACGGTGCGAAACCACCCAGGCACCGCCCATCACGCTGCCGAGCCCACCAACTGAACTGGCTCTACAGGTCGTCGGCGATAAGCAGATCACGCTTCGCTGGAAGGATAACAGCGATAACGAAACGAACTTCGCCATTGAACGGAGTACGGATGGAAAACGTACCTGGCAGCGTCATAAAGAGGTAGACAGGAACACAACCAGCTACGACGACGGTGGCCTGAACGCTAACACCGAGTATTGCTACCGGGTATTTGCCTACAACACGGCGGGCAACAGCCGTACTACCGACGAGCTTTGTAACAGCACCCAGGCCCCACCGGTTGTTAAGCCCAGCGCCCCGGCCCGGTTATCGGCCAGTGCCATCAGCTCATCGCAGATCAGGCTGGAATGGGCCAACACCGCAGGCAATGCCACGGGCATCCAGGTGGAGCGGTCGGAAACGGGAAGCGGAGGCAGTTACAGCAAGGTGAAAGAC
Source organism: Fibrella arboris (assembly GCF_041321095.1). Taxonomy (NCBI): domain Bacteria; kingdom Pseudomonadati; phylum Bacteroidota; class Cytophagia; order Cytophagales; family Spirosomataceae; genus Fibrella; species Fibrella arboris. The sequence continues at coordinate 518,031 of NZ_JBGGWE010000004.1, read as the reverse complement.
CTGGGGCCAACTGAAACGAACTGGACAGACGGAGGGCTTTCGCCTGCCAAAGCGTACTGTTACCGCATCCGGGCGGTCAACGGAAACGAAACGTCCGATTTCACCGAACCCAAATGTGCCACTACGCAGGCGCCACCCGTCACCGTACCGGCCCCACCTACCGAGCTGGTGGTGCAGGCCGTGAACGAGAAGCAGCTCGCCCTTCGCTGGAAAGACAACAGTGACAATGAAACGGGCTTTGCCATTGAGCGCAGCACCGACGGGAAACGTACCTGGCAGCGCCTGACAGATGTAGGGCCAAACAGTGGCACTTTCGACGATGGCAACCTGGCCGCCAGTGCCACCTACTGCTATCGGGTGCTTGCCTTCAATTTGGCCGGCAGCAGCCGGCCAACCGATGAGGTGTGTGCCACGACGCAGGCCCCGCCCGTTACGGCCCCCGCCCGGCCAACCGACCTGAAAGCGACAGCCACGTCGAGCACCGACATTGCTCTGACCTGGACGGATAACAGCCCGAACGAAACGCGCTTTGAACTACAGCGGTCGTTGACCGGCAATGACCCCTGGGAAACGGTAGACGCTAATTTGCCCCCCGATACCAAACAGAAAACGGACGGTGGCCGCGTGCCATCGACCCGTTACTATTACCGGGTTCGGGCGGTAGTGGTCGCGCCGACGGGAGCATCCCTATACAGCGACTGGTCAGACGTTGCCAATGACATCACGCAGGCCCTGCCACTCACGGCTCCAGACGTGCCGAGGGGGTTGAACGCCGTTGCCGTGTCGAGCACGGAAATCCGGCTGACCTGGACGGATGGCAGCGCCAACGAGTCGGGTTTTGAGGTCGAACAGTCCGACAGCCAGACAGGTACGTTTGTGAAGGTATGGACAACCGGGCCCAACGCCAGCGAGTACACGGTAGGGGGCCTGCAGGCCAGCCGCACCTACTGTTTCCAGGTACGGGCTGTCAATGCGGCGGGCCGGTCAGCCGTTGCGGGTCCAGCCTGCGCCACCACGCAGGCCCCACCGCTTACGCCGCCGACGGCACCGCTGGCGTTCAATGCCAGTGCGGCATCGACGTCGCAGATTAACTTAAGCTGGACCGATAACAGCAACAACGAAACCGGGTTTGACCTTCAATGGAGTACTGCCAGTGCCGGCCCGTGGACGAGCTTACCCACGCAGGCGTCGAACGTGACCACGTTTGCCCACACAGGCCTGTCGCCCAACACGCGCTATTATTACCAGCTTCGGGCAACGAATACGGTGGGCAGTTCGGTCTGGGTAACGGCCAACGCCATCACGCCCGCCCTGCCGGTTCCGTCAACGACGGCTGACCTGAAAGCAGAAGTTGCCGATTACGACCAGATAAAACTGACCTGGGGAGCCATCACCAATACCCCAGCGGGCATTGTGGTGGAGCGGTCGACCAGCCCAACTGGTAGTTTTATACAGGTTGGACCGGTGCTGCCGGGAACGGCTACCACGTTTACGGATACCGGCCTCCCCGAACTGACAACCTTCTACTACCGGATTCGGTCGACCAACGCCAATGGCCAGTCGGGAAACAGCAATATCGCCTCGGCCAAAACCCCGGAGTCGATCATTGCGGTACGGCCACAACCACTGCCCGAGGGAATCTACGCCCATGTAGACCGGGGCACCCTGTTCGTCACGCTGAACTGGAACCAGTTCAAGGAAACACAGCTGCGGGTAATCGGCCTCACTGGGCGCGAGTTGCTAACCGATCAGTGCCGCGTCAATGGTGGGATTCTGTTCCAGTATGATGTGGCCCACCTGCCTGCCGGGGTGTATGTGCTTTGCCTGGATACCGACAAAAACCGATTCACGAAAAAGATATGGATACCATAAAAAAATCCGCTGCGGGCCGCCGCAGGGTTTATTGTCTGCTGTTTTCAGTTGCTACGCTGCTCTTCCCGGCCTGTCAGCCTAAAGCACCGGAGCCGCTGTCGATTGGGAAAGTCTGGAAAGCGCAGGTGGTGAAGGAAGGCGATCAGGTGGTGTATACACAGGGCGGTACCGGCAATACGCAGCCTGGGTACGTTAATTTCCGCCTCGACCTGACCAACCCGCAAAAGGTGACGCTGATCGACCGCGATGGGAAGACCATCGTAGGTACGTGGTCAGTCTCGCCGGATAACAAACGGTTGATTCTGGAAAACCTCAAGCCCATTCCGTCCAGCACTATCGGGACCATCGAATATTACATCACCACTCCGCCAACGCCAGGTACGTTGCCGTTGCAACGTACCGCTGAAAGCAGGAAAACGGGTAACACGGTGAATGACTACCAACTCGTGCCACTGGAATAGGTGACAACGATTCTATTGGTATACCCAAGGCCCACTCAACATGCATTGAGTGGGCCTTGTTGGTTCTGGTCACCGATAAAACATTGATTTACCGGTGGCTCAAGTCATATATATATCCGATAACTGCCTATTAGTTAGTTAAATACCTTTGGCTCATTCTATACGATCACCTTAAAATCGATCTACTTATGCGCCAACTCACTGTTCTGCTCGCTTTTCTGGCCGTTCATACGGCCGTAGCACAGGCACAACCTGCTTTGCCCGCCACGCCCAGGCGCCCTGTGTCTGATACCTATTTCGGCAAGACCGTCGTCGATAACTACCGCTGGCTCGAAGATATGAAGGCGCCCGAAGTCAACGAGTGGTTCAAAGCGCAGGGCGACTATACCAACGCCACACTCGCCCAGATTCCGGGCCGCGATAAGCTGATTCAGACGTTTGTCGAGTACGACAAGCTGCTGGCCGTGCGGTATGGCGAGATCAAAAAGCGGGGAAATACATACTTCTATCGGAAAACGCTGCCCAGCGAGAAGGCGGGTAAGCTTTACATGCGGCAGGGTAAGGCCGGTGCCGAAACGTTGCTGTTCGATCCGATGGCCTACGAACCCGGCAAGACGTATATGATGACGGCCTTCACACTGAGCTCTGATGGAAAAAAGCTGGTCATCGGTTTGCAGGAAGGTGGGGCTGAACTATCGACTGTGCGGACGATGGACCTGACAGCCAAAAGCGGAACGCCGCCCGCATTCAGTCCGGAGAGTATCACGGCGGTATTTGGCGGGGAAGTGAGCTGGCTACCCGACAACAGCGGCTTTCTCTACACGCCCAACAACTCGATGGATACCAAAGACCCGAATGGTACCCTCAACACCAAAGGGCGGCTTCACAAACTGAAGACCGACCCAACCACTGACCCGGAGCTGTTCTCCATCGCGAAAAACCCCGACTTCGGCATCAAGCCCGATCAGTACCCGATCATGTATTACTCCGATGACCAGACGCAGGTTTACGGCATTCTCGGCACGGTGGATCGCCGCACTACAGCCTGGGTAGCCCCGGCAGCGGAAGTGGGCAAGCCGGTGATGGCCTGGAAGCGGGTTTGCGCCGTTGCCGACAGCGTCAGCAGCTTCCTGAAACTGGGGAACCGACTCTTCCTGCAAAGTGTGAAAGGGGCACCCAATGGCCAGATCTTACTAACGGATGCCGCGAACCCTAACCCGGCCACGGCCACGGTGCTCTTGCCCGAAAGTAAGCTGAACATCACCCGCATGGCTTCATCGAAAGATTTTCTGTTTGTGATCCTGAGCGACGGCATCAACGAGAAAATCAGGCAGTACGACCCCCGCACCAACCAATGGGCCGACGTACCCGTTCCCGGTACAGGCACGATGGGGATTGAGTTCTACGACGCCCCCCGATCAAACGAAGCACTGGTGTATTCAATGTCGTGGAATGACCCAGGTACGTTGTATGACTACGATCCGGAAACCCGCAAACTGACGACGAGCACATTCCACGTGCCCATGAACTACCCCGGCGTAGCTGACCTGGTGGTGGAAGAAGTCGAAATCCCCGGCCATGATGGAACGCTGGTGCCGCTGTCGATCATCTACAAAAAAGGACTGAAACGCGATGGTAGCGCGGCCTGTCTGATGAACGGGTACGGCGCTTACGGCATGTCGGGAACGCCTTATTTTAGTCGTCGTAACCTGGCCCTGCTCAATATGGGCGTTGTGCTGGCTGAGACGCACCCCCGCGGTGGCTCCGAAAAAGGGCAGGCGTGGTACAAGGCAGGCTATAAAACAACCAAACCCAACACCTGGAAAGATTTTATATCGAGCGGAGAATACCTGATCAAAAACGGCTACACCAGCGCCAGCAAACTGATCGGCATGGGAACGTCGGCGGGGGGAGTGCTCATTGGCCGGGCCATCACGGAGCGGCCCGACCTGTTTGCGGCAGCTATCAGCAACGTGAGCTGTTCTAACGCGCTGCGCATGGAGAACTCACCAAATGGCCCCATCAATGCGGCTGAGTTTGGCACGGTGAAAGACTCGACCGAGTGCCTGGCGCTGTATGAAATGGATGCGTTTCAGCACGTGAAAGAAGGCGTGAAGTATCCGGCGGTGATCTGCGTAGGTGGTATGAACGATCCCCGGGTGATTGCCTGGCAACCCGGTAAACTCGCCGCTGCGCTGCAAGCCGCCAGCACAAGTGGTAAGCCAGTGCTGATGCAGGTCAATTACGACAATGGCCACTTTACCGAAGACAAACTGGTGACTTTCCGCAACTTCGCCAACATGCTTGCTTTTGGGCTCTGGCAGGCTGGTCACCCCGATTTTCAACCCAAGGCGACGGCAAAGAAGTGATTATCTCCGTGAAACAGGCCTTATGAAAACATTATGCTTTCTGTTACTACTGGCAGGACCTTTCGCCGCCCGGGCGCAAAAACCACTTTCGGCCACGCTGACCAACCCCAAGAGCGTGACGCTGCAGGTGCCGAAGAACCCGAAACTGCCTGTATTGAACCTGCCGTGTAAGATGGCGAATGGGGTAGATGACCGTCCGTTTGCCTGCGAGTTCAGGCTCGACCGGCTAGAGTTCTTGGGGAAAGATGGCTCGCTGCTGGGTACCGTTAAGCGCACGAATGCGCATGTATCGCTGCCATTGAACCAGGCTAAAAAGACCCCGGCGGGCCAGATCACGTATGCCGTCAAAGCCTATTTGACGCGGATCAATAAACCCTCTTTTCCCGTGAATAAAGGGTATCTGATTCAATCATGCGCTGGCGTGGCGTGTACAGCGGCTCAGTACTCTGATATGATCACCCAGCTAACGGGCTTACAGATACCAGCGACGTTGGGGAAACAAACGGTAGTGCCTTTCGATCTGACATGGGCGTATAGCAAAGGCAATGAAAGTCTTTTTCAGATGTATCTGGAGAACGACGTGACGGCCAACATGTTGACACCCAAGCCGGGAACGGTGCTGGCGATGAGCGATAAGGCCGAAGCCTCGATGATTGTAGCCCCCACCGTTAAATAATCCCTCACCGGCCAGACCGTACCCATATTGCCATGTTTCCTTCGCCGCTATACGCTCGTACTACCTGGTTCTTTAAATGCTGCGAATCGGCTCTGGCTGCCATTGCGGTGCTCAATGTACTGATGATGGGGCTCGAACTGCTCCCTCGGGCAGTCATGGTGAAATATGGGTCGTATCTCGACTATGTACTGTTGGGGATCGTTGGGGTGGCGGTGCTCGGCAGCATGGCGTTCAGCTGGCTTTGGCACCGGCGCGAACAGGCTGGGAACAGGGAGGGTGGCCTCTACCACGCCTGGATGCAGGGGGTTATTCGGTACTGGCTGTCGCTGTCGATTGCCACCTATGGGTTTGCCAAAATTCTGAAGACCCAGTTCCAGTCGCCTGACTTTCGGATCGATACCCCCCTTGGCGAAGTGAATGGGTTCGGCCTGACCTGGTATTATTTTGGCTACTCCTACACGCTGGCAGTCATCATCGGCCTGATTCAGGTGGGCGGTTCCATACTGCTGCTCTACCGCCGGACTACCCTGCTGGGCGTTATCATCTTACTGCCGGTGATGGTCAATATCGTCCTGATCAACCTGTTTTATCAGATTGCGCCGGGGGCTTTTTTCAACTCGGTGATGTTTACCCTGGGCCTGATTTTTCTGTTGCTGCTCGATGTACCCAGGCTCAAAGCCGCCTTCTGGGATTTGGTCGAGCACTTACCGCCCGTTACCCTGGGCCGAAACTGGGTAAAGCACGCACTTCGGGTACTGTCTATTGCCCTGGCGTTCGTGTTCATAGCGCAATTTGTTTTCACAGATAAGAGCGACACGTTACTGAAAGGTACCTGGCGCGTTGACCAGCTTACCCGGAATGGAAAGGTAGTGCCCACGTCGGCCTGGCTGACCGATACAACAGCCTGGAATCGGGTGTATTTCGCCGGCTGGCAGGGGTGCGCCTTCAGCCCCAACCCCTATCGCTACAAAGCAACCGAAAGCATGCGCGGTACCTACGAGTTCGATAGCCTGAAAAACAAATTACAAGTCGTGAAACACCTACCTATGGGCTCCGATGCTACCCCCGATGATACGCTTCTGCTTACTATCAGTGAACGAACGGGAAAATCGATGCGGCTCTCAGGTATCATGCAGGGCGACACCATTACCATGACACTGGCCCGCCTGCGCTAAACGCCACCTGAACGTTGGCCCAAGCGCTCACCTGATTTAGTCTGCCAGTACAGACCGGCGAGCAAGTATGGATTGATTCCGGGAAGGCCGTTGCCCTGCCGCTTACACAGTATGAATTTTTAAAAATTGTGTAACCTATTGTTTGGCAAGTATTTATGTTAGATTTATGACCGCTTCTTAAAGCCACTACTTATGGAAAATCAGTCTACTTATACGGTAGAAACAGACACAAATACGGCACCGATAGCTGGTGTTTCTCCGGCAGACGATGAGGCCGCCGTTTACCGCCGGTTCACCCCGCTCAATGTGTTGTGGGGCGTAGCTATTCTGGGGCTGCTGGTGGTGACAATCCGCCCGTTTGGGCTGACTCAGGCGCAGGTCATGCAACTATGGCGCGGGCCTTATGGCGGTACTTACCAGTTGCTGAAGTGGACGCATCTTTTGCTCGATAACGCCATGGCCCCGCTGACGGCGCTCTTATTCGGGGCGGGGATTTTGCCGTTTCTGTCAAGGCCAAAAACAACGGCTGGTTTCTCGGTTCCTGAACGCTACATCCGGGCCAATCTCTGGCTGCTTGTGTTTGGTATTGTCAACGCCTTTGTCCTGCTGTCGCCCGTCGATGTGCTGTTTCATTACGGTATTCTGGGCGTTTTCCTGTTTCCGTTACATCGACTGTCGGCACGCGGTTTTCTGATCGCGGCCATCGTAACCGGCCTGTTTTTCAGTGGGAAAGGGTATTGGAATTACACCGACCAGCGCGAAAAATATACCAAATACCAGAAGGTGGTGGCGTTGGAAAAGAAGAACAAAAAAGTGAAGCTCACCGATGACCAAAAGGGCGATAAATCGGCCTGGGAGGGGATGGTGAAGGGCGTGGCGTATGACGGTGTCAAGGATAAAAAAGCCATTGCCACTACCCGCTCCGCCGATTACAGCGATGTATGGTCATTCCTGGTGCCGCGCTTTCAGTTCGATCAGGCCTGGCAATTCTACCAGCGCAAGATCTGGGAGATTGCTTCGCTGATGTTCCTGGGGATGGCGCTGTTCCGGTGGGGCGTTTTCTCCCACCGATTCTCGACGGGCCAATACGTTGCCCTGGCAGTAGGAGGGCTGGCGGTCAGCCAGGCGGTGGCGTGGTTATCGTTACCATCCTACGAAGCAGCCATGGTCGATTACCCGAAACTGATCAGCTCAGGTACGTTGCCGCTTTCCGACCTGTTAACTCCGGTTGAACGCGCTTTTGGCGCCGTTGGGCTGGTGGGTTTGCTGATGGTACTGTACCGGGTTGGGCGGGCAGGTATGTTGAGCCGCGCGTTGGGCGCTGTCGGCTATATGCCGTTGACCAGTTTCCTGTTGCAGGCGGCTCTGTGCACCTTCTTTTTCTACGGGTATGGCATGAGCTATTTCGGGAGTTTACGCCTGCCCTACCTGTATGTGCTGGTGGCCGAAATAGGACTGATTCAGCTGGTCGCCAGCACACTCTGGTTGCGCCGCTTTGAAATAGGCCCCGCCGAATGGCTTTGGCAATCCCTTACGCTGGCCCGAAAACAACCACTGCGCCCGGCTTCATCTACGCCTATTCTCGCTTAAACTGCCCTGTCAACATGAACACATCGCTACCAACGTACCCAGTCGATGACGCAGCCATTGATTTGACTATTGTCCCGGCCGCAGGCAAAGAACACGCCCCCCGCCCGGTAGAGGCTACCGAACGCATTCAGACGGTTGATCTGGTGCGGGGAATGGCCTTGCTAGGTATTCTGATGATGAATATTCCGCTATTCGGCTACCTGGAATCGGGCATGGCGGCCGTCGTAAAAGACCCTGGCAGCCGCGATTATTTTGCTTTTGCAGCTGTCGGAACGGCTTTCGAGGGGACCATGCGGGCGCTCTTTTCGATGCTTTTCGGCGCAGGGATGGTACTGTTTGCCACCAATAAACCCGAGTCTATCGACGGACCGTCGGTGGTGGAATATTATTATCGGCGACTGCTGTGGCTGGTACTATTTGGGCTGCTCGACGCCTATATCCTGCACTGGCGGGGCGACATCCTGTTTATGTATGGCCTGATGGGTATGCTGCTCTATCCGTTCAGAAAGCTCAAACCGGTTTGGCTGTTGGGTATTGCGCTAGCCTGCCTGTTGATCGGGCTCTATAAAAATGAAGGCTGGCAAAGCAACATGCGCGACGCCAGAGCGGGTTATTTGCAGGCAGTGAAACTGGAGAAGGCCGGGAAAAAACCCTCAGAAAAGCAACTGGAGCAGAAGGCAAGCTGGGAGCGTATAGAAGGCCGCACCAAACCCGACCCGAAGGCTGATGCCAAAGCGCTGAGAGAGATGCGCGGTAACTACGCGTCCGTATTCATGCATATACTACCCGAAAACGCTGGTAGTGAAGTCTGGTATGTCTATCATGGGGCCTGGGACATGCTGGTGATGATGTTTCTGGGGATGGCGCTGCTCCAACTCGGCTTTTTCAGCAACAAACTCTCGACCGATACCTACAAAACGATTTTGCTGCTGGGCTATGGGATTGGTTTGCCCATCAGCTGGTTTTATGTGCAGCACACGGCCCAGATGTACCTGAACCCCGGTTTGGCAGTAGATACCTATCGAATTTCGCCCAACGCACTCTATGACCTGCGGCGGGGGCTGTTGGCCCTTGGGCATGCCAGCCTGCTGATGCTGGTATACCGCTCACAACTGGTGCCCTGGCTCATGCGCGCGCTGACGGCGGTGGGGCAGATGGCGTTCACCAACTACCTGACCCATAGCATCGTATGTGCCTTGTTTTTCAATGGCTACGGCTTGGGGAACTATGGCAAACTGGCTTATCACCAGCTTTATTATGTCGTGTTCGCTATCTGGGTATTCCAGCTTATTATCTCACCCATCTGGCTCCGCTATTTCCGCTTTGGCCCCTTCGAATGGCTCTGGCGTAGCCTAACCTACTGGACGCCGCAACCCATGCGCCGACGGGTAGAACAACCGATGCTGAGCCAGGCAGCAATCGGGTAGTTGGTACTGGCCTGGCGCTGCGTCCCCTGAGCCTGTCGGGGACGCAGCGCCAGGCCAGTACCGTCAGGCAACGTACCTAATCAATAGCAATGTCGTACTTCACCAACAGCCCGGCCACGCCCGACAGGGAGAATTTTGCCTTGGCGAGGCGATTCAACTCGGGGTCGAGCGAGTAGTTGTAAGCGGTTCTGAAGTCAGCTTTTTCCAGGATGGTATGCTCGAAGGCCGCCCGCCGGAGGTCACAGTCGTCGAATTCAGCGCCGGTGAGGTCGGCACCCATAAAGTCAACTTCGTGCAGAATCGATTTTTTGAACGTTGTGTGCTTGATTTTCTGCTTGTAGAAGGATGACTTCGTAAGCACGCACGTATCGAAGCTAACGGCAAATAGAAAATCGTTGCAGTGCTCGAAATGAAGCCCTTCAGCTTTGCAGTTTCTAAACCGCACATCTCGCAGTGCCGTTTTTGTTAGCTTAACGCCACTCAGCTGACAGTCGATGAAGTCACAGTCGTAGAAAACGTTGTTTGATAAGTCGGATCTGGTAAAGTCACAACCTGTAAACCGGCAAAGTTCATACTCACCCGCAGGCAGTTTGCTTTTTGTATAATTGATTTGATCGAACGGCTCGTTAATAAAAAATAAATCGGTCATAGGTAGCATATATTTTGAAGCGAGGCACTTTCGATTCAGAAAGGTCTAGTCAATTTTTGAATAAATCGCCTTCGAAAACAGTGTCTATATGGCCAGATTGTCTTTCCAATCTTCTTGATTGTTACGTACCACTATCGCTTGTAAATATATCTGCAAATTTGTTGACCCAAAAGCAAAGCGATTGGCTGTTCTTACCATCTGTTCGGGAGTTTCGCCGTTTACGAAATAGGTAATGGCTGGTTCTGAACTGTTTAGTAGCTTACATGAACTAGCTATCCCGTTCATCCGTCTACGTCTATTCTATGAAATCACTTCTGTTTCTGCCTGTTGTTGCCCTGTTGAGTGTGGGGTACGTTGCTCGTCCCGCGGCTGGTGATCCGCCGGTCAAAGCGGTTCGTCAGTACACGATCGAGCAGTTTATGAAAACAATTCGTTTTGGGGGCGCCGATCTGTCGCCCGACGAGAAAACGGTGTTGTTCAGCTCGAATCAGGATGGGATCTTCAACCTCTACGAAGTGCCGTTTGCGGGTGGGCAACCCAAACAATTGACTTTCTCAAAGAAAGAATCGCTGTTCACACTTGGCTACTTGCCCGATGGTCGCATTCTTTACGCCGCCGATCAGGGCGGTAATGAACTAACACACATCTACTTACGGGAACGCGATGGAGCCGTGACGGACCTGACACCTGGCCCCGATGCAAAATACCAGTACGCTGGGCTGAGTCACGACCGCAAAGGATTCTTCTATCAGTCGAATGCCCGTGATAAAGCGGCTTTCGATCTGTTTGAGATGGACCTGGCCACCATGAAACCCCGGCTGATTTACCAGAATCCCGGCGGGTATTTTCCCGGCGGCGTTTCGCCCGATCGCAGGTACGTTGCGTTGAGCAAAACCATCACCACAACCAACAGCGACGTTTGCCTGTATGACACACAAACGAAAGAGACGAAATTGGTAACAGCCCACGAAGGCGAGGTTGCCAACAGCCCCGAAGGGTTTAGTCCCGACGGTAAAAAACTGCTTATCGGTTCCGATGCGGGCAGCGAGTTCGCCTACGTATCGGCCTACGACCTGAAAACCGGTAAAAGCGCTCCCCTTGATAAAGCCAACTGGGATATTGCGGCCGATTACTATTCGCACAAAGGGCGCTATCGGGTCGTGTCGATCAATAACGACGCCCATACCGAACTGAAGTTGATCGACACGCGTAGCGGAAAGCCCGTGGCGCTGGCGGCCGATCTGCCCGCTGGTGATGTAACAGGGGTGACAATTGGCGACAGTGAGCAGCGCATGCTATTTTTTGTAAACAGCTCAAATGCCCCCGCCACGCTGTTTAGCTATGATTTCGACTCGAAAAAGGCTACATCATTGGTACAGGGCCTGAATCCGGAGATCAACCCGGCTGATTTGGTTACGGGCGAAGTGATCCGGTATAAATCGTTTGATGGAATGGAGATTCCGGCCCTGCTTTATAAACCAAAGGATGCATCGGCTACCAATAAACGCCCGGCTATATTGCTGATTCATGGCGGGCCGGGTGGGCAAACGCGGCTGACCTACTCGCCGCTGGTGCAGTATCTGGTGAACAACGGGTATGTACTGCTAGCCGTTAATAACCGGGGATCATCTGGATACGGCAAAACGTTCTATGCCGCAGATGACCGCAAGCATGGCGACGCTGATCTGCGCGACTGTGTGGAATCAAAGAAATTCCTGACGGCAACCGGGTACGTTGTTCCTGAAAAAATTGGGATTATGGGCGGATCCTACGGTGGCTACATGACGCTGGCAGGCCTGACCTTCACGCCCGATGACTTTGCCGTTGGCGTCGACATTTTCGGTGTGGCCAACTGGCTGCGCACGCTCAAGTCCATGCCTGCCTGGTGGGGACCACAACGCGACGCCATGTTCAAAGAAATTGGGCATCCGGTCACTGATTCACTGGCGCTGTATAACAAGTCGCCACTGTTTCATACGCAGCGTATCAAGAAACCGCTGATCGTGATTCAGGGCGCCAATGACCCACGCGTACTGAAGGTCGAGTCGGATGAGATTGTGGCGAATGTGCAGAAAAACGGCGTTCCCGTCGAGTACGTCACTTTTCCCGATGAAGGCCACGGCTTTCTGAAGAAAGAGAACGAGATCACGGCGTATCAAGCCATTCGGGTTTTTCTCGATAAGTACCTGCTCGGGAAAGATACAGCGCTACGGTAGGCATATCGGCAGCGTTGACTGACGGGGTCAGTCTGTCAAAAAACCTCCCGGCCTGGTAATTTGTTGCGGCCGAACAGATGGTTGATCTTTCATGAGAACGGCATAGTCGTAACCTGTCAATGGCTGCATGCCGTGGGCCGGAAGTCCCAGTGATTCGGAGGCTAGGTCCCCGTAGAAGAAGTTGAAAATCAGGGCATAATCGTCGCTTTGCTGGTGAATCCGATAGAAAGTGTCGACCGCTTCTGATACCGCCCGGTCGGGCTTTTCTACTGACCTGGCTGTGTGTCTGGCTACAAACTTTTCCTGCTCAACGTGGTCAGCCAGGGTGATGGGTTTGGGGTGAGTCAGCCAGTAGATGGTCCGATAAGCGTATTCGATTGTTCGCTCGGCGATCATCGATGGCGTATACACGTCGCTAGCCCAGAACAACGGCGTGCAGAAACTTCGGCTTACTAAGGCGTTGAGGTTGAACTTGCTGTCATAGTCAGTGGTGAACCGATTGGTCCAGCCCCCGGCAATGTCGTCGGCCAGATTGAGGGCAAGCCGAATCACGTGGTTACCCGGATAAACCGAGAGCGTTGTATTTAACTGGTGCAGCGTATGCCGAATCACGTCTTCAGCGCCTACCTTGTTCAGGTCGATGAGTTTCTGACGAACAGGCTCCTTCGCCATCGGATTGAAACCGCTGATCGGCAGGGCCAGATTTCCCCTGGTATCACCCTGAAGGAGCGCTAGATAAGCCTGAAACCGCTCGATCGTTCGTGGCTTTTCGTAGAGATCGAGCATAACATCCAGCGTTGGCAGTAGCTCAAAAACCATGTTCTCCTTTCGGTTTGATCGCTTTTGTTGATCGGCGTAAAGATAGTCAACTAACTATCTGCCTGAATAGTCGACGCTTGTGGCATGGGTGGGCGGAGGTACAACGTCCTGCCGGTCCAGTCTACCCTGGATCTGCCTGATACCGGCCGGTATCAGGAGGTAGCCAACAATCAGTTACGTAGGCCAGGAAATCCGGTTCTGGAGGAAGCCACACCGCGCAATCATAACAATCCATTCACAAACCGGACTGTCTGCTTTACATAGGGTTAATAGATGAGATCGACTTTTGTAGGTACATTCAGTTCACCTGTTAATCCCTATTATGAAGCACGTCTCACTTCGTCAGACTGTATTTGCGTCACTTGTTCTTGGCCTGGGCGTTGCTGCCTGCGAAGACCACCGCCTATCACCTGAACTTGGCTTCCCTGCCGTTGTTGACGCCACGAACCCAGGTACGTTTTTGCCCAATGTGCTGGCAACGGTAAATGGCGTACAGGTATATAATGGCGGCTTTGGCTCCGCTATCGCGGCTGACCCCAACGACCCGGGCGCTTTTTTCATGCTCACTGACCGGGGCCCAAACATCGACGGTACGATCGCCAATTCCAAAGTGTTTGCAGTGCCGGGTTTTGTGCCGCAGATCGGGAAGTTCCGGGTCAAGAACGGGACAATGGTGCTGGAGAAAATCATTGAACTGAAGAATAGTGCGGGAGGTAAACTGAATGGACTGCCTAACCCGATCAACCAGGGTGGAACCGGCGAAACGGCACTGGATCTGTCTGGTAACAATCTGGGGACAAGCGTGGATGGGATCGATTCGGAAGGGATGGCTGTTGCCGCTGACGGGTCTTTCTGGATCAGTGATGAATACGGGCCGCACCTGGTTCATTTCGATGCCACGGGCAAAACCATTGAGCGGATAAACCCATTCGGTACTGGCACAGGCGGCCGTACGATCCCCCTTGTTTTTGCCACTCGCCGGGCCAATCGGGGCATGGAAGGGCTAACGCTAACGCCCGATGGGAAAACGCTGGTGGGGCTCATGCAATTCCCGCTGTATAATCCATCGTCGGCAGCTGTGACCGGTTCATTGGTGACCCGGATACTGACGTTCGATATTGCCACCGGCGTTACCAGGCAGTTCGTTTACCTCATCGAGCGGGCAAACCTGCAGGCTAACAGCGAAATAACGGCCATCACAAACACAACGTTTCTGGTGCTTGAACGAGATGGCGAATATGGCACCGACGCCAACAAGAGTACGCTTTTCAAGCGGGTATATAAGATCGATCTGGCTGGTGCTACCGATATTTCTGACCCCGGCAATGGCGCCAACGGGAAGCTGTATGGGGGCAAAACTGTGGAAGAGTTGAAAAATGCCGCCACATTACAGACCAACGGAATTGTGCCAGTTAGCAAATCGCTGGTACTCGATCTGGCTACCGACGTTTCGCCCACCTACCCACACGACAAGGCAGAGGGAATGGCGCTCATTACGCCTACCTTACTGGCTATTTCCAACGACGACGACTTTGGCATTGGTGGTGTAGGTACGTATAGCCAGAAAATCCTGCCCGCTACGAATGCCGTTGACAGAAACCGGGTTTACTTCATCGTGCTGAAAGCGCCCGTGAAATAAGCCCGCCGTTAATCGCACAGCTTTACCAGCCCTGTCTGCTGGTGACCATTTTCTAATATGGTCACCAGCAGACAGGGCCTTGTTTTGGGTAATAGGGGCCCGTTAACGCTGGTCGCCTGTTTTGCAGATGGTCGCCCTATGTAGCTCGATCTATGCGACTCAGCAGGATATTTGTACTTTTGCCGAACGATCTTCATACAACCTATGCAACGCGTTTATTTCGATAATGCCGCCACTACCCGGCTCGATCCTGCTGTGCTGGAGGCTATGCTCCCCCTAATGCAGGATAATTTTGGGAATCCGTCATCGATCCACGGGCATGGCCGTGTGGTGCGCTCCGCCATTGAAAAAGCGCGTAAAACGGTGGCCTCGCTATTAAACGCTGCTCCCGCCGAAATCTTCTTTACCTCGGGCGGAACAGAAGCCGACAACACAGCTATTCAGGGTAGTATCGATACCTACGGTATTACCCACGCCATTACTTCGCCGCTGGAGCACCACGCCGTGCTGCACACGCTGGAATACCTGGCAAAGACGGGGAAGATCAAACTAAGCATGTTGCAGGTAGACGAACGGGGCAATCTGGATTATGATCAGCTGGGTACGTTACTCAAGGCGAATCCAAATTCGCTGGTGTCACTGATGCACGGTAATAACGAAATAGGTAACTTGCTGGATATGAGCCTGGTGGGAGAGCTGTGCCAGGAATATGGTGCCGTCTGGCATTCCGATACCGTACAGACGATGGGGCATTACCAACACAATGTTCAGGAGTTGACAGTCGATTTCCTGGTGGGTGCTGCCCATAAATTTCACGGGCCCAAAGGCGTTGGTTTCCTGTATGCCCGCCCCACTAACCGCCCCGCTATCCATCCGTTCATTCATGGCGGTTCGCAGGAGCGTAACCGGCGCGGTGGTACCGAAAACGTGTACGGTATCGTAGGGTTGGCGAAAGCCCTGGAGATCGCTTATGCCGAAATGGCTGCCCATCGCCAGCATATCGAATTCCTGAAACAACGGATGATCAATCAACTTCAGGCGACCATCGAAACTGTTCGCTTCAATGGTGAATCAGCTGATCTGGAAAAGAGTCTGTATACAGTGTTGAGTGTCAGCCTGCCCGCTACCGATATGAGCGACATGCTCTTGTTCAACCTCGATATTGCTGGTATTTCGGTGTCGGGTGGGTCGGCTTGTTCAAGCGGTTCCGACGTAGGGTCGCATGTATTGGGGGCGCTCCCGGGACTCGATCCTGACCGCGGAAATATTCGCTTCTCTTTTGGCAAATACAACACGGCCGATGAAGTCGATTATGCTGTTGCCAAAGTCGCTGAGATGTTTCAGAAGGAGCCTAAACTGGTGTAGGCTCGCCGAGCAAGAAGCTCGGTGCCACGACGACCAATAACGATTCGTAAGCAGCACCGAGCTTCCTGAGCAGACGTCTACCGCGTTGAGAAGGCCCTTTCAGCCGGCAATGGCCTTTAGCTACCCGTTTCCAGAGCGAAACTTGGACGCTCCTGGAGCCTGCTATAAAGCATCTGGAAAGAATCACACCTGAACAGCCGTAGAGTCTGGGGCAACCTGCGCTTCTGACCAGGTGGCGGCAACGAAAAGGCCGATCATAACCAGTAATATGTCGGTTAGCGCATACTGTATGACCAGTGTCGGCGCGTAGAGCAGCGAAAGAACCAATTCGCCGGGGAAGAGAAACAGGGGAAGTGTCGCTACGACTAATTGTAACACGAGTAACCAGACCCCCAACTGGATCAATCGCCTGTTGAGAAAACAGACACCCGCCATGCCATTGAGGCTGATGATACAGTAGCCGCCAACAGGCATAGAGAGTACTCCCCCCGACAGCTGGGCTAGCGTGTGGGTTGCCAGCCAATAAAGTGGCCCACCACCCACGAAAAGCTTGATCAGGCCAAACTCCAGTAAAACAAGCCCGGTGACGATACGCAATATATGACCACTATTCTCGACAAGCCAACGGTTACTGACTGTATCGAGCCGGGCAATTCGGGCAGAAAGGGTATAAAAAACATGCATAGGTTTAATTGTCACTAGACTATACCTACGTATTAAGTATAATAATGGATTGCCCAATCCGTATTAGTCGCCATAAATAATTTGCGGGTAATACGAATTGGGGATAACTACTTAATGAGGAGGCCTTCTGCCGGGCAGATGGATGGGATTACCGGTCAGCTAAACTTCTATGCCAATACCATGCCACCGCTGCGCAACGGCCAATGAATAAGTTATAAAAGCACGAACGGTACGGTCATACACTTCATGGCCAATGAACTGACCAGCTGCGTCGAGGTTTTTATCCGTTTCATGCGACTCGTATAGCTTGGGCGAAATAATCGAGTAGCTGTTGGTGAAACTGATCACTTTGTTGAGCACCGTGGTCATATCGAGCGCGGGCTGGCGACCGCCACGACCGTTGGACGTACCCACCATGGCAAACACCTTGTTTTCAAACAAGTGTTTAAACGCAGGCCCCCCCAGTGTATTAAAGGCATTGATAACCTGTGGCGTAGCTGTCCAGTTGTATTCAGGTGAGGCAAAAAAGACCAGGTCTGCCTCGCCCCAGGCCGTGATGAGTTTCTCTTGAAACGGACTCAGGGTATCTGGCTGCACCCAGGCTGTACCAACAAAAGGCAGGTCATAGGCTTCGAAGTCAACGACCGTTACCTCGTGCTGACCACTTTCCTGCAAAACGTTTTTTGCGAAGTGGCAGAAGCGAAGCGTATTGCTTTTCGCCCGTGGCGAGGTGGAAATCAGAGCAATTTTCATAAGAAATGATTAGTCGGAGTGGGCCGGGAAAAGCCCGGAACTGCCGACAGGAAAACCACTATCTCAGACAGATAGTTTACTCCTCGTAAGTCAACCGAACAGATCATTATGGCAGCGTCACGTATCTGCGTTATTACCGGGGCCAACTCGGGTATTGGAAAGATCACGGCCCAGGAACTGGCCCGCAAGGGATTTTCTATTGTTATGCTTTGCCGGGATATGGAAAAGGGCCAGGCGGCCCAACAGGAAATCCAGGCAATTAACCCAACCGGTACCGTTGATCTGATCCAGTGCGACGTGGCCAGTATAGCCTCTGTTCGGGCCGCCGCAAACGAATTGACTGATCGCTATGACCACGTTGATGTATTGATCAATAACGCCGGACTGTACATCGATCAGGAGCGGTACTCGCCCGATGGGTACGAGCTAACGTTTGCCACCAACCACCTTGGTGCGTTTCTGCTCACCAACCTCCTGCTCGACCTGCTGCGTAGCGGGGAAGAGGCCCGCGTGATCACTATCTCGTCGGAGGCGCATCGGTTGGCAGGTACGTTCCGGCTCGACGAACTGGCCCGACCCACTTCGTACAGCGGCATGAAAGCCTATGGTAAATCGAAACTGTGTAATATTCTGTTTGCCAATGAATTGGCCCATCGCCTGATGGGCGATGGCATCACTTCGAATAGTGTACACCCGGGGGCTGTCAACACCAATTTTGGTGGGGAGATAG
The DNA here is from genome assembly GCF_041321095.1 of Fibrella arboris. Classification (NCBI taxonomy): domain Bacteria; kingdom Pseudomonadati; phylum Bacteroidota; class Cytophagia; order Cytophagales; family Spirosomataceae; genus Fibrella; species Fibrella arboris. Next base: position 499,606 of record NZ_JBGGWE010000004.1, on the reverse strand, counting down.
GCAGTATCGCCGGGGCTTTGTTCAAACTGGCCAAGCCGTTTATGCGAACGCCCGAGCAAGGAGCCGAGACGAGCATCTACCTGGCGTCGTCGTCGGCGGTGACCCACGTAACGGGGCTCTATTTTGCCGATTGCAAGCCCAAAATGCCTGCCAAAGACGCCCTGAATAACTTTTATGCGAAACGTCTCTGGGACATGAGCGCCGAGATGGTGGGGTTATAGCGGGCGTCGACAACCAACACGAATCCTGTTCCAAAGGCTGAATGACTGCTGCTTCTCGCTAAAATGCGTACTTTAATGTAGTTTTATCGAATACGCTCATGGCGCTCAACTGGCTCAGAATACCCACTTTTTTGCTGCTGAATTTGCTCGTGCTGGTTCACCTGGCAAAGGCGCAGCCGACCGTAGATAAGTCGCCGTTTTCGGTCACAGAATATGAGAACCATGGTAAATATTATGAGCAGATAACCTACATCGGCAAACGGAAAGACCATTTCATCGTAAACACGTACCTGAAGGATAGCACCCTGTACCGGATTGATAATTACAGATATATCGATCAGGGAAATCTGATTGGTGCGCTGGCCGTTCGGCATGGCCCATCCAAAATTCTTTATGACGACGGCCGGCTGTACCTGACCTGCGATTATAACATGAATGTGCTCAATGGCGCATTTATCGTCTATTACAACAACGGCGCCATTAAGCGAAGGGAGTTGTACAAAAATGGAACCCGCAAAAAAAGCGTCTGCTACGATTCGGATGGGGCTGAACAGCCCTGCGAGCCGTTCTATCAACAGGTGAAGTTCATGGGAAATGACCGCGAACTAACAGATTATCTGACGAAAAATCTGGCTCCGGTCTTTGATGGAACTACCGTCAGAATTGCGATGATAAAACTGGTTGTGAATGACATAGGGCAAGTGATCGACGTAGCTTCGGATGTAGGCCGAGACAACCCAAAGGTACTGGCGGGTATAAGGCGCGTTGTGCAGGAGATGCCCCGCTGGCGCGAAAACGAATCGAACTGGAAGTCGGCGCAAATGGATAGCGTACCGGTCTCGGGCGTATGGGTGATGCAGGTATATCGGGATCGGAGCTACATCCAGGTAAACATCCCACACAACGTGGATTAGTGGCTTGGTTGATTTGGTAAATAACCGATCGGGGGGCTGCTCCAGGCACCCGGCTGGTACGTGATCTCAGGTAACAAATTGCCTGGTGCATCAGTTTTTCCTGCTTGTACTATGTATACCGGGTTGGTAAGGACACCTTAGTGAAAAGCTATTGTGAATGAAGTAATTGATTCTATTGAGCCCTATATAGCCTTGTCGATTATGAAATCGTATTTACAACAAATAGCTATTTTTTTAGTCGCTTATTTTCTTGTGCCGATTTCACTAGTGAAAGCCCAACCTAGATTTGGCTCGAATTCATTGATTAGTGAAGGATATCAAATGCACGACGACTATTACGAGCGCATAGTCTATTTAGGTAAGAAAAAAGATAATTTTATCGTTGAGACCTACCTGAAAGACAGTACGTTATACAGCACAGCCTCGTTTACGTATAACAAGCCAAAGTTCATTTGGGAGGATATTATTGATGGCCATGGCCCGGTCAGACATGGTCTGACAAAAATTATGTATCCTGACGGAGGCCTCTATTTATCCTGTACTTATAAACTGGACTATTTGGATGGCGCTTTCATGGTATTTTATCCAAACGGCAGGATAAAGCGCAGGGGATTATATCACAAAGGTGTCTTGAAAAAAAGCGTCTGTTATGCGAATGATGGCCAGGAAATAACATGCGACTTGTTCTTTCAGCCGCCAGAATTCGCTGGCGATGCGGCGATATTGACGGCTTATTTCAACGAAAAGTTGATGCCGATCGTTGACGCCAACGTGTTACTTGGCGAGATGAGGGTGGTAATTAATGAAATTGGGCAGGTGGCCGACGTGGAGCTACATACCAGTAAGCAGGATACATTGCTCGCGGCGGTTATTCGGACAGTGTTTAAGGAGATGCCCCGCTGGCGCGAGAATGAAACGAACTGGAAACCGGCCCGTATGGATGGCGTCCCGATCGCGGGAAGCTGGATGATACGCATGTATCGGGATGGTCGTTTTTTACGCCTCAGTTTCCCCGGCTCATCGAAATAAATTAACAGGTTCCGACCGGAACGACTGATTAGTAATCAGTCGGCGTAGAGTCATTGCTGATTGTAATTATGGAGAAAAGAGAACGTACCTGACAACCAAGTTCAGGTACGTTATGGAAATGACGCCTACTCCTCCAGCTCGAACACTGCTTCGATCTCAACCGAGATGTTGCCGGGAAGCGATCCCATACCTACGGCACTGCGAACGCCAATGCCGTTCTCTTCACCCCAGATTGTAGCGAACAATTCGCTACAGCCATTAATAACCTTTGGGTGTTCTTCAAAACTATCTGCGGCATTAACCATACCCAGCACTTTCACCACGCGTTTCACCCGATTCAGGCTGCCCAGTGCGGCTGTTAGGGTCGACAGAATGGCGAGGCCGGTTTGCCGGGCCGCTGCTTTGCCAAAGGCCAGATCCACTTCAGAGCCTACGCGGCCGGTCATCAGGCTATCGTCGGGGCAATAGGGGCCGTGGCCCGATACGTAGATGAACTGGCCAACAATCAGGCTGGGTTTGTACACGCCTTTGGGGGTAGGGGCGGGGGGGAGTTCGAGGTGTAGCGCGGCGAAATTTTGGTCAGGAGTCATCATGTTGTACGGGCGTAACTAGCGTCGCCTTCCGGCTATTTATTGATTTAGACAGCAATCAGTACATTCCCGGCCGTTTCTCCAAATGAGCCGTAGCCCGAATTCACAACCACCATACCCCTGAAACCACTGGCGAAGGCGCATCAATCGACCTGCCCCTTCCTGTAATGCCATTGGTTGTGTCGTAGTCGTGCATGGTGTCGTAATGCCAGATGCTTTTCCGGTACTTGCCTAAACAACAGGGAGAAAATAAGGTAAACAAGTGACTAATGCTTTCCTTCCAGGTAATGCTGTTTGAGCAGGTCGTTGCCAAAATCCTGACCTTTTTCGCGAAGGATGGCGTGGATGTGATTGCCGTCGTTCTGAAAACCAACGTTATCGTATTCGATCAGGAAATCGGGCCCGTTGATAATGTAATAATGCGGTTTGTTGTTTTCGAGGCTGCCAACCCAGGCAAAATATACCTTGTCGATACCCGACCTGGTTATTTTCTCGAAGAGTTGATGTGCCTTAGTGTGTTCAAAATTGTGGGTATATTCCTGAATCAACAGGGTCAGTATGTCTTGCTGATCGGCTGTGAACTGACTGGCAGAAATTCCGTAATAGCTCGTGATGCGCTGACTGCCCTGTGGCGACGTGATGATGTCTTTGGGTACGTCCTGCTTCAGCATGGCCACCGATTTTTGCCTATCGGTTAGGGCATTGATCAGCAGAAAACCGTAGTCTTCTTCCTTGCTCAGCACGCGTAGGCCGGCATATTTTCCAGACTTAACCTCCGATGGATCGGTGCCGATAAAATAGGGAGACATGGACACCGATCGGCCATTGGAGGTCAGACTCAGTGCCAGATGGTGGCCCCCGAAGTTTAACCCCCAGGCCGCGCCAGCCTGTGGTTGGCCCCAGACCGAGATGAAATAATTGCCATGTGCCCACTTCATGTTCTGCATCATGTTGAGCATGCGCTGATCTATTTTTCCGTTGTCGAAAGCCTGTTGATAGAGCGTGTTCAGGATATCGTCGAGCTGCATGAGGCTGGTCGTTTTCAGATACCCCTGCGAACTCAACATGGCCGACAACACCCGGTGAAAAGCCAGCCGACTCTGATCCGACAACGAACCGTAGGCAATACCGGGCCGGGGCACCAGCCCCACTGGCAGGTTGGTCCATTTATAGCGCAGCGAATCAGAGAAAGCATACTGCGTTTTTTGCCTTTCTTCACCTGACAACGTACCCAGAAACCGGCTGGTCGATTCGGTAATGAGGTTGACCGACTGAGTTCGGCCAGTAGCCACCAGAAAGGTTAAAAAGAGGCAGGTGAAGACGATGGGTTTCATGAATGCAGAAAAAGGCAGGGGTTCATATGCCTGAACAATAAGCCTGTCTGATGGCTAAGATACTCAGTCTGAACGGGGCAACCAGCGGTTAGTGGTTAAGCGGGCAACGTACCCGAGATGGGGAGTCAGCAGCACAGCCGTCCGTCGCCTATCTTTGTTCGATAGCGCAAAAACGATCACTCAACGTATGGCTCTACCGCCCGACCCAGCTCCCATTACCCGTCACCTGAGGGCCATGTTCGGTTCCCGATTAATGCTGGCAGCGATTCACCACCTGCACGTATTCGAGACGCTCAGCGCCGAGCCACTTACATTGGCTGATCTTCGCGATCGGCTGGATCTGGCCGAGCGCCCCGCCATGGTTCTGTTTCCGGCGCTTTGTGCCCTGGATCTGTTGCTGTTCGACGAGCAGCGCCGGCTGACCATTAGCCCATTGGGGCATTACCTGACGCAGGCACACGTACCTACGCTGACGGGGTATACCGGGCTGGAAAAAGAGGATCCGGGCGTGGTAGAAATGGCCCAGCTACTTCGCAACGACGGTCCGCTGGACGCTCCGCAGGGAATTTCTTTCGTGAAAGAAGGAGAAGGGCCCTCCCCCATGGACGATGCTGCCCTGGCGCGCAAGTTCACCATGGGGCTGGCGGGTCGGGCTCAACTGCTCTCCCCCCTTGTAGCGGCCAACCTCCCGAAACGAACGGGCCATCTGCTCGATGTCGCTGGCGGTTCTGGCTATTACACCTACGAATGGCTGCTGCGTAACCCTGCCTCAACGGCCACGCTGTTTGATCGACCGGCCGTGCTGGCCGTTGCGGCCGACCTGCTCGATGAATTTGAACAAAGCAGCCGGCCGGGAGCCGACACGGTGAAAGCCCGGCTGACCTTCCTGCCAGGTGATATGCTGACCGATGATCTGCCAGAAACAGATTTGTTGCTGGCCGCCAGCCTCTTCCATGACTGGCCAACACCGACCTGCCAGCAGCTGGCACACCGGTTTGCCGATGCCCTTCGTCCCGGCGGAGAAATCTGGGTGCATGACTCGTTCCTGAACGACACGCTGGATGGCCCACTAGCCGCTACCGATTATTCGGCGCAGCTTTTTGTGGTAACAAAGGGTCGCTGCTACAGCCGGGCCGAATACCAAAGCTGGTTCGCGGATGCCGGATTAACCCCACTGCCCGCCGCCATTCCCACTCAACTGGACTACGGATTGATAGCCTCCCGGAAGCCCTGGTGAAGGAGGCTTCCCATCGCCATGCGCGGTATCGGGCCGATCGGAGGCTCATCCTGACAGCTAGCCGGATAAGTCGTCAAAACTGTAAGCCAGCTAATCAGGTTAACGGTACTATGAACAACAAACCTGGCTACCTGGTAACGTCTTATCTGACCGATGCTGCCTGCTCTCTTCAACTGTGGTTGCCGGCGCTGATGGGCTGCCTGCTTGCCATAACACTGTCTTGCCAGACAGACCGCTCCGGGCTGGCGAACGGACAGAAAATCAAGCTCAACGTGGGGGATATCAGGGAAGTGACGGTAGCTGCACGTGCTGATACAACCTGGCAACTCGCGGCTACCTCGGATAACCAGGAAATTGTGGATGTGTCGCGCAAGGCTACTCTGCCGGGGGTGGGCACCGGAGCATCAGTAGCGGGAGATGCCGTATTTTTGATCAAAGGCGTTACCGCTGGTACAGCCAGGGTTGTCTTTTCCGAGAAGCAACCGACTACCGACGGCAGCGGACGGATTAAAAAGACGTATACGGTCACCGTCGTTAGCCAGTAACACCGCTACCGATCAGATCAGCCCAACTGTTCAAGCTGGCAGAATAAGGGCTAGGCCATGACGGGCCCATTCCTTATTCTGCCAGCTTATAGTACGATCTAGTCCAGCGCTCGTTTCAGGTCGAAAATCAGGTCGTCGGCGTGTTCGAGGCCGATCGAGATGCGAAGCAGGTTAGGGGGCGTCTGGCTGGTTGGTCCTTCTACGCTGGCCCGATGCTCGATCAGGCTCTCAACGCCGCCTAGGCTGGTGGCACGGGTAAATACCTGCACCTTCGCCGCCGCCCGAATGGCTTCGTCGGCACCACCACGTACCTGAACAGACAGCATAGCCCCAAAACCGGTCATTTGTTTTTTGGCCAGCTCATGGCCGGGGTCAGCGGGCAGGCCGGGATAATGAACGGCTTCCACGTTGGGGTGCGTTGCCAGAAACTCGGCTACTTTACCTGCCGTTTCAGTTTGCAGGCGTACCCGGGCGGCCAGCGTCTTGATACCCCGCAGGACAAGCCAGCATTCAAACGGCGATGGCACCGCTCCACCAACCGATTGTAACCGCCGGATGCGCTGGTACAGTGTCCCGTCTTCCTTGAAGACAAGCGCGCCACCCAACACATCGGAGTGACCGCCAAAATACTTGGTAGTGGCGTGCATCACCACATCGCAGCCCAGGTCAAGGGGACGTTGCAGGATGGGCGTAGCCCAGGTATTATCGCAAACGCAAATGGCACCGCCTGCGCGGGCCATGTCGGCCAATGCCCGGATATCGACGATCTTCAGAAGTGGATTCGACGGCGTTTCGATCCAGATAACCCGTGTATTCTCATGCATGGCGGCACGTACCTGGTCCAGATCCGTCATGTCGACGCGGGTATAGGTCAGCCCCCACGGATGCATTAGCTCTTCGAGCAGGGCGGGAGTGCCGTAATAGGCATCGGTCGGTATCACCACATGATCGCCCGGAGCCAGGGCCAGAAACAGGTTCATGGTGGCGGCCTGTCCCGATGCGTACGTGGTCGTAGCAAAACCGCCTTCAAGCGCAGTCAGACTGCGTTCCAGCGCATCGCGGTTAGGGTTAGCGTTGCGGGCATACAGGTAGCCATGCTTGAACGTACCATCGGCGTCACGTTCATACGTTGTCGACAGGTAGATAGGTGGGGCAAGGGCACCAGCATTACGGTCGTAATAATGCGTTGAGAGAAGGGCAATAGTTTCAGGCTTCATAGCTGCAAACTAATAGAAAAACTGTCATTCCGGCGTTAGGTATTGCCGCTTACTCAAAAGTGCGTCCGGTTGCCTGCTATTCTCCAGCACGTGCTTTGCCATCTCCGGAACGTCTGGTAATATGTACGCAAACAGCCTCGATGATGATTACACAACCTCAGATTGCCTTATTAGGAAGCCTTATAGTCATACTCTGCATGCTGGCGATGGGGCGGATGCTCTGGCTACTTTGGCGCCCCAACGACAAAGGAACGGCATAAAAAAAGCCCCGGCATTAACCGGGGCTTCCCCAAAAAACCGTATTGGTTTTAAAAACTACCTATTTATTGGCGGCTAATGTCAAATCAACGGTGAAGTCGTCATAAATGGCTTTGTCACCGATGTTCTCGAAGAACGATTTCGACCCGTAACGGATATCATATTTCGTACGGTCCAGCTTGGCCTTACCCGTTGCTGTGATCCGATCACCAGCCACTTTCACCGTAGCGGGGAAGCTTACTGCGTTGGTAATGCCTTTGATCGTCATGTTGCCCGTAACATCGTACTGATCACCGCCCTTTGGTGTCACTTTCGTGATCTTAAACGTAGACGTTGGGAATTTAGCGGTGTTGAAGAAATCTTCCGATTTCATATGCCCGATAAATTTCGCGTTGTACTCTTTGTCAGTAAGATCGGTACAGGTAATGCTGTTCATGTCGAAGGTGAACTGGCCACCAGTCACTTTCGTGCCATCGACGGTAAATGAACCGTCCTGCACTTTAATGTTGCCGGAGTGCTCACCCGTTACTTTTTTGCCGTTCCACGATAGAACGCTCTTCGCAGCATCAATTTTATAGGTTGCCACTTTAGGGACAATAACAGCTTTGCTCGACTTGCCAGGGCCAGTAAATGCAGTTGTGGCAGTTAGTGCGATGGCGGCGAAGCCAGCCAGAATCAGGTTGTTTTTCATTGGTACTGTATACTATATAGTGAATAAAAAATGGTAATTAGTCGCTGGTAGCTACGCTACGAAAATCGTTCAGCAGGGCATTGAGTTCGTCGGCGCTGGTGCCTTCATAGGTGCTGAACTGCGCCTCCCAGGCTTCCTGGGCCTCGTCAATTTTCTTAAGTAAGGCCAATCCTTTTTCCGCAATCAGCACGTCAACGGCACGGCGGTCGCTCGGGCACTCATTGCGGATAACCAGTTTCTTGAGAACGAGTTTATCAACCAAACGGGAAGCATTAGACATCTTGTCCAGCATCCGTTCGGTGATGTCATTAATTCGTACAGGGTTGGGGTGCTGCCCGCGCAGAATGCGGAGCACGTTGTACTGAGGCAAGGTCAGATCAAACGGTTTTAACAACCGCATCTGGCTGTCGCACAGCCAGTTGTTTGTATACATCAGGTTCACAATCAGCCGGTGAAGGGGTGATTTGAACTGAGCCTGCTTAATTTCCTCTTCGATGTTCATACGTGTGGTATCGCCAGGATAAGAGCCGGAAAGGCGTCGCTGTCAATATAATGTAGATACATTAATTACAAGCGTAATTTTGTGGAGATAGTTCACGCCAGCCAAAAAAACAGCTCACTGAAAGGTGGTTACCTGGGGGGAATTGATATCGAAGTCGCGGAGGCGTAGCACGGGCACCCCTTCGAAAGCATAGCGCAGGGCGGCGGCATTGTTGGGCAGATTGGGGTAATAGGCAAACCGGATCTGGAGGCTATTGAAGGTCAGGTTTTCGTTGCGTAGCCGGAAGCCAATGCCGTACCCATGATACAGCGGACCAGCCAGTAGTGATCGTTCGGGATAACTTACCAGCCCCAGGTTGAAGAACGTCAGAAAGGCCACCCGGAACCCGGCGATATTGACCCGCGAAAAAAGAAGATTTTCATAATCGACAATCAGTCGTTTGGTACCAAACAGGCCATCACCGCCGGCGCCAAACAGGTTATTGTTGTTCAGGTTTATAGCCTCATTATTGAACCGGTCGGCCCCCACGGTCAGGTGTGTATTCAGAAAATGACGCATCTGGCCCCATTTTACCCGGTGCAGGGAACTGAAGTAGTTTGTCTCCAGATTGAACACCGACTGCTCGCGCCGACCTTTTCTGAAAAAAGAGCCAGTGTTGAGCAATCCGTAGACGTACCCGACCTTATGAATATACTGCCCCCGCGAAAAGCTGACACCCACATAGTTACGCAGGCCAAGCTCGGCTTCCTCGAACCCGCCAACCAGCGACATCAGGCTGCCGTATGGCACGTCTTCCGTACGGCCAAAGCCGTAAATCAACACGTCGCGAACGTACCTGCGTTGTGAGTAGCCCAGACTGAAAATGGTTGTCCGGCGATTCTGATACAACTGGTTACTGTCAGATGTTACCTCGGGTCGTCGGGTATAATCATAGGCAGTTAATCGGCCAGCTATGACAATGCGGGCCCGGTCGTCGGGATTTTTTACCCGGAAGGGCGACGGAAACGACCGACCGATCCAGATATCGCTGTAGTAATAATAGAGTGGGAAACTAAGGATGCTATCCTGGCGGTCTACTACCCGGTTGTTTAACCAATACCGACCCAATTCAAGTTGTCCGGCCCATTTCGTGTCTGGATTTAGAAATGGTCGATAAATTTTAGCCGAAATGAATTTCTGGTCGCGCAGGAGCACCAGATCGGCTTGCCCGGTCAGAAACGTTTTGCCAATATAGGGAATTTGATAGCGCCCCTGATACTCCGTTTTCTGCCCCGGCAGTGTGGCGTTGTAACTAACCCGGTTGAAAAGTTGATGCCCCAGCCCCCGGAAATTGCGTTGATCCAGGCCAACCTGAAAGTTATTGAACCCACTGAACCCACCATCGGGCAGCAGCGACCAAACGTCCTGCGTAATAACGTAGACATCAACGAACTGTCGGCTGCCGGGGCGGGGCACTACCAAAATACGGACGTCAATAAAGAGGCCAACGTTACGCAGCAGTCGTTCGTTGTCGCGCAGCACGGTGGGGTTCACCCGGTCGCCTTCCTGAAACTGAAGGTATGACCGGCGAATCACGTTTTCGCGGGTGTTCACGTGTAGCCTATTCGCCAGTTTCTCTACCCAGTTGGCCGAATTTCGCGCTGTATCATACACGCTGGCCCCGAATACGCCCAGCCGTTTGATGAAGATCGTACCGATTACCCGTCCTTCATACACTTTATACGGGTTTACTTCGATCTGATTGACTTCGCCAGATGGTCGGCTGTTGTACACATCGCGAAACAGCACGTTGTACAACTCCCTGGTTAAGCGTCCTTTCGACATCCGCTGTTTCAGGCGGGTGTAGCGCACACTATCGCGGACCCGTTCGGCACTGTCGGCCAACATAAGCCCGTAGGGCGTAATCATCGAGTCGAGGGGAATCGGCTGTTTGGCGGTTGGCTGAACCGCTGTTGTGGTGGCCGCGGTGGTAACGGTTACTGGCTGGGTTTGGGTTGTCCGGGTGGTATCTTCCGGTTGCTGCGCCTGTGCACACGTCATGCTGGCAAGCCAGAGCAGCAGGCAGCTCATCAACAGACAGAACGAAAGAGAGGCGCGTATCAATGGACGTATAGGAGAGTTGAATTAGCTGAATAGCTACGTATAGACAGCCAAACAGGATTGACGTTTAATTGGTTATAAACTCTTCCACAGCCAGAAGTCACGCTGCCGCTCACCGGCGAACCAGAATACGTGCCAGCCGAATTGAGTGAAGCCTAGTTTCTTATAAAAAACAAGCGCGGGGGCATTGTGTTCCCAAACGCCCAGCCACACGGCCTGATACCCCTGCTGCCGGGCATAATCCAGGCAGTGCTGCATGAGTTGCCGACCGTATCCGCGCCCAATGTATTCATCGAGCAGGTAGATACGAACGATCTCCAACGCATTACGCACCGGCATCCGACGGGGTGGCGCGTGGGCATGGAGTTTCAGAAAGCCAATCGCTTTTCCCTGCTCATCTTCGGCCAGCCAGAAGGTGGCCCGTTTATTGGCGAACTCCCTGGCGTAGATGGGCGCTGTTACAGCCTCATCAAGGTATTGCTGGATGGGGTTGCCCGGATACTTTTCGGGGCTGAAGGCATCGTAAAGACTCTGTCGGGCAACGGAAACAAGCGTAGGTAGATCGGCCAGGGTGGCCTGTCGAATGGTCATGGCTAAAGATATAAGTTTTTCTATAGTAGAAAGTTTACACCTACTTAAACCTATCAGCTCCCGAAGCTCTTATAGCAATAAGCCTGCTTTTCCGGCTTTTTGCTATAACGCACACGATGATGTCGCTTGTCACCCCAACCACCGTATATCGCTTTTCGGCGGGCGGTATCACCGAAAGCCCTGATCTGCTGGCTGCCGAAGAGCCACTGGAGATCCGGCTGGGCTACGGCCCTGCCAATGACCGGCAGCAGCGGGCACTCGCCGTGACCATGCGAACGCCGGGGCATGACGTGGAACTGGCGCTGGGATTTCTGTTTACGGAAGGGATTGTGCAGTCGCGAGGAGAAATTATGTCGGCCCGTCACTGCTCGCGGGAGGAAGCCGAGAAAGGAAACGTGATCCGCGTTGAGCTTCACCCGGATGTGCAACTTGACTGGGCCAGGCTGGACCGGCACGGCATCACGGCCTCGAACTGTGGCGTCTGCGGAAAAACATCGATCGACGCGATCCGAACAGCTTGCCCAAGGCCGGTGGCGGGTACGTTCCACCTCGACTCAGGTACGTTGCGCACCCTGCCCGATCAGCTACGTACCCGGCAGCAGGCGTTCGCCTACACGGGTGGGCTGCATGCCTCGGCCTTCGTTGATGCCGCCGGTCAGTTGGGATCGGTCCGCGAAGATATTGGCCGCCATAATGCACTCGATAAGCTACTGGGTATTGCGTTCTGGAACGGCAACGTACCTGCGGCGCAACAGGCAGTGCTGGTCAGTGGTCGGGTTGGTTTTGAGCTGGTACAAAAATGCTGGATGGCGGGTGTACCCATGTTGATAGCGCTGGGCGCTCCGTCGAGCCTGGCCGTCGATCTGGCCCGCGAAGCCGGCATCACCCTGGTCGGTTTTCTGAAAGCCGATCGCTTTACCCTTTACACGTACCCGGAGCGGGTATTAGATGCGGAATTGTCAGCACGCTGATTTGGATGGTGCGATCAGCGGAATAAAACAGATTTTCGCAGCTTGTGGACGCGAGCAGCTATTGATTGAAGGCCAGGTACGTACTAGGTCATGTTATCGGTAAGTAGCTACGAATGACTCGAACCAGTCGCGGTGGCCCATTACTACCACAGCGGGGAGATAATCAATCTGGTCGAGCAGGTGCGCTTCTAACAGGCGTTGAATCATGCTTAAAATCCATGTAAATCTTTCGTGAGACAAAAGATTTACATGGATTTTAAGCATGATTTACCTATTCCTTCAGCACCTTCCGTACCTGAGCCCCTTCAGTTGTCTGTACATGTAGCAGATACAGACCGGCAGGCAGCGTCTTCAAACTCACAGACTGCCGAAGCGCTTGGGCCGTTTTCTGCACTGTCAGCGTTTGCTGGGTACGTCCCGACACGCTATTGACAGTCACAGTAACGGGTCCGCGGTAGGCGCTTTCCCAGTCCAGCGTGGCTATATCGGCGGTGGGGTTCGGCGATACTGTGAGGTTAAACAGGGGTTCAGTGGCCAGTACAACGGGAGCGGGCGGCACCAGATTCCAGGGCACAATATTGGCTTCGGGCGTTGGTAATTTGGTAGTTGTCAGAATATGCCACTGACCGGGTTGCATGGTCAGGGCCGTACTGGCCGTGGCATCAATCGACTGGCCGGTAAAGTAATCATACCACGTACCGGTTTTGGGTAGATCGAGCACCACCGTGTTCGCCTGTACGTCGAAGTTGCCAATGATGACCACCGGTTGAGTAGTGTTGTTGAGTACCAGCCGTTTCACCGGTTGATTAGCAATAAACGTATAATCGGTAGTCTGGAAAGCAGGTTGCGTCAGTTTCAGCTTGATCAACTCCTGGTACACGCGGAGCAGCTTGGCCCGGTTGGCGTCGGCAGCATATTCCCACCGAATGGGCTTTGCACCCGTGCGTCCGTTCTGTTCAATAGACACGTCGTAGCCCAGTTCCCCGAACTGCCAGATCAGCTTGGGGCCCGGCACCGGAATAAATAGAGCGGCAGCCAGTTTAGCCCGTTCCAGCGCTGTAGTGATGCTTTTGGTGCTATACGAACCCGACGAAGCACCGTTCTGGGTAAGGTCATACACCATCCGCTCTTCGTCATGACTCTCCATGTAGCCGAGGATATTCGGCGTGTTCCAGCCGCGTAGTTTATACGAGATCCAGTCGAAGTTATCGTCGCGGCCGTTTACCACGCCACGGGCGGCGTAGCGGTAATTGTAGTTGTGGTTGCCCCAGAGCAGCATGCCGTAATTGGCCAGTTCCTTTTCTTCGGTGTTATCGGCAAAGTGCTCCAGAATCACGTAAGCCGATTTGTCGTATACCCGGATCTGGTCGTAAATCCGTTTCCAGATTGCTACCCGGCTGGCGTCATAGGCCCCCCAGGCATCTACATTGTTGGGGTTGTTTTTCTGCGTGAAGCCTTTCGAGAGGTCGAACCGGAACCCGTCCATTCTGTATTCCTGCAGCCAGTACTGATTTACCCGTTGCACCAGCGCCTGCGTAGCCGTACTCTCGTGGTTGAAATCGAAGAACACACTGAATGGGTGCGTGGCGGTCTGGTTGAAATACGGATTATCGGTCGAAGGTTTGGTGCCATCCCAGTACATTTTCACGTATGGAAATTCGTAGTCGGCCTGGTTCAGAACCATGTCGAGGATGACGGCGATGCCATTTTCATGGCATTTGTCGATAAATGCTTTCAGGTCATTTTTTGATCCGTATGCCTTGTCGGGTGCGAAATAGTAAATAGGATTATAGCCCCATGAATCATTGCCCGAGAACTCCATCACGGGCATGATCTCGATGGCGTTGATCCCCAGCTTTTTCAGGTAAGGCAGCGAATCGCCCACGTTCTTGTACTGGCGCGAGGCAATGAAATCACGGACCAGCAACTCGTACACTACCATGTTTTTAGCGTCGGGCCGCGTAAAATTGGTCACCTTCCAGGGGTAGGTCGCCTGTCCGGTTTGCAGCACCGACACGATCTGTCCCTGCGCTTTGGTCGGGAATGCTTTCAGACCGGCGTAGGTAGTGGTCAGGTAAGCGTCGTTGTCCCGGTCAAGAATCTTGTCGCAGTAGGGGTCTCCGGTTGGGATCTGCCCGTCAACAAGGTATTGAAAAGCCAGTTCCTGCCCCGATCGGAGGCCCGTTAAAGCCAGCCAGTACCGCTCTCCATCGGGCGTTTTGTTCATCAGCGAACCCAGGTCGGGCGTCCAGTCGTTTTGTTCGCTCAGCACCAGTACAAACGATTTTTTGGGGGCGTACAAGACTAATGTAGCGCTCGTAGGGTCGGTTGCATTGTAATTGATACCGTCTTTCAAGCCGGGTGGCAGGGTAGCAAGGGTGGGGGTGGGTTTTACGTAAAGCAAAAACGAATCGGAGGCCGTTTCGGAGGCTGTCTGGGCCGTAGCTACCACTTTTCTGATGGTGTTGTTGGTGGTGCCCGTGGGTACGTTCGCCACCAGCGAATCGGCATTCGTGGCCGAAGCTATGGGTACACCGTTGACGCGCAACGTCAGCGTAGCCTTGTCAGACACGTTGGCGCGCACTGATACCGATGTGTTGGGTTCGACTACTAAAAATTTAGCGGTGGGCCGGGCAAACGAGACCGTCAGTTTGGCGTCGTAGACCGGCGTAAAAAAGTCTTCGGTCTGGGCTTTACCGTCGCCGCTTTTTACCACCATGCCCAGCCGCCGGATGGGTGTTCCTACAGGTACGTTATAGTAGGTGCGGGGAACCAGCTTAATTTGCCATTTATCGTTACCCAGCGAGGTCATGGTGCCGGGTGCGTAAGGGGCATTGAAGTTGGTTTGTCCGGTTGGCCCGAATTCAAAGGCGTTGCCCGTTTCGGTTCGGCCTGCGCCAGACCACAGGTACACATCATCTTTTTTGCCGAGCAGCCCTGCCGCCCGACTATCTTTTGCCTGTTTAAGGTCAATAATGATCGTTACCTCACGGTCTGCCGTGGGGAAAGCTGGTTGCGTAGTAACCAGTTGAGCCAATGAAGGGGCGAGGCTGCCAAGCCACAGAATGGTAAATAGCAGACCCTTAGTGCGTTGATAAAGTTTGGTACACATACGTTGTTTTTTTGGATTATCAAAGGTAGGAAACCTGCGTGCGGGGTCAAACGCCCGGGAGCAGATGAGGTGGCCAGGCTGAGCGGTTTAGTAACCGCCGCAAAGCAGGCCTGTTCGAGACATACCCCAAGCGCGCCCGGCCAGCCACAAGGGCATAGGCTGAATAAACCGCTAAAGAAATTCTAGACCCGCGCCGGGGAAAATTATAGCCGTGTTGGTTGCCTGTACCGGGTCAAAACTACGTAGTGTGCCTGCCTGGTGAAAAATTGGCGGCGCTTTCTGGTTGGTGAAAAGAGGAGCGCCTTTGCGTAGTGGACCGATCGGCCTTTGGGGTTCGAGGGCTTTACGCTATCTTTGACTATGGATAATTTTGTGGTTTCGGCCCGTAAATACCGCCCCGCCACCTTTGATACGGTTGTGGGTCAGGGGCATATTACCACCACCCTCAAGAACGCAATCAGGACCAATCAGTTAGCGTCGGCGTTCTTGTTTTGCGGCCCTCGGGGGGTAGGTAAGACCACCTGTGCCCGTATTCTGGCCAAGACGATCAACTGCACCAACCTGACCCCCGACGCAGAAGCCTGCGATCAGTGCGAGTCGTGCGTGAGCTTTAATCAGAGTGCGTCGTTCAACATTCATGAACTTGATGCCGCGTCGAACAACTCGGTTGATGACATTCGGAATCTGATCGATCAGGTACGTTACCCGCCGCAGTCTGGTAAGTACAAGATTTATATCATTGATGAGGTGCACATGCTCTCGGCGGCGGCCTTCAATGCGTTTCTGAAAACGCTGGAAGAACCGCCCACCTACGCCATCTTTATCCTGGCCACGACCGAGAAGCACAAGATTCTGCCCACTATTCTGTCGCGCTGTCAGATCTTTGATTTCAACCGGATCAAGACGGCCGATATGGCGGCTCACCTGGCCAGCATTGCCCAAAAAGAGGGCGTCACGACCGATGCCGACTCGCTGGAACTCATTGCCCAGAAGGCCGATGGTGGCTTGCGCGATGCCTTGTCAATGTTCGATCTGAACGTGACGTTCTCCACAGATCGTACGCTGCGTTACCGGGAAGTGCTTGATAATCTGCACATTCTCGACTACGACTACTATTTCCGGCTAACCGATCTGCTGCTTCAGGGGAACCTGCCACAGACCCTGTTGGTGTTGGATGAAATTTTGCGGAAAGGGTTCGATGCGCACCAGTTTGTGGTCGGACTGAACCGTCATTTCCGCGATCTGCTGGTTTGTAAAGACGCCGCTACCGTAACACTGCTTCAGGTAACCGAGCGGGTGCAGCAACTATACCTGAGTCAGGCTGCGCAGGCTCCCCTCTCATTCCTGCTGTCGGGGCTGAGCGTCGGCGGGCAGTGCGACATGAACTTCAAACAGGCGAAAGACCAGCGGCTGCACGTTGAATTATGCCTGATGAAACTGGCCAGCCTGCGAGACCTGTTGAACTGGGAGGCGCTTCCTGAACCAGCCGTTCCTACTCGTGCGGCGGCTCCGTCGGTACCTGCCCCCAATGGCATCGCGATCAGCCCGGAACAAGGGGCTGAAAAAAAAAACGGCCAACTCCCGCCTGATGGTGTAGAACCAGCAGCCAGCGATAGCCAGCCAGCACCCGTAGCGGCCGAGGTGCCTGCCTTTACCAGTGAACCGGCTGGTAGTTATCAACCAGCTCGGTCGACCGCTGCCCGACCGGCTACTCCGCCCCTGCCTCCGCGCACCGCTGCCCCCGCCACAGGCGCCCCGCTACCGGCAACCAGCCGATTGCGATCAACCGTGGGTATCGGTGCTAAACCGCAGGCAGCCGAAACAGAGGTGGCCGTAACGGTGGGCGAGCGGCCCAGTCAGCCATTCACGGTTGTGGCGTTGCAGGCAGCCTGGAAAGCCTTTGCCGCTCTACGCCGGCAGCAGACCGATAACGCCAGTGAGCAGATCATCCTGAACCGGGATTTTACGCTCGAGGGTACTACCGTTCGGCTGAACCTCGACAATCATATACAGGAAGACCTGTTTACCGGCATGCTGCCCGAGCTACTGGCCCACCTGCGGCAAAACCTGCAAAACTGGCAGATCCAGATCGAGCATGCCGTTGTGATGGTCGAAGTGAAGAAGATGATCTATTCGCCCCAGGATAAGTTCAACTACCTGGCTGAGAAGAACCCGGCACTCCACCAGCTGCGCCAGGCGTTGGGGCTGGAAGTAGACTATTAAGAGTTCAGCCTGTTGCTGCCGCGTGGAGTTACGCCAGCGGCAGCAACAGGCTGACTAGCAGATCATTTAGTTCACGGCGGCTTCAACCCCTTTGGTCAGCATCGTAATCAGGTACGTTGTCACGGCATCAGCGAAGCCGGGGAGGGTGGTCAGGTCAGTTTGCCACAGATTTTTGTCGGATAGGACGGCCGTTACAAAACGGGCAACAGACTGGCTGTCTGCTGGCTGAACCGCCTGCCATTTCTCGTAGAAATACGCGGCCTGGGCATCACGAATGGGGTACACCAACTCGCCGCCAGGAATAAGGATCTCGCCACTATATTCGCCTTCTTCAGTTTGCCGACTGGCGCGCATGAACAGCAGATAAGCGGCAAAACAAAGGGCCATCCGCCTGGGTACGCTACCCGTAGCTTCGGCCATTCGCTGCATGGTGGGTACGTTCCGCACCTGCATTTTAGCCGACTGCTGGAGCGTGATATTGAGCAGGAAGTGTTCATTGAACGGGTTTCTGAACCGATCCAGCACTTCCTGCGCAAACTGCGTAACGGCAGCTTCACCATTATCGCCAGCCATATCGGTTGGTACGCTGGGGGCAATGTCGTTTAGCATCAGGTCACTAACGAGAGGCCCCATCAACGGATGTTTCATGGCATCTTCGACCGTGACGTTACCCAGCAAATAGCTCAGCGGAGTCATAAAGGTATGCGTACCATTGAGCAGGCGTAATTTTCGCTCACGATAGAAACTGATATCTTCGTCGATAACCAGATGGGTGGGGCTGACCTCCGCAAAAGAAAGCACCTTTTTAACCCGGTCGTCCCCTTCGATAGCCCAGAAATAATAGGGTTCAGTGGCCGTGAGCAGGTTGTCGGAATAGCCCGCCTGCTGTTCGAAAAGGGCCGTTGACTCGTCGTCGGGCTTGCCCGTTACAATGCGGTCGACGAGGGAGTTACAGAAGCGAACGTGAAATTTCAGCCATTTCATGAATAGCTTACCCAGTTCATTATGCTGCGCGGTGCGTTCCACGGCCTCGCGTAGACGCAGGCCATTATCGGGGAGTAGTTCGGTTGGTACCACCACCAGGCCCATTTTACGGGAGCCACCTGCGCCTTTGAAGCGTTCGTAAAGAAAGGCGGTCAGTTTGGCTGGAAATGATTTCGGCGGTGCCTGAAAAATGCTTTCCTCAACATACTGCAACCCCACTTCGGTTGTGTTGGAGACCACGACCTGTAGCGAGGGTTTACGGGCTAACGCCAGAATGTCTTCCCACTGCGTTTGAGCCGCCAGCACGCGACTGATCGCCGTCACGACGGTTTGTTCATCAACATTTTTGCCGTTCTGGATACCCCGCACCCAGACCGAATAGCGGTTGTCTTGCTGGGCGAATTCACTCACATCGCTCCCCGTCGATTTCACGACGACAACTGACCCGTTGAACGTATTCTGTTTGTTTGCTTTATCAATTAGAAAATCGACCAGGCCACGTAGTAAAACGCCGGTGCCAAATTGAAGAACACGTTCAGGTAGTTCGGCAGCAGGGGCCCCGACGGCCGAGAGGACAGAAGATGGGAGTTGATTCATGGGGCAAAATAAAAGGTGGCGGCTTAGACAGGTACGGACAACCGCGATTTATTGGTAAAAATAAGCTTACGGCAGTTACCAGCATGCATACCGTACTGATTGATCGGGAATTGAGACGTAAGTATTATCGGGCAATCGTAAAATCGGGCGATAGTTCGGCGGCTGATACGGGTTCGAGGCGGGGGAGCACCAGATGGATCAGCAGCAGGGCCAGTAAATAGGTGCTGCCCGCCATAATGAATAACGGCTGGTAGCCCAGTGTGTTAATGATGTCGCCCGAATAACGAGCCAGCAGAATACCGCCGACTGCACCGAACATACTGCCAATACTGGTGACGGAGGCCGTCACATTTTTGGGGAACAGGTCCGATGCAAAGGTATAGATATTGGCCGCCCAACCCTGGTGCGCGGCCGTGGCCATTGAGATCAGTGCGATGGCGACGATCAGGCTATCCGTCTTGGCGGCATACATGATCGGAACTACACAAAGGGCACAGATCAGCATGGTGGTTTTACGGGCCCGGTTGGCCGACCAGCCGCGGTTCATGAGTTGGGTACTGAGCCAGCCAAAGAAAATGCTGCCAGCGTCGGAGACAACGTAAATGATCAGGAAGGGCACGCCAAACGATTTAAGATCCAGCTTCTGGTCGAGGGCGTCGTTGGAATTGAAAAAATCGGGGAGCCAGGCCATGTAGAACCACCAGATTGGATCGGCGAGGAACTTACCAATGGCGTAGGCCCAGGTCTGTTTATAGGAAAGCAGCCGAAGCCACGACACGCGCAACGGTGGCTCACTAATGGCTTCACGCCGAATATACGCCAGCTCAGCCGGAGAGACACGGCGATTTTTGTGGGGTTTGGTATAGGTAAACCACCAGAGGATCAGCAACCCAAAACCCAGCACACCCGTTGCCAGAAACGAGCTCCGCCAGCCAAAATTCAGGATCAGGTAGGGAACCAGCAGGGCCGTGAGGATAATGCCCACGTTGGTGCCGGCGTTGAAGATGCCATTGGCATACGACCGCTCACGCCGTGGAAACCACTCAGACACCGTTTTGATGGCTGCCGGGAAATTAGCGGCTTCTCCCAGGCCCAGCGTGACGCGCGCCAGCGTTAAACCCGATAGGCTCTGCACCAGCGACGTACCTACGGCGGCTACGCTCCAGGTTATAATGCCGAGCGAAAATCCGCGCCGGGTGCCGATCCGGTCAATGAGCCAGCCCATCAGCAGAAACCCAATCGCATACGCAAATTTGAACGCCGAGTCGACCTTGCTATACTCGACCCGAAACTGATCGATGCGCTCCTGCGTGAGTATGTCAGTGGTGGCCATACCCAACATTTCCTTCCGGAAAAGCTCATCCGTCATGGTGAAAGACAGCACCTGCCGATCGATATAATTGATGGTTGTTGCCACGAACAGCAACGCTACCATTCGCCAGCGAAATGTTCCGGGAGAGGAGAGATTCATGCCGTCGAAAGCAGCCCGGCAACCCGATTTACTTTGTAGCCGGTAAGTTCAGCGGCAGGGTTCAACGTTCAATACATAAAGTCCAAGATCGGCCGCCGGTTAGCTTACCTGATCGAATTGCAGGCCGCTCGATCCTTCGCCCCGACCCGCTTCTTTACGCTTCGCCACCCAGGTAAATACCCGGCCATTGTACCAGCGTGTACGGTTAAATTGTCGTTTCACGATAGCCCCGGCGCGGGGCACCTCTTCTTCATTGACTCGTAAGGGCTTGTCGGCGCTGGCAGGCTCCAGCAGCGAGGTCCGCGACTGAACCAGTGTATCACCATAGTGGGCAATAAATTCGGGCATGGCTGCTTTCTGCAGGCGGATCTGTGGCGAACCCGGATTGATATTGACGGGGATGAAGGGTATCCAGTTGCGCGGTACCGTGGTGCCAAGCTGGTAGGTAAGCAGTGGGGCGGGGGGAGTGCCCTCTGCGGGGGCGGGCCCGGGCGGGTCGGCTGGGATAGCCTTACTACGCTGTAGGTACGCCAGCAGCTGATTGGCCGATTCGTAGCCGTCTTCACCGGTAGCCATCTCCGTCGAGAGGGTCTGTTCGATGCCCCATACCAGGTTCGCCATTTCATCGCGCAGGAAATGAACTTCTTCCAGTGGGGCGCCATCCATCGTTTTGATCGTGGCGGGCGGTACAAGCAGCCGGGTATCGGCGGTATCGTGCTGAGCCAGGGTTGTCAGGTTGAACATCGACCACCGCTGCCAGTCGTCATCGAGGCCACGGCCCGCCGGACGTACCCACGTTTGCAGACCAAACACGTCGGTTACCAGTACACCATCCAGCCGGGTGAACGTACCTACGGGCAACTCGCAGGGAACCAGATGCCAGTCATTGCTGAACAACAGGGCAAACTCGGCAAAGAGGAGCGTGGCCAGATCGGAGGTCTGGGTGTTGAGCTTGCCAAGGTTGGTGACGCTATCTTCAAAGGACCACCAGCGGCGATGGGGCATACCGTAATAGTGAACAGGCGTTGGAATATAGGCCTGTACGCTGCGCTCTGTGGCTGGCATCAGCCCATCAAACTGCGACGCCCCCCGGTCAAACGAATACCAGTCGAGGTGTCCCTGATGGTATTGTTCCGCTTCGAGCGAAACCAGGCTGTCTGTTTCGTTGATTGTCACCCCAAACTGGTACTCAAGCCGTTCCTGCTTCCAGGCGTCGCCCGAAGCCTTATCGGGTTGACTGTAAACCCGGTCAAACAACTGTTGGAGTTGCTGGCCCAGGACCATCAGTGCCGAACGGTCGGGGGCAGGCAAGCCGGTGAGCCAGGTGGCGTGGGAGCCATCGCTTATGGCGTTGAGCAGCGTTTCCCCGTTCGGGACGCGTTTATCGGTCAAACTGAGCCAGGCTACCGTATCTGTCTGGCTGGCACGAAGATCGTTGGCCAACACCCCCACTGGCTTAATGAACGGACACCTCACCAGATAAATCGAGTCGATGTATGGCTGTAACCCTTCGGTCCGCAACAGGCGAATCCAGGTTTTGCCCAGTTGCAGCTGGGTAAATAAATCGAACCGGATGGCTTCCTGTTCAACCTGCACTTCCAGCGGTACATTGTCTGAGTACGGTGTAGGTGGGCCACTACCACCCACATAGTGCTGAATGCGCGACGAATCGGTAACAAAGCGGGCTTCCACAGCCGTACCGGCATCTTCCCCTTCGAATTCGCCCATTTGCCACTGCCGACACAGCATCCAGAGCGGGTCGCGCACTTCGGCCCGCAGGCTGCGCGAAAAATCTGTGTCGCGGGGGCGACCTTCCAGCCGGTTCCAGGCTGTAATGCTGGGTTTAAACGCCCAGTTGGCTGCTTCGGAAAAGATAAGAGGTGGCATGGCTGCTGGTTAAACGTTGCGAGTGGTGTACAACCGGTCGTACTGAAGCGAGATGCTGGTATCTGGTGCTGAGCCCTGAGCCGTAATGGTGGCGGGTAAGAGCTGACCCAGATTTGAGTGGGCAGCAATATGGTCTGGCTCTACAGCGCGGCGCTTGGCCTGCTCGAGTGTGCTGTTCAGAATAGCCACCAGGTTGTCCCACGACCAGTTACCGACAAGGGTAGGCGACACCGCCAGCAACCAGCACTGTGGCGACTCGGCATTGGGTTGGTTGTAATTGACGGCTACGCCCGTTGTGGTTTTTTTCGTCGGGATCACCTCAGTCCATTCGTCAAGCAGGAAGCCGCACTGGGGTGTGCCGAAGGCCGGCGCAACGGCCGGATTCATCAGGACGATGGAGAGGTAGTCGCGATCGAGCTGAAACGGAATGGTCTGGGTCGAATCGGCCGGGTCAGGTATGTTCTCCGGCATGTCGAGCCCAACCCAGTAAGGCTGATTGAGGTAGGGGAGTTGTATAACCGCGAGCGACGTACCTGACGGATCACTGTCGAGTTCAGCCGCCAGCTTCACGCGTTCCAATTGCCCTATCTGTGGTCTCACCCGGCCTACGCCCTGTAGCCATTCTTCCAGGATCAACAGCTGGCTGGCCGCTGTACTAAGGGTGGGCAGCTCGGCCAGTAGCTGCGTTCGTTTATAGGTCATCGTTTTGGCCTGATTCTGGAACGCGACCTGCACTTCCGGGGCATTTTCGAGCGAAAATCGGGGCAGAATACTGGTTGCGCCCAGCCCTGCTTCAAACGCCTGCGTCAGTAATGGCAACTGGGCGTCGACAGACAGGCCGGGCTGGCTGGCACTGGTTAGTGCGCTCGTCATCCGGGCAATCTTAGTGGCCAGTTTATTCCTCACGGTTAACAGTTGCGTCAGAAAAAGGAACGTGGCACTGCTGCGTGGGCTACCATACAACTGGCTGGCAAATAGTTTGGTCAGGTCGGTTTGCGCGTCCGCATAGTTAAAATCCTGATCAACGCTGGCGTTGGTGAACGTAACGGGCTGATCGGGGTATGCTTCCGGTAAGTCGCTATCGGCGGTCTGTTTCAGCAGGGTTTCCCAGGCCAGCTGATTGGCCACAATCAGGTTGCGCAGATTGACCAGGCGGCTGGCTGGCGGGTCATTAGCCATGATGTTGTCTGCTGCGGCTATAGCGGTATTGATTGCCGTTTGCTGCGCCTGAAGCGCTGCCAGCAACGTAGTGGCACGGCCAAGCAAGTCTGCCAGGTTAACGTTGCCAATGTTCTGCTGATCGCCCGGTTTGCTTTCTCCCGGTACACGGTAATCCATCGCTGTCAACGGTCGGCCCTTCCGAATCAACTGCTGAACATGGCGGAGCAGTGGTAATACAGCGCCGAACGGGGTAGAACCTGCTGTAATGACCGGCGCATCGGGCAGGACCTGCACACGCTGATTGGGGTTTACGGGATGGGTACGTCGGTATTCATACAGCACCCGCCGAACTAGCTCAGCCTGCTGATTCTCGATCAGGTTTACGAGATCGACTGGAAAGAGGTTCAGGGCGGAATAGGCAATTTCGGCCAGTTCAGAGGCTGTGGCTTCGCCTGCCGCATTGTAGGTTGTTTTCTCGACAATGAACAACGTGGTGCCTAGCTGGGAGGCTAACAGATCGGTCAGCCACTGGTTCAAGGCTGGCTCGGCCAAAACGCGTGGGCTGGCGTTTGCTGGCGGCGCGGCCGTGGGGTCGAGAGAGAGCACGACACGGCTGGTGATGGCGTGGCCGTTTCGGGGTGTCTGTACCAGATCAGGAATGGCCGGATTCTGCCCCTCCTGAATGGCTTTCAACGATGACCCCGCCGTTAGTTGATTGCCCTGCACAAACTGATGAACGCTCTCAGCCAGCATCAGGTCCGCCGCTGCGTCCATGGCATTGCGCACAGCATCAATGGCCGCCACGATACCCTGACCGTCTGAACTACCGGCGGCAGGCAGGCCAGACTGGCCATACGGATACGGCGTCGGTTCATTGGCCAGCGCATAGCCATCCACTACATTACGGGCCGACACCGCCTCGATAGACTGACCGGCAGGCGTATCCATTTCTTTCACCTTGAACGGGAACCGTTCGCGAAAGGCATAGATGTACACGTCGAGGTTGGCGTCGTGCAGGCTTCGTTCAAACTGGTAGCCCAGCAGGGCGGCCAGTTCCTGGCCTTTCCGAATTCCTTCGATAAACCAGAGCGCCTGCCGCACCCGCGACGACGAGAGGTTGATCGCCAGCCGCTCCTGTTCGCCGGCCGTTCGGTTGGCGTAGGCCAGATACCCACTGCGCAACAGCGCGGCGGTAACAGCCTGCGGCAGCGAGGGGGCATGAATGAACGAGCCATCGTGCGCAGCTTCCAGTACCTGACCGGTCACCTGCAGTTCGGCAGGAAACGCAGTGAGGGCCACGGGTCGCGCCGGGGCCGGCTTAATGTTTTCCAGCCAGCCAAAGGCCCCCAGGTAAATTCCCTTGGAGTGTCCGTTATTCTCCTGCTGGTTCGGCCGGCGATAGTCGTAGCGAAGGTAGTTCAGCCGTTTTTGCAGGAGCCCGTTGCGCCAGCCATCCAGCCGATAGCTACAGAGGTCAATGTGTTCGGCCAGAAGGCGCTCCAGTCGGGCGGTAGGCAGTTTCTCCAGTGTAGCCAGGGCTTCTTTTACCAGGTGGAGGTTTGAATCCCGCACGATGGGCAACTGCGCCCGCTGGCTCAGGTACGTTGCCATTGTCTGGTTGGTAATGCCCAACTGGGGAATGTTACCCATGTCGGCCAGCAGGTAATCCGGTTTTGTCCACTGGCGTATTTCCTGGTTGCCGGCAGGCGACGCGGCCACCTGGCGTAGCTCTACGTCGCGCCGGGCCGGCCGGTCTACAACCGCATAGTCCTCGAACAGCTTCATGGCTGTGTCCCAGAACGATTGCTCGGTCGCATGCTTCAACAGGGCATAGAGCAACGTATTGGGCGCTTTCACCAGTTCGCCCTGTTCGTTCAGGATCGCATCGGCCTGTATAGCGCTGAGCGGACTGTGCCGAAGCCACTCCAGGTAGTTGGGTCCGGCGGTGCCGTCGGCTTTGTTAAACAGGGGCTGCACGGCATTTTGCTCCGAGAGGGGCAGCGAGTCAATCAGCGGCACGCTTTTCAACGGGATGGCCGGGTGCGCAAAGGTCTTGCTCAGCAAGGCAGGTTCGGCGGAGATGCCCAGTTGGTCGAGAAGCGTAGCCGCACGTGTTTTCCAGCGTTCCATTTCCTCCGCCGACACATCGCGACCCAGCAGGATGTATACGAAACTTCGGATGAACTGGCGGCCATACAGCCACCGCTGCCCGTAGGTGACCGAGGCCGGTTGCAAACCCAGCAGGTCCAGCAATTGCTGATTACTGGTCAGCGACTGCCCGGCCTGACCCGCGTGTGACGCGTAGGCGGTAAGGCCGCCCCAACGGCGATCGAAAAACTGGATGAGGCTCACCAGTTTTTCGTAGAAAGGCACGGCGAACTGTCGCCCTTCGTGCATCTCATCGTTGGTCCATTGCCAGCGCTCCAGGGCTGTGGTGGGCAGAACGCCGTAAGGCTGCCGGCCAACGCGCAGGACGGGAAGGCTACCCCGTGCGCTCACGTGCTGCGTAAAAAATTGATATATTCGGTGCTGGTCGGCCCGCGATACCAGCGGGTCCATCATTTCGTCGAAGTAATAGGCCAGTGTGGCGTTATACAGCGCTACGTTCATGGCCTGTGCTTCGGCCAGTTCAACGTCGCTGCTGTGGGCAATATGCTGGAAAACGCTCGATCTGATACCCAGGTAATCGGCCATGCGCTGCCCGTTTGGCCGCTGGTAGAACGCAGCGGTTGGCTGGTCGGTGAAGAGGGGGCCGCTGCGTTCGAGAACAAAACTGTCGCTGGCGGCCAGCTCGCCACCAGGCCCGGCATCCTGAGCTTCCGTGTTGTTTGTGGGCGTTCCCTGTGGTACAAAACTCAGACCCGTTTGCCCATAGTGGTGGTTATCGAATAACTTTTCGAGCAATACAGGGCCATTTTCCCGTCCATCAACGGCATTGATGCCAACGACCAGCAGCCTGGTGAGCCCCAACGTGGTGACCTGCCTGAGAATGACGTCTGCCAGCTCCTGGGTACTGTTCTGCTCGTTCACCACCGTTTGGGTAATGGCTTCCTGAAGGTTGATCCGTAGCCCAAGGCCCCTATCAACGGCCGCGTCGAAGTCTTTCATCCAGGCCAGTTCGCCCTCGAAGTGCAGTTTTCCATCGGCGGCCCGGCTGATACTGCCGTCGAGCGGATCGACGTTTGGCGACAGCCAGATGCGGTCGGGTATGGCTCGGCCCGTTACGTCAAACACTTTGCGCTGATCCCGATACCCGATCACCACAAACTGATCGGGCAGTACGTCGGCATAACTGGCATGTTGCCCTTCCTGACCGGTTGGCACAGCGGGCTGGGCCAGAACAACCACGCTGGCAAATTCGTCGGCCGGTGCTTTGTCCTGAAGGCTGTCCCATCTGGCTGGTTTCGTGGCGGTACTCACTGTTGCCGCCCGACTGGTGCCCACAGCTGCGTCAAGGGTTGCCTGTGCCTGATCAGGTACGTTGCCCAACCAGCGACTGCGCCAATAAACCTTCCCGGCCCGTATGTCAGGGGCGGTAAACCCGAGGGCCAGCAA
This sequence comes from Fibrella arboris, assembly GCF_041321095.1. Lineage (NCBI taxonomy): Bacteria > Pseudomonadati > Bacteroidota > Cytophagia > Cytophagales > Spirosomataceae > Fibrella > Fibrella arboris. Next base: position 472,416 of record NZ_JBGGWE010000004.1, on the reverse strand, counting down.
CGCGGGATCGGTAGGGAACTGGAAAATGGCGTCGTCGACCTGCCCGATGTTTGCCGGTTCGGTCGTATGCACGATCCAGGCGGCCCGACGGGAGCCAAACCCCCCAACGAGGGCTGTCCAGGCGCCAAGCTTTTCAGCGTCGGTGTTTGCCTTCCAGGTTTCAAACCAGAACGTGTTGGCGGCGGCAGTTTCCGCCTCGGTGAGGTCGGGGTTATGTTGCACAACCGTTGCTTCGTCGGGGTATATACGTACCCAGAGTTCGGCGTCACTCAGTTGTTGAACGGGTGAAAACCGTGTTTCTACCCGAACCGGGAAAAGCAGAATGGGGAGGTGGTCGTCCCAGGAGCGGATGTATTGCTGCGGGGTTTTGTACCGTTGTACCAGTTTGTCCAGACCGTTGATGGCCTTTGTGCGAGCCTGAATGTAGCCTTCTTCTGCCTTCGCAAGCTGAGCCCGTAGGCGCTCGCGCTGCTGATTGAGCTGTTGCTGCCGCTCCTGATTGCCTAGCCGGGCTGCTTGCTCGGCGGCTTTGTCGAGCTGTTGCTGGTCGCGTTGAAATTGGGCCAGCCGGGCTACTAGCTGGTTCTTTTCGTCACGAATTTGCCGCAGGTCAGCGCGGTCTTTGTCGAAGGCGTCCATTGGGTAGAACAGGAACGGGTTACGAAGAGTGACTAGGGGATAGTGAGTGGTTCAGCCTACACCTTCCAGCATTTCAGTGGCGTGGACGGCTACTTTCACGGGGGCCTGAAACAGAATGTAGGCGAGGCTGGCAGACTGGGTGCCCCAACTGTGGGCATTGTCTTCTGTGCGTTGCTGCACGTCGTCGGGGTCACTGGGCATCGGTCCGTTGAGGTGTGGCGTGTGGGCCGGGTCCAGCTGAAGGATATCCAGTTGGTCATAGGCCGTTCTTGAGGGCACCAGATGCCCCCAGGTCAGGTCATTCCACAGGCGGATAGCTGGCGGACTGGCGAAGTTGAACGCCGGATCTGGCTCGTCCATGCCAAAACGGGGTTCACCGGGACGCTCCATCACCACAAAATACCAGCCGGGGTCTGTATCGGTGCCGCGCGCCTGCGCCAGCGTGAGATCGAACCCAAAGCACTTTACATCGGGTGGAAATTCGCCGCCGAACAAAGGTGTTTTAAGGATATCCGTGTTGTAAACTACGTCGGGATTCACTTCCAGCGTTTCGTCCATTTCGCGCGTTTGGGCGGCCTGGTTGAGCCATTTGGCCCGCTGGGCAAACACCACCGTGTTCGGGTACCGTTTGAAAAGGTCGCTCCGAATGGTCAGCACCACTTTTTCGGGGGGCTTTATGCCCGAAGCAGGGGGCGGGTTGGGGTGCGCACCCAGCTGGGTACGTTTCCCCCAGGTGTGCAGCTTCGGAATGTCTTTCTCGGCTTCGGCGCGCTGCTCGGCTGTCAACGTCGGATTGGGAACGGTAAAGCCATTCTTTTCCCAGAACGTGCGGAAATAACTTCCCCGCTGGTCGGTGGGATACTCGCGCCACAGCAGTTCGCGGCCCATCTCGTGGTTCAGGCCAACCATATACGATTCAACGAATGGTGAATTGGTGAGCAGCAACGTGATCTTATTGGGCGGAAGACGGCCAATTCCAGGACAAACGTTATCGTTACCCAACTCACGCAGCGGACGGTACATGGCTTCTTTGAAATCAGGGTACGCCATCACCGGCACGATAGCTTCTGGCAGCCGGGCGGGCGGAATGGTCTGCAAACCGGGCAAGATGACACTGGCGGCAAACCGGCGGGCAATGGCTGTGCGGGGTTCTATTACGTCGTAAACTCGTTTCTGTACCCGCTCGAGGTTAAGCGGTAGGGGCACCGGAACGGGCGGTGGCAACGTACCTGTGTGCCTAAACAGATCGCGGGTAGCCAGTTTAAAACGTTCTGCGTCAGGACTGTCGGGGCCTAAGTCGGCGAAAATGCCCGTCAGTATGTTGCTGCCCTGCGCTGGCTGCTGGGGGGCATTGCCTGCAACTACCTTAAAGCCGGGCCGCGGTGGTAGTTTATCGACCAGGTCGGGCGTTAGGGCAGGCGCGGTCAGCACGTCCTGCACCTGCTGCGCTTGCTTGGCATACCGAATCAGCACAAAAGCCACCACCGACAGAATACTCACCAGTAACGCCACCAGCCAGAAGCCTGTAGCCAGACAGCTACTACTGATCGTCAATCCGATCAATAGCGTAAGCCATTCGTTCAACCCGGCCAGTAGTGTCCGCAGCCAGTCGGGAAGCCAGCTACCACTGACCGACCCGTTCACTACAGCCGTATAGCTAGTCGTATCGGCGGGTTGCGGGGCTGGGGGGGCTGTGGTTAATGTGCCGCTGTTTAATCCCTCTACCAGTTCTGCCGGCCCTACAGTGCCGTTCCAGCGCCGCATGAGGGGACCACCGGGCCGGATTATTCGCCTGAACGCCCCGCTGAGTGCCGCCAGCGGTAACTGACTCTGCCCAATGGCGTAGCGAATGGTTGTTGGGCTGTTGGTTATTTTAGTATGCATCAACTGCGTGATGCCGAGCGCTTTGGCGGGCGACAGGGTCGCAAAATGTTTCACGAACAGGCGCTGCCCTGCCTGCATAGCCAGCTGAACCAGGCGGATACGCTGGTTCAGCTCGTTCACCTGCTTCACCTGTTCCCAGGCTTTTCGCATGTAGGTTTCCTGGTTGGTTTGCACCACCTTGGTGCCAAAGCCTGCGGCTGTGCGGTTTCGTGGGTCGCGGTTTAGCTCAGTCAGCCAGGAATCCTGCTCAGGTACGTTGGTAATCGTTATCTGTTTTTCCAGAATATGCCTGGCCCCATAAAAGGGCACCGTGATGACTGACTCTGTCTTGCCGGTCGTAACCAGCGTTTCGGGCAGATTGATGAGTCGTTCCAGCCCGGTCTGGAAATCAGACAGCGGCGCTGGCGGATTGGGCCAGTTGTCCGACACCATCAGGGGTGATTTCAGGGCGCCCTCCAGGCCAAGCGTGGTGTCGGGCTCGGTCCATTTTGTGCCAAAACCGGGTGTCGAGACGTCCATCTCGCGCCGTCCGATGTCTTTATCGGCGGTATACGGTTCCAGCAGGGTGAGCAGGTACTCAAAGTCCCCTGCTTTACCGGTGTGAAACGACCAGCTGTAATAGTACGGAAAGGCTGCCCCTGCCACTTTGCCGACCCAGGAGACATGGCCGAAAACGGTTGCATCATCAACCGCTTGCCCCAGTCCGGCCAGCCGCCCCAGTTCATAGGTAGGGATCAGAAATGCCTGGTAGGGCGTATCGGGATGCAGTTTACGAGCGGCAAACAGCCGCGAATAGGCCCGGTCTGGGTTTTGTTCCACCACCGTATCCAGCTCACTTGCCTGCTGGATGGCCCCGTTCACGTGTACGTGTGCCCAGGCCCAGAGCTGATCGGCAGGGGGAAAAAGCAGACTGGCGTCGGCCAGGATCTTGATGGATGGCAATGGATGGCTATGCTCGTCGGTGTCAAACTCGCCGGGCTGTAGGGCGATCAGCGTGAGCCAGGGCGGCAGCAGGGCGCCGTTGGGCAGGCGGGGTGTATACCGCCAGGGGAAATCTTCTTCGTAAAACTCGATGAACGCCAGGTAGTTCGGTTCAAAATCGGTGATGCCGGGCCGTGGCTCCGTCCGAATCACCATGTCGGCGTTCATACCAATTATATCCTGGGGGGCAAGCACCTCAACGGTTTGCGAAACCGTTTGCCCGTTCACAACGATGCCCAGTTCTACGGCCGCCCTTGTGCCTGTAGCTGCTACCGGCGACAGGCTGTTGACAAGGCCTTTTCTGGCCCATGACAGAAACGTGTATTGGTTCGTAGTGCTCATAGGGCGAGTTGATAGGCCGATACCACTTGAACAGTTCCCTGAAAACCAGGGTTGTCACGCACCACTGTCTGCATAGCGGCGTGGGCCGATGCTTCGTCGTCGAAAACAGGTGTGGCCGTTACGGGGGCCAGCGAATCAATAAAGCTCACGACATATTGTTCGGGCTTCACGGCCATGACTGGCGGGGCTAACGGCGATGCCGACCGGCTGGCCATTGACAGCGACGACTGCGCTACAGCGTTGCCGTTCAACAGGGTGGTGAACAGTTCTGCGCGCAGGTAACGAAGTTTGCCCAGGGCCCGCGTCAGTTTCTTCTTTACCAGGTATTTAAAGTCATAGCGGATCGTGCGAACGGCCGCAAACCCAATCATAAATCGGTTCGACCCAGCTAGCAGAATACCGCTGTCGAGTTGCTCAAAGGCTTTCCGGCTCAGTTTGGCCGCGTCATCCATTTTCACAAACTGCGCTACGGCAAACTGCTCTTTTACCGCCTCCAGGCCAAACTCATGGCCGTTGCTATCCCGAACGTGCTCGACGCGAAAGGTTTTAACGTTGTCGGCTATTTGCTGATTACCAAGTAGTTGAATGTCTATGTTGAGCGGCACCAGCTTTTGGCTGACCGTCAGGATGCCAAATGGGTGAACGATCAGCTTGTCGGCGTCGGGGCCGTCTGCGGGCCGCTCACGCAGGCTGACCTGCTGGTGCGAATTGGCGGGAATCAGCGCCTGCCAGTTACGTTTATCGCCGAGAGCGGTGACCAGCCTGGGTAACACATTCACCGGTGGCAGGCTGGTATCGGTACGATCCCCCCAGCTGACATCGAACTTGATAGTCGCTGATACGCTGAAGAACAGGAACGACACCGATACCCGCGCTGATCCGTAGGCACGCCAGAGCGAGGGGCCTTCGAGGGTGAGATCCAGCCCAACGGCGAAGAGCGTCACACCGGCAATTTTCGCTGACAATGCCGCCTGAATACGGGCAATGAAATGGAAAGGCGAAAACTGGATCAGCACGTCGAAGGCCAGAAACCCTTCAATGCTGGCAATGGCTACCGACGCATACAACTCCAGCTTAGCCCCGAACTGCACGGTATTGGCCGTGATGGCGAAGTAGGCCTCAAGGCGCAGTCGTGGGTTGTCGCCATCCAGGAGGGCAATAGTGAGCCGGGTAAGGGCAGGCAAGCCCATGGGCGGCGGTGTGAACGCCGGGTGGAAACCGCCGACGGAAAGGACAAAATTGGCGTTGGCGCTCCAGTTGATCAATAGCAGCATATCGCCCGCGAGCGTGAAGGCCAGCAGGCGCGAATCGTAGATCGACGCGAAGAAAAAGAGCTGTTTTTTCTCGAAATCGAGTACGCCAATGAAATTGACCTGGATCTTGATAAGCGGCAGGTGTTCTTCTGGCAGCAGACAGCGAATAACGCCCAGAATGGCGATACGAACCGGGTTGGCGACCTCGATGAGCAGACCCAGCTCAACGGTAATAAGCGTTGGCGTGCCCCAGCCCAGCTTACCCATTGGCCCAAAAACGAACTGCCCGTTTCTGGGCGGGAAAATGGCCCCGATCGACGCAATGATCGTGGGTGCATTGGCCACCACATCGGTCGGGAACAGGATGTAGTTGAGCGATCCGTCTTTCACCCCGGCTGCCAGCCGTTCAACCACCATGGTACGGTTCAACCCCAACAGACCGCCTACACCCAGTAGGGTAAACCCAAACCCGAGCTGAATGGGCGGGAATTCGGCGGTGATCAGAATAATCAGCGAAAAGCCCGGTGAGCCATCAGGCATTTTGGTGTTCAGGATCCCGATGGCTTTTACCGAAAACAGCGACTGGAATTCGAGTTCCAGCACCCCGGCATATTCCCCCTTGTCGACGTTTATTTTCAGGAAACCACCGCCTTTGAATCCGCCGCCGTCGAGCGAGAGACCAATGCCATTGGGCGGACTGAACGCAAAGTCGATGTTGGCAAAGCCGAGGTTACCACCGCCACCAGCCGGAAATGAAATCGGAATGTCGGTACCAATGTGGTCAACAACGGCTTTCAACGGACCCAGGTTGGTACTGAACTGTGCCGCGACGCCCAGTTTCAGGGGCGCCGCCGTTGAGAAGCCGATCGAAATATAAAGTCCCTGCACCTGAATAATGGCCAGGTCGAGGTGCATCGGAATGAAAACCTCGACGCCACCACTGCCCTGTAACCGAAGGCCCTCTGTGGGGCTCCACGTACCCAGCAGTTCAATGGCGGCTTCAAAACGTACTCCCGACAGCAGCGATTTGATGAAGCCATCGCCCTTTGAAAAGTCGATAATCAGTTTCCCTTCATCAACCCGAAACTGGATGGCTGGGGAAAGTGTACTGCCCGACGTACCCAGTCTGGCATCGATACCCACGCTGCCACCGATGGTTTTGGCCTGTAGCCTTGTTCCGCCCGTATCACCGATCAGGATGATCCGTTCGTCGCCTGGTTTCTCGGCCCTGATGCCCGCCAGAATAGTCAGTTTCAGGTTGCCGCTGGGTGGTTGAGCCGTGATCGAGAAGGGTGGTCGTAACGTACCTGACAGGCCGCCAACAAAGGCTGCTTCCGCGCTGAGCGTCCCTTTCCACAGGTCAGAAATCGGGATATTGTCGGTGCGGGTTAATTCGCCCGGCAGGTGGAAACCCCATGTTATGCCGGGTGGGTTGACCGTTGGGTCGACCTGGAGATGGAAAAACGTGGCATCGAGCCGTAGGGGCTGACCCGTAGTGTTGATCAATGTACTGGGCAGGCCGAAGCCAGTCAGTAAGTGCTGAAGCCGACTGAATAGGCGTTGGCCATCGAAGGCGGCATCGCCCAAACCGAACGCCTGCTGAAATAACTGATCGGGATGTTGCAGCAGTAATCCGATCCGGTCGACATAAAAGCGGCGCGGCAGACGGGTCTCGGGAACAGGTTGGGTTTCGAGCAGGCTGGGCGATTCCATTTCCTTGTCGATCAGCCCCAGCATAGACAAGGTCGTTGTCAAGGCGGGTAACCGCTGGTCAAGGTACCCGATCAGCATGTACTCGATGGTTCGGCTAGCCAACGTACCTGCCAACTGATCAATGGCGGCCCGTTCGCTGGCCGGTAGCCCCACGGCCGCCGCCGATAGCTGCGTGCCTATAGCTTTTAGGTGGGCAATCAGCTGGTTGACTGCGCTGATAAGGCTGGCAGTAGCCAAGCCGATAGGGCCGACATTGTCAGCGGCTATCGCATTGCCCAGGTTGGTAACCAGCGCAGGCAACTGCCCGGCTGTGGTGGCAGCCGTTGAGAAGGCACTCATTACGGCCGCATTGGCAGCAACCGACGAGGGCAGCTGAAGCCCAAGCCGACTTGTAAAATCGGGTTGTAGCAGCGTTGCCAATGGTTGTAAAGCTTTCCCCAGTTCATGCGTGAGGTGGGCCACGGTGCCAGCTTGTGTGGGCATACTGGTCAGGATCTATAAGGTTGCTTCAGCCGTTGTTACCAGTATGGTCGGCTCAGTTTGCTCCAGCAGGTTCACTAACTGGAGTAATGAGCGCCCGCTTTCGACCAACGCCAGCACAGGGCTAAAGCGCTGTAAATCGCTGACCAACCCGGCGCTCCCATAGCGTTGCAGAATGGCCTGCATCCGGTCTATTCCCTCATCGAGTGAATGGCCCCCCGCTGTGGCCGGAATAGCCATAGTCGGCATATCGATCAGTTGCAGGGCAACACGTACCCAGGCCGGTCCACCGCAGCGATGCCAGACCGTTGCTACCCGTTTGTTCGTGTTCACCAGCGTGCTGATCTCGCGTCCGTAGCGGTCTAAGAGGACTTCCAGATGCGGCCAATGGGGGCTACGCACTACCCGGCGCTGGAGTAATTCGATCTGGCTGGGTGGTGGCGCCATAAATGGCGTGGGGGGCGGGGTGGGGCCGGGGGGCGGGGGAGTGGGGGCCGGTGCGAAGTCGTAGGATGCTTTCACATCCAGCTTGCCTTTCCCCCACCCCAACTGATCGTCTACTACCGTCGTGGCAACAGCGCGAGCCTTATTGATCAGGCTATCTTTGACCTGTACATGGGTAAGCGCTTTATTTTTTTGAAACAGCAAGGCGGCTGCCCCTGCCACATGCGGCGCTGCCATGCTGGTGCCGTCCAGGTTTTTGTAGAAACAACACCGGCAACAGAGCCAATTGCAACACCCCCGATAATCACCACTATCGGTTGACACCACGCTTACGCCCGGTGCCGTAATTTCAGGCTTTTGACCGGGACCCAGAGCCACTCCCCGGCCCGAAAAGTCAGCCAGCTCGTCAGTACCGGCGGTATAAGCCCCTACCGTAATTGCCTCACGCGTGGCCCCTTCCGTCGACAGCGTACTCTGAGTGTTCGTATGGTCTAAAAAATAGGGCGGGGGTACCTCGTTATGCCAGGACCCGTAGAGCCAGAACGCATCGAAAAGGGTGGCAACGGGGGTTGTACTCTGTAATTCAAGCGTCCAGTCACCTTTTCTATTCGTTCCTTTTGTGGGCGGAATCAGCGCAATTTCGATCTGATTCGGGAAGCTGGTGATCTGAACCGAGCCTCCGCTGCCATTGACTGTATCGGTGAACGTTTTGGTCGGGTCGGTGCTGATCACCCAGGGTGTTGGGGTAGACGTTTCTTCAGACGATAGACGTACCCGCAAGTTGTCTCCCGTGTAGCGCAGGGTCATCTGGCGTCTTTGTTTATCATCTTTTCCGATCTTGAACTTAAGTGATAAACTGGCTGTCGGTCCGGCGGGAACAGTGGCCCTGGCGTGGAATTTACTGTTGGCGTCGTTGCCTGCCGCGAAGACAATGGCAGCACCGGTAGTATTGGCTTTCAATAAAGCATCTACCGATTTCGACTCACCGTTTTCGCCAGTCAGCTCGGCCGAGTATGACCCGAGACTCAGGTTGATCACAACTGGCTTACTGTGCTTCTTGGCCTCATTCAGAATATAAATGATCGCATCGACCATAGTGCTGCCTGCACCCGTTGGTCTTGGTTTTTCATCGTCGCCTTTAGTCAGGCCCCATAAACGGACAACGATCAGCTCCGCGGCTGGGGCTACACCGATGTACGTATAAGGTCCATGACAACGCCCTCGCTGTATGCCACTACCCCCCGCTATTCCCGACACGTGTGAGCCGTGGCCATCTTCATCTTCGTGGCGAATCTCGGGCGTTGCCGAACCGTTGGCCAGGTAAGCATTGATTTGCTCGCCCGTGTATTCAACGCCGTAATTCAGACTGACAGGGCGGGCGGGGTGGGTAGGGTCGGCTCCTAAGGGGATGGTAATAGGTGATCGGGGAGTGGCCTCACCAGTGCCGGCGGCCAGGGTCTGGTCCCATACACTCAGCAACCGTGTCTTATGGTCGGGGTGGCTACGGAAATTATGACTCCGGTACTCGATCCCCGTGTCGATGATGCCCACAATAACCCCCTGTCCTCCGTTTGTGAACGCATCGCCCGTTCGGGTCCAGACCTGGTTGGCTCTTATATCGGGAATACTATCGTTCAGAAACAAATTTTTCCGGCGCAGCTTCGTAATAGACGCTGTGGTATCGAGCTGGTCTATGCGATCCAGCGCAGCCAGCGTGGCCTGTCCGTAGGCTACCGGCCCCACCACATTGGCGATCTCCATACCGGCTGCTTCAAGCGCATCGGGAGTGCCTGTAAACTGCACATAAATCTGAACGAGCATGGATGCGCCGGGCACCACTGATTCGGCCGTATCTGCATCCAATGGCCGGGTCTGCGCTTGAGATTGCTGCCTGTACTGGTGTAGTAAGGAGTGCAGTTCGGGATCGAGCCGGGCCATAACTGACGTTGAGTTAGGAAGTGATTAGTACATAGCAATGAATGTAAACTGTTGATAATGAGTAGGCCGTATGTATATTTTTAAACGGATGCTGTAATTTATTTAGCGTACGCCTAACGCGAAGAATATGGGCCAACCGACGACAAAAGCGCCTGGCCGGTTACCCACCAAACTGAATTCGGCACGCGATCAGTTTAGTGGATAATCGGCCAGGCGCTTCGCTAACCGGCCGTTTTTGGCCGGTTGTCAGGGAATGAATTTTTAAAACGAGTGATACAACAGCAAGGCTTGCTACGGCTCAGGTACGTACCAGAATGGAATAGCGACAAGTTCATCGGAAACTGACTGGCCTGGTCGGAGGATCCCTACCCGAAGCAGGTTACGGCCTTTGATGAGGTTGCCCGGCACAAGCACCGTTTGCCAGCCGCGTTGCTGCATCGTGCCGGCTTGACCAAACAGTAGTTCGGGACGAGCAAACACTGAATCGTTGACCGTTAGCCTGATAAGCTTGTTGATCTGCTGATTACTCCAGGCAGCGTACTGGCGTCGTACTTCCTGCCTCGACAGTGAATCGGGCCAGACTGGCTCCGGGGCTACGCGCGCCAGCAAGGTGTCGAGGGCTTTGGGGTAAGCAATGAAGAGCCGTAAATAAGGTTCACGAATTACGTCGGCCTGAATAGCGGCTACGTCGATAAGCTCACCCTCAGGTCGTTGGTTATCGTAAGCGTCGGGGTCTACAAACAAGCTATCTACCCGGGCCGAATACAGGTGACGGCTGTTGAAAAAAGAGCTACGCCGATTGCTACGCGCCTGATCAGCGGTGTATTCAAGAAAAAACACTAGGCCAAACACGGTCATAAAAATCGCAAACGTGCGCGTAAAGCGTTGCTTCGGTATGTGACTGTAGAAGGTGTTTGTGATGTACGACGAAGGCTTGTGGATACCCAAAAACAGTAGCTGGAAGGCCTTCGTCAATCGGTAGTGCAACTTCGTGCCTGTTGGGTGTTCTCGTACGTTTTTCAGGCTCAGCACGATCAGCGCGATGTAAAAACAAACGACCAGCACACCCGCCCCGATTTTAACGCCCTGCCAAACCTGCGCCGATACGTTTGGCTGAATGAGCATGTACGCTACCAAGCTCAGCACATAAAATATGCTGATTATAACCAGAAAAAACACAAACTGAAAAGCAAGGGCAAACACGATATTACACCGCTTGTCGAGCCAGAGAATGTAGCGATCGAGCGGGCCTAGCTCGTCGGCCATCCGTTGCTGGGCGAAAGGTGTTGAGAACGGTATGCGATCGTAATGAATGCCCGACGGGTATACGGCCAGCAGCCCCACCAGCCCTACCCAAAACGCCCGCATGACGAAGTTGGCCAGGAAAGCGGCAAAAAGTACATAAAATGTAGCGCGTATCATGCTGTACGACAGCGATATAAGTACTTGTGGTATTCCCTCCGTATTGAGCAGGAAATTGTGTTGCAGGTAACTGAAGGCCGAATCGAGCAGGTCGGGTAGTTGCAGAATGGCAAACATCGCAACGCCCGAAATGGCCAGTTCGAGGTTCCAGCTCTGGGCGGTCAGTTCCCGTAGTTTTTCCTGCTCTTCAGGTTCTAACGATGAAGCCATAAAGTGTCAAGTGTTGAGTGTCAGGTGTCAAGTATCAGGTGTCAAGTGCTGTGCTTACCCACCATCTGGTTGATAAGCACAGCACTTGAAACCTGACACCTGACACCTGACACTTAACACCTATTTATACTGCTTGCCGTCTTTCATCACGAACCGGACGGCCTGCAAGGTTTTGATGTTCTGGATAGGGTTTTCGTCAACGGCAATGATGTCAGCGAACTTACCGGGCTCGATCGAGCCGATCTGCGCATCCATGCCCAGCAGTTTGGCATTGGTCATCAGGGCCGACCGGATGGCTTCGACCGGCGGCATGCCGGCCTCGACCATGTATTCGAACTCTTTGGCATTGTAGCCATGCACATACACGCCTGCATCCGTGCCGAAGGCAATATTTACGCCTGCTTTGTAGGCTTTGGCAAACGTGGCCTGAATTTTCGGGCCAATGGCCAGTGCTTTGGGTGTCACCAGTGCCGGATAGTAGCCAAACATACGCGCCGAATCGGCCACGGTTTTGCCCGCAATGATGGTGGGTACGAAGTAGGTGCCCATCTTCTTGCAGATAGCTATGGCCTCATCATCCATGTACGTACCGTGTTCGATGGTCTGAACGCCCGCGCGGGCCGCCCGTTTGATGCCTTCAGCCCCGTGGGCATGGGCGGCAACAGCAAAGCCATAATCTTTGGCCGCTTCAACAATAGCACGAGCTTCTTCTTCCGTAAACTGTGGACCAGAACCGTCTTTTGCATTGCTCAGAACGCCGCCCGTAGCCGTAATTTTGATTAGATCGGAACCGTCTTTATACCGCTGACGAACCGCTTTGCGGGCTTCATCAGGGCCATTGATCACACCGTCTTCAGGGCCCGGATCACCCATGAGGTCTTTCCGGTAGCCGTTGGTCGGGTCAGCGTGTCCTCCCGTAGTCGCGATGGATTTACCCGCCGTCATGATCCGTGGGCCATCCACCAGGCCCCTGTTCACCGCATTACGCAGCGATACGTTCACGCCGGTTCCGCCCAGATCGCGTACGGTGGTGAAACCGGCCAGCAGCGTTGTTTTGGCGTATTTAGCGGCCTGAAAAGCAACATCAGGTACGTTCATTGTAAACCGGTCGACCAGGCCGCCCCGCCGGGTCTCTGTTTCCAGGTGCACGTGCATATCGATGAGGCCCGGCAATACGGTTTTACTTTTCAAGTCGATTACCCGATCCTGAGCAGTTGGGGCCGTGTAGCCTTTCTGGATCGTTGCGATCCTGTTGCCTTCGACCACAACAGTCATTTCGCGTTGCAGGTCGTTGCCCGTGCCGACAAACAGATTGCCGCAGTGAAGTAGTGTGCGGGCTGGCGCGGCCGTTTGGGCCAGTAGAGAAGACGTGCCCAGGCAAAGCCCGAGCAGTAAGGACAAGTAGTAACGGTTCATGAAGTTGATTTGAAGGGTACAAAAAACGCAACCTGTTTGGGTTGCGGCCTTGAAGATAGGAAAATGATCGGTACGCCTTCTATAATCAGAGGGGGGCAAGCTGAAGAATAGCGCGTCCCAGACGACTTTGTTCAGTTTCACCGATATATTGCCCGCTCAGAATCACTTTGTAGAGCTGGCCCCCTAGCCGAACGCCTGTCGAATCACTGGAACTAACGTCGCGCCGACCCTGGCTATCGAAAAAAGCAAAAAGGCGTACCGACTGGCTTTCCCGATCACGTACCAGGCGAAGTGATGCCGATACGTTGTCAGGGGCAAAGCAGGCTGCTGGTTTAGGGCAGATGGATACGCGTATAGTATCCGCAATGACAGTTAGGTTCGATGACGTAAGTACTGGTTTACCTGTCTGTATCTCTACGTAACCGGCCGGAAGTGGCGGTACTGACGCATCCTGCTTGCAGGCATACGCTACCGTGATAATAGCTAGCAGAAGGGCGACAGACTGGTTCATGGACTGGGTTGGCTTAGGAAAATAGAGCTGTTTGAGCGTTCAGTTTTGTCACCCCGACAACGGAGGGATGACAAGAAAGGCAATGGTCATTCGTTACAGCTTCGACACGTCAATAACGGCTTGTGGAGCAGGCGATGTTTGATTGGCTGTCGGGTAGGGCGTTACGTCACGCAGGATCACTTTGTACGTTGCTCCCGACAAGACGACCCCCGTCGAATCGGATTTCTTTCGGGTACCGTTGGCCATGTCGGGTCCCAGCACCAAACGTACCTGGGCCTTATCAACGTCTTTCGACAGGCTTGCTTTCACCACCACGTTACCTTCCCAAAGGCAAACTACGCCCTGCGGACAGCGGCTGTCATTGAGCGAGTCGACCCGAACCGTGATGTCATTTTGTAAACGGCCCGACTGGTAAGCACTGAGCGTCACCCGGTTTGTGGGCGTCATGTCTGTCGATTTACAGGCATAGGTCAGTAGTGATGCCATGAAAAGAAAAGCCGCCAAAGATTTTTGTGAGTAAGTCATACCAAAAGCAGATTAAATCAGAAAAGCGTAGTTCATACCGCCACTGCCGCATGCCTACGCTTTTATTGACCCGACCAATAAACTGATCGTTGGAATCGATTTATTGTTTTTTAACAATCACGCCATCGGCCACAAACGTGAGGGCTTTCTCTGGCTCAGTAATCTTCGCGATTTCTTCTTTACTCTTGCCGGCATCTTCAGCATAGTGGCGCAACTCATCAACGGGCGTAATGCGTTGAACAGCAGTGCCCTGCATAACTACTTTCTTGCCGACGATGTCTTTCGGAACGAAAAAGCCGTAATCTTTAAACGACACGCGCATGGTTTGGCCATCAGTCGTATTCACCTTCATCCAGCATCCTTTAACCTTGCAGACCGATTCAACAGTGCCTTCTACCTTCGCGGGCATCTCCTTCTTATCAGCCATCGTAGCGGCTAGCTGAGCGGCGGGAACGGCACCCTTTTCAGTGATTCTTTTCCCGTGGAAAGAATCCTGGGCCGACGCGCCAATGGCGAGCCCCATCATAAGGGCCAGTGTTGCAACGAGTTTCATGTTAGTTTGTGTGTTTATGATACAAAGGTAATAGTTTGAGGTTTCAGGTGTCAAGCTTCAAGTCTCAAGCTTCAAACCTCGAACTACTCCCCCTTATTCCAGCACCTCGATCCAACCTTTGCACTGGCTGCCACCGGGAGTAGTGAGCAGGTAGAAGTAGGTGCCGTGGGCAATTTTACGGCCCCAGTCGTTGGCGTAATTATCGGTTTGAAAAAGCAGCTTTCCCCAGCGGTTATAAATGGCTAGTTTGGCGCCGGAAAACCCAACGTCGAATACGTCGTTTTTACCGTCTTCATTGGCCGTGATAGTGTTGGGGATCTGACTGAAATCTTCGTAAATAATTGGGTACGTCAGCGAAATAGCGCAATCATTCTTCATCGCAGTAACCACAATTTCATAGGTACCGGATCGTGGATACCGGTAATTCTCCGGCACGCGCGTTCGGAGCGTATCCCCTGTGCCCATAACCCATACGAATTGGTTGGCCCCAACGGTTGAATTGGTGAAGGCAAGCCGGGTGGGTTGACCACAGTCGGGCGTTGCCTCAACGCTAATATTGGGTTTAAACGTGTTGTCGGCACTCACAGTGACGGTCCGTGTGACCGAACAACCATACTCGTTGGTGATCGATACACTGTAGGTAGTCGTGGTTTTAGTTGCCACCAGGATACTGGCCGAGGTTGGATTGGCTAGTCCGGCCGCTGGTGACCATAAATACGTTACGCCGCCCTGCGCCGTGAGTGATACAGGCCGGTCGGCGCAAAGCGTGGTGTCTTTGCTTACCCGAAAGGCCGACGGTAACACGGTGATTAGCTGATCGGTTGAGTCAACGAGTTTGCAATTCAGTGGATTATAGGCACGCAGTCGAACAAGGTATTCGCCGGGTCTATCGAAGGTGTAGGTAGCAGCAAGCGGGTCGGTTGATTGCACTTTACCCACAATTTGCCATTCGTAGCGACGTCCACCGATGCTGGTATTCTGGAAGTTCAGCGTCAGTGGTGCGCAACCGGTAACCACATTTTTTCGGGTACCCAGGTACGTATCGAAGGTAGCTTTAAGCTTATCGGTGTCGAACTTGAACGCAATGTTGTTACAGTTGGAGTTGCCGCGTGTTTTTGACCAGGCAGTTGCCGTGGCCGGAAACAGGTTCGAGCGACAGCTACAGGCTGCATGGTAGATCGTGCCATCCTTATCGAACCGGCACGTGCCGCCATCCACATGGTCGCCATCAGACGTAGCAGCGGCGGCCGACCGGGTATCGCCCATAAACGTGCCGTACAGCAATGATTTGGCGTTGCGTTCCAGTACGCCAATCCAGAAATTACTGGCACTGGTAACAGGTTGATAGGCATCGGTCGTGACGGGTAAACCGGTGGTGGTACTGAACGCGTTGTAGCCGTTCAACACGTTGACCGACCCGCCCCACCCGGCAATGTAAATATTACCGCAGGAATTGACCAGAAAAGCCGTTGGCGAAATGTCGGGGCCCGTTACCGATCCGTTTGGCTGCAAGGCCCGCCCGGTACCAAGCACCGTAGAGAAAACGGTTTTGCTTAGGTCAGGTGAGAGGGCGTGAATAAACTGACCGCTCCGCGCATTGGTATACACGTTTGCCGAAACGGGGTAAAGCCCTTTGGTCAGCCCCAGCACGTGCGGAACATTGTCGGGCCCAATATCAACCAGATCGGCCACGTCGGAGAAAGACGTGCCCAGGTACGTTAGCGCCGTGATGGTACCATTGACCAACCGCGCCAGGTACCCATCATTCAACCCGGCAAGTTGGGGTTGCAGGCTCCCGGCGGTGCCGAGGTTCGTGCTGAATGTGCTCCCGCATACATACAGCGAACCATCAGCGGCAAGGCGCAGGCCGTGGGCTTCGTCGGCATTGTTGCCGGCAATTCGGGTCGACCAGCGAAGTTGGGTCAGGTCAGCCGAAAGCCGGCAAACAACACCATCGAACGTACCTGATAACCTCGACCCGTCGGTCACCGGAAAATCAGTCGACTGCGAGCTGCTGGCCAGGTACACATCATCGTCGGGACCAACGATAACCTCGCCTCGAAACTCATCGGAGTAGTTACGGATGTATGCATTGCCCGGAACCGGATTTAATCCGTCGTTATTCGATCCGCCCAGCAAGGTGCTGCCTGTCAATGTTTTGCCATCGCTGCCCAGTCTGACAATGAACAGATCGCTCGCCAGGTTGTAGCCGAGATACCCCCCGTAGACGGATGTGCCACCGCCCAGAATGGATGTCAGTGTGCGCTGAAAAGCCCCGGCGGTGGTGGGAAAAGTGGGGGAGGCTGTACTGCCCATCACAATTAGCTCGCCTTTGCTATTCACAACGGCGCTGTGCGGTAAGTCGGCCCCGCTACCGCCCAGGTTTACGGCAAAGAGCAGTTGTGAACCATCGGGTGAGAACTTCATGATACCAACATCCGTTTGTCCGGCGTAATCGACCTGAAAGGCACCAGTCGTTGCGGGAAAACTAGTACCCCAGACCGAGCCTGCCACATAGGTATTGCCCTGGGCATCGTAGGTGGCCGTGTGACCGAAATTGTCGGCTCGTGAACCTGAGAATGTCGTAAAGACCAGTTCCGGGTCAACGGTCAGGGTTTGTGTGTTGTCATACCCTTTTGGAAACTCGAACCGGGCTACCTGCCCTGTCAAAACCCAGCGAGTGGCTACTTCGGTGGCCTTATCGGCCCGGGTGACAAAGCTATAAGGGGCATTTTCCCGAAACTCATTCACCGACGTTTTGATAATCAGTCGGTTGTCGAGGAGAGAAAGCTGCTCGGCGCCGGTGTAGGCCAGTTGAATACTGGCTGGATTGGCACCTGGCTGCACGACGAACTCGTACTTTAATGTTTCGTAATAAGCGTAAATCCGCAGGTTGATACCGGGGTAAACGTCATGGTAGATCACCTCCGGAAAGCCCCGAATGCCGCCTGCCCACCGCGAAAGATCGTTGCCGGTAAAATAACTGAACGACGTACCTACCGGATTGACGCCCTCCATATGCCCTGAACCAGACTGATTCAGCAACGAAACCGCGACGCCGTGTGCTCGTATGGTAGGTGAAACGGGGTCAGTTGGGGCCGCAGCTGCATGGCGACGGGCTGTTTCGCGGGTATCGTAAAAAACGTAATGAAGCCCGCTTTTTTTCAGGAAAAGAAAACCACCCGGCAGATCGGCCCTGAACAGAACATCGCTCGCCCACTGCCCCTTGTTCTCAACAAACACCACCCCCGATGTGGTGCCTCCGGGGGAAGACCAACAGGTCAGGAAGGGTAAAAACAAAGTGATCCAGAGTAGAATAAAGCGCATAAGGGCAGGGTGAGAAGTAACCTTACCTAAAGCTACAAAAATTATTCCGCGCCCGCTGAACCGTCGATCTTTTGGCTGGCTCCGGTTGCTTAGGCACTATACCGGAATACTGCCGCCAGACCAGATACGTTGCCAGACAAACTGGCATTCAGTAGTTTTTTTGGCCATTTATGAACGCTTCCACTGACCGACATCGAGTACGTTCGGGCAGAAATCGTATTCTGCGGGCTGATTGGAGCCGATCAGGAGTAAGACCGGGGGCGTTGTTGCGGGATCAATCAACCGGCTGACCTGCTCGTGATACCAGGCGGCGCCCTGCCGGTCGAGGTTCGAGGTTGGTTCGTCGAGCAGGACGATACTGGCTTCTGAGAAAAACGCGAGCCCCAGCTTAACCCGTTGCTTCATGCCCGACGAAAAAAACTTGATCTCTTTATCCCGGGCGTGGGTAAGTTGCATCTGATCGATCAGCTCAAGCGATGCTGTACCATGCCGAAACGGTTTGAACCGTCGGTGAAAATCAAGCAGTTCGAGCAGCGTTAGTTCTTCAATGAGCTCGAGATAAGGCGCCGCCAGAATAAGGTGACGAAACCAGTTTTCGTCGTCGATCTTTTTGTTCCCGACCAGATACGTTAACGTACCTGCCGACGCGGGCTGCATACCGGCCAGTACTTGCAGTAGCGTCGATTTTCCACTACCGTTCGGGCCAACAAAGGTGTAGCTGTTTCCGGCCGAAAGCGTTAGATCAACGCCCCGGAAAATCCATTCCCGGCGGTACTTTTTGCCAATCTGTTCAGCTATAACTTTCAAGTTTGCAGGTTGCAGTTTACAGTCCTCAGTTGCTTTGCCAGGTAGCAACGCATTCAGCAAGCAGCGCAACTTCAACCGGTGAACTGCATACTGTAAACGGATCTTTATTCCCCGCTGCCTCCACCTGGCCCTTTCATGATACCGCGCTCCGAATTCCGGATGAAGTTGAGCACTTCGTCGCGCTCGGCAGTGGCCGGTATGTCAAGCTCGATGCGATTCAGGGCTTCGGCGTTGTTGAAGCCGCGCAGGAAGATGTAGCGGTAAATTTCCTGAATCTCGTTGATCTGCTCGTTGCTATATCCCCGGCGACGAAGTCCGATAGAATTTATGCCCGCGTAGGATAATGGCTCACGCGCCGCTTTCGTGAAGGGCGGAACATCTTTACGCACCAATGATCCGCCAGATACCATGGCATGCGAACCAACTTTAACGAACTGGTGAACAGAGCTCGATCCACCGATGATGGCCCAGTCGCCCATGTGTACATGACCCCCCATCTGCACATTATTGACAATGATGCAGTGATCGCCAATCCGGCAGTCGTGGGCTACGTGGGCATAGGCCATTATGAGGCAGTTGGCCCCGATTTCCGTGCGCCAGTGCTCTTCGGTTCCCCGGCTAATGGTGGCATACTCACGAATGGTGGTGTTATCACCGATGATGGCTTGGGTTATTTCACCATTGAACTTTAGATCCTGAGGGACACCGGCAATGACGGCACCTGAATAAATTTTACAGTTGCGACCAATGCGTGCGCCAGAGTTGATGACGGCATGAGAGCCAATCCAGGTGCCTTCTTTGATTTCAACGTCCTTGTGGATAATAGCGAAAGGCTCAATCACCACATTCTGAGCAATCTTGGCTTCGGGGTGGACGTAGGCTAATGGTTGAATCATTCTGAAGATGGTTTGCTGTTTACCGTTTACCGTTTACTGTTGCTCCGCTTGCTCAGGTACGTTCAGATTAGCAGCGCACCGCAGCGGCGGACCGCAGTAAACAGTAAACAGCAGACAGTAAACTATTTTTTCTTTACCAAACTGGCGATCATGTCGGCTTCGCAGACCAGATTATTATTCACATAGCCACGTCCCTGCATTTTTACGATGCCGCGCTTCATGGGTGAGCTGAACTCACAACGGAAGATTACGGTATCGCCGGGCAATACGTTGCGACGGAACCGACAGTTTTCTATACCGATCAGGTAAGGCCAGTAGTTTTCAGGATCTGGCACGGTACTTAGAACCAGTATACCACCTGTTTGCGCCATTGCTTCCAGCTGCAATACGCCCGGCATAACCGGATTGCCCGGGAAATGCCCGGGAAAGTAAGGTTCGTTCATCGTCACGTTCTTGATGCCGACCACGCTGCTCTCGTCGAGCGCAACGATTTTGTCGATCATCTGAAACGGATAGCGGTGAGGCAGTAACTGCGTAATGCGGTTGATATCGAGTACGGGCGGCTGCTTGGGATCGTACTGAGGCACCTGGTTCTGAGCGTTCTTTTGAATCAGGCTTTTAATTTTCTTGGCAAACGCTACGTTGGCGGCATGACCCGGCCGGGCGGCCAGGATCTGCGCTTTAATGGGCCGGCCGATCAGAGCCAGATCACCAATCATGTCGAGCAGTTTGTGGCGGGCCATTTCGTTGGGATAGTGCAACTGCAGGTTATTCAGGATACCCGCCTGCTTGTTTACGCCAACGCGTGGCTTGTTCAGTAGCTGGGCCAGATGATCGAGCTCCCCTTCATCAACGTCCCGGTCAACGATGACAATGGCGTTGCTAAGATCACCCCCTTTGATCAGGTTCTGCTTGTAGAGGGCTTCCAGTTCGTGCAGGAACACAAACGTGCGGCACGAGGCAATTTCCTGCGAAAAGAGCGTCAGGTCATTCAGCGAAGCATGCTGGCTGTTGATCACCTGCGAGTTGTAATCGACCATCACCGTCAGGCGATAATCATTCAGCGGCAGGGCCGCAATCTCGATGTCTTTTTCGGGATTCCGGTGATGAACAAACTCAGTGATTTCGAAGTACTTCCGGTCGGCGTTTTGCTCTTCAAGACCGGCAAACTGAAGGGCTTCCACGAATTTGATCGATGAGCCATCCATGATGGGGGGCTCCGGCCCGTCGAGCTGGATCAGGGCATTGTCGATCTGGAGACCAACCAGAGCCGCCAGCGTATGCTCGACAGTATGGATGCGGGCCCCATTCTGCTCGAGCGTAGTGCCGCGCGACAGGTCAACGACAAAATCTACGTCGGCATCTACTGTTGGCTGACCCGGCAGGTCGATCCGCTGAAATTTATAACCGTGGTTTGCAGGCGCCGGCATGAACGTCATGGTAGCTGACACGCCCGTGTGCAATCCTACGCCCGATACCGAAACGGCTTTTTGTATAGTTTGCTGTTTAATATTCATCGTAAACTGTTTTCTGTCTTCTGTCTTCTGTCTTCTGTTGCGTTGCTATATGATATACCAGATGAATAGCGCAGCAACAGAAGACAGAAAACAGAAGACAGAAAACTAATTTTGTTTTTTTTCTAATTCATTAACCCGGCGTTCCAGCTCGGGCAACCGACGGAAGATGGCCTGCGAGCGCATATTATCACGAAGCAGAAAGGCTGTTGATCCATTCAGCGAAACGCCTTCTTCCGACACACTCTTGCCAATGCCCGACTGGGCACCAACTTTAGTACCATTGGCAATGGTGAGGTGACCGGCAAAACCGACCTGACCCGCGATAACGCAATTCTCGCCAATCCGGGTTGACCCTGAAATGCCCGTTTGGGCGGCAATAACTGTATTACGGCCAACCTCAACGTTATGACCAATCTGAATCAGGTTATCGAGTTTGGCTCCCTGACGAATGATGGTAGACCCCATGGTGGCGCAGTCGATGGTCGTATTGGAGCCAATACTGACGTAATCCTCTATAACTACGTTGCCCAGTTGGGGAATGGTTTTGTAGGTGCCATCGGCCTGAGGCGCAAACCCAAATCCATCTGAACCAATAACGGCGTTGGGGTGGATGATGCAATGACGGCCAATAACCGTGTTGTCGATAAGTTTGACACCGGAATGGATAATGGTGTTATCGCCGATGGTCACATTATCACCAATGTAGCAGTGCGGGTATATTTTTACGTTTTGCCCAATCTTGCATTGCTTGCCGATATAGGCAAACGCCCCCAGATAGCCCCGCTCGCCCATGCTGCTGCTCTCATGTATGTAGGACGGCTGCTCGACGCCAACGCGTGCAAAACTGATTTGCCGATGGTATTCTTCTAATAATTGGGTGAACGCCAAATAAGCGTTTTCGACCTTAATCAGCGTGGTAGAAACAGGCTCACGTGGTGTAAATGAGTGGTCTACAATGACAGCAGACGCCTGAGTACTGTATAAAAAAGGCTCGTATTTCAGGTTGGAAAGGAAGGAAATACTACCGGTAGATGCCTCTTCGATTTTAGCTAACTGGCTGACCGTCAATGTGTCATCGCCACTAACCTCAGCGTTAAGCAGGGCAGCTATTTGCCTGACTGTGAACTCCATAAGCGTTTAATAAGCCGGGAACTAGGATTCCGTCTAAGTAGACGTTAGGTTCGCAAGGTAGCCAACAAATTGCACTATTCGTATAAATGGTCATTTAATTCAATTTATTGTTTGTGCTGTCTAATCAGGAGCGGGCAACAACCCAATTCAGCTCGCGTGCCCAGCAAACGTAGTGGCGTCTGACGATGGTAGAGAGCGCACCAATGTTGGCTAGATCCGACGCATCGGCAATATCACGCACGAGTCCATTCTTGAATTTGATCCGAATAGAGTCACCCGTGGGCAGGTAAGCGGCATTCGTCGCCTGGCCTTCAACCAGAAAATAAGACAGTTCATCGTCGGAAAGCCCTTTGCGGCGAAGTTGCTGGGTCATCTCTTCGACCAGAACGGGCTGGAAAGGCTCGGTCGATAGGATAATCTTGAATAGCCGCCGATCGAGCAGCATCTGACAGAGTATGGACAGAACCGGATCAGGGTGCGTGGCCCAGGCTTTAACGCAGGCCCAGACGTCGTAATCATCGATCTGGGTAAAGGCCTGCAGGTACGTTGGATTTGCCCTGAACTCATCGATAGAGATGCTTTCACGCAGGAACATCAGAAAGTCGGGCAGCGCGTCAATTCGTTCGCCATTGCGCGCCAGAAAGCGAGCCCGTCGAAGAATCTGCACCAGCATGGATTCGCAACAGATCGACGTTTTATGCAGGTAGACCTGCCAGTACATCAGCCGCCGGGCATTCAGAAAATTTTCGACGCTAAGAATCCCTTTATCCTCCACAACCAGCTGATCATCGGCCAGATCGAGCATTTTAATGATTCGCTCCGCCCCGATGGCGCCTTCCGCAACGCCCGTATAAAAACAGTCGCGATTCAGGTAATCCATCCGGTCCATATCTAACTGGCTGGATATCAACTGGTGGAAGAATGGCCGATGATACGTGCCTTCGAACATTTCGATCGCCAGTGACAAGGCACCACCAAACTGCCGGTTCAGGTCGTGCATCAGCATCAGTGATATTTCCTCGTGGTGTATGCCTTCCAGAATACAACATTCCAGCACATGCGAGAACGGGCCGTGGCCTACATCGTGAAGAAGGATGGCAATCTGAGCGGCTTCGCATTCGGCCTCCGACAACTGATTTCCCTTACTGCATAACGTACCGGTGGCCTGCCCCATCAGGTGCATAGCCCCCAGGGCATGGTGAAAGCGGGTGTGCAGGGCGCCAGGATATACGTATTCTGACAAGCCTAACTGTTTGATACGACGAAGGCGCTGAAAATGGGGATGTTCAACCAGATCGAAGAGTAACGGCGATTGAATGCTGATGAAACCGTAGACCGGGTCGTTAAGGATTTTCTTCTTGTTGGCCATGGGCTAAAGGTAGCAGGTCGCTACCGCCTTAAAAACGAAAAAATCGGCGGGATGGTCATAAATTCGGTTGAAAGGTGTATTTTTGTGCTGTCAGAACGGCAACGACGGTCTGATAAGGGCTTGTAACTCAGTTGGTTAGAGTAACTGACTCATAATCAGTAAGTCCCTGGTTCGAGCCCAGGCTGGCCCACACAGCAGCCCCGCAAGCCAACTGGTTGCGGGGCTTTTTACGTTTTAGGACCCCCTTAGCCAGGGTTAAGCAGGCTCAGCTCAGGCGAGGAAGGACCCGTTACTACCAGGTCAGCTCAGTATTGGCCGATTTGTTGCACCAGCCGGTAAAGCAGAGGCTATCAGCGTTCCTGGATGCGTTTAGCCAGGTAGGGGCTACCCTGTCGCTGAAATTATCCGTAAGTTCGCCCAGGACTTGTCAACGCACTCAATGACTGTACAGACGATTGATACGGGCTTTTTCAAACTCGATGGAGGAGCCATGTTTGGGGTAGTGCCAAAACCGCTCTGGCAGAAGAAAAATCCGGCCGATGAGCAGAACCGCTGCAATTGGGCCATGCGGTGCCTGCTCATCGAGTCCGGTAACCGGTTGATACTGGTCGATACAGGCATTGGCACGAAGCAGGACGAAAAGTTCTTTGGCCATTATGCACTGAATGGCGATGCCACGCTGCTTTCATCGATTCAAAAGGCTGGCTATTCGGTATCGGATATTACCGATGTGCTGCTGACACATTTGCATTTCGACCACGTTGGTGGCGCCGTTGAGCGGGTAGGAGAGACCCTTCGCCCTACGTTCCCGGCGGCTAGTTACTGGACGCACCCGGCCCATTGGGAATGGGCTGTTCGTCCGAATCCGAGAGAGCGAGCGTCGTTTCTGCGCGAGAATATCCTGCCGTTGCAGCAAAGTGGACAACTGCGGTTTGTGAACGACACGTACCTGAACGTACCTGGCCTGGAGCTACTCTATGTTGATGGGCATACCGAAAAAATGGCGTTGCCCAAGTTGACACTTGGCGAACAAACAGTGGTATTCTGCGCTGACCTTATACCCTCGGCGGGGCATTTGCCGCTCCCCTACGTAATGAGCTACGACGTGCGCCCGTTACTAACCATGACCGAGAAAGAGCAATTGCTGGCGCAGGCAGCGGCCGAAAACTGGGTACTTGTGTTTGAACATGATCCGGTCATTGAAGCCGCCACTGTACACCAGACCGAAAAAGGCGTCACGATTCGGGAGCAGGGCCGACTGGCCGACTTACTGGCGTAAACCTTCGCCGAGGATAGTACGTTTCCTAGGTGCGTTCGTTGGTCTTTTATCAGCTGAAACTACATGAAGATTGGTTTGGTCTTATCGGGAGGTGGCGCGCGCGGCATTGCTCACCTCGGTGTCATAAAAGCCCTGATCGAACAGGGCATCCAGATTGATCGTCTGTCGGGTACGAGCGCCGGGGCTATAACAGGCGCCCTGACCGCCACTGGCTACACGCCCGACGAGTCGCTGAAAATTATAGAGTCTTCCTCCTTTGTCCGGCATTTGCGGCCTGCCTGGACCCGGATGGGCTTGTTACGGATCGACACCGCCATTGATCTGTACCGTAAATATATTCCTACCGATAGTTTTGAGGCACTCAGTATTCCCCTGCACGTCGCTGCCGTGGATCTTAATGCAGGCGAACTGGTGATCTTCGATCAGGGTGAGCTGATTCGTCCCGTGCTGGCTTCCTGTTGCTTGCCGGGAATTTTTGAGCCCTTACTCATTAACAAGAAGCAGTACATTGACGGAGGAGTGCTGAATAATCTTCCGATCGAGCCCGTAATCGACCATGTAGATTACCTGATCGGCTCGCACTGCAATCCATTTCCGGCCAATAAGCCTATCCGAACGGCGCGCGGCGTTATTGAGCGAAGTCTGGTCTTATCGGTGCGTAGTAAAACTAAAGAGCGCCTGGAGCACTGCCACTTTGTTATTGAGCCACCAAGCCTCGTTAACTTCTCGGTAACGGATATTCGCCACGCCCGCGAGATCTTCCAGTCAGGTTATCGGTACGCCCGAACGCTCCGGATAGCAGACGCTATTGCCAGCGCTGTCTGACATAAACACATACGTATTTTATAAGAAAGGCAACAGCCAGCTGGTAGTTGGCCGCCTTGCTGTATTACTATACTTACTTATTTTTTTAAGTATTAAATGGTATATGTAAGCTGAGTGTTGATCAATAAAGTGGTATATTCTAGTGGTTTATGGCAAAGATTTTAGATTGGCTCGTAAATCATTACATTATAAAAAATATCGAATACTAGAATAATATTCTGATATAGTAATTTATTGCCGAATAAAAAGTTGCCAAATACAGGAAGGCCTATTGTCTACTCACCGAACAATAATTAGTTTTGTGAATTCATTAGCACTAGTACTTTCACTCAATCTAAAAACCGTACTCTATGAGGCAACTATTACTCATGAGCTTACTTCTAGTTTGCTCTACCTGGACTATATGTCTAGCCCAGGACAAAACCGTAACCGGAAAAGTAATTTCAGCCGATGATAACCAGGCTGTACCGGGTGTTTCAGTCGTTATCAAAGGCACAACGCGTGGGACATCATCAGATGCGGAAGGAAACTACTCAATCGCGGTGCCTGGCACGGGTGCAACCCTGGTTTTCAGCTTTGTCGGGTCTGTAACGAAAGAAGTAGTCGTTGGCAACCAATCTGTAGTGAATGTGTCACTCGCTAGTGATGCCCGTCAACTTGGCGAAGTAGTGGTAACCGGTGTTGGTGTGGCTACAACGAAAGCTAAACTGGGTATTGCGGTTGAATCGGTATCGTCAAAAGATCTGCCTGCTGCTCCAACCGCCTCGATCGATCAGGCCTTGGTCGGTAAAATTGCCGGTGCCCAGATTGTGAGCGCAAACGGCACACCCGGTGCACGGGCCAATATCCTGCTGCGTGGGATTAATACGGTAAACCGGGGAACGGCTCCCATAGTGCTGATGGATGGTGTGCAGGTTGGGGTGACCGACCTCAACTCGCTGGATCTGAGCAGCATTGATCGGGTCGAAGTGATTCAGGGTGCCGCTGCCTCAACGCTCTACGGAGCGCAGGGTGCCAATGGGGTCATTCAGCTGTTCAGCAAGCGCGGCGTCGACGGCCCAATCCGGGTTAACTTCTCAAACAGCTACGCCGAAAACACGTACCTGAACATTGGTAACGTACGCAAAGCCGACAAGCATGCCTTTGTGACTGACGCCAGTAACAATGTTATCGGTGTATCGGGTAAGCCCATTACGCTTGACCCGAACTCCCTCCGGTGGAGCGAAAACGTGCAGTACAACGCACTGGATGTAAACAGTAACGCCAACAAAGCCTACGACCAGAACCTGAAGTACTACGATCACTTCAACACCTTCATGGTTCCGTCGAAAACGATAAACAACTCGGTGAACCTGTCGGGTGGCAACAGCCGGTCCGATTTCAGCATCACGCTCTCGAACAACTACCAGTCGAGCCCAATTCGGAATAACGGTGATTTCAACCGGACCAACCTGGTAACCAATATCGGCATGACGCTGGCCAAAAACCTGACACTGCGCAGTGTAACGCAGTTGGTATACACGCGCAATTCGCTGAAAGTGGATGACCGGAATTTGCTTTACTCGGTAAACAACACGCGTCCTTTTGCCAACTACGATGCCGTTGACGTAGACGGAAATTACGGTGGATATTATGGGGATGCATCGGGTGTAAATGCGTTTAACCCAAATTACCGCCAGCAATATCTGACCCATAACGACAATAAGATCGATGTGATTCAGAGCCTGAATCTGACGTATAGCCCCATCAAGTTCCTTGATCTGAACGCCCGTTACGGGCTGAATTACCAGACTGAGACAGATCGGTATACATACCTTAACCAGACGCAGAATCGTAATAACATAGCCGACAGAACACGGTATACATCGTATTATAACTCTGACGGAAGCGGCGAGATCACGGAGTTTAACTACAAAACCGTGTTTCAGAACGCGTTTACAAGCGCGACCATCAAGACTGATTTCCAAAAGGATTTTAACATCAACCTGCCCATCCGTACCAACACCCTGGTAGGGTTTGATTACCGGAAAAACGTGTATAGCGAAAACGGTGTAGCCAATCTGGGCCTGCCCCTGTATAGCCCCGTAACGGCAGCTCAGGCAACCTCTACCCGCACCCGGTTCGACAACGTGACTCCGTTCATCACCTTTGGGTATCTGGTCAGCCAGAACATTGAATTTGGCGATTTCGGTGGGGTAACAGGTACGTACCGCAGCGACTACTCATCGGCTTTTGGTCGTGGGTCAACGCCATTTGGCTTCCCGGCGGGTAACGCTTATATCCGGCCATCTTCATTCAACTTCTGGCAGAATAGCTCGCTCGGGCAGATTGTACCCGAGTTCAAGATTCGGGCGGCCTATGGCGAAGCTGGTATTCAGCCCCGTCCGTTTGACCGGTACGTGACATTAAGTACCAGATCGATGGGCACCAACAACGTATTCTACTACAGTCCAACTCAAAGTAACCCTGACCTGAGCGTAGAAGTATCGAAAGAGCTGGAAGTTGGGACCGATTTTAGCGTAAAAGGTGGCAATGGCGACTGGCTGCGTAAACTGAACTTCTCATTCTCCTACTGGAAACGGAGCACCGACAACTCAATTTATAACGTCGATGCTGCGCCATCTACGGGTATTGGCCAACTGAAAGACAACGCGTTTGGGTTATCATCGAATGGGCTTCAGTTCTCACTGAATACAACCCTGTATCGCGGTAAGAACATTACCTGGGATTTCACAACCAACTTTGGTAAACAGACTTCAGAGATTACGTCTGTAAAAGGGAACGCACAAATTACAGTAACCTCAAGCGCGGGTAGCACAAACTACGTGCTGAAGGCCGGTGAGAAAATTGGCCAGTTGTTTGGATTCGTGGCCATTCGTGACCTGAACCAGATTTTGCCTGATGGCACGCCGGCTATTTCGGAGGCAAACAAAGCCTTATATGAAGTGGCAAGCAATGGGTACGTTGTCAACAAAACGACAAAACAGCCTTTGTTCAGCTCGAAGCAGTACAGCCTGGGTGACCCCAATCCGGCCTTTACCTCGACGTTTATCAACAGCGTATCGTTCCGGGATATTGTGACGCTCGGGTTCCAGTTTGACTGGACGCAGGGAAGCCATGTTTACAACCAAACCAAAAGCTGGTTGTATCGCGATGGTATTAGCTCAGACTATACCGAGCCAATCACCATCAATGGCAACACCGGTGCCTGGACAGCCTTCTACCGGGGCGTGTATCAGGCCGGTGCTAACAATGGTACCAAGAACTATTTCTACGAAGATGCTTCGTTTGTGCGCCTACGGAACGTCTCGCTCCGGTTCAACCTGGCAAAAGCCATTCCTAAACTGCCTGTTCGCAACCTGCAACTTGAGCTTAGCGGCCGTAACCTGCTAACGTTCACGAAGTATACGGGCATGGACCCTGAAGTGAGTTCAGGCCAGACAACGGGTAACGAAAACTCAGCCTTTGACCGGGGAACAGATCATAATACCATGCCTAACCTGCGCTCATACCAGATTGGTCTAAACTTCGGTTTCTAATCGCTCAATCAACACTGAATCAAATTCATGAAGACATACATCAAAAATACCCTGCTTACCCTGACCGTCACCGGCTTACTGATGGCCTGTAGCACGGACGAGCTGGATGTAAAAAACCCCAACCAGCCTACGCCCTCCAGCGCGGCAACGGAAGTGGGCGTAATCTCGCTTGCCCAGGGAACGGTCTATATCAACGGTATGGGTAACTCAAGTGCCGGTATAAAATATTATGACGGTGTGCCCGGCGGTTTCTGGACAGGCGCTGTTGGCTTTCACTCCCTGATGGGTGATGAGGTGGGTGAAGAAGCCGCCAACCAGTTTGGTAATCAGATCGGTATGCCCGATCTGGTGACGCTCGATGATGGCACAAAAGTGACTAACCCAAGCTCGGTAAATACGCAAATTGCCCTGATTCGCACGGTAAACGTAAACGCTCAGGGTGGTGCCAATCCGTTGTTTAACGAGTGGGCCTACATGTATAACCTGAATAACGGGATGAACTCCGTGCTGGAAATTGCGGCCAGTACCAAATTTGCGGGCGATGCGGCGGCTCAGGCTGCCAAGCTGAACACCCTGAAAGCCTGGGCTTACTGGTGGAAAGGCTATGCCTACTCGCGTATAGGCTCCATCTACTATGCCGGGCTCATTAACGATAAGGCCGGAGTAACCAGCGGAAACTACGTTACTAAAGAAAAGATCATTGAAGAAGCCGCTAAAAACTTTGACCTCGCCAGCACCGCGCTTACGGCGTTGGGTGCAGGTGGTACTGATTATACGGCGGTGATGAGAGGCTTGATCCCTTCGTTCAACCAGGTGGGTAAAGGCGTAGTGCCAACACCAGACGAGTGGAAGCGGAATATAAACACCATGAAGGCCCGTAACATACTGGTCAATACACCAGCCAAAACGATGACCGCCGCACAATGGAGCCAAGTGCTGACGCTGACTAACGATGGGGTGAAAGCAGCGGATAAGGTGTTCACAGGCCGGTCCAATGCAAACTCTGATTTTATGAGCAGGCTGGACGGGAACATTGCGGCTAAGTCTACCGGCCCAACTGGGGGTACATTTAAGATCAGCGAGCGCCTGATTCAGGATTTCCCGGCGGGCGATAAGCGGTTAGACAACAACTTCACTAAACAACCGTCGGCGATCCTGTTCAACCAGGACCGGGGCAATTCATTTAACACCCGCTGGTTGATTGATGACGGTGGTAAGGGGATGGCTGGTGTTGTGGTGTTGAACAACCGGACCGAAGGTGCCTATGAACTGTATCTGGCGAGTACGTTTGAAGAAAACGAGCTAATGAAAGCCGAAGCCAAAATCTATACCAGCGACATTGCCGGTGGCTTGACATCGCTTGATGCCGTTCGTACATCGCAGGGTGCTGGTCTGGCCCCGTTAACGGGCCTCACCCAGGCGCAGGCTCTGGAAGAATTACGTAAAGAACGTCGGGTAGCGTTGGTCTTCCGTGGTTTAGCATTCTACGATGCCCGCCGCTGGGGCGTGATCACCGATGGCCGCAAAGGGGCTGTCGTTGTGGATAAAGCCGGTAAGGTGAGCACCAACGCCACCATCAACTACAACTTCCTGGATTATTGGGACGTACCTGACAACGAACTGGCCTATAACCCAGCCGCTACGGGTAGTGCCGCTACAAAGAATCCGAAGTAAGCTACCGACACGTTGGGGTACACCCAGTCGTAGGTTCATGAACACACAACGCCTGGCCAATTGGTCGGGCGTTGTGCGTTTACAGCCTACTGGCTAAAGGTGGAGGCCGCCAAAAGCGCCATGAAGCAGGAATTCAATTAAATTGTTATTAAAAACCCAGGCCATTTCCAGGGAGACAAGGCGTAAACATCTGCGTTTTTGTATTTAATCATTTATTTGTATAAATAAAGAATATACAAAATATTATATCATGAAATAGTGATAATACGGTATAAACTACCGGTAAATGCGAAAAATGTATATTGCTTTCTCTATGCCAGTACCTGTCTGACAGGCTAGGTATAGGGCTGTTGGTATTACTTAATCTAACGATCTATTTACATGAGGCAATTATTACTTATGAGCTTACTGCTGGTTTGCTCTACCTGGACTATCGGTCTAGCTCAGGACAGGACAGTGACCGGAAAGGTTACTTCGGCCGACGACAACGCAGCCATACCTGGTGTATCGGTTGTGATCAAAGGCACTACACGGGGAACATCAACGGATGCCAATGGTACTTATTCGATTGCCATTCCAAGTAAGGGGGCTACACTTGTCTACAGCTTTGTAGGTGCCGAAACCAAAGAAGTTGCCGTTGGTAACCAGACATCACTGAACATTGCGCTCGGTAGCGATACCCGGCAGTTAACCGAAGTGGTAGTAACGGGTAGTGGGGTGGCAACCAGCAAGGCCAAGCTGGGGATTGCCGTAGAGAGCGTGTCGGGGAAAGATCTGCCACAAACACCAACGGCCTCTATTGACCAGGCATTAATTGGTAAAATAGCCGGTGCCCAGATTTCGTCGGTCAGTGGTAATCCTGGTGACCCGGTGAACATTCTGCTTCGGGGCATCAACAGCGTTCAGGGCGGAACAAAACCACTCATTATGGTAGACGGTGTACAGGTCGCTTCTACTGATATTAACTCGCTGGATCTGAACAACGTTGACCGCATCGAGGTGGTGCAGGGCGCTGCTTCAGCGTCGATCTATGGCGCGCAAGGCGCTAATGGCGTTATCCAGGTGTTCACTAAAAAAGGGAAGAAAGGGCGCACGGCCATCAATTTCTCGACCAGCTACTCGGCCAATCAATTCCTGAATACAGGTAATGTGCACAAGGCAGAGTTGCACCCCTACCTGACCGATGCCAACAATAACATCGTTGATGCTAAAGGCAATATCCTCGATTATACGGATGTGGGGGCTATCACGGGTATTTCCTATAAGTATGGCGGCGCCACTCGCTATGCCATTCAGGATATTCGGAATGACGCCAACACCCCGTATAGTGGTAATCTGAAATATTATGATCACTTCAAGCAAGTGTTTCAGACGGGCGTTACTACCAATAACAACATCAGCATTTCGGGCGCATCAGATAAAAGCGATTTCAACATAGCGGTTGCCAACAACCATACTACATCGCCTATCCTGACGAATAATAACGGTTTTGTTGACCGGAGTAACTTCTCCGCCAACCTGGGCACGGAACTGTTCAAAGGATTTACACTTCGGTCGAACACGCAACTGATTTACACCAAGAATACGCTGAAGCCAGGTTTGGGGGCTGCGTTCGGAACGGGGAATGGTAGCGTTGGCTCGGTCTACGGGTTTCTGAACACATCGCCTTTCTTTGATCTGACCCGTAAGCTGGCTGATGGCACGTACCCCGTTTATCCGACGGCCGACTTTTTGAGTATCAACGCCGGTAATCCTTATTACCAGGCGGCCTATACCGACGCGGTAAACAACAAGATCGATGTGGTACAGAATTTTGAAGCGGATTACAAGCTCAACAAGTTTGTTGACCTGAACGCGAAGTATGGTATTAACTACCGTACCGAAACTTCGAGACAGACCTACTTTAATCAGTCTCAAAATATAAGCTCCAATTACTATAATTCGTACGCAAGTGCCTACGCACCGGATAACCTGGGCGAAATTGACAACTATCAATACACCAATACTTTCCAGAACTTCCTGGGAACGGCTTTCATTCGGACCGACTTCCAGAACGATTTCAATAGTAAGCTGCCTATTCAGACCAGCACGCAGATCTCGTTCGATTATCGGAAGAATAAGTCGACAGAATATGATACGTACGGTATTGGCTTAGGTACTGCGCCTCCGTATAACATTGGTGCCACATCGACGCAGTCAGTAGCTTACGATAACGTGACTCCCTTCATTACGTACGGTTATCTGGTGAACCAGAAGATTGAGTATGGCGACTATGGCGGCCTTACAGCTGGCTTCAGAACCGACTATTCATCTGCCTTCGGTGCCGGTTCTACGCCCTTCACCTTCCCGCATTTCGACGCCCACGTTGCGCCGCTATCTTTCGTGAAAAATAGCGCGCTGGCTAATACGCTGACATACTTCAAGCTAAGGGCAGCCTATGGCGAGGCAGGTATTCAGCCGGGCGCGTTTGACCGGTACCCTGTATTAAGTCAGCGGAACCTGGGTTCGGGCCTCGTCTACACGATTCCAACCACTACCAACAACCCGAACCTACAGGTAGAGGTATCGAAAGAATTGGAAATCGGCACTGACTTCACCGTGGGAGGCAACTCGAACCGGGCGTGGTTCAACGCAATTTCAGGTTCATTTACCTACTGGAAACGCTCGAGTGCCAACGTAATCTATACCGTTAGTGTGCCCCCTTCGATTGGCTCCACCGGCCAACTGACCAACGCGATCGATATGTCGTCGAACGGTGTGCAGTTCTCGTTGTCGATTCCTGTATTTAAAACGCCTGGCCTGCGGTGGGATTTCACCACAAACTTTGGCCATCAGATTTCTAAAATTGACGCTATTTCTGGTGGGGCGGACATTATCCTGACCTCAAGTGCCGGCAGCACCGCCCTGGTGTTAACACCCGGTCAGCCAATTGGTCAGGTATACGGTTACAAAGCGTTGACAAGCCTCGACTATGTAAATCAGGCGGGTGTTCCGTATATCCGTGAAGCAGACAGGGCCAACTATACGATCGTGGATGGTCGTGTGGTGAGCAAACTCACGTATCAGCCACAGTTTACGAATGAGACGTACCCACTGATGAACCCAAACCCGATTTTCAATGCATCGTTCATCAACGGCGTGACCTTCAGAAACTACCTCACGTTGAACTTCCAGTTCGACTGGGTGTATGGCAGCCACTTATACAACCAGACCAAAGAGTGGATGTATCGCGATGGCATCAGCGGTGATTTCTCGAAACAAGTGACTATTGATGGAAAAACGGGCGCTTTCCCCGCCTACTGGTCAGGTGCTTACTACAACCTGTGGGGTAGCACACGTGGCGCCGGTAATAATGCGACCAAAGATTTCTTCGTGGAAGATGCTTCGTTTGTACGCCTTCGGAATATCTCTCTGGCCTTCGACGTGGCCAAATTTGTTAAGCTCCCTTACCTGAATAAGTGCCAGCTAGTCTTTACCGGACGCAATATTTTAACCTTCACGAAGTATACGGGCTACGATCCCGAGATCAGTTCTGGCTCGTCAAACTCATCGTTCGACAGAGGGGTAGATCACAGCACACTGCCGAATACCAAGTCGTATCAGGTTGGCCTCAATATTGGGTTCTGACCATTAACTTCCCTGACTATGAAACGCATTCATACAAATAAAATTATTGCTTCAGTGCTTGCAACGGTGGTCCTGATGGGATCAGTCTCTTCCTGCAAGGATCAACTAGACGTCGGTAACCCGAATGCGCCAACCCTGGCGGCCAACGTAAACAACGAAGCCGGTCTTATCGGGTTTGCCCAGGGCGGGGTGTATGTAAACGGTTTTCTGAATGGCGATGGCTGGTTAGGCAACAGCTACTTTTCATTGCCCTGGGGATACAGCGAACTAATGGCCGATAACGTTGGCGCCGATGCCTCGAACAATCAGATCACCACAATCGGCGTACCCGATTATATTATTCTGGACGACGGCTCGAAACAGACCAACCCTGCTCCGCAGATCGGCATCATTCGTGCCTACAATAGCCGGGCTGCTACCGGGGCCGGCAATAACCCAATTTATTATCAGTGGCTGAACATGTACGCCCTCAACAACGTCTGCAACCAGATCCTGGACCTTACCGGAGCGATTAAGTTTGAGGGCGACGCCGCCAGCCGGGCCAATACCATGCGGGCCTGGGCATATTGGTGGAAAGGGTATGCGTATGGGTCAATCGGTTCGATGTATTACGCTGGCCTTATCGCAGACAAAACCGGGACAACAGATGGTGGGTACGTGCTGCACGACGTGATGATCAGTAAATCGAACGATTACTATAACCTGGCGGCTACGACACTGGGCAAGGTGACTAGTGCAGCTGATTATCAGACGATCATGTCTAAGCTGATCCCGTCGTTCTTCCAGGTTGGTAATGGTACCGTGCCAACCATCGATATGTGGAAACGGAATATCAACACCATGCTTGCCCGGAACATTCTGGTAAACAAGCTGGCTCCGTTTGTAAAGGGTAACCCTGCTGCCACAATCGCCAAGTCATCGACAACGGCCATGACCGCTGCTGACTGGAACACGGTGCTGACGCTGGTTACCAATGGCATCAAGAAAGGAGACGCCGTATTTACGGAGCGTAGTTCAGCAGCGAACTCCCCGTTCTCCCCAACGGGAGGCACCGTTGCTGCGTTAACCTCCAACGTGAACACAAGCTCGACATTTAAAATTAGTGAGCGATTTATTCAGTCGTTTAACCCAGGTGACCAGCGGTTGGCCAACAACTTCAACACCAAAACGATGTATAAGAACAACTATTCATTTACCACCCGGTACAGTATGGTGCCGAATGGTAATGGGCTGGCAGGTGTATACGTGTATGGCTCAAAAGACGTTGGTGCTCACGAAGTATACATAGCCGGGAGTTACGAGGAAAATACCCTGATGTTGGCCGAGGCTAATATGCGTCTGGGAAATATTGAAACCGGTCTGGGCTTTGTTGATGCCGTTCGTGCTTATCAGGGCGCTGGTGTGCCGGTTACGGCAGGCACAAAGCTCACACTGGCGGGAGCACTGACTGAACTCACAAAAGAAAGACGAGTGGCCCTGTTTAGCAGAGGGCTGGCTTTTTACGACAACAGACGCTGGGGGTGGATCTACGATATTGCCAACGGGGGTGGAAGCTACGGCAATGTCATGATCACATCGGCCGGCACGGTGATCAATAAAAATGTGACCATCAATTACAACTTCCTGGATTATTGGGACGTACCTGCCGACGAGTCGGTACTAAACACATCAACAGGTGTTGCTGTTAAGAATCCCAATTTTTAACGGATAACCTTACGTATACAAAAAGCCCGGCCATATGGCCGGGCTTTTTGTATACGCTGACCGGCAAACCCACCGGCCCAACGTGGTCTGGACCTGAATGCTATGGCAGAAATCTACTTATACTAAAACACAAGTATACGAACTCGCTGGAATGGTAATTGATTTCTTACTAAAATTAAAATACAGAATTATATTTTGATACTTTTTTGAAAGGAAGTATAAAAATTTGCCGAAATCAGCTAGTAACGCAATTACGTATTAATTGGTTTTTAATTTTGTGGCTTAGTAGTCCGTGTATTTCAACTTACTAAAAACAAAGTATGAAACAATTATTACTCGCAAGCCTGCTTTTGGTGTGTTCAACCTGGAGCATCTGTTTCGGACAGGATAGAACAATAACGGGGCGAATCACGTCATCTGAAGACGGTTTGCCTATACCAGGTGTATCTGTACTGGTTAAGGGAACAACGCGTGGTACATCGTCTGATGCGCAGGGCAGCTATTCATTGTCGATTCCGGGAGGGAATGCTACGCTGGTCTACAGTTTCATTGGCTCAACCACGCAGGAAGTGGTTGTTGGCAACCAGTCGGTTGTCAACGTAGTACTGCTGAATGAATCACGGCTACTTTCCGAAGTAGTAGTTACCGGATATGGGCAGCAGATCAAGCGTGATCTGACCGGGAATATCGCCAAGATTCGTCCGGCCGATATTCAGGATCAGCCTGTTACTACCTTCGATCAGGCTATTCAGGGAAAAGCCGCCGGGGTGCAGGTGAATGCAGGAAGCGGCAAGCTGGGCCAGGGTATTCAGGTGAGCATCCGGGGGAAATCGTCGGTGTCAGCCTCCAACCAGCCGCTGTATGTGATTGACGGTACGCCGGTTACGACCGATAACCTCTCGTTCAATTCGGCCGCCACGAACCCGCTTAATGATATTAACCCGCAGGATATTGAGAGTATCGAAATTCTGAAAGACGCGTCGGCGGGCGCTATTTATGGGTCCAGGGCCGCCAATGGGGTAGTGCTGATCACAACGAAGAAAGGTAAATCGGGCCGGACCAACATCACATTTGGGGCCCAGGTGGGGTCCAGCAAACCAACTCGTAAGGTTCAGTTTCTGAACACGCAGCAATACGTTGATTTTTACCGGAAAGCGGCAGCCAACTCAGACCGCATAGATGGCTACGATGCCGCTGATCCTGATTCCTACACGACCTACATGGAAGATTTTTTCGTGACGCAGGGGCTGGGTACGTTCACTAAGGACAAGCAGGTCAGCACCAACTGGGGTGACCTGAGCTACCAGGATGCCCCTTATCAGCAGTACGACATGAATATCAACGGCGGTAATGAGAAGACAACCTTCTACTTATCAGGGCAGCTGCTCGACCAAAAAGGCATTCTGATCGGCAACGCAATAAAACGGTACTCCGGGCGGATCAACCTCGATCACAAAATTTCGGATCGGTTCCGGGTGGGCTTCAACACAGGTATCACGCGCACCTTCAACGAACGTTTATCGGGCGACCGGCAGTTCGATAACCCGATGCAAATGGTGGCCTTACCACCCATGACGCCTTCAATTGATCCGGCCACGGGATTGCCGGCTGGTACACCCCCCGGCGATATCAGTATTCCGTACTATTACAACCCGATCGTGAATATTGGTAACTCGATGTTCAATACGACCGTGTACCGCAACATCAGCAATGTGTATGGTCAGCTGGGTATTATAAAAGGGCTTACGTTCCGGTCAGAATTTGGCCTGGATGTCCTGAATCAGCAGGAAGAACTGTACTACAACAGCAAAACACAGCGTAACTCCGGCTCACCGTTGGGGGAGGCCTCGAACCGGTATGTGCGGGTTGAGAACTATACGACCAACAACTTCTTCACCTACAACACCGTAGTTGGCCGAAACGCGATCGATGGCATTGTGGGGATGTCGTACCAGCAGTCGCAAACACGGGCGAACCTGGCTGAGGGGCAGGATTTTCCATCGGATGCGTACAAGCAGATTGCCAGTGCCGCCCGCAAAACAAACGCCAGCTCATCGGCCACCGATTACCGGTTCCTGTCGTACTTTGCCCGGGCCAACTACAAGTTTGCCGACCGTTACCTGCTGGGATTGAGCGCCCGGATCGACGGTTCGTCACGATTCGGTAAGGATAGCCGGTACGGTTTCTTCCCGGCGGCATCGGCAGGCTGGGTCATATCGGAAGAAAATTTCCTGAAAAACACGGCCGTCGTTAGCTTCCTGAAACTCCGGGCCAGCTACGGCCGCACGGGTAACGCCGAAATTCAGAACTTCCCGCAGCTTGGCCTGTTCACCGGCGACGCTGGCTATGCTGGCCTGCCGGGTCAGCGCCCTTCGCAGTTGGCGAACCCTGACCTGAAATGGGAAACAACCGACCAGGCCGACTTCGGTATCGACTTTGGGTTCCTGAACAACCGGATCAATGGCGAAATCGACTACTACAATAAACAGACAACCGGACTGCTGCTGAACGTGAACGTACCTGGGACTACCGGCTTTGCCACACAGTTCCGCAACGTGGGTAGCCTGCAAAACCAGGGTTTTGAGTTTGTGCTGAACACGGAAAACACGACGGGTGCGTTCCGCTGGACTACCAGCCTGAATGGGGCGTTTAACCGCAACAAGATCACAAACCTGCAGGGTCAGGTTATTGAGGGCGGGTTAAGCTCAATGAGCCGGGCCGTTGAAGGCCAGCCGCTGGGTGTTTTCTTCACACCCGAATACGCCGGTGTAGACCCCGCTAATGGCAACGCTATCTGGTACAAAAACACGACGCTGGCCGATGGCACTATAGACCGCACAACAACCAGCACCTACAACTCGGCGCAACGGGTGGTAGTGGGTAACCCTCAACCTAAATTCACCGGTGGGGTAACCAATACGTTCAGCTACAAAGGATTGAGCCTGAGCGTATTCTTCAATGCGGTCATCGGCAACAGCATCAACTTCTACGGTATTGGCCGGTTCTCGTCGGCGAATGGCCGTTTCGAGGATAACCAGACCGTTGATCAGCTGGCGGCCTGGACACCGCAGAACACCATCACGAACGTACCTGAGGCCCGGCTGTTCTTTAACAATGGTGCACAGCCATCGAGCCGCTTCATTCTGGACGGCTCGTTTGTGCGGCTTCGCACCGTTACGCTGGCCTACAACCTGCCTAAAGCCGTTATCAGCAAGGTTAAGCTGAACTCGGTACGGCTGTTTGTCACGGGCCAGAACCTGCTGACATTCACCAAGTACGCCGGCTGGGATCCGGAAGTCAACGCCGATGATATCGTGAGCAACATTGCTCAGGGCTACGATTTCTACACGGCACCACAGGCACGCACCATCACAGGTGGAATCAACATTGGTTTTTAAGCAATCAGACAAACTGAACTTCACACGATGAATATATATAGCAAAAATGGCCTGGTCGTTGGTTTAAGCATCCTGGTGATGACCGCCTGCAGCGACCGCCTGAATGTGCAACCGACGCAGAGTATCGATGCCACACAGGCATTGGCTACCGAGCAGGACGTGACTATTACCCTGACTGGTGCCTATGACGGAATCAGCGACGGGAACCTGTATGGAGGTGGTATCCAGTATACGGGCGAATTGCTGGGCGACAACAGAGACGTTGTATTTGGAGGCACCTTTACCACCCTCGACGAGTTCTGGCGCAAGACGATCACCACGAGTAACACCGACGTGCGAGACACCTGGCTGGATGGGTACAATGCCATTAACCGGGCGAACAACGTATTGGCCAATATCGACAAGGTAGGGACGACCAACAAGAATTCGATCGAAGGACAGGCCCGTTTCATTCGTGGAGCGATGTATTTCGAGTTGGTCAAGCTGTACGGGAAAAGCTACAACGACGGGTCACCAGCCACTAATCCGGGTGTTCCGCTGGTGCTGACGCCGACCAATAGTGTTACCGATGCCGACTACCGGACACGAAACACCGTGGCTGAGGTATACACGCAGGTGCTCGACGACCTGACCAAGGCGGAGCAACTGCTGCCTGCTACCCAGGCCAACGGTACTGGTTTTGCTACCAAAGGAGCGGCGCAGGCCATGTTGGCGCGGGTGTATCTGCAACAACAGAACTTCTCTTCGGCGCGCGATGCTGCCAACCGGGTCATCACGTCAGGTACGTTCTCGCTGGCTACCACATTTGCTGCTGCATTCACCGATGCTTCGCCCGAAACGATTTTCAAAATTGTTGTGACGGATCAGGACGGCAGCAACGGACTGAATACTTACTATGGCTCAACCCGCGTATCTGGCCGGGGCGACATTCGGGTGCAGACCAAGTTCCGCCAATTGTACTCAGCAGCAGATGTTCGCGGTCAGTTTTTTACAACGGTGAGCAACAACGTGTTTACGAATAAGTTCAACGACCGGTTTGGCGACGTACCTATAGTGCGTCTGGCCGAAATGTACCTGGTTCGGGCCGAAACGAACCTGCGTCTGAATAGTAGTGTGGGCGCGTCTCCACTAGCCGACGTGAATACCATTCGGGCCCGCGCCAGTGCGCCGGTGCTGGCAACGGTAGACCTGGCTACTGTTCTGCTGGAGCGCCGCCTTGAACTGGCGTTTGAGGGACAGCAAATTGCCGATGTCAAGCGCACCGGTGCTAGTATCGGCACTACGCCGTTTTCGGCCAATAACCTGGTGTTACCGATTCCACAGCGTGAAATTGACACGAATAAAAAATTAGTCCAGAATCCGGGTTATTAAGTCGGCTTTCAGGATAGACAAAAGGCGAACTGCATCAGCGGTTCGCCTTTTTTTATGGCAACTGTTGCCGGAATTGACCATAACGCTACCGCTTGATGGCCGATTTGCCGTTTATACGAAACTGGCGCTCCTCATACATTAAACCTAAACTACAGCACCAACTCTAACGTTTTGACTACGGTATTCACGTAGGCTTAACCCACATATGTTGACGCGTATTCTTGTCATTCTAGGCGTTTTCGCTTCTTTCTGTGCACAGGCACAGGCTGTTGAGTATTCAACGCCCCGCCCACGGGTCGACGATGCCAATGGCCAGAGCGTTGTGATCAACCGCATTGACCTCACGGCACAGTATACGATTATTTACCTGCGCTTTCGGGAGCGGTCTCGGGAGGGCAGTACGATCGAATTTGTCTCTTCTGCCCGGCTATATGCCAATGATGGGTCCCGGTCGTTTAAGTTTATCCGGGCAGATAATATTCCCATCGATGAAATGCGTCGTAAGGTCAAGCCCGGCGAGGAAGTTGACTTTGTGGCCTATTTTGAACGGCTCGATCCGGGTATTCAGACATTTGACCTGTTTGAGTGTTCGGATCGGAACCGGCCCGGCATTACGTGCTTCAACTTTTGGGGCGTGCACGTCACGAATCCGTTGAAACGCCAGCAGCGTACCCCCCCTCAGTCGCCACAAAAGCCGGCGTCGCCCCGGCAGGTGCCCCGCCCTACGCCGGCTAAGCCAGCTCCAGAGCCAGTGCAACCACCCGCCCAAACCACACCGACGCTGGCCATCAAGGGTGTGGTGCGTGACGCTAAAACCGGGAAACCCATGGTGGCTACGATCACGTACCGGCTACTGTCGGGCGCTGAAACATATAGCCATGCCGCCCCGGACTCAATCCGGTCAACGCCGCAGGAGGGTGCGTATCAGATTCCGGGCGATGCCCTCACGGTCTGGGATGTAGCCGTATCGGCGCGGGGTTATTTCGGGCAACGCGATACCATCAGCATCAATTTAACCGAGAAAACAGTGAATTTTGAGCTGGCCCCTATTGTGGCTGGTGCCAAAATCACGCTGACGAATATCTATTTTGAGCAGTCGAAATACGAGTTACAGGCAGAATCGTTTCCTGAACTCGACAGGTTAGTGGCCCTCATGCGTCAGAACCCGACGATGACCATCAGACTCGAAGGACATACCGATATCATTGGCGATTTCGACAAAAACCTTGCACTATCGCGCAACCGGGTACAATCGGTTAAGCAATACCTGACCAGCAAGGGGATCGCTGCTGCGCGGGTCGAGGCGACTGGTTATGGCCATTCGCGCCCGATCAACAGCACGCCCGGTAAACCGCACCCCGAAAACCGCCGGGTTGAGATGGTGATAACCAAAGTTTGAGTTTACAGTTTTCTGTTTACTGTCTGCTGTGGCGGAGATGCCATTTAGGTGAATAAGCAGCGGAAGACAGTAAACCGAAAACGGCAAACACATTTTATGTTCCCTCTCGATACTGTTTTAGCCGCTATCGAACCGGCCATAGCGAAGTACCCGAAAGCCGCCATGTTTGAACTGTTCGAGCGCGGCTATAACAGTTTGTTCGAGCAGCTGATCTCCTGTATTATTTCGATTCGCACCCTCGACGAAACGACGATCCCCGTGTCGCTGCGGCTATTCGACGTAGCCCGCACGCCCGCCGAAATGGCCGCGCTCTCGCCCGATGAACTGATTCCATTGTTGTATGGTACGAGCTATCCCGATCAGAAAGCATACACTATGCTTGGCATAGCACAGCGCATCATGACTGAGTTTTCAGGTACGTTGCCTGCCGATTTCGACGTGCTCACGTCGCTCAAGGGCGTTGGCCCGAAATGTGCCAATCTGGCGCTGGGCGTAGCAACCGGGCAGGCGGCCATCAGCGTGGATATCCATGTACACCGCGTCACGAACAGGTGGGGTTTTGTGCACACGAAGACGCCGGAAAAAACATTGGCTGCGCTGGAAAAACAGGTACCCGTTGAGCAGTGGATCAACATTAATCGACTGCTGATGCCTTTTGGCAAGCATATCTGCACCGGTACGCTGCCGCACTGTTCGACCTGCCCCTTGTTGGCCTATTGCGAACAGGTGGGGGTAGAGCGGCACCGATAAACATAGCAGCTGTACTTTTACCGCAATGAGCCAACAGCCCCACCAGCAGGTCGTCCGAATTGCA
Organism: Fibrella arboris; assembly: GCF_041321095.1. Classification (NCBI taxonomy): domain Bacteria; kingdom Pseudomonadati; phylum Bacteroidota; class Cytophagia; order Cytophagales; family Spirosomataceae; genus Fibrella; species Fibrella arboris. Next base: position 429,428 of record NZ_JBGGWE010000004.1, on the reverse strand, counting down.
ACGACGACAGCAGTTCCCTTGTCTAAAAATCAGAAAACGTTCAATCGGCTCACCAGCCGTATTGGCGAGCAGGCGGGCGAGTGGGCCTTGCTTCAACAAACAGCTGAGAAAACGAGGCGACGAATTCAGACCGATCTGCTTCCCTTACAGGCCGAATTAGATAAGCTCAGGGCAAAAATGGTGTATCTGTTTGATCGGGCCTGCACGATGGGGAGCTACGCTAGCCCGGAGCGTAAAAAGCTCGTTTACCTGATCACCGACATGGCGTATGACCTTATCCAGCAGGGGTTTGACGAGCTGAAGCCCATTTATGACCGGTATAGTGACAACAGTTTCGATGAGGTGCTGGCCGAACTGAAAGCTTACGATGCGCTGATGGTGAAGCGAATGGCTGAGCTGAAATACGGAATTCAATTTGAGCTGGATGCCGACATTAGCACGCCCGAGAAACTGAACGCTTATATAGCCACTCAATTGCAGGCCCAGCGAGAAGCCACCGAACAGCAGAAGCGGGACGAGGCAACGCAGTGGGCCGGCAGGCCTAAAAGTGCCAGGCAGCAGGCACGTGCAGCTAAAAAAGAGGCAGAGGTCCAGAAAATGACAAAAGCCGTTCGGGCCATGTACATGGACCTGGTGAAAGCGTTTCATCCTGACCTGGAACTGGATGAAACGGAGAAAATCCGTAAAACGGCCATCATGCAGCGAGTAACGGAGGCCTACGAAAAAAGTGACCTGCTTGGCCTGTTCCGGCTTCAACTTGATTTTGAGCGCATTGATCAGGCGCATCTCGAAAAGCTGGCCGATACGCAGTTGACCTATTACAACGGCATCCTGCAACAGCAGGTCGATGAGCTCGATCAACGAATAGAGGCTGTACAGCAGGAGTTACGTTCGCTCGTCGGCGGTAAAACGCCTGGTTCCATCTCGCCAATAGGCATCGACTATGCCATTAACCACGATGTCCGGCAGATGAAGCAACACATCAAAACCCTGAAAGTCGACCTGAGAGCACTGGCTGATGCAGGCGTAATGAATCAGTGGCTGAAGATGTACCGGATTCCTAAATCCATCGATTAGTGCCAACAATCGGGCAGGTACGTTGCATTGCCGGTCGAAAGTTGGTTGGATTGGGGAAGGAAAATAGTAATTTCCAGCTTGAGCGCCGTTGCGGTGGCTACGCCTGCCTCGCGTAGGTTATTCGGCCCCAGATCCCGGTCGGCGCACTAGCCATTCTACGAATGAAAAAACTGGTTACGAACCTCACCTTTTGGGTACTCACCTCCATTACGCTAGGCATTTTGGTTGGCCATTTTCGCCCCGATATTGCGCTTTTGCCAGTGCTTGACGCGCCATTGAAAGGTCGTTTCATGGGGCAGGAGCTGACCATTGGCGCCACGTTCAGTGAGTTTCTGAGCGGCCTCTTCATCAGTGCCGTAAAGCTGTTTATCAGTCCTATCATTTTCCTGACCATCACGCTGGGGATCGTCAGCATGGGTGACCTGAAAAAAGTGGGTAAGGTGGGGGCGAAAGCCTTGCTCTATTTCGAGGTGGTCACTACCGTGGCTTTGCTGATCGGAGTGGTTGTGGCCAATGTTATCCGGCCGGGCGACGGGGTTGTGACGTTGGCGTTGAGTGGCGGCGATATTTCGAAATATACAAAGAGTGCCGAAGCCTTTAGCTGGTGGAAATTCTTTCTCGACAATGTGACGCTTCAGGTGTTGCTGGCGGCCATCATTACGGGTATGGTGCTGAGCCGGTACGAGGGCCGGGAACGGATCGTAGCCGGCATGAACCGGTTGTCGAAAATCATTTTCTCGGGTTTGCATAAAGTGATGTTGCTGGCCCCAATTGGCGCCTTTGGTGGTATGGCGTACACCATCGGAAAGTATGGGCTGGGTACGTTACTGCCGCTGGCAAAGCTTATGGTGACGGTGTATACAACAATGGCCCTTTTTATTTTTGGCGTGCTGGGGGCTATCCTATACACCTGTCGCGTGCCTATGCTCCAGTTCCTGCGCTACATCCGTGAAGAACTGCTGATTGTGCTGGGTACGTCCTCGTCAGAGGCAGGGTTGCCCTCATTGATGGAGAAGCTGGAGCGGATGGGCTGTGCTAAATCGGTGGTTGGATTGGTCGTGCCGGCTGGCTATTCATTCAACCTGGATGGAACCACGATCTATCTGTCAATGGCCACCATCTTCCTGGCGCAGGTCTTCAACGTGCATTTGAACGGCAGTCAGTTGCTAACGATTATCGGCATTCTGATGGTTACGTCGAAAGGTGCTGCCGGCGTTACGGGTAGCGGTTTTGTGGTGTTGGCCAGCACCCTGACGGCGATCAACGTTATTCCGGTAGAGGGGCTGGCGCTGCTGTTGGGCGTCGACCGATTCATGTCGGAAGCGCGGAGTATTACCAATTTTATCGGGAACGGCGTAGCTACGATCTGGCTGGCCAATCACGAAAAATCCTTTGACCGCCACCAAATGCAGCACGCTTTCGGAAATCTGGAACAGGAGGAAAAAATAAAGGTTTGAGGTGGGATCGGTGTACTTTTGGGGCAACATATATAACCGCAAAAACGCAAAGGTCCCGGAAGTAGTAGCTGACAGTCGCGCCGATGGCGCGTTCCTTGGTTTTTGCGGCTAAACCAATACATGAGCACGTCATCGCAAAAACTCCGCGAAGATGCCCTGCATTACCATGCCAAGGGCCGTCCCGGTAAAATTGAAATTACACCGACCAAGGAAACCGAAAACCAGCGCGACCTGTCGCTGGCTTACTCACCGGGGGTGGCTGAACCCTGTCTGGCCATCGCCGATAATCCCGACCGAGCCTATGATTACACGGCCAAAGGCAACCTGGTGGCCGTGATCTCCAATGGCACGGCAGTACTGGGCTTGGGGAATATCGGAGCAGTGGCATCTAAGCCCGTGATGGAAGGTAAGAGCCTGCTGTTCAAGATATACGCCGATATCGACGCTTTCGATATTGAACTGGAAACAACCGACGTTGACGAATTTATCAGGACCGTAAAGATTCTGGAACCAACCTTCGGTGGCGTCAACCTGGAGGATATCAAAGCGCCTGAATGTTTCGAGATCGAGCGGCGGCTGCGGCAGGAGCTGAATATCCCCGTCATGCACGATGACCAGCATGGAACGGCTATTACGTCTGGGGCAGCGTTGCTGAACGCGCTTGAACTGGCCGGAAAAAAGATCGGTGAAATCAAGCTGGTTGTGAATGGGGCAGGGGCGGCGGCCATCGCCTGCCTCGATCTGTACGTCGACCTGGGCGTATCGCCCGACCGGATTACAGTCTTCGACAAAGATGGACTGCTGACCAAAGATCGCACCAATCTGGTTGGTAATCAGTATAAGTACACAACAGACCGGCACCCGGCTGGGTACGTTCTAGCCGACGCAATGGTGGGAGCCGACGTTTTTTTGGGTCTGTCGGTAGGCGGCGTTGTTACGCAGGCAATGATCAAGAGCATGGCAGCGGATCCTATCGTGTTTGCCATGGCGAACCCGAACCCGGAGATAACGTACCCGGAGGCCACCGCCGTTCGCCCTGATATTATTATGGCAACGGGCCGGTCAGACTTTCCAAATCAGGTAAATAACGTGCTCGGTTTCCCATACATTTTCCGGGGGGCGCTCGACGTGCGGGCTACAGAAATAAACGAGACCATGAAACTGGCTGCCGTTCGGGCGTTGGCGCAACTGGCTAAGCGGCCTGTTCCAGAGGCGGTCAGTCGTAGCTACGGTACCGACGGATTAGTGTTCGGACGTACCTATATTCTGCCTAAGCCCACTGACCCCCGGCTACTGACAATGGTAGCTCCTGCTGTGGCCAGGGCTGCCATGGATTCGGGGGTCGCCCGGCTCAATATTCGTGACTGGGCTGAATACGACCTGCAACTGGCACGTCGGCAGGGGCAGGATAACTCATTTATTCGGAACCTGGTTCGGTTGGCGCAACAGGCGCCAAAGCGGGTTGTGTTTACCGATGGCGAGAACCTGTCTGTATTGCGGGCTGTAGCAGAGGTACGTGAGCAGAAAATGGCTGTTCCCATTCTATTGGGGAATCCCGACGTCATTCACGCGATGCTTCGTGAGCACAATATGGAATTGGGCGATACCCGAATTATCGATCATCGGGCAAGCCGACAGGATCGTATGCGGGAAACGTTCGCTCAGCTACTGCACGAGAAGCGGAAACGGAAAGGAATGACCCTGCCAGAAGCCCAAAACCTGATGCGCGACCGCAACTATTTCGGAGCCGTGCTGCTGGAAACAGGCGAAGCCGACGTACTCATTTCGGGGCTTACCCGTAACTACCCGCAAACGTTGCGCCCTGCCTTGCAGGTCATTGGTCGTCAATCGGGCATTCGTAAGGTATCCGGCATGTACGTGCTACTCTCACGCTTTGGGCCAATTTTCCTGTCGGATACTACGGTGAACATGAATCCCACGACGGCCGAAATTGTTGAGATTGCCGAAACCACGGCCCATGCTGTTCGTCGACTGGGTATTGAACCGCGTATTGCCCTGCTCTCGTACTCGACGTTTGGCAGCGCTACCGGCGACGATGCCGTGAAAATGCAGGAAGCAACGGCCATGCTACAGGCCCGCCACCCCGACTGGATTGTTGATGGCGAGATGCAGGCCCACCTACCGTTCAATCAGGAGTTGATGCGCGAATCGTACAGTTTCTCGCCCCTGGCTGATCAACCCGCGAACGTGCTTATTTTCCCGAGCCTGGCAGCATCGAACATCGCGTATAACCTGCTAAAAGAAATTGGCCGGATCGAGAAGATTGGCCCGGTGCTGATGGGACTGCGCAAGCCAGTTCACGTTTTGCAGCTGGGTAGCTCCGTTCGCGAGATCGTTAACATGGTAGCCATTGCCGTGGCCGACTAGGTACGTTAGTGCCCTGTGCGCCTACGATTGCTTTACTGATAAGGGGAGCAACCATAGGCGTACAGGGGGAAATTCGACGCGCCTATTTGGTAAAATAGCGCCCGTTTTCCAGGTCAGCCAACAGTGATGAGTGGCCGGGATGCCAGCCTAGCTGTTGCTGCGTGATGGTACTGGTAGCCGGAACGTCCATGCCAACAAAACGCGACATCCAACCGAAATGAGTGGCGGCCTCCTCGGGCGTTACGGAAGCCACAGGTACGTTCAAATGGCGGCCAACTACAGCGGCAATGTCGCGCATGGGAACGCCTTCGTCGGCAACACCGTGATAGCTGACTCCTATCGCTCCTTTTTCCAGCGCCAGCCGGAAAAGACGGGCCGCATCGAGCCGGTGCACGGCAGGCCAGCGGTTCAATCCGTCGCCTACATAGGCCGCCACGCCCTTCTGACGGGCGATAGTAATGAGGGTAGGCACAATCCGTAATCGCCGTCGTCATGCACAGAGGGGGCCAGGCGAACTACTGAGGCGTGTACGCCCTGCGCTGCCAATTTCATGGCTGTCTTTTCAGACAGGCGGGGCGAGGCGGCCGGTACATCGAGCTCGGTAGTGGGGCGACCTAATGAAAAACCGGCCAGACCGGCCGTCACGATGAGTGGACGGGCTGACCCGATAAGTGCGTTGCCAAGCGTTTCAATGGCGCGCCGGTCTGCCTCACCGGCGGCGGCGTAGGCGGCAAAATCGTGAATGAAAGCCAGGTGAACAACACCATCCGCAGCGGCGGCGCCACGCTTCAGGCTATCGAGGTCGTCGAGGGAACCCATATGGGCGTCGGCACCAGCAGCGGCAAGTGCCTGAGCGGCGGCATCTGAGCGGGCAAGACCGAGCACCTGGTGGCCTGAGCCAATTAATTCCTGAACAAGGGCCGAGCCAATGAAGCCCGTTGCGCCAGTTACGAAAACACGCATAAGAAGCTGGTTGAGTTTGATTGCTGATTGGGCAACAAAGGTCTACCGGATAGCTGGCGATGGGGCTGCGCAGGTCAAACTATTTACTGAATAATTCAAACAATGGTTTTAGGCCCGCAGTGCGCCCGGAACAAGCCCCGTCTGGCGTTTGAAAAAATTGCAGAAATGGGCCACATCCGCAAAACCCAGGCTTTCGGCAATTTCCGAGACGGTCCAGTTCGTTTGCTTTAACATGATTTTGGCTTCCTGTAGAACCCGGTTGCTAATCAATTTAGTGGTTGTCTGGCCGGTTGTTTCTTTCAATACCCGGTTCAGATGGTTAACATGTACGGCCAGCTGGTTCGCATAATCGTTGGCTGTACGCAGACGTAGTTGTTGCTGTGGACTTTCGAGGGGGAATTGCCGTTCCAATAGTGCAGCAAACAGGGTAGCTAACCGTGCCGACGCAGAGTGAGTGGGCGTGAGCGCCGTAGCAGGCTGAAGCTTTTGCCCCAGGTAGATCAGTTCGAGCAGATAGGCCCGAAGCAGGTCGTACTTATACGAAAAAGTAGATGTTATTTCCTGCGTCATCTTCAGAAATATAGCCTCTATGGCTACATATTCGTCGTTTGTTACCGACCAGATCGGGCAACTACCCGGCTGGAAAATGGATAGCTCGTCCAGATTCATCCCGCCTTTCGCCGGTAGCAGAAACTCGTCGGTAAAAATGCAGAAATAGCCAACCTGCGCTGAATCGCCCGGCAACCAGCGGTAGGGCACCCGCGACGTAGCAAACCAAATGGCACATTGATCAACATCAATGACCTGATCAGCGTACTCGACCTGACTTCGTCCACGAATCAGGCTGATTTTGTAGAAGGCCCGCCGGTCAAAGGTCATTGGCGGCTTGTCGCGGTTGCTACGCATCAGATCTTCCACATTGAACACATTGAAATGCCCGACCTCCCGCTGCATTCCCATAGATGACAACGTACCTGATGCTTCAGCAGCCACCGGTGCCATTTTGACATACAACTCTTCGAGTGACTTTTGCTTCATGACAGATCGTTGTAAAAAACAAAGATAGACTGGCTTGTTCTGCAAACGAGCTGCTCCTGGTGAAAACCGAAACCGCTTGAAGGAAAACGCCAGCCAACGGTCACATTGACAAAAAAGAAAGGGCCGGATCATCGACCCGGCCCTTTACTGACTATTCCTAAACCCTTAACCTTTTCTACTTGAAAAACTAACTTAAACTCGTTCTTGTTCCAAGAACCCAACTAAAATGGTAGATTTTATAACTACTCATTATCAGGCAATTGTGGTACTTCCTGGCTCACTACCCAGAAGTAAGATATCGTTTTAACGGTATTGTTCACCTGGTTTAACCACAGGCTGGCAACGTCGTCTTTTTGCTTAGCCAGTTGCTTTGTCACTGCTGACGAAGCCTGCTTGAATTTGGCACGTTCGGCTGCTGAAAGGGTCAACACCGAAACGGGATTCTCGTTGTACCTGGTCACTACATCCATCATGGTCTGCCACTCGGGCTGACGAGTCAGGCGGTTCATTTTTTGATCTGCGTAAACGCCGAACAGTTTTTCTGACCCATTAACTAACATTGTTCCCGCTGGCTTATTGGCAGCCGGGCTATCATCGATTGTGGTGGTAGCTACGCCAATGGCCGCGTTGGATGTTGCCGTGATACTTAATCCAAGAATCAACGATGCAAAGATAACACGCGTTTTCATTGTTTTATTCTATTTTATGTTCAGTGATAGAACACGAGTGCATTCCAGGAAGTTTACAAACTTTGGCTGGTTATTAGTGGCCTAACAAAATAATGTTTCGTGAAAAAGCAAAATATTAGCCGTTTTACCCAAATTATCTATCGAATATTCAGATTATTAAGAATAATATTCTCCTCTGATTTGTTACTACCTACACTTGATGACTCTTGGTATAATTCAAAAATTCTTTAAATAGTTATATCATTGGTTGTAATTATTCATGGTGTTCTGTATGCCCATAGTGCAAAAACTAACTACAGCCTCGCCAGCCCGATCCAGAAAATCGGGCAATTGAATCAATTCATCTTCTGGAAACTGGCCCAGCACGAAATCAATTTGCCGGCCCCGCGAGAAATCATTGCCAATGCCGATCCGTAATCGGGCATACTCCTGGGTGCCCAGCAACTCGTCTATGCTCTTGAGGCCGTTGTGTCCGCCGGGAGAGCCTTTGGGTTTCATTCGCAGTTTGCCAAAGGCAATGTCCTTATCATCGGTCAGTATCAGGATATTCTCGATCGGGATATGTTCCTGCTTCATGTAGTATGATACGGCCTTCCCGCTCAGGTTCATAAAGGTTGTGGGCTTGATGAAGACGAACTGCCGGCCTTTGTGCGACCAGCTAGCTGTATACGCAAGCCGGTTCATGGTAAAAGAGAACCCGTGTTGTGCAGCCAACCTATCGAGTACCATAAAACCCGCATTGTGCCGTGTCAGGGCATATTCGGGGCCGATATTGCCGAGGCCTACAATCAAAAATTTCATTGATTTGCTAAAAATGAATGCGTTTGTAATAAGAATTTTGTGGGTGCAAAGGTCATAAAATTGGTAGCTGAAAGCCAGAAACTACCGCCGGAAACCTACTTTTAAGGCATGAATCAAAAACGTCTCGTGTTGTCCAGCCCGTTGCTGGAGATCGTCATCAGTCGCCTGAGTCAGGAGTTGATTGAAAACCACAACGATTTTGCCAACTCGGTAGTGCTGGGCCTGCAGCCGCGCGGCATTTATTTTGCCGAACGGGTCGTGCGTGAGCTTAATCGGACACTGGCAGGCACGAACCCTGGCGTGACCGTACCACTGGGATATCTTGACGCGACCTTTTACCGCGATGACTTCCGCCGCCGTGATTCACCCCTGCGCGCGAACACAACGAACGTCCCGTTCCTGCTTGAGAACAAGCGAGTCATTTTGATCGACGATGTGATGGCGACCGGTCGTATGGTGCGGGCGGCACTGGATGCCATGACGGCCTTCGGGCGCCCGCGTAAGGTAGAGTTGCTTGTATTAATTGATCGGCTCTACAACCGAGATCTTCCAATTAAGCCTGATTACGTGGGTCAGCGCGTTCACACGCTCGATACGCAGCGGGTGTTGGTTGAATGGACGGAGCAGGGAGCTGAACAGGACCGGATCTGGCTGGTTGACCCGGAATAGCCTTTAAATTCTCCCGATTAGCTAGATGGGCTTAGAAACGGCCCCAGCGATTTCTAAGCTCATTTTATGTTAAATCAACGCTGTAAAAAATAACAGAATGGTAATAAACCAGGTGGTGTTCTTTAATTCGGGTTTAAGATGACCCCTTGTCCTTTGTCCTGATCAATGAATGATTGACATGAAACAGGGACTTTTTACCTTTTTGAGCTTATTGATAACCAGTAGCCTTTGGGCACAGATAACAACCAGTTCAATTGATGGGCGCGTGCTTGAAGCCAAAGGCGATGCCCTGATTGGCGCCACCGTTCAACTGACACACATACCGACCGGTACCCGCTATGGCGCTGTTACGGATGTAGATGGTCGTTACCGGATCTTCAATATGACGCCGGGTGGCCCTTACGAAATGCAGGTTACCTATGTTGGGTACGTTGCCGAAACCCGTCGGGATCTGAATCTTAGCCTGGGCTCGAACCAGGGGCAGGATGTTGCGCTGAAAAGCGATAGTCAGCGCCTGGGCGAGGTAGTCGTTAAGGCAACGCGCGGCGGAGATCGTCAGGGAGCCGGTGTTACTATAGGCGAAGCATCGATCAGGCAGTTGCCGACACTGTCGCGTAGTTTTCAGGATATTACCCGGCTTACGCCGCAGGCTACAAATACCAACTCATTTGCCGGTACCAACTTCCGTTACAACAACGTAACCATAGACGGTACGATCAACAACGATGCCATCGGGTTTAGTCCGTCGCTGGGCGGCACAACAGGTACGTCCGGGCAACCCGGTTCGAGTACGCGCACAAACCCCGTTTCGCTCGACGCCATTCAGGATGTGCAGGTTTATCTGGCTCCCTTCGATGTGAAAATCGGGAATTTTCTGGGCGGCTCTGTCAATGCAGTTACCCGGAGTGGTACCAACGAAGTGACAGGTTCGGTGTATGCCTACGGCAGAAATGCGTCGCTGGTGGGGCAGTATAGCGGTGCCGATGGCACCAGCAGCAAGTTTCCTGCGGCTTATCATGACGTGCAAACGGGCGTTCGGGTCGGCCTGCCGCTGATCAAAAACAAACTGTTTTTCTTTACCAGTGAAGAAATTACGGAACGGCGTGACCCGGTGCTCTTTCAGGCAGGTACGTCTTCGTCGCTGATTAAAGACGCGGCATTGGCCCAGAGCATCAGTGATTTTGTGAAGCAGCAGTACGGTTTCGATGCCGGCGCGTATCAGGGCGATTACAGCATTTATTCGAAGAGCACGAAATTTTTCAACCGGATGGACTGGAATATATCGGATAAACACCAGCTTACGCTGCGCAACAACACGGTGTTTTCGGAAGCCACGAACCTGGAACGGGATGCGTTGAATTTTCGCTTCGGCAGCATCGATTATCGCCAGAATAATGACCAGAGCAGCACCGTGGCTGAGTTGAAAAGTCGGTTTGGTGGCAAGCTCAATATATCAAACAGCCTGATACTCGGTTATTCAACCGTGCATGATTACCGCACGCCACTGTCTAACAACCAGTCGTTTCCGCAGGTAGAAATTGGATACAACGGCGGGACCATTCTGCTGGGTAATGACCGGGAAGCCACCGTATTCAACCTCCGCCAGAATACGTTTGAGGTGACCGATAACCTGTCGTTTTTCAAGGGCAAACACGCTTTCACCCTGGGTACGCATAACGAATTATATGCCATTACGTACGGCTTCGTGAACGCGCTGAATGGCCGGATCGCGTACCGGAACCCAACTGATTTTCTGGCGCAACTGCCCAATCGGGTGCGGGGCTCTTACGCGTTGAATGATGCGCAGAACAACCGCGACTACCAGGTGAATAATCCGTACTCATCGTTCAACGTGAACCTGATGAGCCTGTATTTTCAGGATGATTTTCAGGTGACCAACAACCTGCGCCTGTCGCCCGGCGTCAGGATCGATTACGCGGGATTACCAAAGCATCCTGGCCTGAACCCACAGGTACCTGCTACGGTGCTGAATCAGAATTACGGCACTACCTATACCACGCAGACCCCAATCAATCAGATCAATAACCAGTTCCTGAACATTAGTCAACCGTCCTTCCGCCTCGGCTTCAATTTTGATGCACTGGGCGATCGGAGTCTGATCATTCGCGGTGGGTCAGGTACGTTCACCGGGCGGATTCCGTTTGCCTGGCTTGGTTACGCCTACTACAATGATGGGGTTGGCTTTGGGGCCTACGACTACAACAACATTGCTACTGCCGCCGCTGCCAGCCGCCCGAAAGGCGACCCACTGAATCCGGCTACCGGTGGCGCATCCGGGTTCAATGCGGCCAATTCGACAACCCGTACCACGCAGGTTGATCTGGTAGCGAACAATTTTAAGATGCCCCAGATGTGGCGGAATAACCTGGCCGTAGACTATACCGTTGGGCGGTACAAATTCACGGTAGAAGGGCTGTATACGCAGGTGATCCAGGATGTTAAGTTTCAGCAGGTAAACACGAAAGATACCGTACGGTACTACAGCTTCGATGCCAGCCAGCAACAGCCTATTTATGTGGCGGCAAACGGGTCGGCCGGTGCCCAACGGATCAATTCAAATTTCGCCAACGCCTATATGTTGTCGAATACCGATCAGGGCTATCGCTACAGCTTTACGTTCCAGGTGCAACGCCAGGTGGCTGCTGGTATCGGTTTCTCGGCGGCGTATACCTACGGCAGATCGTATGATATTTCGAATGGAATCCGGAACTCGATGGAATCGAACTGGCAACTCAATCAGTCGCTCTCTCCCAACAACCCATCACTGGCGTACTCGAACTTCGACATCCGGCACCGCATTGTTGGTAACATCAACTACCGGCTGACCTGGAATCCCAAGAATGCCACGACGTTTACCCTATTCTATTCGTTCCAGTCGGGTAGTCCGTTCACCTGGGGTTACATCAACTCGAACATTGCCGGATCGGCGCAGTCTGCCGGGTTGGCCTACATCCCGCGCGATCTGGCCGAAGCGCAACGCTTATTGCCAACGGGCACGCAGGCGCAGGATTTCATGAATTTTGTGAACAGTGACACGTACCTGAGTAGCCGCAAAGGAAATTACACGGAGCGTAATGCGGGTCGCACGCCCTGGAACAATAACATGGATCTTCGATTGCTGCACGAGTTCCGGCTTCAGGGACGCCACACGATTCAGTTTAGCTACGATATCTTCAATTTCCTGAATCTGGTGGATAAGAAATTGGGCTACTATTACTTCTCGCCCAATACGTTCAACTCAACAGCTTCAGTAGGGCTGGCCCGGGCCACCAATCCAGCTTACTCGGCGAGCAACGTACCTGGCAGTGACCCAACGTTTACCTGGGCCAACCCAGCTTCGCCCTATTCTGTTGATCAGCTATCATCGCGCTGGCAGATGCAGTTTGGCCTTCGCTACTCGTTTTAACTGCTTATACAGCTACATAAAGAAAGACCTTCCAATTCAGGAAGGTCTTTTTTTATGCCATCAATCAGATGGTCAGGCTGACTACCAGATCAGGCAATGTCAATTTGTTTCACTTCTGGTTTTGGCTCTTCCATTTTTGGAAGTTCTACGGTTAGAATACCATCGGTGTACGTGGCTTTGATGCCTTCTACGTTTACCGTTTTAGGCAACCGGAAGCTACGCTCAAACGATTGAGCGTTGAACTCATGACGTACGTAGGCGTCTTTGGTTTCTTCGGTTTTCTCTTCGTTTTTGAACGCTAACGTCAGGATTTGCTGATTAACCGATAGGCTGAAGTTTTCTTTCTTCGCGCCAGGGGCAGCTACATCAATGAAGTAAGCGGCTTCGGTGTCTTTCACATTAACCGCTGGCGTAGCTACTGCTGGTTTTGTATACCGGGTAACGTAGGGGCGAGTAGCGTATGAAGGCCCGAAAAAAGTGTCGAATAAAGTAGGCATTGCGTTGATACGTGATAAGGTGTTCATGGTTGTTTCGTGTTTAACTGCGTTCGAGAGCAGGATACACAGCTATAATCAATTCCAATACCAACTGCCATTTAGTGACAATTTGTCTTAAAAAAGCGTTTTTGTCTTGTTGATATATGTCAAATTGTCTGATATATTTCTGGGAGTATACACCATTTAGGTTAATAAAGACAGTAGGTCGGCCAGCAAGGGAAACTTAATTTGTTGTGCCACGTCCCATATTGTAATTTTAAACTCCATTAGCTAACTATAGCTACGTAACTTAAACCTGTTTCATTTGTGATACGTCGTACTCTACCTGCCCTAGTGTTGCTGGTAAGCTTCATCGCTGGCGCACCGTCATTAGCTCAGCAAACAGCCGTCGATTATTTTGAGAGTGGGGTTACTAAAAGTCGCTCTGGTGATTTTACGGGTGCGCTCCAGGCTTTTAGTATGGCCATCACAATGAATCCCGATAATGCTGCCAGCTACTACAACAGGGGGTTAGCCAAAGCGAATCTGAAAGATCACCGGGGGGCCATTCTCGATTATGACCGGGCTATCGAGCTCAATCCGAAAGACGCCTTGGCGTACCTGAACAGAGGGGTCAGCAAAAGCCGGCAAGACGACCATCGGTCAGCCTTGCTCGATTTTGGTCGGGCTATCGAATTAAGCCCGGAAGATCCGCAGGCCTATTATAGCCGGGGAGCCAGCCGTAGTAAGCTGGAACAGTATCGGGGTGCTTTGCAGGATTTTAACCGTACCCTCGAGCTGGAGCCTGCTAATCAGGCAGCGCTGTATGCGCGTGGTATGACAAAGCAAAAGCTGGAGGAGTACTCAGGTAGCCTTGCCGATTTTACCAAGTTGATCGAACTAAGTCCTAAAAAATCGCAGCCTTATGCAGCCAGAGGCGCTTCGCGAATCGAGTTAAGCGATTTCAGTGGCGCGATCACTGACCTGAATAAAGCCATTGAGATAACCCCCGATGATGCCGAGTCGTTTCTGAACAGGGGATTTGCCAAAGGCAAACTGGATGACTTCAAAGGCGCTAATATTGACTACGACCGGGCTATTGTTCTGGATGCCAGCAACTACAAAGGGTATTACGGGCGTGGTTTCTGCCGTAGCAAACTGGGTGATCAGAAAGGCGCTATCCTGGATTTCAATCAGGCTATTGAACTGAATAATACCAATACGGAGTCGAAGGTATTTTTTAATGGACGGATCAGCCGGGCCACGCTCGATAACCTGCGTAATGTCGTGCAGGAACGGAACAAGCTAAATGAACTATCCGCTGAACGGTCAGAGGCGTATTTTAGCCGGGGTATGAGCAAAAGCAAACAGGGCGACGCTAAAACAGCTATTGCTGACCTGAACAAGGCGATTGAACTAAATCCAACCTACGCCGAAGCGTATTTCAGTCGAGGGATGATCAAATCGGCTCAAAACGATCAGAAAGGGGCCATTCTCGATTGCAACAGCGCTATCAAACTGAACCCACGCTACGCAGAGGCCTATTACGTACGGGGCATCATTCGTCACGGTTTGGGCGACGACAATGGCGGCTGCCTGGATTTGTCGAAATCAGGCGAGCTGGGCTATACGCCGGCCTATAAAGTGATTAGCGATTATTGTAATTAAAGGAGGAGGGAGGAAAGGGAAGAAGGAGGAAAGGGAGGAGGGAGAAAAGGGAGGAGGGGGGAAGGAGGAAAGGGAGGAGAGGGAAGAAGGGGATTGCTGACGCTAGCGTATTTACTCGTGCGTCAGCAATCCCCTTCTTCCCTCTCCTCCCTTTCCTCCTTCCTCCCTTTTCTCCTTCTTCCCTTCCCTCCCTTTCCTCCTTCCTTTCTCCTATTCGAACCGCAGGTGCTTGACCGACTCGCCCGATGTGGCTAGCTCAAGGAGGGAATCGATGCCAATTTGCAGGTGCTTATTGACAAACGAACTGGTCACTTTCTTATCGCTCTCTTCGGTTTTTACGCCTTCCGGCACCATCGGGTTATCAGATACCAGCAAAAGCGCTCCGTGTGGAATGGCATTGACAAAACCTACCGTGAAGATGGTAGCTGTTTCCATATCGATGGCCATGGCCCGGGTTTCGCGGAGGTATTCCTTGAATGTTTCGTCATGCTCCCAGATACGTCGGTTGGTTGTATAAACCGTACCCGTCCAGTAATCTAGTTCGTGCTTTTTAATCGTCGACGAAACGGCCCGCTGTAACCGGAAAGAGGGCAGCGCCGGTATTTCCGGACGCATATAATCATTGCTGGTTCCTTCGCCCCGAATGGCCGCAATGGGTAAAATCAGATCGCCGAGCAGCGTCCGTCGTTTGAGGCCCCCACATTTGCCAAGGAATAGCACGGCTTTGGGGCTAATTGCCGAAAGGAGGTCCATAACCGTGGCGGCCATGGCGCTGCCCATCCCGAAATTGATGATGGTGATGTTATTGGCTGTGGCTGTTTGCATGGCTCGCCCAATGCCATAGATCTCTACGTCGTGATCCTGAGCGAACATCTCGACGTAGTTAATAAAATTGGTGAGCAGAATATACTCGCCAAACTGATCAATAGGCGTACCGGTGTAACGGGGGAGCCAATTCTGTACTATTTCTTCCTTTGTTTTCATTGGGTGTATTAACGCGTGAAGGCTCAGGTACGTTCTTCACCGTGTATCTTCGTGTATGGACGCGCTGAATCTGCCCGAATTCGATTGTAAACTTACGGAGATCAATGGCAAACCGTATATTTTCGATTTGTTACGTCGTAAACACGTTCGCCTGACGCCCGAAGAGTGGGTACGTCAGCACGTGGTGAACCTGCTCATCAACCATTATCAATATCCGAAAGCACTGATCCGGTCAGAAGGCGGCGTAACCCTGAATGCTACCCAGAAACGCACGGATTTAGTGGCCTTCACGCGTGAAGGAAAACCATTTTTGATTGTTGAGTGCAAAGCGGCGCACATCCCCCTCACACAGGCCGTATTCGATCAGGCGGCGCGGTACAATCACGTGCATCAGGCCCCTTATCTGGTTATTACCAATGGGCTCGTCCACTATTGCTGTGCTGTGTGCCACCAAACGGCCGGCATTACCTTTCTGGATGATTTTCCGGTATTTGTGGGGTAGTGGCCTTGTCTTTTTAAGGGAATGTATACCTTTGCCACGCACCAAAATAGTATGCACGCATACTACTTGCTATGGCAGAGACGTATCAATCGCTTTCATGGACTACTCAAAACGGCGTACTAACATTGACCTTGTCGGGACCCGGAAAAGGTAACGCAATGGGGCCTGACTTTTGGGCTGAACTGCCACAGGCGATCGACGAGATAAACGGCATGGACGACATCCGTGTGGTGGTGGTTCGGGGTAGCGGCGACCATTTTTCGTATGGCCTCGACCTACCTCAAATGATGCCTAAACTCGCCGCCATGGTAGGGGGCAATCAGATGGCCGATCGTCGGCGAGAGCTCATGGCCATGATCCGGCAAATGCAGGCTGGTTTTCAAAAAATGCATGAGTCACCGAAACCATTCATTGCGGCTGTTCATGGCTGGTGCATTGGTGGAGGGCTGAACATGATTTCGGCTGCTGATATCCGGCTTTGTGCCGCCAACGCAAAATTCAGTTTGCGCGAGGCCAAACTGGCCATCACGCCCGACATTGGTGGACTACAGTGGCTGCCCCGCATTGTGGGCGAAGGAATTACCCGCGAAATGGCGTTTACCGCCGGGGATTATGATGCCCCCTTTGCGTTACGAACCGGGTTGGTCAACCACGTATTTGATACCCCCGACGAACTATTTGCGAAAGCAGACGCGATGGCCCACCAGATTGCCGATAACGCGGCTCTGGCTGTTCAAGGCGCCAAGGAGGTACTTAACTACAGCCTTGACAAGTCTGTTGAGGCTGGTTTGCAGTATGTGGCAGTCTGGAACTCATCGCAATTGCAGTCAATGGATTTTTCAGAAGCTATGCAGGCCACATCAGAGCGTCGGCAGGCTGCTTTTAATAAAAAACTGAATAGAGGCTATTAATTAAAAGAGCGAATGGCGAAAGAGTGAAGGGGTAGCTGACACAAGTACTATCTAGCCGCGCTGGCAGAACACACCTTCATCATTCACTCTTTCGCTGGTCACTCTGACACTCATTTCATATGACAACTACAGGCATGTTGCGCGATGATGCGCTTAAGGGGAAAACAATTATTGTAACCGGTGGCGGAACAGGCCTTGGGAAATCAATGACCCGTTATTTTCTGCAACTCGGTGCCAACGTCACTATCTGTAGTCGCCGCCAAGCGGTATTGGACCAGACGGCCGAAGAGCTAACCAGGGAAATGAGCGACCAGGCCGGGGCGGGGCAGATCCTGGCTGTATCCTGCGATGTACGTGACCCGATGGCGATTGAGAAAGTGATGGCCGACACCATTACCCGGTTCGGACGTATCGACGGACTGCTCAATAACTCGGCGGGTAACTTTATCAGCCCTACCGAACGGTTGTCGTACAAAGCGTTCGACGTAGTGGTAGACATTGTGCTGCGGGGTACGTATTACTTCACGCTGGCCGTTGGTAAATATTGGATCGAGAACAAGATCAAAGGGACGGTACTCAATATCTCAACAACTTACGCGACAACCGGTTCCGGGTACGTTGTTCCATCGGCTGTGGCTAAAGGCGGGGCGTTGATCATGATGAAATCACTGGCGGCAGAATGGGGTAAATATGGAATCCGCCTCAATGCCATTGCGCCGGGGCCATTTCCGACAAAAGGGGCCTGGGATCGGCTATTCCCTGAACCACTGGCCAGCATGATGGACCCCACTAGTCGAATTCCGCTAAAGCGTGTCGGCGAACATCAGGAACTGGCCAATCTGGCTGCCTATCTACTATCCGACTTCGCTGGGTACGTTACCGGCGAGTGCATAACCATTGATGGCGGTGAGGTGCTGGCTGCTGGCGAATTCAGCCACCTCGAAAAAGTGACCGAACAGCAGTGGGACATGATTGGCGAAACAATTAAACAGGCCAACCGGGACAGTAAACGGGAAGGGACGGTGAAAGAGTGAATGGCGAAAAAGCGAAAGGGTGAAAGAGCGGCTGACACCAGCGTAATCTTGCGTCAGCCACTCTTTCGCTCTTTCACCTTTGATATGTTTCCAGCCGCACAGTGTCGCCATCGAAAACGCCGTAGGTACGGGCATGAACCCACTCGCCGAGATTGATATAGCGGCTGGTTGGCGAAACGGCTAAGTCGAGCGGAAGGTGGCGATGACCGAAAATATAGTAATCGTGGTGTTGCCGGGCCTCTACTTCGCGGCAGTAATGCCAGAGCCATTCGTGTTCTTCGCCCCGAAACACCTCTTCCCCTTTTTGAGCGTTGCTGATCCGGCTGCGGCGCGACCAGGACTGAGCCAGCCCGATACCTATGTCTGGGTGCAGCCAGCGAAAAGCTTGCCGGGCCAGTTCGTTCTCAAACACCTTCTTAAGCCGTTTATACACATGGTCGCCTGGCCCTAAACCATCGCCATGACCGATCAGAACGTGTTTGTCGCCCAGTTGATAATCACGGGGTTGCCGGTAAACCGGAATGCCCAGTTCGTCGGTGAAATACTGCCGCATCCACATATCATGGTTGCCCGTAAACAGCGTGATCGGCAGGCCACCGTCGGCCAATTCGGCTAGCTTGCCCTGTAGACGGGTAAATCCCTTTGGAATGGCATGCTTGTATTCAAACCAGAAATCGAACACATCGCCAACTAAAAAAATGGCGGCGGCATCGACTTCTGCCGCACTTAGCCAGCGCACGACAGTTGCTTCACGCTCGCGGCTTTGAGCAGGGGAGGGAGTGCCCAGGTGAAAATCAGAGGCGAAGTAGATCTGACGACCCGGTGGCACAGCAATACGGTCAATAGCATCCATGTGGCACAAAACTACGCTAGAATCGGCAGGCTGTTACTGCCATATCGTTGGTTGGCCGCTAAAATCATCTCCGTAACATTCTGCCAGGAATTTGAGTTGAGAAGGGGATTATCAGTCAACTTATGAAACAATCAGCCATTCTTTTCTCAATAGCTCTGTTGGGCATGGCGTCGTGCCGGCCTAGCGAGCGTGACGCTGCCAATGATGCAGGAGGTACAGGTAGCCCTTATCTGGCCCGCGAGGTCGTCGGTGTACGGATGCTCTCAAACGACGCACTTTACGATAAGGCAAGCAATTTACTCGCTGAAGACCTCGTACGGGGTACGTTCGAACTGGGTGGCGACACCGAAGTGGAGGTTGTCGACGAAGCGCAGGGCGGAAAGTTTGTGTGGGGAAAAAATGAAGTGGATGTTTCATTCGCCACTCCACGGCCCTACCAGTCCATTTACCATGCTGAATATGCCTTTGACCGAATGTATCAGAATAAGCCGGCGGCCACAGAGATGATGCCCGTTCCATCGGCCATGAACGAAGAAAAGGAACTCAATGGCCAGAAAATAGCGGGTACCGGAGCCGAGACGCCGGCTGAGTCAGCAACCGGGTCAGTCAACAAGAAGGATGCATCCGCTAAGAACGATACAGCCACGAGTGTATCGCGCGAGACGCCGGTGGCTGCGCAACTGGTGACGCCTGCCGTTAGTACCCGAACGTTTGCGGCGTATGCGGGTTTGGGCGATAAAGCGGTTTGGGATGCTGCAACAAAAACGATGCATGTCCTGCTAAACAATCACATCCTGAACGTACGCGTCAATACCAGCGACAATGCAACTGTTGCCCGTCAGCGGGCTGCTATTTTGGCAAACGTCATGCTCGATGAAGTGCTAGGCAGTCATTAAGGGTATCATTCATCTGTTTAAAAAGCCTTCCCTCACAATGGGAAGGCTTTTTTGTTTTCGCCCAATCGCAGCAGCGAGCTGGCCGTTAAGTGCGCTAATCCTGGAGCGGAGATCTTTTCGGTTGCTCAGAAAGGCCGTTTCACGGGTTAGGCATCCGGCTCTTTACTTGCTGAAAAAGCCTGATAGTGTTGCATTTATACAGCACAGTTCTATTTTTGGATGACGATTAGCGACCTGCTTCGTCTAACCAATTTCCTACACCTAACCACCGGGGTAGGCGCCCTTATCATCATCTTTCTATGTTCACTAACAAAACCCCCTGGATTGTCCTGCTCCTCGTCTGGATGGCCGGATCGACGTGGTGGCACGTCTGTAAAATCAAGCAACTCTGCCTGGAGAAGCCGCTACCCACATCAATGCCTGTATCAACGGGCGTAAGTGCCCCTGGCTTATCTATCGTTGATGCTGACCGACTGAACCTGAACGTACCTGGTAATTTCAGCTATGCTAAGTCAGGCGCTGTTGCAAATGCCGCCGCCGTTGGTAATACACTTCAGTCGCTGGCCGATTACCTGAAAGCCAATACGTCTCGCCTGCTCACCATCAATGGCTATTATCAGGCCGATGAGCAGAACCCATCTACCTATCCTAATCTGGGTATTGCACGAGCCGAGGATATCAAAGCACAACTGGTAAAACTGGGTGTGTCGGCCGGGCAGTTAGCAACGGCTGGCGTACTGATCGGCGACACCAATGCTGAGCTGATGCCTTACAATACAAAAGGCGATTCCCTCTACGGTGGCTTGACGTTTGCCTTCAGTGGCGAGGCTTCCCCAGCACCAGTGGTTGACACAACGACGAAGGTCATTCCTAAAACAGAAGAGGCACTGGCCGATGCCCAGAAGTTTACATCTGTTTTCAAACCCATTGACCTCTACTTCAAACTCGGTCAGTCAGGGTATATTCAGACCAAAGAGACAAAGAAATTCTTCGATGAAGCAGCCAACTACCTGAAAGAGAATAAAGGTAAAAAGCTGATGCTGACAGGGCACACTGATAACGCAGGGCCAGAGGCGGTAAACCTTGAACTGTCGAAAGCCAGGGCTGGCAACGTGAAGAGTCGGCTGAAAAAGGCAGGCATTGATGGCGACCAGATCGTTGTGGAGGCAAAGGGTGAGTCGGAGCCTAAAGAGTCGAACGAGACAATGGAAGGCCGTAAGGCTAACCGTCGAGTTACAGTTGTAGTCCAATAACCGAAACCGCTGAAGCACTATGTTTACCATGAATCCCCTGAATTTACCCGATGCAACCCTGCAGCACTGGATTATGCTGTTTGTGGCTGGCACACTGGGTTTTATTATCGGTTATATCTCCCGGAAAGGGATGATTGCCCAGCTAGCAGGTGATCTGGCCAGTTCAGAACGTGAACTCGCTGATTGCCAGCGGGTAGTGTCGGCCCCCGCCGATCAGGAAACGTTGATCCTGAACCGGGTACGTGCCCGCGCCAATGAGTTGGATCTGGCTCGTATTGGCCGGGCTACAGCGGCTGAGGCCGATGATTTGAAAGATATTATCGGTGTTGGCCCCTTTCTGGAAAAGAAGCTTCACGCTATCGGCATCTACACGTTCCGACAGGTAGCCAACTTCACAAAAGAGGATGTGGCCAAAGTAAACGATATCATCGAGTTTTTCCCCGGTCGAATTGAACGGGATGACTGGGTGGGCCAGTCAGCTGATTTTGACCGTAAGAAACGTAACGCTTAACCCCCCTAGACCATGTTTGGATTAGATCCTTTTAGTCGTCCGGTTGCCATCATTGAAATGCTGTTGCTGCTTGCGCTGGCAGCTTTTGTTGGCTGGTTGATTGCCCGCCTTATCCTAAATAGCCGAGTTAATGCTTTACAGGCACAGATTGCCGAGAAAGAGGCCGAATTGAACGATTGCCGACGTACTAAGGCCGCTGCGCCGAAATCACCGATGAATACTATTCGGACAGAGGCGGTAATGCCTGCTCTAGTTAGTGAACCGCAGGTTGTACCGGCAATGGCCGCGCCGGTCCTGGAGGTGCCTGTTGAATTACCATCAGTTAGTAATATAGTCGACGTAGCTGTGCCTGAACCAGTCCCCGTCGCCCTGCCTGCTGTATCCGCTGCGCCGGTAGCGAGTTCCGAAGACGCTGTGCTTACCCGCATTGCATCGCGGGCCAGCGAAATCAATTTCGACCGTATTGGCCGGGCTACGGCTGCCGAAGCCGACGATCTGAAAGAGATAGTTGGCGTTGGTCCATTTCTGGAAAGGAAGCTCCACAGCCTGGGTATCTATACATTCCGGCAGGTCGGTAATTTTACGAAGGAAGACATCGACAAGGTGAACGAAATCATCGAATTTTTCCCCGGCCGAATCGAACGGGATAACTGGGTGAGCCAGTCGATGGCCTTTTACGAGCAGAAATATGGGGGTAAACTGACCGAATAATAACCCGTCAGTGAAATTTGATGGACTATTGGTATCAAGGCATGGTACCCGTAGTCCATTTTTTGTTGATTTGTGGGTACATTAGAATGACACTTGTTCCACTATTGGCCTCTTATGAAACGAACGCTACCTGGCATACTCGCGCTATACTGTTTGCCTACCATACTGTTTGCTCAGATAAACTTTCAGACCAAAAGCTGGAAGGAGGTATTGGCAGAGGCGAAAAGGCAACGCAAGCTCATTTTCGTTGATATTTATACAGATTGGTGCGGCCCCTGCAAAATGCTGGACCGCACCGTCTTTTCCAACGAAACGGTAGGCAAACAATTCAATGGCTATTTCATCAACTACAAGGCAAACGCAGAACGCAGTGGCATGGCTCTGGCCGCCGAGTATGCTGTTAGATCGTATCCAACAGGCCTGTTTATAGATGGCGACGGGCAGGTTGTGCACAGGTTTGTCGGCTACAGACCAGCGATGTTTTTTATGCTGGAAGGCGAACAGGCGATGTTGCGAACGCCCGACGGTATTACGATGGCATTGCAGCAGAATAAATTTAAGGAAGGCGATCGATCACCTGCTTTGGTTCGGAACCTCTTGACACTACACCGCAAGTATGGACAGGAGACACATAGTGTACTCGAAAACTACCCAACGTACCAGACGATTCATTGAACGTACCTATAAAGCTGTTGATCGCTTACGAACACGTGACACGGGTAGACAGTAAAGCGTTCGACGTACTGGTGGCTAATAAACATGACGTACGATTTCGTGACCGAGCCCGGATAGCGCTAAGTCAGGATATAGAGCGATCGGCGGAGAATCGGGATGAAAAGCGGCTACCCATGCTGTTGAACGCCGTGGAGCAATTAGAAACGGAAGGTGTTGATGAACGAAAAGCGGAATACAGCGCTCAGTTTTATCAGGCGTTGAAAGAATGGAATCAGTACGCAGCCCAGGCAGAAACCTATGCTAGATCGCATCTACTTCCTAAGTTGACGGCCGAAGCGAAGCTCCAGGATTCAACAACTTTCTGGCTGACTTACACCAAGCTGTGTAGCATTGGCTGGTATTTTTTCAAGAACGTTAAAGATGAGGCCAAGCTGAAAACAATGGCCGATTATGTTCGGCAGGTAAATCAACTAGCCGAAACGCCTGCCGCTGCTGGTGTCTGCGCCTGTTTACTGTACCAAACGGGCCAGAAAGACCTGGCAGTTCAACTGCAGGAACAAGCCCTCTTACTGGCTGAACAGGCAGGAGAAGCAGACAAAGAGGCCTATAAAGACAGGCTAAAACGAATGCAGAAAGGAAAGCCACTCTGAATTTCCCCGACAAAACTTACTTTTTTCGCGCCGGTGTGCTGCTCAACACCATTGTTTTGCCCGATTGTAGAAAATCACAGTGCGGTGCCAATGAGCATTGACTGCATTGAGGAGTGTACCAGGTACAGACACGTTGGCCGTGCCAGTAGAAATGTTTGTGAAAATTGAACAACTCGACGGCGTCATGCGGTAGGGCCGCCAGCAACAAGTCATGCGCCTTGCCCGCACTGATTTTCGGCCCGATCAGACCAACTCGCTGGGTGACCCGGTGTACGTGGGTGTCTACGGGGAGAACGGGTTTGTGAAAGGTAAAAAGCAATAAAAGGGTCGATGTTTTGGGGCCTATCCCTGGTAGGCGAGTCAGCCATTGCATGGCCTCTTCGGTAGATAGATCGGCCAGAAAATCGATATTGGCTTCGCCCCGTTCAGCAATCAATACAGACAGCAGCTGTTGAATGTAAGGCGCTTTAACTTCAGGATAATTAGCCGTTTTGATTGCCTCGACCAAATCGGCTACGGGCGCATCACGAACTTGTTCCCAGCTCGGAAATCGTTCCCGCATAGTCTGGTAGGCTGTTACTTCATTAGCATGAGTGGTCCGATGAGACAATATGGTGCCTACCAGCTCATGCATCGGGTCTTGGTACCCGTAAATCGCCTGAATGCCGTATCGTTCGTTGAGCAGTTGATGCGCCAGCCGCGTCTTTTCCGCAAGTGTCATAGCGGTAAAACGCGGCTGGCCTTGTTTAGGCGAACTTACACGGCCTTTTCCTCCCGACTGGCCCTGGCAATCAACTGATCTGCCAGGGTTGTCATGCCTACGCTGGCAGGTTCACCGATAAGCGTGAGGTTAGGTCGTGGTCGGATATCGGGCAGGTTCGGGTCAACCACATAAATTGGAACCGCTTTCGGAATGAAATCAACCAGACCCGCTGCCGGATAAACAACCAGTGACGTACCCACAACGATGAAGATATCGGCTGTTAAAGCAATATCAACGGCTTCTTCCATCATGGGAACAGATTCGCCAAACCAGACGATATGAGGCCGCAATTGTGATCCTTTTTCGCACTGATCACCGAGCTTGATCTCCCAACCATCAATCTCGTAGACCAGTGATTCATCGATAGAGCTACGGGCTTTCGATAATTCGCCGTGGAGATGAATGACCTGGCTGGAACCTGCTTTTTCGTGCAACCCGTCTACGTTTTGCGTAATGATAGTAACATCGTAATACTGTTCCAGCCGGACCAGCGCATAATGACCGGCATTAGGCGCAACAGACAGCGCCTGTTTGCGTCGCTGATTATAAAAATCCAGCACTAACTGGCGGTCTTTACGCCAGCCTTCCGGTGTGGCTACGTCCTCGATTCGGTGATTTTCCCAAAGCCCATTCGAGTCACGGAACGTGGCAATACCGCTCTCCGCGCTAATACCTGCTCCCGTTAATACGACAATTTTCTGACGCGTTTCCATCTGATTAATATACAAAAATCTGACTGAGTTTGACAAGTTGCCTGCGTGTTTTCCGGGTACGTTCCGTTAAAACAACGTACAGGTCAAACAACAGAAGCCCTACCGGAAGGTGGGGCTTCTGTTGTTTGACCTGTATAGGCTGACGTTATTTCTTCTTGGCAACCGCCTTTTTCGCTGGCGCTTTGGCCGTTGTCTTTTTAGCAGCCGTTTTCTTCGTTGCGGGTTCGCCTTTCGTGTCCTCACCCGCCAATTCGAGGCATTTTTCCAGCGTTAGTTCAGCTGGATCAATGTCCTTTGGCAACCGTACATTGCGTTTACCAACTGCCAGATAGGGGCCGTACATGCCATTTACTACCTTAATCTCGGGACGTTCCGGAAATTCTTTGATGTACTTATTGGCTTCCGCGTTCCGCTTTTGCTGAATCAGTTCAATCGCCCGTTCCAGCGTGAGTCCGGCGAGTTGTTCGCCTTTGGCCAGGGAGATATACTTGTCTTCGTATTTTACGTACGGGCCAAAACGCCCCTTGCCAGTAGTGACCGGTTTGCCGTCAAACTCACCAATCGATTCACTCGCCGATTCGGCGCGTTTTTGCTGAATGAGTTCTATGGCCCGTTCGGCAGTAATGGTGTACGGATCGTCCTCTTTAGCCAGCGACACGTATTTGCCATCGTGCTTTACATAGGGGCCAAACTTACCGATGCCGATGGTCATGGCCTGGTCTTCATAGAAGCCAACCTCGCGGGGTAAACCGAACAGGCTCAGCGCATCGTCGAGCGTGATCGCCTCGATCAACTGCCCGTCGCGCAGGTTCGCATACTGTGGCTTCTCATCGTCGGTGGCTTCGCCGATCTGAACGTAAGCACCGTACTTACCCAGCCGCGCCGATACCCGTTTACCTGATTTAGGATCGATACCCAGCTCACGGGCGCCTGTCTTGAAGCTAACCCCGGCAGCGGCTCCCTGGATGTCTTCAATATTTTTGTGGAAATCGCCGTAAAATTCTTCCAGCATGGTCTGCCATTTCAGCTTGCCATCCGCAATTTCATCGAATTCCTGCTCAACGTTGGCGGTGAACTTGTAATCGACAATACCGGGGAAATATTCCATCAGGAAGTCACAGACAACAACGCCGGTATTGGTGGGGAACAGCTTGGCCTTTTCTGACCCAAACGTTTCCTTGCCGCTTGTCTCGGTGATGTTTTCGCCCCGCAGGGTATATTCCAGGTAGGTTCGTTCCTGACCGGGTTTGTCCTGCTTGGTAACGTACCCACGGTTAATGATTGTCGAGATGGTTGGCGCATAAGTCGACGGACGGCCAATGCCCATCTCTTCGAGTTTTTTCACCAGCGACGCTTCCGCGTAACGGGGCTGTGGACGAGTGAACTTCTCCGACGCCTTCAGCTGGCTGAGATCCAGCTCCTGCCCAATGGTCAGCGGGGGAAGCATACCTTTCGCTTCTTCGTCATCCTCATCGTCTTTCGATTCGAGGTACACTTTCAGGAAGCCATCAAATTTAATGACCTCACCCTGAGCCACAAGCTCTGTCGGGAACCCCGTTGTGGGAACGCCCGTGGTGCGAATGTTGATCGTAACGGTGGTGCGCTCCAGCTGGGCGTCGGCCATTTGTGAGGCAATTGACCGTTTCCAGATCAGCTCATAAAGCCGCTTCTGGTCCCGATCGGCACCAGCGCTGTGGTCGTTGAAGTTTGTCGGCCTGATGGCTTCGTGGGCTTCCTGGGCCGATTCGTTCTTATTCTTGAAATGCCGTTTCTGTACATACCGCTCATCAAAGGCAGACGTAATTTCGGCAACAGCTTTATCGACAGCCTCCGTTGAGAGGTTCAACGAATCGGTCCGCATGTACGAGATCTTACCGGCTTCGTACAGGTTCTGAGCCAGCCGCATGGTACGATCTACGGAGAAACCCAGTTTACGCGAGGCTTCCTGCTGGAGGGTTGAGGTGGTAAAGGGTGGCGCAGGCGATTTCTTGGCTGGTTTCACTTCCAGACTCTTGATCGTGAAGGTGGCGCCGATACACTGCTCCAGAAAGCTGCGGGCCTCGGCTACCGTGGCAAAGTTTTTGGGTAGTTCGGCGTTGAGCACCTTACCGCCGTCTACAATAAATTGAGCCGTTACCTTGAAACTTGACTTGGCATTGTGCTTATCGATTTCCCGCTCCCGCTCAACCACCAGCCGGAGGGCAACAGATTGTACCCGCCCTGCCGAAAGGCCGGTGCTGCCCCCTTTGATCTTACGCCATAACACCGGCGACAGTTCGTAGCCGACAAGCCGGTCGAGCACGCGCCGGGCTTGCTGTGCGTTAACCAGATCGAGGTCGATAGTACGAGGAATCTGAATGGCATTCAGTATCGCATTTTTGGTGATCTCCCGGAAAACGATCCGCTTCGTATCGGCTTTCAGCCCGAGTGCTTCTTTCAAATGCCACGATATGGCTTCGCCTTCGCGGTCATCGTCAGTGGCCAGCCATACTTCGTCTGCGTCTTTTGCCAGTTTCTTTAACTCGCTGACGAGCTGCTTTTTATCGGGTGAAATCTGGTAATCCGGGGCAAAACCGTTCTTCACATCAACGGCCAGGCCGTCTTTAGGCAGGTCGCGGATATGGCCGAAACTAGACCGGACGGTGAAGTCACGGCCGAGGTAGCCTTCGATTGTTTTCGCCTTCGCGGGCGATTCGACAATGACTAAGTTCTTTGACATAAAGTGTCCTGCAAGTGATGAAATAACCCGTTCACGTTCTGTGCCAGATACAGTGGTTGGGTCAAATATAGACGCAAACCAACGATATCAGGCAAGCCGCGTGATAGGCGAAACCAAGTTTAGAGGGGGAGAATGGTATACTATCTTAACACGTTGTACGCCTGGAACGTTCGATTCTATATATCAAATAATAGCAAATAACCTACTGATTATGAATATATTATAAAATGGTACTATAGGTGGCTATACTGGTGCCAGGCCCGCAGGAATGACCGTTCACTAAACGATGAACGTCGTTGATTTAATGTCGTGAATATTGACGATACCGTTGTAAAACCGCGAAAGTAAGGTCGTATTCAGAGGACTGGAGCACAAAATCGTCGTTGAAATTGCAATAATCCCGGAATGTGTCGATCGTTTCGCCCTGAAGGTCCGTCGCGCGTTGGGTAATCAGTTCAACCCGGTAATTAGCCAGCATTCGTTTGCGGTGCTGTTGACTGATCACCGCAGCTTTACGGCTGGCCCGCGCCTGCTTGCTGAATAGTTCGTACAGTAACGTTACGGGCGACTGAGCCAAATTGAAAATCTGTTCACCCGACAGGTTCTTTCTAGCCTCAGGTTCGCGCAGCAACTGCTCCAACTCTTTGCGTACCTCAGCTTCGCGGCGACCCCGTACCGTCAGTGTAGGCAAATTCACCACCTCGTCGGATAATTGCCGTTTCATGACCAGTTGGGGTTCTTTGCTGATGCCATCCCATTTCAGACCAGCCCGGCCGTGGCTGGGGCTGGTGACAATCACTGAATCGCCCGGTTTCACGTCGAGGTAAAAGGCACCTGCCGCGTTGGTGCGGCCAATCGCCTGCGTACGGGGATTGATGACCGTGGCGTTATTGACGCCGCTGCCCTTTTCCTGATCCAGCACTTTACCAATGATGAATCGGGGAGTCTGAGCCTGGCAAACAGCAGGAATCAGCAACAGCAACGTGACGAAGAAACGCATGGACAGTAGAAACAGGACGGTGTAAAAATAACGGTTCTGGAATCTAATCCGGTATAGGATGCGCTGGGTACGTTGGTCGTTGGTCGGTTCAAAAAGGCCAATACGCTCTGTTCTGGCCTTTTACGACAAGCTACATTAAGACATTTTAACAGCTGAAGTAGCTGGCGTGGCGTTGAATCGATTCAGCACCAGGGCAAACAACATGACAAGCAAACAGCCGATAACGTTAAGCCAAAGGAAAGCGAGCAGGTCGAAGTGGTAGCAGCCAATTACGATAGCTTCGGCCAGTAGAGCTGCCCAGAACGTAGCCCGTCCCCCCACTGATTTAAGGTAGAAAGCCACGCAAAAGATGCCTAGAATGACGCCGTAAAAAAGCGAGCCAAGCACGTTCACTATCTCGATCATGCTGCCGCCGATAAGGCTGGCAAACTGGGCCGTGATGATGCAGAAGACGCCCCAGCCCAGCGTTAGCCAGCGCGATAGGGTGACTTCGTTCATGGTCTGGTCAGCCACTGGTATAATCCGGTTGTATACATCGACCACCGATGTAGACGCCAGCGAGTTGTAGGCCGATGCAATAGACCCCATGGAAGCAATAAACAGCGCTGCAATGAGCAGGCCAATCAGGCCGTGGGGGAGGTGGTCTAACACAAACCGCAGGAACACGTAATTGACATCGTTGGTGTCGGCGGTCGGATTGTTACGTTGAACCAGCGTGGCCACCTCTTTCCGGACTTTGGTAATCTCACCATCGGCCATTCGTATTTTTTCACCGGCCTCATCAGCGGCAACGTCGTTGTCCGATCGAATGGCTACTTCCATACTGGCCACGGCTTCGCGCCGTTGGGCAGTCAGCGTCTGGTGCTTGCTATCGAGCAGTTGAAACTCCGATGCCAGGGGTCCTGACCGAAGGCGGTCTGTTTCCTGCTGGTTGAAGAATATGGGCGACTCGTTGAACTGGTAAAAAACAAAGACAAGCACCCCGACCAGCAGAATCAAAAATTGCATGGGTACTTTTAGTAACCCATTCATGAGTAGTCCAACCCGGCTCTGCGTAATCGACTGGCCCGTCAGGTACCGCCCCACCTGCGACTGATCGGTGCCGAAATAGGAGAGTTGTAAAAAGAAGCCGCCGATCAGACCCGACCAGAGGTTATAGCGATTTTGTAGATCGAACTTTGTGTCGATGAGGTTCAGGCGGCCCGCTTTACCGGCCACACGTAGCGCGTCGGTCAGCCCCATGTTCTCGGGTAATAAGCGTACAGTCAACCAGCCGGCAATGACCATTACCACCGTCACGATCAGCATTTGTGTCAGGTGAGTATGCGATATCGCCTTGGTGCCCCCCGTTACGGTATAGATCAGGACCAGGCCGCCCATGATCAGGTTCGTCAGGTAGATGTTCCAACCCAGAATGGTCGACAGGATAATAGCCGGGGCGTAGATAGACAACCCTGTCGATAAACCGCGCTGAAGCAGAAAGAGGCCGGCCGTTAATGAACGTACCCGGCCATCGAAGCGCTTCTCCAGAAACTCATAGGCGGTGTATACATTAAGTCGGGAAAATATGGGCACGAAGGTGATCGACAGCACGATCATGGCGAGTGGTAGTCCAAAATAGAACTGCACGAACCGCATACCATCGGCGAACCCCTGGCCTGGCGCCGATAAAAACGTTATGGCGCTGGCCTGCGTGGCCATGACCGATAACCCTACGTGGTACCAGGGAAGCGATTTCCCTGCCCGGGTGTACGCGTCGAAATCCTGCTGGCCCCGACTTCTGTACAGGCCATAGCCAATCAGGACAGTCAGCGTGCTGCCCAACACCCACCAATCCAGACTGCTCATGCGAACCAGCGCATTAGACCGTAAAAAAAGGCAATTTCGAGCAGCAAGGCGATCATGACCACTGCGTAGGCGCGTGACCAGGAGCCGAATAGGGGTGAGTCGGATGGGATGGGCATAGGAGTAACAATTGACGGTAAAGGTACACACGAACCGGTCAACTGACGAGCGCGGTGTTTTTACCAGTAACGCACAAATGGTGCCACCACTTACGTTTACTGTGGATTAGTAGGGTTATTAGGCAATTGTGATTCGTTAACTGGAGAATTCGATACCTGGGGTAGTAGTAGGCTGTATAGGGCTTTTGTGGGTCAGGAGTTGTCTGCCTAATTCAATCCACACTGACTCACTTACCAAATTCCTTACTTACCTTAATTACCCCAAAATCAATTACCAAAATATGACTGTTGCGGAATCTGAAAAGGCCGTTTTTGACCTAACCAATAAAGTTGCCATTATCACCGGGGCCAGTAAAGGCATTGGTGAAGACATGGCTCGTTTGTACGCTCGTTTTGGCGCTAAAGTCGTTGTGAGCAGTCGGAAACAGGATGCCTGCGATGCACTCGCAGCCGCTATCAAAGCGGCAGGTGGTGAGGCCACCGGCATTGCTGCGCACGTGGGCGATATGGCGCAATTGGGGCAACTGGTCGAAAAGACTATTGCTGTATACGGAGGCATCGATATCCTGGTCAACAATGCGGCCTCGAATCCGGTATTTGGCCCTTCGCTGGAGGCTGATGGAGCTGCTTTCGATAAGATCATGCAAGCCAACGTGAAAGCACCGTTCGAGCTTAGCAAACTGTGTTATCCCAGCATGAAAGCCCGTGGTGGTGGCAGTGTGATCATGGTGAGCAGCATAGCGGGGCACACGCCAGATCCCGGTTTGGGATTATACAGCGTCAGTAAAGCTGCGTTAAATATGCTGACCAAGGTGCTGGCGAAAGAGTGGGGCGCAGACGGTATTCGGGTAAACGCCATCTGTCCCGGCCTGATCAAGACCAAATTCAGTCAGGCACTCTGGCAGGACGACAAAACGCTGGCTCACTTCACCAAAAGGCTCCCTATCGCTCGAATGGGCACCACCGACGAAATAAGTCCGTTGGCGCTGTTCCTGGCCTCTTCGGCCTCTTCGTATTCTACCGGAAGCCTTTTTTACGCCGATGGCGGTACGGTAATTTAGACAACGGGCGAAAGAGTGAAAGAGTGGCTAACCAAACCTATACGCGTCAGCCACTCTTTCACTCTTTCATTCTTTCACTCTTTAAAAACCCCATTAACGCCTCCACGAATTCGGCGGGTTTTTCGGCCTGGACCCAGTGGCCTGCGTCTGCAATGGTTACCAGCTTCGCCTTTGGAAAGAGACGGAGAATAGCAGGCCAATCGCTATCGAGGATATAGGGTGACCGTTCCCCGCGGATAAACAAAGTAGGCTCAGTCACTGGGTGTGGGTTCGTCAGTTCTTCGCCCACGCCATGAATCTCACGACTAATGACCGGGAGATTCAGCCGCCAGGCGAACTGTGACGCACCGGCCACTTCTTCCCGATATAAATTTTTGAGCAGAAACTGCCGGACGGTTGGAGACGGTTCATAGGGCGTCAGGGCAGCATCGGCTTCGTTGCGGGTACGTATACCCGAGAGGTCGATCGAGGCCAACCCGCGCAGGATCTCACCGTGGTGAACCGGGTAGAATTTTGGTGCGATGTCAACGATGACCAGGTTTGAGAACGTACCTGGATACGTGAACACGTACTGCATCATGGTTTTGCCGCCCATCGAATGCCCGACTAAAACGGGTTTGTCCAGCTTCAGATCGGTGATTAGCTCGTGCATATCCGCCGCCATGTCAACATACGAAAAGTCGTCGCTACGAGGCGATTGACCGTGATTGCGCTGGTCGGGAAGGATGACGCGGTAGCCTTGTGCGGCGATTGTTTTGCTGATGGTCAGCCAGTTGTCTGACGAGCCGAAAATGCCGTGAACAATGATCAATGGGGTCGCAGCGGGGTCACCCACTTCGCGGTAATACAACTTCATAGCTCTTTAACCGCAAAGGCGCTAAGAAAATCGCAAAGGGTGCAAGATGTACATGGCTACTTTGGTAAAAAACCTTTTCCTATGACTAAGCGCCCTTTGCGCTTTCCTGGCGCCTTTGCGGTTGTCTTTTAGTTCACGTATACGACTTTTTCTTTCCTGGCGACCATCGTGCCGAATGACATCAGTTTGAAGCCGTTCTCTTTGGCCATGCGCTCAAACTCATCCATACAGTGCGGCTCTACGGCAATGAGTAAACCGCCTGACGTTTGTGGGTCGGCCAGTACATGTCGTTGCCGATCGGTAAGTTCGGCCATTTTATGCCCATAGCTATCCCAGTTACGGTGTGTGCCACCCGGAATGCTGTTCTGTGCCAGGTACGCATCGATCACGTCGAGTCTGGGTACGTCGTCGAAACGGATTTCGGCGCTTAAGCCACTGCCTTCGGCCATCTCGCTCAGGTGACCAAGCAGGCCAAAGCCAGTAACGTCAGTCAGGGCTTTTACATACGGAAGGTGGCCCAATAAGGCTCCGAACGAATTGAGTTGCGCCATCTGGCGGGGGGCAATGGCGGCATGTTCAGGTAGAAGGATGCCTTTCTTCTGAGCAGTGGTCAGAATACCGACGCCCAGCGGTTTGGTCAGGTACAGGGCGCAGCCTTCGGTGGCCGTATTATTCTGCTTCAGGTCGTTGATCCGTACCCGGCCTGTAACAGCCAGCCCAAATACGGGTTCGGGGCAGTCGATGCTGTGTCCACCCGCCAACGGGATACCAGCCTCTGCACAGATGGCGCGGCTGCCCGCAATCACTTCGCCGGCTACTTCGGGTGAGAGCTTATCGATGGGCCAGCCCAGAATAGCAATGGCCATAATGGGTTGCCCACCCATGGCATACACATCGCTGATGGCATTGGCCGATGCGATCCGGCCAAAATCGAAGGCATCATCAACAATTGGCATGAAGAAATCGGTGGTGCTGATAATGGCTTCGCCGTTGCCCAGGTCCATAACGGCGGCATCATCGCGTGCGTCGTTTCCAACCAGCAAGGTAGAAAATGACTGAGCTGGCGAGGCCGGTCCGCTGGCTTGCCCGTGCAGGATCCGGTCAAGGACTTTAGGGGCAATTTTGCAGCCGCAGCCAGCCCCGTGACTGTATTGAGTAAGCCTGACTGGCTCGGTAATAGTAGGTAGTGAAGTCATCGAAAAGCAGTAGTTAATCAAGTAAACTTAGGTAGTCGATTGCCTTTAAGGAGGCTTAACAAAACGATAATATTACACAACTAGGCTGATAGCCTGCTAAATATGGAGATTTTAAAGAAAAGTGCCATTAAATAAGCGAATTATAGCATTTTTTGTAGATAGGGCTCTTGGCGGTGCCAAAATCTTGTCTGACCTTTGCGGCCGGAAACATATCGTGTCCAACCGTATGAGCCTACTTACATTAACAATCAAACCAAACACTTCTATGTTTAAAAAGCTACTGCGCTTCCGGGCAGCTTTCCTACTGCTTGGCAGTATGTTGCTGACCGTGTTCCTCGGAGGCGAGGCTATGGCACAGGTAACAACTGGTGCCATTAACGGTATCGTTACCGATGCCAAGGGGGAGGGTCTTCCAGGGGCAACCGTGGTTGCTACCCACGAGCCTTCAGGCACCCGCTATGGAACAACCTGTAACGTATCTGGCCGTTACACGTTGCCGACAGTGCGGGTAGGTGGACCATATACCATCAAGGTAACATTCGTTGGCTATACTGAACAGACGACAAACAATGTATTTGTCAACCTGGGAACGGCCGCTGATGCCAATTTTAAATTAACGGATTCGGGCACTAGCCTGAACGAAATTGTAGTAACCACGAACCGGTCAGATATTTTCAGTTCAGACCGCACGGGTGCTGCCACGTCTTTCGGACGGGAAGCCATCAACACGACACCAACGATCGGCCGTACGATCAACGACATTACCAAATATAACCCATATGGTAATGGCCAGTCGTTTGCCGGTCAGGATAGCCGCTTTAACAACATCACTATTGACGGAGCTGTTTTCAATAACGGTTTCGGATTGGGCAGCTCAGCACAGGCAGGTGGCCGGACGGGTACTACCGCCGTATCACTCGACGCCCTTGACCAGGTTCAGGTAAACGTAGCCCCTTACGACGTTCGTCAGTCGGGCTTTACTGGTGCCGGGATCAATGCCGTTACTCGCTCAGGAACAAACGATTTCTCTGGTTCTGCCTACACGCTGTTCCGGTCTGATAAAGTATTGGGTAAAACAGTCGGCGGCGTTACCATTACGCCAACGCCTGTTCTGAGCGAAACGACCTATGGTTTCCGCCTGGGTGGTCCGATCATTAAAGACAAGCTGTTCTTCTTTGTGAACGGCGAGCAGTTCGATAGCAGCACTCCTGCTTTGACTTATTCGGTAAACCGGGGTATTGCCAACGCCAGCAACGTCTCTCGTATAACGCAGGCGGAAGTGGATGATCTGACACAGTTCATGCAGACGAACTTCAACCGGACGCTGGGGCCATTTGACGGGTTCAACAACCAGGTTAAGAGTAAGAAAGGCCTGGTTCGTCTTGACTATAACATCAACGATAATCACAAGTTGTCGGTACGGTATTCGCACCACGATTCGCAGTCAGACGTACCCATCAGCAACAGTAACAGTAGCAACACAGCAGGTAACGGAAACCGGACCAACTCAACGCTGGCGTTGTCGCCAGAAAGTTCGGGCTACATCATTGCTGACAATACTCGTTCGATAGCTGCTGAATTAACATCTACTCTGGGTAGCAAAATGTCTAATGACCTGATTGTTACCTACAACAAGCAGATCGAAGACCGGACTTATAAAACAGGTCTATTCCCAACGATTGATATCCTGAACGCGGCAGGCGGAAGCACGTTAACTTCGATCGGTTTCGATCCGTTTACGCCTAATAACAAGTTGAATTATTCGACATTTAATATCACGGATAACTTCAGCTATTACGCTGGCAAACATACCTTGACTGCTGGCGTGGTATACGAACACTTTACGTCGAACAACGTGTTCTTCCCATCGTCGAATGGCGTGTATGTTTACAACTCGATTGCTGATTTTAAAACCGCTGCTCTCGCGTCGATCACCAATCCAAACAGCACAACATCGCCCGTTGTTGTCAACCGGTACAATCTGCGCTATTCATTGGTGGACGGTGGTGCTGAACCATTACAGCGTCTGGATCGCGACCTGTATAGTGCTTACATTCAAGATGAATATCAGGCTACGCCAAACTTTAAATTGACAGTAGGTCTGCGTGGTGATCTGTATGCATACGATGACTCTAATGCTGCTTCCTTCAATAACCAGCGGGTAGCTGATCTAACCTTCCGCGATGAAAACGGTAGCCCTTACAAAATCACGACGGCCGCATTTCCTAAGCCTCGTCTGCTGTTCTCTCCCCGCGTTGGTTTTAACTGGGACGTGAAAGGCGACAAGACAACACAGGTTCGGGGTGGTAGTGGTTTGTTCGTATCGCGTATTCCAGAGGTGTTGATCTCGAACCAGTTGGGTAACAACGGCATCAATACGGCCGTGTTTAACCTGACAAACACGCGTGTTCCATTTGTTACAGACCCAAGCAAACTGCCTGCTGGTATCTTGCCCCCTCCTACAAGTGCCAGCAGCCTGACTGGTTATGCTATCAACGCATCGGATCAGGATTTGAAATACCCACAGATCTGGAAGACCAACATTGCCGTTGACCAGAAATTGCCCTGGGGGCTGGTTGGTACAGTTGAGTTCATCTACAATAAGGTGCTGAACGGTCTACGCTATATTGATGCTAACTTGGCAGCACCTAATAATACCCTTCCCGGTGCTAAATTCCCGGCTTTAGGTCTTACAGGTACAGCGGCTACCAATGCACGTTTCATCAACCCGACCATCGGTAACGCCTTTGTATTGAAGAACACAGATCAGGGTGACTCATACATTGCAACGGTGAAACTGGAGAAACCTGCCTCACATGGTTTTGGCGGGTTTGTTTCCTACACCTACGGTCAGGCACGAGATATCGCTTTCGTAGGCAGTACTGTACAAGCTAACGTACCTACAACGATTGGCCAGAACTACTTGCCACTGACGTATTCAGATAATGACTTGCGTCACCGCATTGTTGGTTTGCTGAATTACCGGTTAAACTACGGTGGTAAGATCGGTGGTTCATCAACGTTCACACTCGGCCTGGTATCGAACAGCGGTTCAAAAGTGTCGTATACTTACAACCAGGACGTAAACGGTGATGGCCAGACCACAAACGATCTGATCTTTGTGCCGAACAAAGCGTCTGATCTGACATTCCTGCCTCTGGTTGTAACCAATGCTGCTACGGCTACTACGCCAGCCTCTTCGGTGACGTACTCTCCAGAGCAGCAGCAGGCCGCTTTTGATTCATACATTGACGGTAACGACTACCTGAAAACACGTCGCGGCCAGTATGCGGAACGAAACGGCGGTGCTTTCCCCTGGTTGACTCGCGTAGACTTCACGTTCATTCAGGAGTTCTACATTGCAACAGGTGCGAAAGGCAAGCGTAATACGATCCAGTTACGGGCTGATATCCTGAACGTCGGTAACCTGATAAACGATTCGTGGGGTGTTGGTAACATTTCAACTACGTTCAACCCGCTTGCCGCCACAGTAGGTACAAACGGTGCACTTTCGTATCGTCTGGCCACTCAAGCGATTACAGATGGGGGAGTAGCAAAAACTGTTCTGTTGCGTGATTCGTATACGCCTAACGTATCTATCAACGCCGTATGGCAGGCTCAATTCGGTCTTCGTTACATCTTCAACTAAGGAGAGCAACGTACCTGGAATGCAACGAACCCCGGCCAACAGGTCGGGGTTCGTTGCGTATTAAACAACGCGTAAAACGTCCGTCCCGGCTTTATATCCCTGGACAATCAACTTGCCGATATCATCAGATGTGAACTTCTGCAGGTTCAGGCTAAGTGGCTCGGTGGGGCGAATGACGGTAAGGCTAAAGGCATGACCGCGCAGTTTTTCCCGGTCCACAAACCGTTCTGCCCAGGCAATGTCGTTGTTGACGATCTGGTTGACGGTAATATCTTTCACCCGCTCCATGAGGTTTAACAGGTTGCGGTGGTTGAACGATTCATTGAAGATCCGTTTGGCGTGACAGGCAATACACATAAGTTCGGTGGCGCCATCGTCGATCGCTTCCCGCAGGGGGGCTACTTCGCGGAGACCACCATCCAGAAAGGCCTTGCGGCGATCGTCGCCAATCTGTACCGCGGGCATCAGAAATGGTAAGGAACTGCTGGCGAAGACATAATCAAGGAAATAGTCGTCTTTGGGCGATACGTAGACCATATCGCCCTCAATAACGTTCACCGCGCCAACCTTCAGTTTGATCGGTCCCTGCTTCAAGACGTCGACGTCGATGTGTTGCCGTACCAGGTTGCGGAGTGGCGTGTTATCGAGAAAGCCATCAAACCGACTGAACAAGGTATTGTAACCTGTCAGTACGCGTGACCGGATAATGGCCACGTCGTCGGGTTTTGTGATGTGTTTAATCCAGAATTCGAGGAGCACACGACCTACTTTGGGCCAGTCAATGCGGCCTGTTTCGGCGTATTGACGATTGGCTTCGTGGACAAGGAAGGTGGCATTCAGGCTACCCACCGAGATGCCGTAAATAGCTTCTGGCTTGAACCCTTTTTCAAAAATAGCCGTAATGGCTCCGCACTGAAAAGCGCCCTTCAACGAACCCCCGCCCAGCACCAGGGTGCGGCCGCAGGAGGTAGGTAATGAGTCAGAATGTACTTCGGAAGCGGGAATAGTTGGTTGGTCAGGCATAAGTCGACTATAAATTCAGCGTAGCATAGCGGCGACCAGCTAAGTCTGGCCATTGCCCGAAGATTGTATTTTTTACGTACAGTTCGTCAATTCGTCGCTACTTTTGCTCACAACCTAACCAACGGCGTATCGCGGGCGACCACGAGCCCATAGAGTCGGGCCATCGCTGGGTGGCTCATAGTAAACCCAATGGCTATCACCATCGCCGACATTCAGGCTCCGATTGCTGCTGAAATGGATCGGTTCGAGCAGACATTCAAGGCCCTGATGAAAAGCGACGTCATGTTGCTTGACCAGATCACGACCTACATCGTTCGGCGAAAAGGCAAGCAGCTTCGTCCGATGTTCGTTTTCCTGACGGCAGGCGTTTGCGGCTCCATCAATGACTCCACCTATCGGGGGGCCGCGCTCATCGAGCTACTTCATACGGCCTCGCTGGTCCACGATGATGTGGTCGATGATTCTAATTATCGTCGTGGTTTCTTCTCCATCAACGCACTCTGGAAAAACAAGA
Organism: Fibrella arboris; assembly: GCF_041321095.1. Taxonomy (NCBI): domain Bacteria; kingdom Pseudomonadati; phylum Bacteroidota; class Cytophagia; order Cytophagales; family Spirosomataceae; genus Fibrella; species Fibrella arboris. The sequence goes on along the minus strand of NZ_JBGGWE010000004.1, from coordinate 390,337 downwards.
TTGCCGTACTCGTTGGCGATTACCTGCTGTCGCGTGGGCTATCCCTTTCCCTTGAAAACGGCGACTTCGACCTGTTAAGTATCGGCAATAGAGCCGTCCGTGATTTATCGGAAGGGGAATTGCTGCAACTCGAAAAAGCCCGGCGCCTCGATATCAACGAGTCGGTCTATTACGAAATCATCCGGCAGAAAACAGCGTCGCTCATCGCTGCCTGCTGCGCGATGGGTGCCCGCTCCGTGAACGCGTCGTCTGAGATGATTGAGACGGCCCGGCTATTCGGCGAAAAAGTGGGCATTGCTTTTCAAATTAAAGATGATCTCTTCGATTACGGGACGGCTGAAGTGGGCAAGCCGCTGGGCATCGATATCAAGGAGAAAAAGATGACATTGCCGCTGATCTACGCGTTGAACAAGGCTGGTCGAAGCGATAAGCGCCGGGTGATCAATATCATAAAGAACCATAGCGACGAACCCAGGCAGGTCAACGATGTCATCGCGTTTGTGAAAGAATCTGGCGGTATAGAATACGCTACCACAGCCATGCAACAGTATGTGCAGCAAGCGAAAGACCTGTTGTACAAACTCCCCGCGTCAACCTACCGCAACTCCCTCGAAGGGTTGATTCAATACACGATCGAACGGAGTAAATGATTGGTGAACAAGAACGCTGCTCAGGTACGTTCTGCAGCAGTGTTATCGGTCATTGATCTGGCTTCAGCGAGTTTCCACCAAGGCAGGTAGGGTTGGTTATGGTGCTCAAAATGATAGCCAAAAAAATAGCAGGAGACAAAGGCCCAAACGTGGTTCAGTCCCTGGCTTCGGGCGTTGTGCGGCGGGTTATCGTGATCGCCCCGATGTGGTAGGTACGTGCCAAAATAAAAGAGCTGGAACGTGCTGAGGATGGCTGGCAACATCCAGAAAACGATCAGGTTCTCCATTGGAAACCAGATCTTCAGAACGTTGTACGTCACGGCCATTGCCAGAATCTGCCAGATCGATACATAGCTTCGGGCAAAATCGACAAACCACAACACCATGTTGGCATTGCCACGGTGATAGTCGGGGTCGTGCTCGGTGGCTGCATGGCGATGGTGAAGCTGATGCCCGGCGGCGAGTCTGCTATACCAGTTAAAAGCAAACAAGAGCGTCGCCAGCCAGCCAATAGCATTGTTCAGGCGTTTGTTAGTGGGAGCTACCACCCCGTGGATAGCGTCGTGCGCGGTGATGAACACACCCGTGTAGAGGTGCGTTTGCAGCAGCACAAATAGATAAACCAACGGGTCGGCCCAGCTCAGCCCAACACCCGATATAACCGGCCTGGGGCTTTGGTAGGTCAGCAGAAACACAAGCAGGGCAAACCAGACCGAAAGAATGATCAAGGCAATCCAGACGCCCCTGTTGCCGATCTGAGCGGGGCTAAATGACAGTTCCTGCCGCATGAAACAAGCCAGTGGCCTAGTGATTGGATACTTAAGTCAACGGTAGCCGCACCCAATTTGTTCGTTACCTTTGTGCTCATCTATCGCTAGTTCCGACGCATTACTTCATGACGCGCCTTGCCTCCTCTGTACTCTTTATTACACTTTTCTGTTCATTCTCAGTCATTGGACAGTCGAAAAAAGCTACCAGCCCATCAGTTTCGCCAACGACAAGTCCTGGCAACTCAACCACTTCGGCCCGCCCTAAACTGGTGGTTGGTATTGTAGTCGACCAGATGCGGTATGACTATCTGTACCGGTACTACGACAAGTACAGTTCATTGGCTACTGGTGGAGGATTTCGTCGGCTGATGGAAGAGGGCTACAACTGCCGGAACAATCATTATCATTACGCAGCTACCTATACCGGCCCGGGCCATGCGGCTATTTATACGGGTTCTGCCCCCGCTTATAATGGCATTGTCGGCAATGAATTTTATGACCGTAAACTCGGCCGGATCATGTATTGCGCTGAAGACACCACGGTGCAGACCGTTGGTAACACGGGGGTTGCCGGCCAGATGTCGCCTCGCAATATGCTGGTTACTACCATTGGCGATCAGTTGAAGCTGGCAACCGACAATCGGGCAAAGGTTGTCGGGGTAGCCTTAAAAGATCGTGGCTCTATCTTACCTGCCGGTCATGCCGCCGATGCTGCCTACTGGTTTGATTCAAAAGATGGGAACTGGATCACCAGTACGTTTTACCGGAAAGACCTGCCTGCCTGGGTGCAGGCCTATAATAACCGGCGCTTGCCCGATCAGTTTTTACGGCAGAAATGGGAGCCATTACTGGCACTCGACAAGTACGTGGAAAGCACAGCCGATGACCAGGCCTATGAGGCCGCGTTGCCCGGGGAAACTAAATCGACCTTTCCGCATGAGTTTGTGGCCGTAAGTGGACAGAGCCGTTATGAGGTGCTGCGGGCAACGCCGTATGGCGATCAGCTAACCAAAGAATTTGCTTTGGCTGCCCTGGACGGTGAGCAACTCGGGAAAGACAACATCACCGATCTGCTGGCAGTCAGTTTTTCCTCTACCGATTATGTTGGTCATGCCTTCGGTACGCACGCCATAGAAACGGAAGATGAATACCTCCGGCTCGACTTGCAGTTGCAGGACTTTTTTAATCAGCTCGACGCCAAAGTGGGGAAAGGCGACTGGCTGGCCTTCCTGTCTGCCGACCACGGCGCGGCGGACATTCCGGCTTTCTCGCGATCGTACCGCATTCCTGCCGAGACAAAACCATATGGCGAAATTGGCGAATCCGTCAAAGCAGCCCTGACCAAAGCCTACGGGCCAGGGCAGTGGATGCTCAGCTATTTCAACCAGCAAATCTACCTGAATACCCCGCTGCTTGCGGAGAAGAAAATTCCTGTTCAGGAGGTATACGCCCTGCTCAATACTACGTTGCTGGCCCAGCGAGGGGTTATTAATGTGATCAACCTGCATGATCTGGCCAATACACCGTTGCCCGAAAATCAGATGACAATGCTTCGTAACGTGTATCATCCTAACCGGAGCGGCGATATCTACGTGATGCTCCAGGCCGGCTGGTTTGAAGGACGGAGTAAAGGGACAACACATGGCACAACGTACCCATACGATACGCACGTCCCCTTTCTGATCTATGGCTGGGGTGTGAAACCGGGACAGACGTTTCACCGCACGCAAATTGCCGACATTGCCCCCACAGTGTGTGCGCTGTTAGGCATTCTGGAGCCGAGCGGCTGTGTGGGCAACCCGGTTGAAGACGCGCTGAAATAAATGCTTCGTGGCTCTGCTCAGTGCGTTCTCTGGCAGCGCCATGATCATCCTTTACTGACAAAGGCCACTTCCTTAAAGGCAAAGTACCGCATGACACCATCTGACAGGATGCCAAGACGTCCGGTTTGGTCAAGGTCGGCAATGCTGCCTGTAAAAAGCTGTCCATCTGCCAGGTACGTATGTAGTTGCTGATACCGGTAAAGGTGTTGCAGGTACGTTGCCCGAAGCACTTGCCGATGGCCAGCGCGTAGCTGAAGATACCGTTTTTCGAGTTGCTCGACCAGTGCCGTTACTAACCCGGCTAAAGAGTAACCATCGGGAATAGGGGATTCCAGCAGCAGCGAGGTGGCGGTAGGAATGCTGAAGGCTGTCTGGTTCACGTTCAGGCCAATACCAATAATGGAATGGCCCAATACGTAACCCTGAAGCGTATTTTCGATGAGCACACCGCCTAACTTTCGGTCATCTACATACACGTCATTCGGCCATTTTATCGTTAACCCTGCAACCGTAATCAGCGGCGCAAGCGTATCCTGAATGGCGATAGAGACGGCCATGTTCAGCCAGAACTGTTCGGCCGCAGTCAGAAAGGCAGGCTTCAGGATCAGCGACAGAGTCAGGTTTTGTCCCGGCTGCGCTTCCCATTGATTGCCTCGCTGGCCACGTCCCTGTGTTTGCTGGTCAGTAACTATAATTGTTCCTTCAGCTACGTCTTCCTGCTCCAGGAGTTTAGCCGCTTCATCGTTTGTCGACTGACAGCTTGGCAGATAAACGATTTTTTGGCCAAGAAAGAGGGTTTTGGGATAAATTTTGTGCAATGATTGTTATGATTATAGATTAGTCAAATAATGTATGGTGCGTCGAAGCAGTCGCTTTACTAATTGGCAACGTACCCGCTACCTGTTTGCGCTCACAAGTTTACACGCAAAGCATGATTCAAAACGCTGTTTCAGCCAAACTAACTGAATTGACGACCGAACAACTCCGCGATCTGGTCGTGAAAGGAATGCAGGAGAAAAAAGCGCAGGACATTGTCGTGATGGACCTACGCCAGGTAAAAAATGCGATTACTGACTTCTTCGTCATCTGCTCTGGTAATTCAGATACACAGATTGACGCCATTGCTGGCTCAATTGAAGAAGAAATCTTGAAAGTAAGCCGGGTATTCCCAATGAACCGTGAGGGCAAAATGAACCGCGAGTGGATCCTGCTGGATTACGTGGACGTTGTTGTGCACGTCTTCAAAAAAGATCGTCGGGCTTTTTACGACCTTGAACAACTTTGGGGAGACGCTGAAATGACTTGGGTCGACAACGAATCTGATGTGTTTGTGCAGCGCTAGGCTGACAACGTTGGGTTGATTGTCTGCCTATTCACAGTGCAGTAGCAAAAACATTCATAATTGTACTGTGTTTCCCTATTAACCGATTTCTGTATAACCTGTCGAAATGTCTGAAAACAACAACAATAAAAATCCACTGCCCCGGTTGCCCCGCAAACCGAATTTCCAGGGCTGGATTGTGGTTCTGCTGATTGCCGCCATCTTAGGCATCGCGTTCCTAAGCAAAAGCACATCGGTCCGCCCCACATCAGCCCGGCAGTTTGAGCGGATGGCCCGTAACAATGACGTTCAGAAAGTTGTCGTGGTCAACGACAAGTACGCTGAAGTAACGCTTACCCAACAAGCCCTGCAAAAGCCTGAATACCGTGGGCTGAATGGCGAGAAACCCTACTTTGGTGGTGGCGCCGGTCCACATTACCAATTCGAGGTCCCTTCCGCTGAATCGCTGAAACGCGATCTGGAACGCATTGAAAAGGATAAGCCCGATAACCAGCGGATCGACTATAACGTTGAAACCCGCACAGACTTTGCCAGTCAATTGGCTACTTACGGATTTTTTATCGCCATGATCCTGGCCATGTACTTCATTCTGGGGCGCATGTCGGGCGGCGGCGGTCCCGGCGGTCAGATCTTCAACATTGGCAAATCGAAAGCTGCGCTCTTCGATGCAGACAACAAGGTGAAAATCACCTTCAATGATGTAGCCGGCCTCGACGAAGCCAAAGAGGAGATCAAAGAAATTGTTGACTACCTCAAAAACCCGTCGAAGTTCACAAAGCTGGGTGCCAAGATTCCGAAAGGGGCGTTGCTGATTGGTCCTCCGGGTACTGGTAAAACGCTGTTGGCTAAAGCCGTTGCCGGTGAAGCGGGCGTACCATTCTTCTCATTGTCGGGCTCTGATTTCGTGGAGATGTTTGTGGGCGTGGGTGCCGCACGGGTACGTGACCTGTTCAAGCAGGCTAAAGAAAAAGCGCCCTGTATCATTTTTATCGATGAGATTGATGCCGTTGGCCGTTCGCGTGGTCGCGGATCGATGCCCGGTGCCAACGATGAGCGCGAGAATACGCTGAACTCACTGCTGGTAGAAATGGACGGCTTTGCCACCGATTCAGGTATCATTATTCTGGCGGCAACCAACCGCCCAGACGTACTTGACTCGGCTCTGCAACGCCCTGGCCGTTTCGACCGTCAGATCAGCATCGACAAGCCGGATATCATCGGCCGCGAAGCCATCTTTAGAGTACACCTAAAGCCCATCAAACTGGCGCCCGATGTGGAGCCTAAAGAATTGGCGGCTCAGACGCCTGGTTTTGCCGGCGCCGAAATTGCCAACGTTTGCAACGAAGCTGCCTTGATTGCCGCCCGACGCGACAAGGAATCGGTCGACATGAACGATTTTCAGGATGCGATGGACCGGGTAATTGGTGGTCTTGAGAAGAAGAACAAGCTGATTTCGCCCGAAGAGAAAGAGATCGTGGCCTACCACGAAGCTGGTCACGCACTGGCTGGCTGGTTCCTCGAATTTGCCGATCCGCTGGTAAAAGTGTCTATTGTTCCGCGTGGCGTAGCGGCGCTGGGGTATGCGCAGTACCTGCCTCGTGAGCAGTATCTGTACCGGACCGAGCAGCTCATGGACGAGATGTGCATGGCGTTGGGTGGCCGGGCTGCTGAAGATCTGGTCTTTGACAAGATCTCGACGGGTGCCCTAAGCGATCTGGAGCGGATCACCAAGCTGGCCTACAGCATGGTGACGATGTACGGCATGAATGACAAGATTGGTAACGTGTCGTTCTACGACTCGAAGCAGTCGGAATATTCGTTCAACAAACCCTACTCGGAAGAAACGTCGCGCCAGATTGACGAAGAGGTGCGGAAGATCATCGAAGGTGCCTACGAACGCACGAAAACGATGCTGGCCGATCACCGCGAGGCATTGGAAATCATTGCGCAGGAACTGTTGAAGAAAGAGATTCTGTATCAGGACGATCTGGTTCGTTTGATTGGCAAGCGGCCCTTCGAGCGCGATACCGTGTATCAGGCGTACAAAAAGCGGGGTATTGCGGAAGAGGTTAAAGAAGAAATAGGTACTGAATCGGTTCCCGATGCCATTAAACCTCAGGAAACGCTGGAGGGAATTTAACTAACGTACCTGAGCCTACACAAAAAAGGCCCAACCTTGCTGGTTGGGCCTTTTTTGTGTAGGCTCAGGTACGTTAAAATTTGGAGACAAGATGTATAACTCAAAAATTCCCCGCCAGTGCTGGTGAGGAATTTTTGAGTTAAGCTCATTCGCAGGTACGTTACCGGTTCATCGAGATCAGGAATTCTTCGTTGTTCCGGGTGCCGCGCATCCGGTCGAGGAGGAAGTCCATCGATTCAACGGGGTTCATGTCTGACATGTGCTTGCGGAGAATCCAGACGCGTTGTAGCGTTTCGCGGTCGAGCAGCAGGTCTTCTTTCCGGGTGCCCGATGCCATCACGTCAACGGCCGGGTATACCCGCTTGTTGGCCAGGCGACGGTCTAGCTGGAGTTCCATGTTGCCAGTGCCTTTGAATTCCTCAAAGATCACTTCATCCATTTTTGATCCGGTATCGATCAGGGCGGTGGCGATGATTGTCAGCGAACCGCCGTGCTCTACGTTACGCGCCGCCCCGAAAAACCGCTTGGGTTTGTGCAGCGCATTGGCATCAACACCACCCGACAGAATCTTGCCCGACGAAGGCACCACTGTATTGTAGGCACGTGCCAGGCGGGTGATCGAGTCGAGTAGAATGACTACATCGTGACCACACTCAACCATCCGCTTTGCTTTCTCGAGCACCATGCTCGCTACTTTCACATGACGGTCGGCCTGCTCGTCGAAGGTTGATGAAATGACTTCAGCGTTTACGCTGCGGGCCATATCCGTTACTTCTTCCGGACGTTCGTCGATCAGCAGGATCAGCAGGTACACTTCGGGGTGGTTCTTCGTGATCGCGTTGGCAATCTCTTTTAGCAAGACCGTTTTACCCGTTTTAGGCTGGGCCACGATCATACCACGCTGCCCTTTACCAATAGGGGCGAAGAGGTCGAGCACCCGAGTCGAGAACTGATCGGGGCGGGTGCTGAGTTTGAGTTGCTCTTCGGGGAAGAGAGGGGTCAGGTATTCAAACGGAATCCGGTCGCGGATCTCTTCGGTCGTTTTTCCGTTTACCGTCGTAACCTTAAGCAGGGCAAAATACTTCTCGCCTTCTTTGGGCGGCCGGATCGATCCGTTAATGGTATCGCCGGTTTTCAGGCCAAACAGCTTGATCTGCGACGGCGATACGTAAATATCATCGGGGCTGGCCAGGTAGTTGTAGTCAGCCGACCGCATGAAACCGTAGCCGCCATCCGACATGATTTCCAGCACACCTTCGTTGTCGATGATGCCATCGAACTCACGAACGTGCTGATTGTATTGCCGCCGAATGCGGTTCGAGTATTCGGTTTGTTCGCGAGTAGGTTGGGGCGACTGGGTACGTTGGCCATCCTGACCTGCTCCCTCATTATCGGGCTGTTGCTCCTCTGCCACTGGCTGCACCTGATCTGTCTGCTCAGGTGCGTCGGCAAGGCCAGGCGTTTCGTCTGAGATAACCGTTGGGGTCAGAAATTCCTCGTCGGGTTCCTGTTGGAAATTGGTAGCGTTCTCATCACGAACAGCAGGCCGACGGTTTTGTACGGGTTGCTGGAAGGAGGGAGCTGACGGGTTCGTGTTCTGACTGCGATACGAATCACGTAGTTCGCGGCGGGTCAGGTTACGGGCATCCTGATCGGGCCGACCAGGACGTTGTTGATTACCAAACCGATCATTACGTTGTTGAGGCTGATTCCCCTGTTGTCGATCTTGTCGGTTAGTATCGTACCGGGATCCATCTGGCCTTGCTGAGTCAGGGCGGCCATACCCATTTCCATTATCACGCGGGCGGTCTGATTGATTGCGCCGATCATCGAGCCGTTGCCGGGAATCGTCGCGCCGTGGCGTATCTCCCTGTTCCGGGCGACCCTGTTCCGGGCGGTTTCTATTCAGCTGATCAGGACGATTCTGATCTTGCCGGCCCGGGCGGGTAGCGTCTGTCCGATAATTGTCTGACTGGTTGCGCCGGTCATCCTGCCTGCCCTGACGATTCTCGACCTGGCGATGGCCATCCATGCGCTGGCGTGGTTCACGACGCTGCTCCTGGCTGTTTTCTGACTGCTCCGAGGCCTCAGTTGGCTCGGTAGACTGGGCAGGCTGAACGCTGACGGGAGTCTCTGCAATAGCTTCAGGAAGTGGAACAGCTACTGCTTGTTCCGTAGCCGTAGCAGGCTCTGGGGCCGCTGCTGCTACCGATTCAGTGGTAGTACGCTTGGTTCGCTGCTGGCGCGGCCTGGCGACCGGAGCCTGTTCTACGGGCGTCTCTGCCGAAGGTGTTGGGGCAACGTCAACGTTGATAGTATCATTGGGTACTGCGTCGGGCTGGGTTTTTCGGCCACGTGCCGCACGCTTAGGGGCTACATTTGCCGCCGCGGCTGTATCTGCTGTTGCCGACGAGTCATCGCCGGGTTGCCGTGATTGTTGATCCAAAATTTTATAAACTAGGTCTTTTTTAGGGTACTTGGTGGCGTCGGTAATACCGAACTGATCGGCAAGGCCACGTAACTCTGTAACGAGTTTGGACGTTAAATCGTCAATAGTATACATAGGTAGGGGTTAGCGCAGACTGCTGTCGGAGAGCGAAGTGAGCACGCACAGGGAGAATTGGGAAAGTGGCCGTTGAGACCAGCTAACAGATGATGTACGCTGAAGGATATACGACAGGAACTAGAGAATAAGCTGGCCGGGACGACCTCGCCCGGTACGATGCTCGGACGGCACAATCTGCAACGGGAACGTATTGGTTTGCAGGCTATAAACGGGGGGCAGAATTGACCATCAGCGCCCCTGAATCATAGGTGTACAAATATAAAACAATCCCTTAGATTAATTACGTAACACAAAAAAAGTGAAAAGGTTTCCATTAGCCAACGGGCCAGTCTTCGCATAGAGCAGGTACGTTGTTAGCCACAAAGGCCCAAAAATGGAAAAGCGCAGGTTAATAAACCTACGCCTTTCCGAACTTACCTCACAACACAAGGTCTTATTTGACGGCCAAAATCTTAAATTCAGTCCGTCGGTTTTGCTGGTGTTCACTTTCGGCGCAGTCTACGCCGTCGGTACAGCCATTTACAATTTCACTTTCACCGTAGCCGCGTGCCGTTAGCCGGCTTGGGCTGATACCGCGTGACGCGATATAGTCAACCGCCGCCCGTGCCCGGCTTTCTGACAAACGCATGTTATACGCATCGCCTGACCGGGCATCGGTATGCGACCGTAATTCGATTTTCATGGTTGGATATTCCTTCAGAATAGCCACTACATGATCAAGCTCACGGGCTGCGTCGGGGCGAATAAAGAACTTGTTCAGGTCATAGTAGATATTCTTGAGCTGGAACACATCGCCTTCACCATACAGGCCCAGTGAGTCTATCTGGGTACGTTGCGTTTTCTTGCCTTTCATAACTTTGCTCTGGGTACGTTTTGTGGCGTACTTGTCTTTCTGAGCTGTGATCGTGAACGGTGCGTTGGGCTTAACATCAAATTCATACCCACCGTCGGGGCCAGTCACGACCGTTTTTTCCGACTTGTCTTTCTCGTTACGCAGGGTAACTTTCACACCCTCGGCCGGTTTCTGATTGACCTCTGTTTTAATCACACCACGGACAATCGTATTCTCGCTTTTCTCCAGATAAATCGACACGTTCATCTGTGGTTTGTTCGATTGGGTCAACGTCGAGAAGCGAATGCTGTTTGGCGCGTAACCTTCTTTGACCGCTTTAAATTCGTACTCTGTGTTCACATCGAGGCATAGGTCTGTTTTGCCGTCGTTGTTGGTTACCTTTAAATCCTGGTTGGTGCCATTCCGAACAATACGTACATCGGCGGCATTGAGCGGGGCTCCACTCTTGGCGTCGAACACAAGGATGTTGAGTTGCTTACATGACCGGCGGAACGAATAAATGTCGTCGTCGCTGATGCCTTTACGACGGTTGCTGCTGAAATAACCAGAGGTACGTCCCTTGTCAGTAATCAGGCCAAAATCATCTTTTTCTGAGTTGATCGGGTAACCAACATTCTGCACATCACGGAAGGGAACGCCATCTTTCATCTCGGCGTAGAAGACATCGAGTCCTCCCAGGCCGGCATGTCCATCCGAGGCGAAATATAGGTTACCTGCTGAATCAACGTAAGGAAACATTTCGTTGCCTTCCGTATTGATCTCTTTGCCCATATTGACGGGCGTACCCCACTCGCCGTTCCTGAACTCGACAACATACAGATCGGTGCCGCCATAGCCACCTGGCATGTCAGACACGAAATAAAGCCGTTGATCGTCGGGGGCAAAGGCTGGGTGACCTACTGAATATTCGCTGCTGTTGAACGGTAGTTCAGCAACGTCGTGCCATTTGTTGCCCCGAAAAACGGCCGAATACAGTTTTAGTTTCCGTACGCCATCGCTGCTCTTCGCTGATTTGCCTTTGCTGCCATTGTTACGGGTAAAGACAATGAAGTTCTGGTCCTGTGTAAAGGTGACCGGCCCTTCATGGTATTTTGTGTTCAGTGTGCGGCTAAACTTTTCTGATTTTGAGATCGGCTTGTTTTCTGCTTCAATCTCTACAGACTGATCAGCCGCAGGGCCTCCACCACCTAAAACAGCCGTACCGGCTGGTCGCGCCACTGGGTCGAAGCCAGGAATGCGAAGCTGGTTCGTGTCGGGAAAAGAATAGAGATCCAGAAAAGGTGTCTGGTTCCAGGAGAAAACACGCTTGATAGCTCCCCCTTCATCGCGTGATGACACGAATACCAGCCCCTTTTTGTAATACATCGGGCTGAAGTCGGCTTGCCGGGAGTTTATCGGTAAATTCTGAATGCGATAGGACGAGGAGTCGAGGTAAAAGCGACTTAAGTCCATGTAAGTAATTGTACCGGTTCGGCCACGTAGATCATTACTTTGCCGTTGACCGTACTGGCTATACATTTTCTGAGCTTCCCGGCTTTTGCCGTTCGAAGCGAGCGCCTGGGCATAATACAAGTAAATCTCACTTTCCAGATCAGGGTAACTCGCAATCAGTTCGCCATAGACGCGCTCAGCGTTGCGCGTATCCTGGAGTTTACGGTAACTGAAACCAAGCTTGGTCATTGCTTCCCGGGTTTCGGTAGCGTCGCCTGGTTTACTACGTAAAAACTCTTCATACATACGCACCGCCGCCAGGTAGCTGTAGTTATCATACTGCTTGTTAGCGGCTTTAAGTCGCCCACTTTGTGCATGCAGCGTCAGCGACGTTATCAGCAGCCCCGCTATGAGTAGCAGAACCCGTGTTGATCGGTTCATGAGGTAATCTGTTTAAAAAAACTATGGGTTTCCCTGATCATTAGTAACAAAATAAGTGCCAAACTGAATAAATAGAAGCGGTGGCACTGTAAACAAGTCGTAGTTTTCATTGTCCTGTATAATTTACTGCCCGACCGATTGCCAGTGTAAAATAATAAGTTGGCTAGTGGCTTGTGTCAGTCTGGCGACGTTCGACAGACGCAAACCCAGTACCCAAATGAGACGGCCGTTGCTTTCCAGTACCCAGGTACTTTCCCTCTGGTGGATGGGTAATTTATTGTCGGCCAGAAAATCACTAACTAACCGCGAGCCAGTCATGCCAAGCGGATTGAAGCGGTCGCCGTTTTGCCAACGCCGTATTGTCCAGGGAAAAGGAGCTGCATCCGTATCCAGAAAAGCCATAGACGTACTGGTTGGCCACTGACCATCCCATTGGTCTCGCCCTAAACGACCAACGGATAAATAACCATCTGTTCCTACTGCGATAGGCGTTTCAGGCCAATCCAGGATCTCCACGGGCAAACGACTATCCGCGTGTCGAGGGAGTAACCAAAGTTTACCCCGATCGTATAATAACCGATGCGAAGGGGCAAGAAACACTTGCCCTGTTCGATCAGGTACGTTGCCAGCCTGGTTGACCACTTGCCAGCACTGAGCCAGCACATCAGTTGTAAAACCGTAAGGCTTTACCCATTCGCCCAGTCGAAAAAGCGGTTCTGGATACTCCTTCAGCTTGGCAACGTCAATAACAAACCCCTCGTCGACAGGCTGTGTACAGTGGGTAAATGAGGTATGAAGCTCGTGCTTAAGTATCGTGTCAGCCGAGCGAAGCTGGCTTAACGAACGTGACACGGTTTGCATCAGGCCCGGATTGAGCCGTTCCAGCACGGGCACGACATGATGGCGAATTTGATTACGGCTGTACTTATCGGAGCTGTTGGACGAATCTTCCCGCCAGTTCAACAGATACGCCTGAGCATAGGCCTCAATGGAAGCTCGTGGCATTGCCCAAAGCGGCCTGACTACGCGTGGCCAGGTTGACGTTAGATCTGAGTGGATGGGCATACCCCGCAAACCAGCCAGGCCGGTGCCGCGCGTCAGGTTTAGTAACATGGTTTCCAGTACGTCGTTCAGGTGATGCGCTGTCGCAACGGCCAGGTATCCATGCTGTAGCTGCAGTTGCCGAAACCAGTCGTAACGTAACCGACGGGCGGTCACCTGCGTTGATTCATTTTGTTGAGAGGCCTCGGCAATCGTATCGAAGCGGGTCAGGTGGAACGGAACCCCGTAGGAAAGGGCTATGTTTTCAACAAAGGCTGCGTCGGCATCAGAATCTGTGCCGCGCAGACCGAAGTTGACATGAGCGATGCCAAATGAAAAGCCGCCCGCTTTCAGCAACGAAGCCAGGACCACAGAATCTACGCCTCCACTGACGGCCACAAGCACCTTGTCAGCCGAAGTAAAGAGCTGGTGTTCGTTAATAAAAGCTAAAAAGCCGTCGGGTAGCACGTAGGTACGTTAGATTTGCAGGCTGAATGGTACATGAACTTGACTAGACAAAAATATATTCTTTCGCGGCCATTAGCCTCTTTTTTCAGCTGCTTTACCGTACTATTCCTGTTGGGTACGTCGGCTTTTGCACAGGTTGGCCGGCCAGCGACCCCAGGTACGTCGTCAGGAGGTACCGAACAGGTACGGATTCTGAACGCTGACACGCTGGATGTCAGCCAGGTGCCTGGTAGTGCCACTCGCCGACTGATTGGGAACGTCCGCCTTAGTCACAAAGGCGCGTTAATGTTCTGCGATTTGGCTATCCAGAATGCGACCGCCAATGTGGTGGAGGCTTACGGGAACGTACGAATCCTGCAGGGCGACACGATCACCGTAAAGGGTGACACCATGTACTACTATGGCAACACACGTTCATCAACGTTGTTGCACCGGGTATCGCTGCGCGACACGAAAATGACCCTGACCACTTCGCGCCTCGACTACGACATGGCCAATGGCATAGCGCACTACCCGAACAAAGGTCGGATTGTCGATAAAGACAATGTTTTAACCAGCGACGAAGGGTATTATGACACGCGCTTCAAACAGTTCACCTTTATCCGAAATGTGAAGCTGGTCAATCCCAAAACCACGCTCACCGCCGATTCATTGTTGTATAACAGCGCTACAAAGATTGCCACGTTTCAGGGACCCACTAAGATCGTGAATAAAGACGGTACGCTGGTAGCCAAGGAAGGAACCTACAATACCGTGACCCGTATTTCTAATTTCCGAAAACGAGCTACTGCATACACCGAAAAATACACACTTACCGGCGATACCCTCGATTTTGACAACCAGACTGAAATAGGTATAGCCAAAGGGAATGTCGTACTGGTTGGAAAAGAAAATAATACGATCATCACCGGCGATCAGGGACGGTACAATGGGAAGGTCGGTATTTCACGGGTGACAGGAAATGCGGTCGTGCGTTCGCTGGTGAGTAAAGACACGTTGTACATGCGGGCCGACACGCTTTTTTCGTACGATACACCGAGCGGTAGCACCGAGAAACGACCCCGAAAACTAGTTGGTCAGAAAAATGTGCTGGTCTATAAATCTGACCTGCAAAGCCGCTGCGATTCGCTGGTCTATGCCGTTTCCGATTCTACGATTTTCTTTTACAAAAAGCCGATCGTCTGGAGTCAGGCCTATCAGATGGAAGCCGACACACTAACGGCTAAACTGAAAAATAATCGAATCAACACCATGCTGTTGCGCGGGCGATCTTTTGTTATCTCGCAGGATTCCCTGCAATATTTCAACCAGATAAAAGGCCGGTCTATCACTGCCTCGTTCAAAAATGTGCTTGATACGATCCGGCCCAAACCCGTAGCTACAGCCCGTCTGCGCGGCAAAACAACGCGTACAGCCCCGACCAAAGTGACCATCCCGCCCCAGACAACGACAGCTGTAGCCGGGCCAATCAAAGTAGAAGATAAAACAGAATTGAATAGAGTTGTGGTTGAGGGCAACGGTCAGAGCATTTATTACGTAGTAGATGAAAAGAACGTCTTTACGGGAATGAATCGGGTCGACTGTAGCAAAATGACGATCGATTTCAAAAAAGGAAGAGTGGGGAATATTCGCTTCTATGGTAGTCCGGATGGGGCGTTAACGCCCCCTAAATTGCTTACTGAAGAGAAGAAAAAACTGGACGGATTTCGCTGGCGAGTGAGTGAAAAACCAACAAAAGAGCAAGTGATTGGCACGTCTGTAGGGCCAGCAAATAAATCTTTATTACCCCAGCAGGCAACGGTAACGGCCCCCACTGCATCTACAGCGACAAAACCACCAATTTTGTCGACCGGTGCTAATTCACCATTGGATAAAAGCGGCATTAAATTTGACGCTAATTTTAAACCATTGGTTAACAAACCGGGTCAGAAGAAGTAAATCGCAGTGTAATTAACAATTTTTTACTTTTTATCACGTTGACTTTGTCTTTTTGCTTACTTACGTTTGTGTCAGATAAAGCTAATGCATTGATTTTCAGGAATGGGAGATTCTTTACGTTTATATGGGTGTTTAATCGGCCTACTGTTGGCTACTTCCGTGAGGGCACAAGTGCCCGGACGGAGTCGGCTTGAGCTGGGCAGAAAAAATACCCCGACGGCAGTTGCCAGTAGCAAACCCCAACGTGTATTGCTACCGTTGTCGCGTCCTATGTCGACGATGGATTATTTATTTTCTCAGGGTAAAAACTCGGCCATGCGGGACTACTATCGGTCCTTGCTAATTGCCACGCCAACGGCGACGACCAAAGCGCCTGCCAGCCGCCCATCAGGAGCCGCCGAAGGAATTGTATCGGGCGCTATAAGCGAACGATCATCAGAAGAAGCCGTTCATATCGACGAGCGCATGTATAGTAGCGATCGGCTAACGGTGTCGAATATCTACCCAAACCCGGCGCACGACGTGGCTGAAATAGATTACGTGATGAACAATACTGTTGGTAATGCGTCGATCACGTTATTGAACATCCTCGGCGCCCCTGTGGCAGAGTATACCCTGGATCGTAATGAACGCAAGGTTCGGTTGCAGACCCGTGACCTGCCTACCGGTTATTATTTCTACCAGCTTTCCATCGAGGGTGTAAAGGTGGCGACCAAAAAATTGCTCGTCAAACATCAATAAGCGGTTATCTTGTTAAGGATTGTTAAGTCGCCGGTACTGGCGCACCAGATTGGCTACCTCTTCGTTGAAAGGGTGTAGCCATTATTTTTTGTATATTTGCGACCTTATGCGAAACCGTCGTTTTTTTATCCTGATTGTTAGCCTCTTCGTGCTCGGTTTATCGGCGTGTAGCGACTTTGCTAAACTACAGAAGAGTGGTACCGATGATCAGAAGTACAAGGCTGCCCTGAAGTACTACGAAAAGAAGGACTGGTACCGGGCAGGTTTATTATTTGAGGAAATTATTCCTAAACTAAAAGGTAGTTCAGAACAGGAGATTTCGCAGTTCAATTACGCCTATACGCAGTACAACCAGTCATTGTATGAGCCTGCTGCTCAGCTTTTTAAGCGTTTTTATGAAACGTTTGCCCGCAGCGAGTTCGCACCAGATGCAATGTATATGTATGCGCTCTCGCTGTATAAAGCGACACCTGGTTTCAATCTGGATCAGTCGAACACCATTACGGCGATGTCGGCTCTACAGGACTTTGTCAATACGAACCCAGACAGCGAGCATGTAAAAGACTGTACGGAATTGATTCTGAACCTACGGAAGAAACTGGAAAGAAAGGCATACGAACGAGCCAAACAATACTATAAAGTAAGTGGCTTCAGTATTGCTAACTACAAATCGTCGGTTGTATCGATCAACAATTTTCAGCGGGAATTCCCTGATTCAGAATACAACGAAGAACTGGCCTTTCTCAAAGTAGACGCGGAGTATAATCTGGCTAAAAACTCGCTGGATACCAAGCAGAAGGAACGTTTTCAGGAAGCAGTGGCGTTTTACAAGTCGTTTCAGGAAAAATATCCTTCGAGCAAGTATCTAAAGCAGGCCGAAAAGATGCTTGAAGGCAGCATGAAAGAGCTGGATCGCATTGCCAAAGAAGAAAAAGCGCGCGAAGAACTTAAAAAGCAATTACAGCCGAATCCCAACGCCCCGGCGAAAGTAACCTCGGCAAACAAATAAACACTATGGCATCAAATCCGTCAATTATCACACGCGATACCGACAAAATTGCGGCAATGACAGGCAATCTATACGAGTCGGTTTCGATCATCTCGAAGCGGGCGCGTCAGATCTCGACCAAGAACAAAGAGGAGCTAAGCAACAAACTGTCGGAGTTCGTTTCGGCCGTTGATAATCTTGAAGAGGTGTTTGAGAACCGCGAGCAGATCGAAATCTCGAAGTTCTATGAGCGAATGCCTAAGCCTACTACGTTGGCAACCGACGAGTTTTTGGCTGGTAAAGTTTATTTCCGGTATCCAGAAGAAGGCGAAGAGAAATAGCCTGCCCGTTTAACACCTTATCCCACGTGAGGGAGCAAAGGCACGGAGTTTGCACAAACTCTGTACATCTTTGTGCTTCACGTGGGATTTTTGCTGCCTATGGAACCCCTGCGAGGTAAACGAATTATTCTGGGTGTGTCTGGTAGTATCGCTGCCTACAAGGCAGCGATACTGATTCGCCTGTTGGTGAAAACAGGGGCCGAGGTGCAGGTGATCATGACCGAGTCGGCCAAGACATTCATTACGCCCTTGACGCTGGCTACACTGTCTAAGCGACCGGCGCTTTCGACCTTCGTGGCCGATGCGAACGACGTCTGGAACAACCACGTCGACCTGGGTCTTTGGGCTGATGCGCTCGTCATTGCGCCAGCCTCGGCCCGGACATTGGCCCGTTGCGCCACCGCCCTCTGCGACGATTTACTGTCGGCAACGTACCTGTCGGCGAAGTGCCCGGTGTTTATCGCGCCAGCCATGGACCTGGATATGTATCAACACCCCGCCACGCTTGAGAATTTGGCCAGATTGAAGCGTTTTGGCAACCACATCATCCGGGCCGAACATGGCGAACTGGCGAGTGGGCTGGTAGGCGAGGGGCGACTGGCTGAGCCAGAAACGATCGTGCAGATTCTGGAACGGTATTTTAGTCGGCAGGAAGCAGTGACAGGTAAGCAGGTGCTCATCACCGCCGGCCCCACCCAGGAAGCGATCGATCCGGTCCGGTACATTAGCAATCATTCGACCGGCAAGATGGGTTTTGCGTTGGCTCGCGCTTTTGCGCTGGCGGGTGCCCAGGTTACGCTCGTCTGCGGGCCAACGTACCTGAAAACGCCTGAACCGACTATACAGCGAATCGATGTGCGCTCTGCGCAGGAGATGTTTGAAGCCGCTTCGGCTGCGTTTGCTGAGGCTGATATAACCATTCTAAACGCGGCGGTGGCAGATTACACACCGGCTTATCCGGCGCTGGAAAAGATAAAAAAGAAAGAGGCCCAGTTTACTGTTGAGCTCACTAAAACCGTTGATATTGCCGCTACACTGGGGGCGAAAAAGCGCGCTGACCAGTTGTTAATGGGTTTCGCGCTGGAGACGAACAATGAGCTGGAAAATGCGTTGAGCAAGCTCCATCGTAAGAATTTAGACTGGATTGTCCTGAATTCGTTACGGGATTCGGGCGCCGGTTTTGGGCACGACACTAACAAAATAACCGTTATGGATAGGCAGGAAGTCGTTACCGAATTTAGCTTAAAATCGAAGGACGAAGTAGCTGCCGACCTGCTATCGATCATCACACAAAACCTGTAAGTCAATGCGCTGGGGTAAGATACGTATGTTGTTGTTAATCAGTTTGTTGACTGGGTCAATTGGCCGCCTACAGGCTCAGGAGCTGAACTGTACGGTTACGTTAAACACCGATCAGCTGGCGGCTGCCCAAAAGACGGATCTGACTTATTTCAACCAGTTGAGAAGTGTTATTTCTGAGTTTATCAATAACCGACGCTGGTCGACCGATCAGTTTGCAGCGGCCGAAAAGATCAACTGCACGCTGACGATCAACCTTATTCAATCAACGGCGGTTGGGGTGTTTAAAGGGAACGCTCAGTTAAGCGTATCTCGTCCGGTGTATGGTACCAATTACCAGACCACAACGTTGAGTTTCGTTGACCGCAATTTTGATTTCAGCTGGCTTCCATCCCAGCCGTTCTTCTACCGGGAAAATCAGTATTCTGACGAACTGACCCAGGCGCTGGCTTTTTATGCCAATGTGATCCTGGCTGTCGA
Organism: Fibrella arboris; assembly: GCF_041321095.1. Taxonomy (NCBI): domain Bacteria; kingdom Pseudomonadati; phylum Bacteroidota; class Cytophagia; order Cytophagales; family Spirosomataceae; genus Fibrella; species Fibrella arboris. The sequence continues at coordinate 371,025 of NZ_JBGGWE010000004.1, read as the reverse complement.
CTACGATTCCTTTTCCCGCCAAGGCGGGAACGTGTATATTCAACGGGCGTTTCAGATTGTGAACGTTGCACAAACGGTGTCGGATAACGGAGCCTGGTCGGCGCAGGACAACAGCCGCCGCAATCGGTACTGGCTAGTCGAAAACCTTCAAAATCAGCAAGTAATCCCGTTCCGAGACGGCTTCTATACCTATCATCGGCTTGGCCTCGACGCCTTTGCCAGTAATCCCGTTCAAGTTCGGAAATACACCATGGATTTGCTGACGAGCATCCGGCAGATTACCTTGCAGAAGCCCGGCGCCGTCTTGCTCAACTCCTTCTTCGATGCCAAATCGGATGAGCTACTGAACATTATGGCCGAGGGGACTCGTGATGAACGTAAGCGAGCGTTCGACTTACTCTCATTTTTAGATCCCGGGAAAACAGAGAATTACAGGAGACTGTTGAATTGATGTTTACTGTTTACCGTTTACTGTCTTCTGTTGCGCTGCTGCCTCACAGTGCTTACTTGGAACGGAACACCAGAAGACGGAAAACTGCAGACTAATTTCGCCAACTTTTTTATCCCGGCTGATTGTTTCTTATTTCGTATGCTATCGCACTTATTGATTAAGAATTACGCGCTGATTGACCAACTGGAAATGGCACCTGATCACGCCCTGAACATAATTACGGGCGAAACAGGGGCGGGTAAATCCATTATGCTGGGCGCTATCGGATTGCTTTTAGGCAATCGGGCCGATACTCGCGTTCTTTATGACCCTTCGGTAAAATGTATCATCGAGGGGTCGTTTGATGTGGCTGGGTACGTTATCGAAACCATTTTTGAGGAGGAAGAACTTGATTTTGCGCCTACGTGCATCGTGCGGCGTGAGATCAGCCCGGCTGGAAAATCACGGGCCTTCGTGAACGACACTCCGGTGAACCTCGAGACCATGCGCCGCGTGACCAGTCAGCTCATGGATATCCATTCGCAACATGATTCAGTATTGCTGGGCTCGAATGAGTACCAACTGCAAATTGTGGACACCTACGCGCAGGACGACGATCGGTTAAGGGCTTACCGCGCCGATTATCAGACATATCGTGAGCGGCAAACGGTGTACGATCATCTGCTGAATGAAGCCGGCGCTATGCGGCGTGAATTCGACTATAATAATTTCCTGTACGAAGAGCTGGCCAAAGCCAATCTGCAAGCCGACGAACAGGATACATTGGAGCAGGAGCTGAACGTGCTTGAGAATGCGGGAGAAATAAAAGAACGATTACTGCTTGCCTCTGAGTACCTGGATAATCCCGAACAGTCGGTAGTCGCGTTGCTGAAAAGCGCCGTTGGCTGCCTGAACCAGATAACGAAAGTAGCTGATACGTACCGGCCGCTACACGAGCGGGCGCAAAGTGCGCTGATTGAGCTACGAGATCTGGCCGATGAGATCAACACGGAACAGGAGGCAGTAGAGATGGACGATACGCGTACCGATGCGGTACGTGAGCGACTAAACCTGCTCTATCAGCTCCAGACCAAACACCAGGCTAAAGACGTAGGTACGTTGATTGCCTTACGGAATGAATTGGAGCAGAAAGTAAGCAAGGTGTTGAACCTTGACGAGGAAATTGAGAAAGCGAAGGCGAAGGCCGAGGCTGCTCAGAAGAAAATGAACGTTAGCGCCGAAGCGCTCTCCAAAGCACGCTTGGCCGTTTTAAAGCCAATCGAAAAAGAGATCAAGGGGCTTCTGAACGACTTAGGCATGCCCAATGCTTCGTTGCAGATTCAAGCCGAGCGCGGTCGGCCTACACCGACGGGCATCGACACGGTGTCGTTTCAGTTCAGTGCCAACAAGGGAGTTAAACCGCAGCAGCTTAAAAACGTAGCATCGGGTGGTGAGTTTTCACGGCTTATGATGGCTATTAAGTACATTCTGGCCAGTAAACGGTCGCTGCCAACGATCATTTTTGATGAGATCGACACCGGCGTTTCCGGCGAGATTGCCATTAAGATGGGGCAAATGATGCGCGACATGGCCCATACGCACCAGCTTATTTCCATCACTCACTTGCCACAGATTGCTGCTCAGGGAATGGCTCATTATTATGTGTACAAAGACCATTCGGCGGCAAAAACAGTAAGCCGGGTGCGTAAACTGTCATTTGAGGAGCGCGTTCAGGAAATTGCCCAGATGATCGGTGGTAAGTCACCGTCGCCGAGCGCCGTAAGCAGCGCCCGGGAAATTCTTGAGCAAAACGCAACCGCTTAATGATGCGCTGATTTACAGGTGTTTACTATTGATCAATCCTAAGTAGCTACATACATAACAATGAAACAGGTAATCCTGATCACTAGCCTGATAGCCACTCTGATGGCTTGTGGCACGAAAGAGAAAAGCGGTCACGAAGGCCATGATATGGCGATGGACGAGGCAAATACACCCATTGGCAAAGCTGAAAAAGAGGTCATGGATGCCCATGATGAGGTAATGCCGCGTATCGATAATATCATGAAGCTGAAAAAGGAACTGAATGGAAAACTGACCGCTTTAGATAGTATGCAGGGTACGCCCACAGAAACGGTTCGAGTCGATGAGCAAAAAGCCCAGGTACGTCTGCTGGTGCGCCGTCTCACAGAGGCAGATAGCTCAATGATGAGCTGGATGGATCAGTACAATGGCGATACCCTGAAGAAACTGCCCGAAGCCGATGCACTGCGTTATCTGGCAGAACAAAAGAAACTCATCAACGATGCAAAGTCTAAGATCAACCAGAGTATCAAGCAGGCACAGACCTACCTCAAGCAATAACCGAGTGATGCGTACGCTGATAGGCACAGTCCTGACTGGTCTGGTGATAAGCTTTACAAGCTGTACACAGTCTGAAAAGCTCCCCATTTTAGGCGAACGTCAACTCGTAACCAAGCGAATCGACGGCAAGACCGTTACTGATTCAATCGATCATACTATTCCTGATTTTAAGTTTGTCAGTCAGGATGGCGATACAGTGACGGCAGCCACACTGGCTGGTAAAATTTACGTCGCTGACTTCTTCTTTACCTCGTGCCCCACCATTTGCCCGAAGATGAAGACGCAGTTGAAACGGGTATATGAACGGTTCAACAAAAACCCTGATGTGCTGCTATTGTCGCATACAATAGACCCAGCGCACGACTCGGTACCTGTATTGAAAGAGTTTGCTACAGAGCTAGGCGTAACCGGCAAAAACTGGCTGTTCGTAACTGGCGACCGCGACAAGATCTATGATATTGGACAGAGCAGTTATATGGTGACTGCGCAGGCTGATTCATCAGCCCCTGGCGGTGTTGTCCACAGCGGTGCATTCATCCTGGTCGATAAAGCCCGCCATATCCGGGGTATTTACGATGGCACCACAGAAACAGGCGTCGATAAATTGATGGCAGATATGGACAGGCTGTTAGCCGAATACAACTAGGAGCGTCCTTTGTAGGGCCTTCGACCCCATTCACCAACTATGCCAACCCTATTAAACCAGTCATTTCTTCGCTATTGCTTTGCTATCTGTAGCGTATCTGTTGCTCTTCTTTCCTGCCAGACTGAGGAGGAAACGAAACGGCAGAAATATATTACTGAAGGGATTCTGTTGTATCGTCGAAACTGTGCGAACTGCCATCAGGCAGATGGCGCCGGACTGGCTGGGCTGTATCCGCCTCTGGCTAATTCAGATTATCTGAAAGCCAATAAAAACGCGGTAGTTTGCTCAATCCGGTATGGGCAGCAGGGGCCAATCACAGTAAATGGAAAAGTCTATAATCGGGTGATGCCACCCCAGTTGCAGCTTAGTGCGCTCGAGATAGCGGAAATCACTACCTACATTTATAGCCAGTGGGGCGGCGATCAGCGACTTGTAACGGGCAAAGAGGCCGAGGCCCTGCTGAAAAAATGTACCGGGCCGACCAACTAGTTTACGCCCTTAGAGGCCACCCTCCAGGTTAAAGACGCCGGTAGGCTTACGAATGGAATAGCGCGAAAAATCCTGGTTGGCGTCGAGCCCTAACCCATACAGCCGTTCACCAGTAAGCTGGCTCGATACAACTACCCGTTTCTCGGTAAAGACTTTCTTGGTGTTGGGGTTCCAGTTAAGCAGATTCGTCTGTAGCTTTTCCTGTTTGGCTTTGTTGATCACCACTACGTGCCCCATGACCGTGTACAGATCTTTTGCCTTGTCATATTTGCCGGAGTCTGAGCGCAAGGTCGTAACGATCTGACTACCAGTTGGATCGTAGAAGTCGACAAACACCTCGTTAGGGTATTTACGGTCATCATTTACAAAGCGTAACTGCCGCGCCGTGGTGAGCTTTACCCGCATCAGGGCGGCTTCGCTATACAACAGTTTTACGTTGTTGATTTCTTCAATTGGGCCAGTATACGGCACAGACTTAGCGGGTTTCTTGTCTTCTTCACAGGCAAACAGGGCGCACACGGTAAACGTAATGAAGAGAAACTGCCCGAAAAACCGACGAGACGAGATACGCTGCACTGAACGTTCGTTACGCATTTTCCTAATCGATTACCGACTTACGGAACCACCAGTCATTCAATGAGAAACCGACTGCTATTCTGACGTATTTCTCCCGAATCTGCGTGCCTGTCAAAACGCCCCGCTGGCCGCCAACAATGGCAAAGTTGATGTGGTTAACCGCCGCTGATCCCACGGGGAGCGACAGACCAAGGCTACCGTTTACATCTTTTAACTGTACGCCTTCGACCTGGTATGGAAGCTGGTTGTACTGGAAGCCAGCCCGGTAGGTGATGAAGTTATAGTAATGGGTGCCCGTGGGTCGAGGCGTGTATTCGACCCCGATAGAGGAGTGGAAAGCGTCGCGCAGGTTTCCCGGCTGATCGGTGATCGTTCTGAATTGACTCCACGACTGCATACCTGCTTCAATGCCTATAGCCAACTGATTGCCTTTCTCCAGGGTAATACCAAACTGAATATGCTGGGGCAGTGGTACATGACCCGATGTGTTGGAACGAAGCGTGTCGCTACCAGAAACGACAGTACCGCCACTGGCCGACACCTGCTGATAAACATCTGTTTCAGAACCGCTTAAGTTTGACGAGGGCGCAAAGGTGGCACCTATATTCAGGGCATAGTCCTTTCCGAGTGTTGGTCGCCAGGCGGCCCCTAAATTCCAGACGATATCACTGTAGTTCACCCGGTTCACCCTGGATGTGATCAGGTCAGATGATGAATTGATCAGCACCTGTGCGTCTGAATTTGCCGCAATGTTTCCAAAAAGGAACGAGGCGTCGGCACCGAGGTAAATGTTCTTGCCAACCCGGAAACCATTACTGATCGATGCCCGGTTGATGGCTCCTTTACCGCTATAATCGTATTGCGTTTCGTAGATGGTTCCGGCTATCTTACCGTACGTCCGGGTCTTGTAGTCTACATAACTGTAGGGGCGAAGACTGATCGACGTGTTCCAGCGCGGAGATAGGGGAAACGACAGGGCCAGGTAGCTAAGGTTAGCCCCAAAGTCGCGTTGAACGAGCGGTGCATTCTGCACCAGTTGACTAATGGTTTTTTGCTGGCCCAGTAAACCAATCTCAAAAATGGTGAACCGTGTACGGCGAGCCAACAGCGCCGGATTCTGACTATTGAGGTAAAAGGGACTCGCATAACTAACCCCTACGCCACCCATACCAATATTGGCAATGTTGGCAGAGGGCAAAATTTCGCCAAGCCCCAGGGCTGAATACGGGGAGTTGCCCAGGCCCTGCGCCCGTAATACTGTAGAAGGGGCCAGCAGGCAAATGCCAGCAGCCAGTAGAAATAACTTTTTCACAAAAAAACGTGTCAGATGCCAGTTGGTTTAGACGAACTAGTGAAAACGGGGCATTACCGTTGGACATGTGCCAACAGAATGCGGTTTAAGCCTTGCAATACCAACTCTGGAACTGCAAATATACCCGGTTTCAGGCGGTTTATGAACAATGGACCATCACCTCCGCACACAATGACCCGGAGATCATCGCATTGGTTGTCATAATCAGCGATGATTCCTGCCAGTTCAAAGGCCATACCATTCAGGGCACCGCTCAACAGGGCCTCACTGGTAGACCGAGCTGTAAGCGAAGGCCAGTTGCCCTGATCAGGTACGTTGTTGAGCAGGGGCAGTCGGGCCGTGAAGGTGTGCATAGCCTGTAGCCGCATCTGTAATCCCGGCGAAATGAGCCCCCCCTGAAAGGTGTTGTCTGCCGATACGAAATCGGCCGTGATGCACGTACCCAGATCCAGAATAAGGCAGTTTTGGCCGGGAAACAGGGCCGATGCGCCCACCGCCGCCGCCAGCCGATCGGCACCTAATGTATGGGGTGTCTGGTAGTTGTTCTGTATCGGAATAGAAGATTCAGCGCTGAATAACAGCCAGTTAGCGCCGCCATCGAAGTCGTCTAACAAGTACCGCAACTCACTGGCTGGGCGGCTGGTCGACGAAGCAATTACGTATTGAGGAGGCTCGGGCGATAAGGCTGCCCGCAGGTCGGTTGCCGATTCATAGGTAACCGTTTTAAGCAGGGTGCCGCTGGTAAACCAGCCCGTTTTAATGCGCGTGTTTCCCCAGTCAATGACAAGGTTCATGGTGTAAAGCTAATCAAGCTGTTTTGTTTCTACTGAGTTGCTGTGTCTCCGCAACCTGCCAAGAAGGACGCCAAAAAAGGTTAGGAAGCGGGGCACATTTAGAACGTTGATGTATGCCAGTCAACGATCTTTTTTAACAAACTTTGTGAAACATATGCCAACACTTTTTTTGATTCCAACGCCACTGGCACCCGATACAACACAACAGGTGCTTACGCCGCCAATCAGTGAGGCAATCACGCGCCTGGATTGTTTTTTCGTTGAGGAAGTGCGCACAGCCCGCCGGTTTATCAGTAGCCTGCGTACCGGCCGTGTCATCGATGAAACTACCTTCTTTGAGCTGCATAAAGATACGCCCGAAGCGGACACTAAACGGCAACTGACTGACCTGCTTGCCCAGCACCGGGATGCCGGCGTGCTGTCGGAAGCAGGTTGTCCCGGCGTAGCCGATCCTGGCGCAGTGGCTGTTAGGCTGGCGCATCAGCTGGGGTTTCGGGTTGAGCCCCTGGTTGGGCCATCCTCCATTTTATTGGCATTAATGGCGTCGGGCATGAGTGGTCAATCATTTGTGTTTCATGGCTACCTGCCTATCGACCGGGCAGAGCGTAGCCGCACGGTAAAGCAGTTGGAAACAGACGCCCGGAAGCGCCAGCAAACCCAGATCTTTATGGAAACGCCCTACCGGAACAACGGCCTGCTGGCTGATCTTCTATCAACGGCCTTACCCGATACCCATCTCTGTATTGCTGCCAGTGTAACAGCCGCCGACGCACTGATTCAGACAAAAACGGTAAAACAGTGGAAGATAAATCCACCTGATCTACATAAAAAGCCGACTATATTTTTGCTATTTTGACCGCATTTTTTCTGTTGCCACCTACCATGTTCTTACGTTATGTCTGGGCAGTCTGCCTTTCATTTATCATGCTGTCGCTGTCCCTTCAGGCACAAACTACCCGGCAAGATTCACTGCGCATTGTTGGCATAACCAATGACTCAACCCGGGTGATGCAACTGGCTAAACTTGGGCTCAAAATAATCTACGACCGGTCGGGCAGATACAACGAAGGGCTAACGTACCTGAAACGGGCCGAGACAGAAGCCACTGCAACAGGGTCAGCTTTGCTGATCAACCACGTGCTCCAGCAGCGGGGCGAGCTGGAATGGGTGGCCGGACACTGGCCAGCCGCACTGAAACGGTTTCAGCAGGCCGAACGCACCTACAGCCAACTGGCTAGTCAGAGCGGTTCGGATGCCTCCCGGATCAAGTACTATATCCTGCTGATGAAACTTCGGATTGGGCAGGTTCAGACGGATAATAATGATTTTACACAGGCACGAACTACGTTGATGGATGCCCTCCATTATGCCAGCGAGCAGCGGCTTGCCCATTCTACGGAGTTAGAGCTCGTAGCGAGTGTCTACAACAGTCTGTCAATTCTGGAAGGGAAACTTCACCATCAGGAACAATCATTGGCGTATGCCGATACAGCCGCCCTGCGTTCGCTGGCCGCGGGCGATGAAGGGAGTTACTACGTTGCCTTGCTGAACACAGCAATTACCCGGAAAAACCTGAAGCAGTACGCCGCCGCCGTTCGGCAATATGAAGCTTGTGCCTCGTATTTCGCCCGTCAGCGCGACACCTTCGCGCTCATGATGGTATATGCCAATATGCCACGTGCCCTGATTGGGCTCAACCGGTTCGATGCCGGTATTGACTACGCCCAAAAAGCAATTGCACTGTCGAACCGCACTGCTGATCGACTGGCGATTCAGTCAGATGTTCACGAATCCCTGTCGCAGCTGTACGAAGCAAAAGGGGATTTTCAGCTGGCCTTACGTGAATTCAGGTTGTCGAGAGCACAGCAGGATACGCTGTTTACCGCCGATAAGGAACGCCAGATCCAGGAACTGTCGGCAAAGTATGAAGCTGAGAAAAAAGAGGTTCAAATTCAGGAGTTGAACGAAGAAAATAAGCAACGTGCCTGGCAGCTGGCGGGGTTGGGCGCTGGCGCTGTGTTGTTATCGTCGCTACTGGGCGTCAGTCTGTATCAGTCAAAACGGCTGAGCGAGGGAAGCAAACGGATTCAACGGCAGGCCGATCAATTGCAACTGTTGATGAAAGAGTTGCATCACCGCGCCAAAAACAACCTGGCTATTGTGTCGGGGTTGTTGGAGTTACAGGCAAACCGTTCGGAAGATGGACCGACAAAACAGGCGTTTCGAGAGGGGCAACAGCGGATCAATGCCATGTCGCTGATTCACCAGCGTCTCTATCAGACCAATGATCTGACTGCCATTGATCTGCGCGAGTACGTTGGCAATCTGGTTCAGTCGCTGATGAATACCTATGGTTATTCCGCGCGAATGATCGAGTTGCAGTTGTTGCTGGAGGCTGATGCCGTAGAAGCCGACATTGCTATTCCGTTGGGACTGATTATCAACGAGGTGCTGACCAATTCATTCAAATACGCCTTCCAGCATGTGGCAACTCCTTCGCTAACAGTAGTATTACAAGCCAGGGAGGACAATCTGCTGCTGGAAATTGCCGACAACGGCCCCGGTGTGGATTTGGCTATCTGGCAAACGCCCCATGGCTCGTTTGGTAAACAATTGATTCGTAACCTCAGTCACCAACTCGATGCCGAACTGCGCGTTGAAAACCGGAATGGGACCCATGTATGGCTGTGTGTCCCAACGACAGCTCCAGCTGGTGAGCCGATAGGCGCTTAACTAAAAAAAGAACGCAGTGGCAGCTGGCCATGAGTTCTGTACTGAATCCAATAAGGGATGGATTAAGTAAGGTAGCTGTCAATTTCGTACTTTTGTGCGCTCATCATGGTAAAATCATTCGTATTCTCTCCGTTTCAGGAAAACACCTACGTCATTGCTGACGACGCAACGCACGACGCTGTCATCATTGACCCCGGTTGTTACGAGCAGGCAGAGAAAGAGCAATTGGCCGCCTTTATTGCCAGCCAACACCTGACTGTTCGCTATCTGTTACTTACCCATGCCCACCTCGATCATGTATTTGGTGCTGCGTATGTAAAGCGTAAATACGGAGTAGCCATGTACTTGAATGAAAAAGACATGCCTATTCTCGACGACGTACCTACGCGCTGCCAACTCTATGGCCTCCGGGGATATGAACATGCCGAACGGGATCATAATCTGGCTGAGGGAGACATCATTCGATTTGGCAGTATAGAGCTGGCCGTAGTAGAAACGCCGGGCCATGCGCCGGGTCACGTGGCGTTTATCAACCACAGAGACAGGTACGTTATCGGGGGCGATGTGCTCTTCCAGCATAGTGTAGGCCGTACCGATCTGCCCTATGGGAATCATGCCATCTTGCTGAACAGTATCCAAACGAAATTTTACACCTTACCGGATGATTACGTGGTGTATGCCGGTCATATGGACCCAACGACAATTGGGCAGGAAAAACGGACGAACCCATATACCAAAGAACTTAAGAAGTAAGACTAAGTAGCTGTTGCTAGCTTTGCCGTGCTGCACGCTGACTGCTTTATTGACTCTATATGCTCAAACACCTACCCAACGCCATGACCTGCGGCAACCTGCTCTGCGGTTGCATTGGTATTCTACTGGCTACTGAAGGTGACCTGATCACGGCGTCGTGGCTGATTATTCTGGCTGGTATACTCGATTTTGGCGATGGGTTTGTGGCGCGAATGGTCGGGGTATCCGGCCCGTTCGGCAAAGAGCTCGACTCACTGGCCGACGTAGTTACGTTTGGTGTGCTGCCCTCATTTATACTGCTCGAACTGCTTCGCGGTAATTATCCAGGCGTGTCAGGCACCGGTATACGATTGCACCTGGAATCGTATGCCGCCTTTGCCATCGCTATTTTCGGGGCGCTTCGGTTGGCTCGCTTCAATATCGATACCCGGCAGACCGATCAGTTTCTGGGCGTTCCTATTCCAGCCAATGCACTGGTAGTGGCCTCGTTACCCCTTATGACCTCGGCAACAGGGGCCGTGGGAAAACCACTGGCCGACTTTTTCCTGTCTGTACCTTTCCTTTTCGCCTACATCGTGGTTATGTCTGGACTGATGGTGTCGGAATTACCATTGATGGCGTTTAAGTTCAAGAGCTTTGGCTGGCAGACCAACCAGGTTAAATACAGTTTTCTGCTGGCGTCGATCCTGCTGCTGGCGTTGCTCCAGTTTGCGGCCATTCCACTGATCATTCTGGTATACATCATCCTGTCCATCGTCGTTCACCAAAAGCCAGCTCATAGTTAGCTACCCGAACGGGCTCAGGTACGTTCCCCTCATTTCATTCATTCGCTTATCTGTTGACTTCTTCTTGTCTTATGAAATACCTCGCCGAAATTGACATCATGCCCCAGAAAGAAATTCTGGACCCTCAGGGTAAAGCCGTTAAACTGGGTTTGCACAACCTGAATATGGATACCATTGATAATGTGCGGATTGGAAAACACATCCGCCTTGAAGTGGAAGCCGAGAGCGAGGCGCAGGCGCAGGAAACTGTTGAGGCGGCCTGTCGCCAACTGCTGGCCAACCTGATTATGGAAGAATACAGCATTACGCTGAAAACAGCCTGAACGGGCCAACTAGTTGTTATGTATAGTCAGTAGTATGGGGGCACTGAAGAAAACAGTGGAAAACTGACAACCACGACCTGTACATGACTCTCCTTGTATGCTACCAATTCATTCAAAAATAACCGGTCTGGGTTTCTACGTACCCGATAACATCGTTACGAACGATGATTTGAAGCAGTATATGGAAACCTCCGATGCCTGGATTCAGGAACGGACCGGGATTCAGCAACGCCGGTATTTTACTTACGGCAAAGACACAAACGCCAGTATGGGCACGGCCGCCAGCCGGATGGCGCTCGACCGGGCCGGTGTAACTGCCGCAGATGTCGATCTGATCGTGTACGCGACCATCACGCCGGATTATTACTTTCCCGGCTCTGCTTTTTTGATGCAGCGTGAGCTGGGGCTTGAGGGAACGGCTGTCATTGATCTGCGGCAACAATGCTCCGGGTTTGTGTATGCCTTATCCATTGCTGATCAGTTCATAAAGGGAGGGATGTACAAAACGGTGCTGGTCGTTGGTTCTGAAATTCAGTCATCGCTGCTGAACAAATCAACGGAAGGACGTAATGTAGCCGTGATTTTTGGCGATGGTGCCGGCGCGGCCGTTGTGCAGGCGACAACCGACCCTGAACACCGAATTCTGAGCACACACCTGCACGCCGATGGCCGGTATGCCGAAGACCTGATGGTGAAAGACCCCGGTAGCAGTCGTAACGGCCGCTGGTTGACTCAGGAGACCATTGAAGCAGGGGAATACAATGTAGCCATGAACGGGAATGCGGTATTTAAACACGCCGTTGTTCGATTTATGGAAGTCATCAACGAGGCACTCCACGCCAATGGCTATTCAGCCGATGACCTCGATCTGCTGGTGCCGCACCAGGCCAATATCCGAATCTCGGAATACGTTCGGCAACAGATGAATTTGCCGAATGAGAAAATCTACAACAACATTCATCGGTATGGGAATACAACGGCCGCCTCTATCCCCATTGCCATGACGGAAGCATTCGACGAAGGACGTATTCAGTCGGGCGACCTTATCTGCCTGGCTGCCTTTGGGAGCGGTTTCACCTGGGCCTCAGCACTGATTCGCTGGTAGGTGGCGGCTTGAATAAGTTGTAACTCACTGCTTTGTGACTGGTTACGCTCGGCCACTTGCCCAGTCAGCGTACCCACCCATAAAGCAGCGATCTACTGGATTGGTTGTTCGTAGCCAATAGCCTTATTCGCTACGGCGAGGGTGTGACAACCCATGGTACTGACCCAACAATGACTTATCTAGATAAGTAAATGTCTTATTTAGACAAGCACAAGTATTAGTGAAGCCGTAGCTCTTTTTGCAGATTGTTCCCTTTACGGTAACAAGGATACTCACTGCAATTGATGAAACTACTGCTCGCTCTATTAGTAGCTCTATCGGCTACCGGCTCTTTTTCGCAGAGTAAGCGGCCATTGACGCTCTGGTATACTACACCTTCGGGCCAGACCTGGGAAAATGCCCTGCCGGTTGGCAATGGTCGGCTGGGGGCAATGGTGTATGGCAACGTACCCAGAGAAACCATACAGCTCAACGAACACACTGTCTGGAGCGGGGGGCCAAATCGCAACGATAACCCCGATGCACGGGCGGCTTTGCCCGACGTGCGGCGGCTGATCTTCGAAGGAAAGCAGAAAGAGGCCGAGCAACTGGCTAACCAGGCGATGATTACCAAAAAGTCGCACGGGCAGCTGTTTCAGCCAGTTGGCAGCCTGCACCTGACCTTCGACGGGCACGCCAACTATACCAACTATTACCGCGACCTGGACATTGAACGGGCCGTTGCTAAAACATCGTACACGGTCAATGGCGTAACCTATACCCGGGAAGTACTGGCTTCCTGGCCCGATCAGGTGCTGATAGTGCGGCTGACGGCCAGCCAGCCGGGTCAAGTCTCATTTTCCGCGGCCTATTCCACGCCACAAGCTAAACCGGAAATTAACACTACGCCAGCCAACGAACTGACGATAGCCGGCACTACGTCAGACCATGACGGGGTCAAAGGACTGGTCAGGTACAAAGGGATAACCCGCATTAAAAACGAGGGCGGCTCCCTATCGGCCAGCGACACGGCACTTACTGTACGCGGCGCCACTGCCGCCACGATTTTCATCTCGATTGCCACCAATTTCAACAACTACAATGACGTAGGCGGTGATGAGAAGGCACGGGCGGCAACGTACCTGAGCAAGGCGTGGCCCAAGTCGTATGCCAGTCTGCTACAGGCGCACACTAGAGCCTATCAACGCTATTTCAACCGCGTACACCTCGATCTGGGCTTAACAGAGGCGGCTAAACTGCCTACCGACGAGCGATTGACAAACTTTCGGTCTGTCAATGATCCGCAACTGGTTACGCTCTACTACCAATATGGCCGTTACCTGCTGATTTCGTCGTCGCAGCCCGGTGGGCAACCCGCCAACTTACAGGGCATCTGGAATAACAAAATGCGGCCGCCCTGGGACAGCAAGTACACGATCAACATCAACGCCCAGATGAATTACTGGCCCGCCGAAAAAACCAATCTGGCCGAACTCCACGAGCCATTTTTGCGGATGGTAAAAGACCTGTCGGAGACCGGCCGGGAAACGGCGCGGGTCATGTACGGTGCCCGAGGCTGGATGGCCCATCACAACACCGACATCTGGCGCGCAACCGGTGCCATCGACGGGGCGTTGTGGGGGATGTGGGTGGCTGGTGGCGGCTGGACAAGCCAGCACCTTTGGGAGCATTACCTGTACAGTGGCGATAAAAAATTCCTGGCGTCGGCTTATCCCATTCTAAAAGGAGCCGCCCAATTCTACGCCGACTACCTGATTGAGCACCCCAGCTACCACTGGCTGGTTATGAGTCCGGGTACGTCGCCCGAAAATGCGCCCGCCGCTCATGGCGGTTCGTCGCTGGATGCGGGCACGACGATGGATAATCAGATTGCCTTCGATGTATTCACAACCACCATCCGTGCGGCCGAGCTTCTGAAACAGGACGCCGCTTTTGTCGACACGCTGAAGCAGCTACGCAGCAAGCTCCCCCCCATGCACATTGGCCAGCACGGTCAGTTGCAGGAATGGCTGAAAGATATTGACGATCCCAACGACAAGCACCGCCATATTTCGCACCTGTACGGTCTGTTTCCGTCGAACCAGCTTTCGCCCTACCGGACCCCCGAGCTGTATAGCGCAGCCAGAACCTCCCTCATTCATCGGGGCGATGTATCGACGGGCTGGAGCATGGGCTGGAAAGTGAACTGGTGGGCCCGTTTGCAGGATGGTAATCACGCATATACCCTCATTCAGAATCAACTAACCCCGCTGGGCGTCACGAAAGAAGGAGGAGGAACGTATAATAACCTGTTCGATGCCCACCCCCCGTTTCAGATCGATGGCAACTTCGGCTGCACATCCGGCATTACTGAAATGCTCATGCAAAGCGCTGACGGAGCCATTCATCTTCTACCTGCCTTGCCCGACGTCTGGCCTGCCGGGAGCATCAACGGGTTGCGGGCTATGGGTGGCTTCGAGGTGGTGAACATGGCGTGGAAAGGCGGAAAGCTGACTAAAGTTGACATCAGGTCGAACCTGGGGGGGAACCTTCGGGTGCGGACGCCCAATGCCCTGAAAGCAGCTAAAGGTGTTGCGCTGAAACAGGCATCAGGCCCTAATCCTAATCCATTTTACGGCATCGAGACCACACCCGCGCCCATTATCGTTGCCAACGCCAAGCTGACGCAGCCCGCATTGAAAGAAACGATGCTGTATGATTTGGCAACCCAACCGGGGAAAGTGTATTCGTTGGTAGCCCAATAGGTGTCTCCTCGCTCAGACGATTGAATTTCAGTTTATCGACCTCATGCATAAATACCTGATTGCCGCCTATACGGCCCTTTGCCTTAGTCTGACCCATACGGGTTTCGCTCAAACCACGCTGGTCAACCCTATCCTGACCGGCTTCTACCCCGACCCCAGCATCGTGCGGGTGGGGACTGATTACTATCTGGTCAATTCCACGTTTTCGTACTTTCCCGGTATTCCGGTCCTGCACAGCAAAGACATGAAAAACTGGAAGCAGGTTGGCAATGTGATCGACCGCCCGTCGCAGCTGGATTTCATGGGTGAACGCATGACCCGCGGTCTTTTTGCGCCCGCCATCCACTATTACAAAGGCACCTTCTACGTCACCTGCACCGACATCGACCACGATGGCAACTTTATTGTAACGGCCAAAAATCCGGCTGGCCCGTGGAGCGACCCGGTCAGAGTTCCTCAGGTGAAGGGTATTGACCCATCGCTTTATTTTGATGAAGCGACCGATAAGGCGTATATCATCTACAACAGCGACGCGCCCGACCGGAAGCCTTTGTACTCGGGCCACCGGACGATTCGTATTTATGAGCTGGATTACAAAAACCTGAAAGTGGTGGGCGACGAAAAACAGCTGGTCAACGGTGGGGTAGACCTCTCAAAAAAGCCCGTATGGATCGAAGCGCCGCACATCATGAAGGTGAACGACTGGTATTACCTCTACGCCGCCGAAGGTGGTACATCCATCAACCACACAGAGGTGGTCTTTCGGTCGAAGTCGGTCTGGGGTCCTTTTGTGCCTTACGAAAACAACCCGGTTCTGACCCAGCGCGGACTGCCCGCCGACCGGAAAGACCCGATCACGTCGGCCGGTCATGCGCAGTTTATCGAAGGGCCCGACGGAAAATGGTACGCTGTCTTTCTGGCCGTGCGCCCGTATGAAGGCGACTACTACAATACAGGCCGTGAGACATTCATTGCGCCCGTCACCTGGAAAGATGAATGGCCGATCGTCGACCCCGACAACAAGGTGATCCAGTATACGTACCCAGCCGCCTGGAAAGAAATGAAGCAGAAAAACGCGCTGCCACAAGCAGGCAATTTTGCCTACACGCTCCGTTTCGAGAAAGAGCTGGATCCGGCATTGCTGTTCATGCGTACGATGGATAAGCACTCGTTTTCGCTGTCGAAAAAAGAAGGACTGACCCTGAAACTGAAGCCGGAAACCGTTATGGATATGGGTAACCCGTCGTTTATTGGCAAGCGGCAGCAGCATCTGTACAGCACGGCGGAAACGGAGCTGAGCTTCACGCCCAAGTCCGATAAGGAAAAGGCGGGCCTCATCATTTTTCAGGATGAAAGTCACTTCTACTACCTGTGCCAATCGATAGCGGAAGGTAAACGTGTGCTGCAACTGTTCAAAGGAAAACCCAGAGAAAAGGCTATGGAAGTACTGACGGAGGTTCCCTTAACGACAAAGGCCGGTAAAGTGGGCCTGCGTATCGCGTCTCAGGGAGGGGCCTATAGCTTCTCCTATTCGGAAGATGCCAGGAACTGGCAACTCCTGGAAGATAAGGTGGATGCCAAATTCCTGAGTACCAAAGAAGCGGGCGGCTTCATCGGCTGTCTGTACGGTTTGTACGCTACCTCGTCGGGTGAACCAACCACCAGCTCAGCCTCTTTCCGGTACCTGACCTACAAAGGCGACGACCCGATGTACAGAAAATAATTGGAGTCAGTTTTTGTCATCCCGACGTCAGATGACAAGAAAAGAAATAATGCATTGAAAAGCAATCTGTTATATATCGCCATCCTGTTGCTGGTCAACGTCTCCGCGCTGGCCCAGATGCAACCGTTCAGGCTGCAGGAGGTGAGGCTCACAGGCGGACCATTCAAAAATGCCCAGGACGTTGACCTGAGGTATATGCTGGCCCTGAACCCGGACAAACTCCTTGCTCCGTACCTGATCGATGCCGGATTACCCCTGAAGGCCCAACGCTACGGCAACTGGGAAAGCTCGGGACTGGATGGGCATATCGGCGGTCATTACCTATCGGCGCTGGCCATGATGTACGCCTCGACCGGCGAGGCCGACCTGAAAAAACGGCTCGATTATATGATCGGCCAACTGGCGCAATGTCAGGCGAAGAACGGCAATGGGTACGTGGGTGGCATTCCGCAGGGAAAAGTGTTCTGGGAACGGATTCACAACGGCGATATCGACGGCAGTAGCTTCGGACTGAACAACACCTGGGTACCGCTCTACAACATCCACAAGCTGTTTGCGGGGCTGCGTGACGCCTATGAATACGCTGGCAATCAGCAGGCAAAACAAGTGCTGATCGGGCTGGGTGACTGGTTTGTCGAGCTGATCAAGCCGCTGTCCGACGAACAGATTCAGCAGGTGCTGCGCACAGAGCATGGTGGCATCAACGAAACCTTCGCCGATCTGTATATCCTGACCAACGACAGGAAATACCTCGAAACAGCGCAGCGAATCTCGCACCGGGCTATTTTGGAGCCACTGCTGGCGAAACAGGATAAACTGACGGGACTGCACGCCAATACGCAGATTCCGAAAGTGATCGGATTCGAGAAAATTGCCACGCTGACCGGTAAGTCTGATTGGTCGGAGGCCGCGCAGTATTTCTGGCAAAACGTGTCGCAGACGCGTAGTGTGGCGTTTGGCGGCAACAGCGTCCGCGAGCATTTCAACCCGACAACAGATTTCAGTCAGGTTTTGCGTTCTAATCAGGGGCCGGAGACCTGCAACTCGTTCAACATGCTACGCCTGAGCAAAGCGCTGTTTCTGGACAGGAACGACGTAAGCTACGTGGACTTCTATGAACGGACACTCTATAACCATATCCTGTCGAGCCAGCATCCCGAAAAAGGCGGATTTGTGTATTTCACGCCCATCCGACCCAACCACTATCGGGTGTATTCGCAGCCCGAAACCAGCATGTGGTGCTGTGTGGGGTCGGGGATCGAGAACCACACTAAATACGGCGAACTGATCTACAGCCATACCGGCAACGACCTGTTCGTCAACCTGTTTATTCCGTCGACGGTGAACTGGTCGGACAAAAACGTTCGGCTAACCCAGCGCACAGACTTCCCGTACCAGAACCAGTCTGAGCTGATCGTCGAGACAACCAGACCACAGGAATTTTCTGTACACATTCGCTATCCAAAGTGGGCCGAAAACCTTACGGTGCTGGTGAATGGGAAAGCGCAGTCCGTTGTCGCAAAGCCAGCCAGTTATATTGCCGTTCGTCGGAAGTGGAAGGCAGGCGATAAGGTAACCGTCCGGTTTACGACCTCAACGCGACTGGAGTATTTGCCGGATGGCTCAAACTGGGCGGCCTTTGTGAACGGCCCCATTGTGCTGGCCGCCAAAACATCGACAGATGATCTGACCGGACTTTTTGCCGACGACAGCCGGATGGGCCACGAAACGAAGGGGAAGCTGTATCCGATCACCAATGCCTATGCGCTGGTGGGTGACCCGGCAACGTACCTGAACCAGCTTAAACCCGCTGACCGGCTCCGGTTTAACCTGGATACGCTCACGTTGCAACCGTTCTACGAAGTTCACGATGCCCGTTACCAGATGTACTTCCAGACGTTCACGCAAGCGGCTTTCGACGAGCAGAAAACCCGGTTGAAACAGCAGGAAGCCGAGGCAATCGCGCTCGACGCCAGTACGATCGACAAGGTGAATTGCGGCGAGCAGCAGCCCGAAGTGGACCATCAATACAAAGGGGAAAAAAGCGATTCGGGCTATGATGACGAGCGGTTCTGGCGACGTACCCGTTCGGCTATTACGTATCAGTTGCAGAATAAAGATCAGGCGGGTAAGTATATCGATATTAGGGCTTTAGATGATATCAATCCGGAAAACGTGCGCTTTTTTATCAATGACAAGCCCGCCGAAATCCTGTCCGTTGCTGGGAAAACGATCCGTTTGCAAACGGATGGCCAAGCCATTATTTCGCTGAAAATAATGGCCCGTACCGGGATGAATACCCCTCGCTTCAACCAAATCAGATTAGTAACGAACTAACAGAGGCCTCTGCTAAAATGAAGAGAAGAATAAATAATACATATAAATGTGTCAAAATAACACTATTGCCGATTGGGCGGGTGGCAAGTGGCCA
Source organism: Fibrella arboris (assembly GCF_041321095.1). Taxonomy (NCBI): domain Bacteria; kingdom Pseudomonadati; phylum Bacteroidota; class Cytophagia; order Cytophagales; family Spirosomataceae; genus Fibrella; species Fibrella arboris. The sequence goes on along the minus strand of NZ_JBGGWE010000004.1, from coordinate 351,817 downwards.
CGCGCTGTCCAGGTTCACCCGCGAACCCAGTGGCATAGGTGTCATGCCTGGGTGGGCACTACATCTACACGCCGGGGCGTATGGCGTATGTAGGCCTGCCCCCGCCGGACGATCTATCGAGCTGACCGGGTCGCTGCCATAGGTGCTAAACCTGCCCTTACCGCTATGAAAAACAAGCTACTCCGACATGGAGTACTGGTAAGCCTGCTGGTCAGGTACGTTGCTGCTGTGTCGCAGACGGCTCAGACTCCGGTCATTTTTGCCGACGTTCCCGATATGGCCATGATTCGGGTGGGCAACACCTACTATATGAGCAGCACCACCATGCACCTGAGCCCGGGGCTGCCCATCATGAAGTCGAAAGATTTGATCAACTGGCAAGTGGTCGGTTATGCGTATGATACGCTGACGAGTGTAGACGCCATGAGCCTGAACAACGGCAAAAGCACCTACGGGCGCGGCTCATGGGCAAGCAGCCTCCGCTACCACAACGGTACGTACTACGCGACTACCTTCGCGCAGACGAGTGGAAGAACCCACGTGTACACGACGAAAAACATTGAAAAAGGCCCTTGGCAAGAAGTATCGTTCAAACCGGCATACCACGATCACAGCCTGTTTTTCGATGACGACGGCCGAACGTACCTGATCTACGGCGCAGGCACACTCCGATTGGTGGAGCTGAACGCCGATGCGTCGGGTGTGAAGCCCGGCGCCACCGAGCAGGTCATTATTGAGAACGCCAGCACACCCTCCGGCACCGGTGGTGGCCTGCCCGCTGAGGGATCGCAGTTGTTCAAGGTGAAGGGCAAGTATTACCTGTTCAATATCTCGTGGCCACGTGGCGGTATGCGAACCGTGCTCATTCACCGCGCCGACAAGATTACGGGTCCCTGGGAAGGCCGCGTGGCGTTGCAGGACCTGGGCGTAGCGCAGGGCGGGCTCATCGACACGCCCGATGGCCGTTGGTTTGCGTACCTGTTCCGCGACTTTGGCGGGGTGGGGCGCATTCCGTATCTGGTGCCTGTTAAGTGGGAGGCTGGCTGGCCGGTACTGGGTGAAAACGGCAAAGTGCCCCAAACGCTCGACCTCCCCGCCAGCAAAGGCCTAATTCCCGGCATCGTGAACTCCGACGAGTTCACTCGCCAAAAAGGGGAACCCGCGCTGCCGCCCGTATGGCAGTGGAACCACAACCCCGCCAACGGCCTGTGGTCGGTGACGGAACGGAAAGGTTACCTGCGCCTGAAAACCGGCCGCACCGACACCTCATTCGTGATGGCCCGCAACACCCTGACCCAGCGCACCATTGGGCCCGAATCGTCGGGTACCACGCTGCTCGATGCGTCGAATCTGAAGGACGGTGATTTTGCCGGGCTGAGTCTGTTGCAGAAAAACTACGGGCTGGTGGGGGTGAAGGTCGAGAACGGGGTGCGGTCGATTGTCATGGTCAGCGCCAGCTCGGGGAAGCCGGTGGAGGTGCAGCGCGTTGCGTTGAGCCAGAAAGCGGTTTACCTGAAAGCCGACTGCGATTTCCGTGACCGCAAAGACACCGCCCATTTCTTCTACAGCCTCGATGGTAACACGTGGACAGCCATTGGCGAGCCCCTGAAAATGCCGTACACCATTCCGCATTTTATGGGCTACCGCTTTGGTCTGTTCACGTATGCTACCCAGCAAACGGGCGGTTTTGCCGACTTCGATTTCTTCCGAATCAGCGACAAACCAACTGCGATAAAGGAATAGCTCATTGTTCATAACGCCCACATACCAGCGGGCCTCCTAAACCGAATAAACCCATGAAAAAGCGAATTGGTGGCTTCCTGTTGATCGGGCTCTTTCTGCTGAGCCTGAATGCCGTTGCGCAGGACAAGAACTTTTACATTTTCCTTTGTTTTGGGCAATCGAACATGGAGGGGAACGCCAAGATCGAACCGCAGGATACTATCAATGTGAACCCGCGTTTTCAGGTGATGGAGGCCGTCGACTGCCCGGCAATCAACCGGACAAAGGGGAATTGGTACACGGCCAAACCGCCTTTGTGCCGCTGCCGGACCGGACTCACCCCCGCCGATTATTTCGGTCGCGAGCTGGTCGCGAACCTGCCCGAAAAGGTACGGGTGGGTGTGATCAACGTGGCCATCGGCGGCTGCAAAATCGAGCTGTTCGATAAGGACCATTACGAGTCGTACACCACCAATGTGCCGGGCTGGATGAAGAACTTCATTAAAGAATATGACGGAAATCCTTACGGTCGGCTGGTCGAGATGGCGAAGCTGGCGCAGAAAGACGGGGTGATTAAGGGTATTCTGCTGCATCAGGGCGAGTCGAATACCGGCGATACGCTCTGGACCCAAAAGGTGAAGGTAGTGTACGATAACCTGATGCACGATCTGGATCTGAAACCCAAAAAAGTGCCGTTGCTGGCTGGTGAAACGGTCAACGCCGACCAGAATGGCAAATGTGCGAGCATGAACAGGATCATCGCCACGCTGCCGCAAACGATCAAAAACGCCCATGTGATCTCGTCGGTCGGCTGTACCGACTCCGCCGACGACCTGCACTTCAACGCCGCCGGCTATCGGGAGTTAGGCAAGCGCTACGCCACCCAAATGCTGTCGTTGCTCGGCTATAAACCAACCGCGACGAATTAGAAAGTGTGAATTGCTTCGCGCGTAGTCGAAGGGCACGACGCGCGAAGCAACTATTAAGTAAGAACGGTATTTGTTCAACCCCTTAAAACATGAAACCCATTCGCTCAATCAGTACACTGGCTGTAGCCGCGTTGACCGGCTGGCTATTGACTGTCCCCCTGGCCGTAAATGCCCAGGAAATTATCCCGCTTTATTCAGGAGCGGTTCCTAACTCAAAAGCCTCAGATGTGCAGGAGTCTGGTGCCGAAACGGGGGTGATCAAGGGTATCACTAAACCCACGCTGGCGTATTTCAAACCGGCGGCTGACAAGGCATCCGGGACGGCCGTCATCATCATTCCCGGTGGTGGCTATGGTGTGGTCGTGTACAACGGCGAGGGCGTAACCACGGCGAAGGCCCTGGCCGAAAAAGGCATTGCCGCTTTTGTGCTGAAATACCGATTGCCCAGTGACGCGATCATGACAGATAAGAAGATCGGGCCGTTGCAGGACGCCCAGCAAGCTATCAAACTGGTTCGCGAGAATGCCGCCAAGTGGGGCGTCGATGCCAGTAAAATAGGCATTATGGGCTTTTCGGCGGGTGGGCATCTGGCCTCAACGGCCGCCACGCATTTCGAGAAAGCGTATGTCGACAATGCCAGTAACACTAGCTTGCGCCCCGATTTTCAGATACTGATTTATCCGGTCATTAGCATGCGCGACAGCCTGACGCATGGCGGCTCGCACGATAGTTTGCTGGGCAAAACTGCGTCGCGGCAGGATGTCGAGTTGTTCTCCAACGAGCTTCAGGTACGTGCCAACACACCGCCAGCGTACCTGACCCACGCGGCCGACGATAAACTGGTCGATGTGGACAACAGCATCGCCTATTTCGAAACCCTCCGACGCCAGAAAGTGCCCGTTGAGATGCACATCTACCCCAAAGGCGACCACGGTTTCATTTTCCGGCACCCCGGCTGGATGGAGCCACTGTTCGCCTGGCTGAAAGTGAATAACTGGCTTACTACCAATAAGTAGTGTTTTGCAAGACTTCCGTGCTGGATACCATTCTAACCCTTTCTAAACCATGAACCAACAAGTAATCCGTCGATGCTGGCTCTTCTGGGCCGTATTCGGCCTGTATGCCGGGGCGCTGGCTCAGCCGCCCGAAGGTCCGGTGGTGGTATCGCCACAGGTGCACGCTGATAACACGGTCACGTTTCAGCTACTGGCACCGGGGGCAAAAGACGTAAAAGTGAATGCCCAATTTGAAAAGGCTCCCGTCGCCATGACCAGAGATGCGCAGGGCATCTGGAGCGTGACGGTGGGGCCAGTGAAGCCGGACATGTATCCGTATTCGTTTGTGGTCGATGGCCTTTCGGTAGCCGACCCCAAAAACTCGGCCATCTTCCCGAACGAGGGATTTCAGCACAGTGTGGTTGACATAACCGGCGCTACGCCGTTGGTCCACACCCTCCAGAACGTACCCCACGGCACATTGTCGTACCGCTATTACACCTCGCCTGAACTGGGGCAACGGCCCGTGGTCGTGTACACCCCGCCGGGCTACGAAACCGACACGAAAACAACGTACCCGGTGCTATACCTCCTGCACGGCACCACAGACCTGGAAGAAACCTGGACGAAAGTGGGCCGCGCCAACATCATTCTGGATAACCTGATGGCGCAGCGTAAAGCCAAACCGATGATCATCGTCATGCCGTACGGACGGGCGTACCCGGTGATTAGCAAATCGTCGGGCAGCCTCCGCAACTGGGACAATCTGCAGGAGTTCAGGAAGGATTTTCTGGGCAACCTGTTCCCGTTTGTCGAGACGAATTACCGGGTGAAGAAAGACAAAGACAGCCGCGCCATTGCCGGGTTTTCGGGGGGCGGGGGCGAAACGCTCTACCTCGGCCTGAACAATCCTGACCTGTTTAGCTGGGTTTGCGGCTTTGCGCCCGGTATGCTCAAAGACGAGTTCGACCGCAATAACGCCACCGCGTTTGCCAATCCCACGCAGACCAATCAGCGGCTGAAACTGTTCTGGATCGGCGTCGGAAAGGAGGATGGCCTGTACCCCGTTATCAACGACTACCTGAAGGTGCTCGACGAGAAAAAGATCAAGCACGAAACGCTCATTTCCGACGGTGGACATACCTGGATGAACTGCAAGCTTTACCTGAGCACGATTGCCCAGAAACTATTCCAGTAAACCATTGACGAGTACCCATTTCCCTGAACCCGACACTGGCATCAGTGTCCTTATCTGAATGTAGCTATGCACACAAAAACATGCAGACGCCTGCTGCTCGGCTGGTCAGTAGGGCTGCTGGCCTCCGGGCTGGCCGTAGGTCAACCGCCCCGTGGTCCGCTGGTGGTGTCGCCCCAGGTGAACGCCGACAAGATCGTTACGTTCCGCTATCAGGCTCCGCAGGCCAAAGCGGTGGAACTTGGCGCACAGTTTGAAAAAGGCCCCGTGCCCATGACCAAAGACGCCCAGGGCATCTGGAGCGTGACGGTGGGGCCGGTCAAACCCGACATTTACCCGTACAACTTTCGGGTGGATGGTATCTCCGTGATGGACCCCGCCAACGTGGCGTTCTTCCCCAACGAGCGCTTCAAAGCCAGCCTGGTGGACGTACCCGGCGACCAACCCCTGATTCACGCCATGCGCGACGTACCCCACGGGTCCATCAACTACGAGTACTACCCGTCGGTGGAAGGAACAACGGGTTCGCTGGTGGTATACACGCCACCCGGTTACGACCAGAGTACGTCGAAGAAGTACCCGGTCTACTACCTCATCAGCGGCACGACCGATACCGAAGAAACGTTTTTCAAAGTCGGTAAAACGAATCTGATTCTGGATAATCTGCTGGCCGAAGGCAAGGTGAAGCCGATGATCGTTGTCATGCCCTACGGCAACATTGCCGCCCGCGTGGCCGAGCAAAAAGGAGGGTCTAAACCCGCCGACCCGACCGTTCGCGATGGGGCCGATGCGGTGAAACGGGCCAACGATTTCACGACGGATCTGGTCAGCAACGTCATTCCGTATGTCGAGAAGAGCTACCGGGCCATTCCCGACCGGGAAAGTCGGGCTATTGGTGGCTTCTCACGCGGGGGTGGACAAACACTGCGGGCGGCCTTCAACAACATGGACAAGTTTGCTTATGTGTGCGCCTACAGTTCGTACCTGTCGCCCCAGGAAATGGACGGCAATTTCAGCCAGATCGTGGCCAAGCCCGACCAGACCAACAAGCAACTGAAACTGCTGTGGGTGAGCGTGGGCAGCGATGATTTTCTGTACAAAGGAACGGTGGAGTTTATGGACTACCTGAAGGCGAAAAAGGTGAACTACAAGAGCCTGATCACCGAAGGAGGGCATACCTGGATGAACGTGAAAACGTACGTTGCCGCCACCACGCCCCTGTTGTTCCAACCCTAAACCCAACCGACTATGAATCGCATTTTATCTATTCTTCTGGCTGTTGTCGTTTCAGGGGTTACGGTGCTGGCGCAGCAACGCCCGCCAGCCATTAGCTCGCCCGACGTTCATCCTGACCACAGCATCACGTTCCGGTTTTTCTCCCGAAACGCGAAAAAAGTCATGGTGTCGGGCGAGTTCCTGAAGGCCCCCGTCGCCATGACGAAAGACACCTCGGGCATCTGGAGCGTGACCGTGCCGCCGGTCACGCCCGACATTTATCCGTACAGCTTTACGGTCGACAGCATTCAGATTGCTGACCCCAGCAACACCTACATTTTCGCCAACGAGCGTTTCAAACGCAGCATCGTCGACGTACCCGGCGATCAGCCGCTGGTGCATTCGTTGCAAAACGTACCCCACGGCAAAATCAGTTATCGCTATTACAAGTCAGGTACGTTGAAGACGACACGGCAACTGCTGGTGTACACGCCACCGGGCTTCAACCCGAACGGCAAAACGAACTACCCGGTGCTGTACCTGATTCATGGCGGCTCCGACACCGAAGAGACCTGGACCAAAGTAGGCCGCGCCAACCTGATTGCCGACAATCTGATCGCGCAGGGTAAGGCCAAACCCATGCTGATCGTGATGCCCTACGGCAACGTGCGCCCGGCCCCCATGCCCGATTTCACGAAAGACATGGTGAACGACATTGTGCCGTTTGTCGAAGCCAATTACCCGGTCATCAAGGAGAGCAAAGGGCGGGCCGTGGCCGGGTTCTCGGTCGGTGGTGGGCAGACGCTCAACATCGGCCTGACCAACCCCTCTACATTCGCCTACGTCTGCTCATACGCGCCCTACACCGCTACCGACGAGTTCAAAGCGAATTTTTCCAACTGGTCACCGGATGCGAACAAGCTCAACAGCCAGCTGAAACTGTTCACCATCAGCGTCGGCACCGACGATTTTCTGTATGAACCGGTGAAGCAGAACATCGCGATGTTTACCGAGAAGAAGATCAAGCTAGAGCCCTTCATCGTACCCGGCGGCCATACCTGGATGAACTGCAAACTGTATTTGGCGAATACGTTACCGCAGTTATTTCGGTAAGGTGGTTTCTTGTAGAGACGCAAGATGTTGCGTCTCCTCATGCGTCAGCAATACCGTCCGGGCGCGGAGACGCAACATCTTGCGTCTCTACACACCATCCATTCAATTTTTCCTAACATAAACAAATAACCACATGAACGTCAGATCGATCGCTGCTTTTTTCGCAGCCGCACTCATCAGTATCAGCTGCTTTTCGCAGACAATTCAGGAGGATTTCAAACCCTCTTCACTCAATCAGCCGGGGCAGGAGTACCCGCAGGTGAACTCGCAGGGCTACGCCCGGTTCCGCATCTTTGCCCCCAAAGCCGACAGCGTCAAGGTGAGCCTGGGCCTGGGCGGTCGGGGTGGTACCAAGCTCAAAAAAGGAGACGACGGCTACTGGACTGCCACTACGGAAGGACCAATGGATGAAGGCTTCCACTACTACAACGTGACCATCGACGGCGGCAAGTTCAACGACCCCGGCGCCAAGAATTACTATGGCTCCGTTCGTTGGGAAAGCGGCATCGAGATTCCGGCCCACGATCAGGATTTCTACGCCCTGAAAGACGTACCCCACGGCCATGTGCAGCAGATTCTGTTCCCCTCGAAAAGCACGGGCACCCCCCGTCGGGCGTTTGTGTACACACCACCGGGCTACTCGACAGAGAAATCGAAAAAATATCCGGTGCTGTATCTGCAACACGGCTGGGGCGAAGACGAAACGGCCTGGAGCAACCAGGGACACGCCAACCTGATCATGGATAACCTGATCGCCGAGGGCAAAATCAAGCCGTTCCTGATTGTGATGACCTACGGCATGACCAACGAGGTGAAATTCGGCAAGATTCGGGAGTTCAAGATCGACCCCTTCCAGACGGTGCTGACCGAGGAACTGATCCCCTACGTGGATGCCAATTTCCGCACACTAACCAACCGGGATAACCGGGCAATGGCGGGCCTCTCGATGGGCGGCATGGAAACCAAAATGATCACCCTCAACAAGCCGGATGTATTCGGGTATTACGGCCTGCTCAGCGGTGGCGTCTATGCCCCCGAAGACCTTAAAGACAAGGCCAAACCGAAACTCGTGTTCATTAGCTGCGGCAGCAAAGAGCGGCCCGATGGCGTAACGAAAGCCGCCACCGACCTGAAAGCCGCCGGGTACAATGCCGTTTCGTATGTGTCGGACAAAACGGCCCACGAGTTCCTGACCTGGCGCCGGAGCCTGCACGAGATGGCTCCGTTGCTATTTAAATAGTGTGGTCGTTTGCCGGGAGCTTCATAAGGTCAGCCATGTTAGCTGCCCCGGATCTTTTGTCATCCCGACCGCACCGGCGGACCGGCAAAAAAGGATTGAATCACTTAACTACAATACTCAACCAGTTTTATGGTACGAATGAAAGTGAATTACAGGGTCCGTTTGTGGCTGATACTGGCTGTGCTGTGCAGTGGACAGGCCGTTGTTTTTGGGCAACCTAAAAAGGCCGGTCAGCCTGCTTACCGGAACCTGTTTCGCGAGATGGGCTACAAACAGGCCGACATCGACGCGAAACTGGCGAAAGCGTATTACGACGTGTTTGAAGGCCCCAACAAGGTGTATTTTGAAGTGGGCGATACGATGGCCTATGTGTCGGATGTGAAGAACAAAGATGCCCGAACGGAAGGCCTTTCGTATGGCATGATGGTAGCCGTTCAGTTGGGTAAAAAAGACGTGTTCGACCGTATCTGGCGGTGGTCGAAGAAGTACCTGCAACACCAGAGCGGGCCACGGGAAGCGTATTTCGCCTGGAGCATCAACCCACAGACGATGAAGAAAAACTCGGAAGGGTCGGCCTCCGACGGCGAGCTGTACTACATCACCAGTCTGCTGTTTGCGGCCAACAAATGGGGTAACAACACCGGTATCAACTATTACGGGGAGGCCCGCCGGATTCTGGATGCCATGTGGAAAAAAGACGGCACCGGCAACATCTATAACCTGATCAACACCGACGCCAAGCAGATCTCGTTTGTGCCGGAGGGCGGCAACTATAAATGGACCGACCCATCGTATCACCTGCCCGCTTTTTACGACGCCTGGGTGCTGTATGCCAAAGACGGCCACGAAGCGTTTTATAAGGAATGCGCCGACACGTCGCGGGTGTTTCTGCACCGGGCCTGCCACCCCGTTACGGGCCTCAACGCCGACTATACCGAGTTCAGCGGCAAACCACACGACACCCGCTGGTCGCCCTCCGCGTTTCGTTACGACTCGTGGCGGGTGCCCATGAATATTGCCATGGATTACACCTGGTCGGGGAAAGACAAAGCCTGGCAGGAAGACTACGCCAACCGGTTTCAGGGTTTCCTGCGGTCGAAAGGGATGGACACCTACGACGATCAGTTTAACCTGGACGGGTCACGGCCCGAGTTCATTCTGCAGGCAGGACCGGTGAAAAAGCTACGGCACTCGATCGGGCTGGTGTCTACGGCGGCCACGCTGTCGCTGATCAACAAAGAGAAGAACAGTCGGGATTTTGTGCAGGCCCTCTGGAACGCCAAACTGGAGCCGTTCGAGGATGGCTACTTCGATCCGTATTACGATGGGCTGCTGTATTTGTTCAGCCTCATGCATTTAAGCGGCAAATACCAGATGATTACGCCACAGACTAAGTAGTCATTGGCTTCGCTGTCATTAGCCTTTGGCGTCATTAATTGTCATTCTGACAAAACGACTAATGACCATCAAGGCCTACAAATGACAGCGAAGCATACTGACAATAAACCTCTCTAAATCCTTTAGAATGAAATCGTTACTCGTCTTACTCATCGGCGTTGCGGCCTTGACAACACAAGTCCACGCCCAAACCGTCGGCGTACCGGCCCCGACCAATATTCCGGGGCAGAAGTACCCGCAACTGCTGTCCGATAACCGGGTTATGTTCCGGGTGAAAGCACCGGAGGCCCAGAAAGTACAGATGGATTTGGGCCGCAAATACGATATGGTGAAAGATACCAGCGGCTTCTGGACCGTCACCACCGACCCAATTCCCGAAGGCTTTCACTACTACTCGCTGATCGTCGACGGCGTTGCCCTGTGCGACCCGTCGAGCCAGACGTTTTACGGCATGGGCCGCATGGCCAGCGGCATTGATATTCCGGACAAGGACATGGACTATTACCAGCCCAAAAATGTGCCGCATGGTCAGGTACGTTCGGTCAATTATTACTCCGATATGACCAAAGCGTGGCGCCGGGCCAATGTGTATACGCCCCCGGGCTACGACGAAAATCCGAAGAAACGGTACCCCGTCATGTACCTGCAACACGGTTCGGGCGAAGACGAAACCGGCTGGCCAACGCAGGGCAAGATGGACCTCATCCTCGACAACCTGATCGCCGAAGGCAAGGCAACCCCCATGATCGTGGTGATGGAACGCGGCTACGCGACCGACCCCACCCGGCCCGTCAGCACAACTGGACCCGGACCCGGTGGCATGGCTGCCAATGTGTTTCCTGAGGTGCTGGTGAAAGAAGTGATCCCGATGATCGACAAACAGTTCAGAACGCTGAGCGATCGCGACAACCGGGCAATGGCGGGGCTGTCGATGGGCGGCTTTCAGACGTTCCAGACCACGATGACTAACCTCGACAAGTTTGCCTATATCGGCGGATTCAGCGGAGCGGGTCGGTTGCAGCCGGGTGCCGACATCAAGCAACTCTACGACGGTGCCTGGTCCGACGCCGATGCGTTCAACAAGAAGGTGAAAGTGGTGTACGTGAGCATCGGCACCAAAGAACCTGAACGGATGTATACCGGCGTGAAAGGTTTCCACGAAGCGCTCGATAAAGCGGGCATCAGGCACGTGTATTACGAGTCGCCGGGTACGTCGCACGAGTGGCAAACCTGGCGTCGGTCGTTGCGGCAGTATGCCAGTCTGATCTTTAAAAAATAACCCAGTGCATTTTCTGCTTTTGGTCAACATAGTAAAATCATGAAACGATTCCTATACATAATGGCTGCCCTGGGCTTGTTAAGCTTTGGGAGTTACGCCCAGAAAATAGAGAAAGAAGCCCCGAAGGGCTTCGACCAGGTACGCTCGGGTATTGCCACGGGTAAACTGGACTCCATCAGTTATCCGTCGAAAACCGTGGGTACGTCCCGCAAGGCGCTGGTATACACCCCGCCGGGCTATACCAAAAAGACGAAATACCCCGTCCTGTATTTGCTGCACGGCATCGGGGGCGACGAAAAGGAATGGCTCAAAGGCGGCAATCCGCAGGTGGTTCTGGACAATCTGTACGCTGAGAACAAGCTTCAGCCAATGATCGTGGTAATGCCCAACGGCCGCGCCATGAAAGACGACCGGGCGGTGGGTAACGTGTTCGACAAAGACAAAGTCGAAGCGTTTGCCACCTTCGAAAAAGACCTGCTGAACGACCTGGTTCCGTTCATCGAGAAGAAGTACCCGACCCTGACCGACCGCGAACACCGCGCCATTGCCGGCCTATCGATGGGCGGGGGACAGTCGCTGAATTTCGGGCTGGGGAATCTGGACAAGTTTGCCTGGGTAGGTGGCTTCTCGTCGGCCCCCAACACCAAACGGCCGGAGGAACTGGTGCCTAACCCTGCCGATGCCAAACAGAAACTGAAGCTGCTCTGGATTTCGTGTGGCGATGCCGATGGGCTGATCTCGTTCAGCAAACGTACCCACGACTACCTCTACCAGAACGAGGTGCCACATATCTACTACGTGGAGCCGGGCGGCCACGATTTCAAGGTCTGGAAAAATGGGCTGTATATGTTCTCGCAGTTCCTGTTCAAACCCGTCGACAATGCGTCGCTGACCAAGTATACCGTGCTGGGAACGCCCGCGTCGACCAACATTCGGAACGGCAAATATCCGCAAATCCTGCCCGACAACCGTGTCGTTTTTCGCGTGAAAGCGCCCGACGCCAGGAAAGTGCAGGTTGATTTGGGCAAGAAGTACGATATGGTGAGAGACAGCAGCGGCTTCTGGACTGCCACCACCGATTCCGTCAGCCGGGGCTTTCATTATTACTCGCTGCTGATCGACGGGGTGGCCATTGCCGATCCGGCCAGCGAGAGCTTCTACGGCATGAGCCGCATGGCCAGCGGCATCGAAATACCCGACAAAGACGGCGCTTTTTACGCCATACGCGACGTACCCCACGGCGACGTCCGCATCAAACGCTACCTCTCTAAAGCCACCAACACCTGGCGCGAGATGTACGTGTACACGCCACCGGGCTACGACCAATCGACGGCGAAATATCCGGTACTGTACCTCTTGCACGGCGGGGGCGAAGATCAGCGCGGCTGGTCGACGCAGGGTAAAACGGACATGATCCTCGATAACCTGATTGCCGACAAAAAAGCCAAACCGATGATCATTGCCATGCTCGACGGCAACGTAAGTGCGGGGGGCCTGGCCGGGTTCAACGAGAACGTGCTGAAAGCGTTTGAAAACGAGTTGAAACTGGCGGCTATACCGTTCGTGGAAAGCAACTTCCGGGTCGAGACCGACCCGAAGAACCGGGCCTTGGCGGGCCTGTCGATGGGTGGGTTGCAGACGTTGTATGCGGGTATCAAAAACAACAGCATGTTCTCGTCGCTGGGTGTGTTCAGCTCGGGCTGGTTCGCCAACAACCCCCAACTGACCGACCCGCAGTATGCCTTCATGAAAGACAACGTAGCCAGCATCAACGGCAACCTGAAACCGATCTGGATTTCGCAGGGCGGCAAAGAAGACATTGCCTACCAGAACTGCCAGATCATGATGAAGAAGTTCGACGAGATGGGGGTTAAGTATCAGTACAGCGAATACGCTGGTGGACACACCTGGCCAGTCTGGCGGCACGACCTGTTTATGTTTGCGCCCTTGCTGTTCAACTAGCGGCTATCCGGCCTGCGTCTGATCGCTCTACTTTGGAGCGATCAGACGCAAACTGGAATTCGTATACAACATTCAGGAATTCGATTTACCACCTGCCTACGCCTACGGCTGACCTTTGTCTCATTAATCAACCAAAACAAATTGAACCATGAGCAAGGTAATCTTAATCACGGGCGCGTCGTCGGGTATGGGCAAAGAAACCGCCCAAAAGTTGATCGCAGAAGGGCACAAGGTGTATGTGGCCGCCCGGCGAATTGATCAGATGCAGGACCTTCAACTGGCCGGAGGCATTGCCCTACAACTGGATGTTACCAACGAGGAAAACATTCGGCAGGTAGTCGACACAATCATCGGGCGGGAGGGAAAAATCGATGTGCTGTTCAACAATGCCGGATACGCCATTTACGGATCGGTCGAGGAGATTCCGATTGAGGAAGCCAGACGGCAGTTTGAGGTGAATGTGTTTGGCTTAGCCAGTTTAACCCAGAAAGTCATTCCCTTCATGCGCGAAGCCCGGTCTGGCACCATTATCAACACCTCCTCGATGGGGGGTAAAATGTATACCCCGATGGGTGCCTGGTACCATGCGTCCAAGCATGCCATCGAAGGCTGGAGCGATTGCCTGCGTCTGGAGTTAAGCCCGTTTAATATCCACGTCGTGATCCTGGAACCCGGTCTTATTGCCACGGAGTTTGGTGAGGTAATGAGCGGTCCGATGGTCGCCCGGTCTGGCAGTGGTCCCTATGCCAACATCGTGAAAGGTGTCGCTAACTCAGCTTCGATGGCCATGTCGCCCGCGTCGGTGATTGCGAAAACGGTGTCAGCCATTGTCGGGAGCCGAAAGCCTAAAACGCGCTATCGGGTGGGTAGTCTGGCCAAGCCGATGGTCTGGATGCGGGTCAATCTGGGCGACCGGCTGTTTGATAAAATCATTATGAGTCAGGTAAACTAAGCGAATCGTATGGCATCCGTTTATCACATCGAAACCATCAGCGGGCTGAATCAACTGTTCAGCCAGGACAAGCCCCGGCATCCCCTGGTGTCGATTATTGACTTTACCCGCGCCGATATCAATGCGCAGGACGGGGTAACCATGACCTCGGGGTTCTACTCCGTCATGTTCAAAAACTATTGCGTGGGTGATCTGAAATACGGCAGAAAACAGGTCGATTTTCAGGAAGGAACCCTGTTCTGCATGGCTCCCCGGCAAGCCATTACCATTGACGATGATCGAAACAAACAGGACGACCGAATGGGCTGGGGTTTGTTTTTTCACCCCGACCTGATCCGGGGCACTTCGCTGGCCGGTAAGATGAAAGATTACTCCTTTTTTTCGTACGAAGCCAGCGAAGCGCTACACCTCTCCGACAAAGAGAAACAGACCTTACGTACCTGCATCCAGACTATCGACCAGGAACTTGACGAAAATATTGACCGGCACAGTCAGACGCTGATTGTCTCGACCCTCGAACTGCTGTTGAATTATTGTTCGCGGTATTACGACCGTCAGTTCATTACCCGAAAGTCGGCGAATAGCGATTTGCTGATTCGGTTCGATCAGGTGCTAAAGGCGTATTTCGACGACAAACAGCTTCGGACAAAAGGGTTGCCCACCGTTGGCTATTTAGCGGACCAACTCGCCCTCTCCGCCCATTACCTGAGCGATCTGTTGAAGAAAGAAACCGGACAAAATGCCCAGGATCACATTCATGCCTACCTGATCGAAGAAGCCAAAACAAATCTGCTCGGCTCACGAGCCAGCGTGAGCGAAATCGCCTATCAGTTAGGGTTCGAGTATCCGCAGTATTTCAGTAGGTTGTTCAAGGCAAAAACGGGGATGACACCTGCCGCTTACCGAACATCTGATGCAGCTGCCTAATTGATAACCAGCTCACAAGACCCGTTGAGAACCCCCTAAGAATGCACACAAATTCTACCGGTATAATTCTTATGCTTCTGAAAAAATACGCCCTCGCTACCCGTGCAACGGCACTCTTACTGGCTGGCCTTTCCGGTCTGCCCGATACGATGCTGGCTCAAAAAATCCCTTCCTTAAGAGACGCTTTCAAAAAGGACTTCGGCATTGGTACCTGCCTCAACAACGCCCAGATCGAAGAGCGTGACCCCAAAACCACTGAGTTCATCGCGAGCCAGTTCAACATGGCCACGCCCGAGAACATCATGAAATCGGCGCTGATCCATCCAAAGTGGGACACCTACAACTTCGAGATGGCGGATAAGCTGGTGGCGTTCGGGAAAAAACACAAGATCAAGATTAACGGCCATACGCTGATCTGGCACAGCCAGTTACCATCATTTATCCGCGGCATCAAAAGCTCGGATTCCATTCGGACGTTCTTCACCGACCACATCAACACTGTGGCCGGGCGCTACGACGGAAAAATACTTTCGTGGGACGTGGTGAACGAGGCTTTGAACGAAGACGGCACCATGCGGAAGTCGGTGTTTTTGCAGCACCTCGGCGCTGATTTTGTGACGGAAGCCTTCCGGCTGGCGCAACAGGCAGCCCCCAAAACCGAGCTGTATTACAACGACTACAACAACGAACAGCCCAAAAAACGGGCGGGCTGTATCGAGCTTGTCAAAAAGATCAAAGCTGCCGGGGTACGTATCGACGGCGTGGGCATTCAGGGCCACTGGCACGTGGGGAAAGTGCCTTTCAAAGACATCGAAGAAAGCATCGAGCAATACGCAGCACTAGGCGTAAAAGTGATGTTTACCGAGTTGGATATTGAAGTGTTGCCCCGCAATTTTCAGGGAGCCGACGTGGGCCAGCGCATGACCGCCAACGAACAAGCGAATCCCTACACGGCTGGTTTGCCCGACAGCGTACAGCAACAATTGGCCGCTGATTACGAAGCGCTGTTCAAGCTGTTCCTGAAGCACAAAGACAAGGTGACCCGCGTCACGTTCTGGGGCGTCAACGACGGCGATAGCTGGCTGAATGGCTGGCCCATCCGCGGCCGGACCAACTACCCGCTGCTGTTCGACCGGCAGAACCAGCCCAAGCCTGCTTTTGAGAAGGTAATTGCACTGAAAAAGTAGTTTTCACGGCAAAGCGTCGACGCAGGTGTAAGAAAGGTCACAGGCAGGCCATTTGATTTACCCAACAGGGCCTTAGCCAGTTTACTCACTAACAAGGAATACGTTGTTGATGAGTAAGCTGGCTAAGGCCCTGTTGGGTTATTATTATTTATGGTATTGACGCGAAACGCTATCAATAATTTCCTATCGACAGCATCACTAGCGTGCAAGCTTCGATAGGTTCAATACCTTCCTGTTTAAGTTGCCGGGCAAGGTCCGGGTTTTCGGCTCCCGGGTTGAAGATCACTCGGCGGGGCTTTAATTTTTTCAGGTAATCAACGTACCCAGCCTGGTTTCGTGCACCCACATACATCGTTACCGTATCAACATCAGCTAAGGCAGGTAAGCCAGTCTGGATAGGATGGTTTTGAATCTGACCTGCTCGCAGTCCAATCAATTCGATGGCATGACCATGCTGTAACAGACTACGAGCTGCCCGATTAGCATATCGGCCTGTGTTTTCGGTGGCTCCAATCACTAAGGTCTTCATATGTATATACAAGAATTGATTATCTTTCTAATGACAAATTAGCGTTGTCTCTTGTTCGGCGATGGCACTTGTTCTGACAGTATGGTAATACTGACCCAAACAAAATATACCAGTGACCAGGGTAACGCAACCGTCAATGAACTGCCTTATTGGCCAGTGAGCAGAAGTAATGCCTAAAAAATAGTGCGTCTAGCCTAACTTCTTTGTTACTAGTTTGTTTAACTTTAGTTGAACAAACTAGTAGGGATATTTTCATTCTTTACAGACAGCGCAAGCCATGACCATTAAAATGCCAGCCACATTCTGGAACGAGCAATGGGTGCCAATTGTGTTCACTGACGTTGAAAACCCTCCTGTGTATCAGGTCTCTAACTTTGGCCGGCTGCGTAGCTTTCAGTCGGGTGCCGGAGGGGCTATTATCAAAGGCTCTATCATTCAGGGGTATCGGTCGCTCAATATCCGAAAGAAAGGAAAAACGCTGAACCGGTATGTCCACAAGCTGGTCGCCGAGTACTTTTTAGAAGCGCCCCGTCCAGATCAGACATACGTCATTCACATTGATCATGACAAGCTCAACAACAGAGCGCAAAACCTGCGGTGGGCCACCCAGGAAGAAATGGTCGAGCATAACCGGATCAATCCAAATGTGGTGAACCGTCCTATACCCAGGCGGACCAGTAATTACAAACTGACCGAGAGCAAGGTGAAGATGATCAAGAAGTTGCTGCGGAATGATAAGAATCGCCTGAAAACGATTGCCCGTCAGTTTGGCATTACGCACACCCAGCTAAATCGAATTCGGTCAGGAGAGAACTGGAAACACGTGGTGCTGGAAGAAGACCTCCAGCCGAAACCCATGATGATGATGTACGGAACCCATGGAAACGGGTAGCCGCCCGAAAACCATCAGTTATTGCCTGATCTTGTGGGGCCGGTGAGTGGTAAGGCAATAAAGAACGACGTACCGGCTTCGGTGTCTGTCTCAAACCAGATACTACCTCCGGCGTGTTCAATGCCGCGTTTCGAGATCGCCAGGCCAATACCTGTTCCGCCCTGTTTGGTACTGAAATTGGGCAGGAACACTTTTGATCGAATAGCTTCGGGAATCCCCTGCCCGTTGTCGTGAATCTCGATATTCGCGTTGCCATCCGTAGTGAAAAGCCGAATGTCGATCACTGGCCGATCATCAACCGGAACAGACTGAATTCCGTTGATGATCAGGTTGGTCATGATTCGCATGAGCAATTGCCGATCGCCCATGATCCAGACAGGACCTACTTCAACCTGTCGACGGATGGTCACCCGTTTGTCGTCAGCATAGAGATCGGCTGCTTTTTGAACCACAGAGCTCAATTCCACCAATTCGTTCTGGGGCATCGGCATATTGGCAAAGTCTGAAAAAGAAGTGGCGATATCACTGATGTTGTCGATCTGATCCAATAAGGAGTCGAGCGTCCGGCTGACCGCCCGGTCAGTAACCGGATTGGTGCCTGGAAGGGTGCGTTGCAATTGCTGCAACGTTAGTTTCATTGGCGTCAGGGGGTTCTTGATTTCGTGGGCTACCTGCTTAGCCATTTCGCGCCAGGCAGACTGTTTTTCGCTTTGGGCCAGCGAGAATTTACTTTCTTCCAGCTTGGTCAGCATTCGGTTATACTCTTTCACCAGCGCTCCAATCTCATCGTCAGAATTCCACTCGATTGTCTGATTCAGCCGGTCGAGGCTGGTACGGCGAATTTTCTGCGTCATGATCCGCAGCGGTTTGGTGATGCTACTCGATGCGAAATAAGACAGCACCAGGAATAACAGGAACAACGCCGTAAAGACGCTGAGGGCAGAGGAAACTACTTCCAGTAGTTGCCGGTCAAGCTCTGGCCGGGCGTCGAAATAGGGCACACTCAGGATACCCATCAACCGGCCGTCCTGGCCAAACGATTTTATGCCCGCATAGGCTGTGCTGAACTGCTTTGTACCCAACGACTCATTCAGCAATAACTGATTTTCCCTGTCTTCTGTGATATGAATGTAGGCCAACGGATTGATGTAGGTCGACAGGTGCCCGCTTTCATACATCAGCTTACGCGTAGTACTGTATAATTGGCCAGCGGTGTCGAACAGATTGATGTCTACTTCGGCATCGCGGGCAATGGTCTCCAGTTCCTGCTCCATGGCCTCTTTGCTGCGATCGCCACGCACGTGCTCATCAAGATAAGACTGAAAATTGGCCGCAATATTTTTGGTGTTACTCACGTAGTTGGCCTCCTGGTTACTGACATAGTTGCTGCTGATAACCCCCAGAATAATAACGACAACCAGCAGAAGCGGCAGGAAAAAAGCCAGATTCAACAAGATCTGGATGCGGGTTGAGTAATTGATGCTGAACTTCGAAAAGCCATACTGTACAGAATAAAGGATGATGACGATGATAACAGAAAGCACCAGGATCAAGTACAGAAACGAAAAATTGGCAAAGGCACTGCCCAAGGGGTAATCGGGCGAGGAGACAACGAGCGTTCGGCCGTTGCTACCCCGGAGGCCCAGGTGCCTGAAATCTTCTTTAGTGACGCCTGATTTATACAACTCCGGATTGTTCAGTACACTGGGAGGCATTTTCCGCTCATAGTTATACGTACCTGAATTGAGCGTTAGGCGAAGCGTAGGCGAGTGGGGGACCTGTTCGTAAATAGCATGACTAAACTGCCGCATTTTGGGCGATTGAACCAACTTGTCATTGACCAGTAACTCAGGATAGACCGAAGTAGGGGCTTCTTTGCGGAGTTTAAGATCCAGCACAACATAGCCTACTACGGTGCTGTCTGGTCCTTGAATGTTAATAAAATCCACATACTCCTTCACGAACTGGTTACCGACCTCATTGATAAAATACAGGTCTGAATACTTGGTCTTGTAATGCTTGTGTTGAAATTTCTTAACGTACCAGCTTAAGAAAGGGGCATTTTCGCTGGCATCCAGCGGGGTACCATCAATATCAAATGAGGAAACCTCGGTATCATATTTGTCAAAGTACTTATCGAGGTGCAGATTCTTGATGCGTTCCTGAATTCGTTCCCGACGGACGAACAGGGTATCAGTGAGAAGGACCCGCTTGATGTCTGGATCATTGTTGATCGAAGACTGCGCTTTATGGAGGAGCAATTCGCCATACTCGTCGTTTTCGGCCAATAAGGTTTTACCTACTTCCTGCTTCGTCAGCAGGTCTTCGCGAATTTGCTGCCGGTACACCACACTAGCCGCCGTGGAAGCACAGATGAAACTTCCCAGAAAAAAATAGAGCGACGTTTTATACTGGAACGTGTAGAGAAAACGAGGGAAACGGCTCAGGTAGAGCGCCAGGAAATAGCCGCTGTTCAGCAGGTATAGCGGTTCAAAACGCTCGTGGATAAAGGTCAGAAACAGGATAAAGCTCAGCAGGGTCCCGGCCAGAAAGTACCCGATACCGTATAGAATACGTTGATTGAACCGAATGAACAGGCTGATGAATATGTGCTGTACGAGAAAATAGATCATCGACAGCGTAATGAAAAAAAGCAGGCTGGCAACCTTGAGCGGAGGAAACTCAATCCCTAGGGCCAGGTCGAGGGTGTACTGCGATTTCTCATACAAGGCATTTAACTGGCTAAAACAGGCATAATAGACTGAATAGCTCAGAACAACCAGGGCCACCGAAAGCACCGACCAAGCCCAGAGAGGCAGATGAATCAGCCGATTATAGGTTCGGGAGCGATAAAAATTGTTAACGATGTAAAAGGCTATAATCAGAATCGCTACGCCATTGAGCATCAGATCGCCCAGGGAAGGGGCTAGCTCCGACGAGGCGTAATATTTGGGATTGAAGAGATCGTTCTCGATAAATAGGTACGGAACGCCAACATACAGCATACCTCCCCTTAGTAAGAGTAGATAGCCTGCCAGCCAAAGGAAACCTACCTCATACTGACGTACCTGCGCGGCCCATCTCAGTCGACGAATAACGTACAGGCCAAAGAAAAGTACGGCCAGCGTGGCCAGAATTACGGTATTGACCGGCGTAGACCGATTTCGGAATGGGTCTACTTTGGGCGGAGTAACCGAGAAAAGGAAGACAGGCGTAGTGGCGTCATAAATATTCTGGTAAGCGGCCTGCTTGGTCGTGGTTAAGGTGAGGGGGTCTAGCGAAAAAAGTGCCGGGTTATAGCCCGATTTTAAAAAAGGGTTAGTCGTGGTGTACTGCCTGTACACCATAATCAGCGAGAATATCTCCAGCGTATCCCGTTTACGCAGGGCGCTGGTTCGGCTCACAATGAACCGACCCTGATCAAAATCAACCAGTTTGGGATACCTGACGGTCGCAATTCGGTTGTAATCGGGAATAAATCGATTATCTGACCAGAATATGAGGCGCTTCTTCCGGAAGATATAATAAGGATACTGCGTGTTCTGATTCAGCGCATGAAACGTATAATTCGGTGCATTGGCTACCCGGCCAGCCAGCAGATTAAGCTCATCCGCACTTTGTTTCGTCTCCGTTTTTATTCGCTCCTGAATAGCCGTAACGTACTGTTCGTCAGTAGCGCCCGGTGCGTTGTGTTCCAGGAAAGTATAGCAGAGTGCCGCCGCACAGCAGGCAACCAGTGCTAAGAGGAGAAAAATATGACGTTCTATAAAAATCACAAGGGTGTGTAAAGACAAACGGGTGCTTACTGGGCAGTGAGACCTAAAATCGTGCCACTATTTAGTATCACTGGCACGATCAACGACAAACCCGTTGCCGGCTTCACTCTGCTCGAATCCAATGGTCGTGTCCAATACATACAGCAAATGACGTTTGTCGATAATGACCCGCACACCGTCTATAGTATAAATTTCATCAGTCGGACCAGGCAGATCGAAGCCCAGTAACCAGGATGCACCGCAACCGCCCCCTTTTATGCCTACGCGTAGCCCATACTCAGCCGGAATTTTTTGCGTTGTTAGCGTGTCAATAATCCGGGCGCGTGCTTCGGGACGAATGTGAACAGGGGCAATAACCATAAATGCGTCGGCGAACGATGTGTCGGCCAGTTAATTAAAGACTAAACTACAAAAAAATGACCGTCCTGAGCGATCTAATCAAACTTCTTGTACCTGCGGCACTTGTACTATACGGTATGTACTTAACGGTGAAACTGTTGCTTGAGCGCGAAGCCGCCCGCCACCAGAACGAAGTAAAGCAGCGATACAGTGACAATGTGATCCCTATCCGGCTTCAGGCCTATGAGCGAATGGTGCTTTTTCTGGAGCGGATCAGCCCCAATAACATGCTGTTGCGGCTTGGCGGCTCAGCCGATTCGGCCCTGGAACTGCAACAACTCCTGCTGCGCGACATTCGTGATGAATATAACCATAACCTGTCTCAGCAAGTGTACATGAGCCAGAACGCCTGGGACCAGGTGCAGAACGCCATGAACGACGTATCAACGCTCATCAACCAGGCCAGCGGCGATATCCGTGCCGATGCGCCAGCCATCGACCTGTCGAAGCGCATTTTTGAGCGTATTATTCAGCGCGACCGTCAACCCACCGCCGAAGCGTTGCGGGTGGTAAAAGAAGAGATCCAGACCATGTTCATGTAAGGCCGCAACCAGGTTTTACCACAGAATCGTGCGGGCCAGCAGAACGGCCTCGGCAAAGGCATCCATGTCCAGATCGATAGCAATGGCTAACGTACCCAGCGTTGCGATAATCGCTTCTGTCGGTAAATTTCCCGTCAGTACATCGGCTGCCATCGGACAGCCACCCAGCCCGCCAATGGCTCCATCCAGTTGACCAACGCCAGCGCGCACCGCCGCCCGGACTTTAGCGGGTGCTTCGCCCGGCCGCGCGTGGAGATGCACCCCAAACGAATGGTGCGGAAAGGCGTCTGCCAGCTGATCGAACAGGCTGTCGATGGCCTCCGGTGTAGCTGTGCCAACGGTATCTGACGGAACGATATGCCGGATGTCCAGGTCGACCAGCTGTTTCGTGAAATCAAGTACCAGTTCGGCACTGTAGGGGTCGCCATAGGGGTTGCCAAATCCCATGGACAGATAAACGACCAACTCTTTATCCGCCTGTTGGCAGCGTACCTGCATCGCGGCCACCTCATCGAGTGCGTCCTGAATCGATTTGTTGGTATTGCGCCGCTGAAACGTTTCGGATACCGACAGCGGAAAACCAACGTACCTGATCGCCTCATACGAAACAGCCTGCTCGGCACCGCGCTGATTGGCCACTATCGCCAGCAGCTTACTGCGGGTAGTAGTCAGATCCAGGCCAGCCAGTACCTCCGCCGTATCCTGCATCTGGGGTACCGCTTTGGGCGACACGAACGACCCAAAATCGAGCGTGTCGAACCCAACGCGCAGCAACGCATTCAGGTAGCGGATCTTATCGGCTGTGGGGATGAAGCGCGTCAGCCCCTGCATGGCATCGCGCGGGCATTCAGTCAGGAGCATGGGGAGTGAATGAGCGAATGAGCGAATGTTTGGCCGTTGCTTTGCAAAAGCGTATCATTTTGAGCCAAACATTCGCTCATTCACTCATTGATTTTGGTTGAAACTTTTCATGATCCAGCCGCCACCGACTACATCGTTGCCTTCATAGAAAACAGCGGCCTGCCCCGGCGCAATGGCCGAAACGCCTTCGTCGAAACGCACCTCGATCTGGTCAGGCGCAGTCTGGACCACCGTTGCCGATGTACCTGGGTCTTTGTAGCGCACTTTCGTAACGGT
Source organism: Fibrella arboris (assembly GCF_041321095.1). Taxonomy (NCBI): domain Bacteria; kingdom Pseudomonadati; phylum Bacteroidota; class Cytophagia; order Cytophagales; family Spirosomataceae; genus Fibrella; species Fibrella arboris. Next base: position 328,428 of record NZ_JBGGWE010000004.1, on the reverse strand, counting down.
TTGTAACGGCTCGCTGATGCTGGCGTATTTCTGGAGGTTCAACTTGCTCACCATCATTCCGTTGCGATACAGGTCTTTGTCCAGACCGAGTATCACTTCGTTGGTCTCTTTGCGAATTTCCGTCACAAACACAGGGTGCCCCAAGGCAATGCCCAGCCCTTTCCGCTGGCCGATGGTGTAGAACGGATAGCCCTCATGCTTGCCAACAACGTTTCCCGTTGTTTCCAGGATGAAGTTGCCACCCGCTACTTCAGCTTCCAGCGTGGGCACCCGGCGCTTTAGAAAGCCCCGGTAATCGTTATCCGGCACAAAGCAAATCTCGTAGGATTCCGACTTGGTCACGAGTTCAATGAACCCCCGATCGGTGGCCATCTGCCGGATCTCCGATTTTTTAAGGTTTCCCAATGGTAGCTTCGTGCGGGCCAGACTTTCCTGCGATACGCCCCAAAGCACATACGACTGATCTTTCAGCGTATCAACGCCTTTCGAGATAACATATCGGCCATTTGAGGGACCATCGGTCTGGTCCTGACGAATATGCGCGTAGTGACCGGTAGCAATATGCTCGCAGTCGAGGCGATCGGCCCGGCGAAGCAGCGCGTCCCATTTGATGTGCGTATTGCACAGTACGCAGGGGTTTGGCGTGCGGCCTTCGAGGTATTCACCCGTAAAATGATCGATAACGGCATCGCCGAACTCATTCCGAATGTCGAGAATATAATGGGGGAATCCCAGGCTTACCGAGATGTTCCGGGCGTCGTTGATCGAGTCGAGGCTACAGCAGCCGGTTTCCTTTTTTGTACCACCCGACGAGGCGTAATCCCAGGTTTTCATGGTCATTCCGATGACCTCGTAGCCTTCTTCGTGGAGCATCACCGCTGCCAGCGAAGAGTCGATTCCGCCGCTCATAGCGACCAGAATCCGTCCGTGTTTGCTCATAGCATCTGACCGGATTCAAAGTCCGGCGATCTGAGTGTTGGTAGAATATAAACGATGCAAAGTTAGGTAACGAGCGTAAGCGCGCGAATAGTTTCGGCGCATCCGCCAATGAGTATGTTGGCCGTAAATTAGCCCTTTGCTCCTGAACACCTTATACTCGTTTCCTCACAATTAACGCATGAAAATTTACCGGACCCACAACGGCATCCTACTGGAATCGGCTGGTCAGTTGAAACAGCTTGGCTCAATCAATTGGGACGAATACATTAATCGGGATAACCTCTACGAAGCCGCAACGGCTGATTTCGACAGTGACCGGGCCACGGACCTGGCGGCAGACTGGTCAGCCGATCAACCAATTCTGGCCCCCATCCAGAGCCAGGAAGTATGGGCGTCGGGGGTAACGTACCTGCGGAGCCGCGATGCCCGCATGGATGAATCGAAAGTGGCGGGCGGCGATACGTTTTACGACAAGGTATATGAAGCCGAGCGCCCGGAACTGTTCTTCAAAGCGTCGGCCCGGCGTACGGTTGGCACCAACGACGCCGTTCGGATTCGGAACGATTCAACCTGGGACGTACCTGAGCCAGAACTGACGCTCTTTATCACGTCGTCGGGCAACATTGTGGGTTACACCGTTGGTAACGACATGAGTTCGCGCAGCATCGAAGGCGAAAATCCGTTGTACCTGCCCCAGGCCAAGAGTTATGACCGCTGCGCGAGTCTTGGCCCCTGTCTCTACGTACCTGGCCAGCCCATTGCCCCTGAAACCGTTATCAGCCTGACGATTGAACGGGCTGGCGAGGTGGCCTTTTCACAACATATTCAGATCAACCAGATGAAACGCAGCCATACCGAACTGGTGTCGTTCCTGTTTCGGGAATGCAGCTTTCCGGAAGGAGTTTTCCTGATGACGGGTACAGGCATCGTTCCACCCAATACCTTTACACTTCAATCAGCCGACCGGATAACCATCACCATTGATGGGATCGGTTCGCTGGTAAACTGGGTTGAATAACGAACCATCGGTTAGCTTTGCCATATTCATGATCGTTGTCGATACCGATAGCTGACCACCGATACTAGCAGAGCTAACGGGCTACCTAACAGATTAAGTACAGATGCAACTGACTGGAAAACAATTGATTGGCGGCGAAACGTCGTGGGAGGGGTTGGAACAGTTTCAGGCGTTTACGCCCCATAACGATCAGCCAATGGACACGGTCTTTTACGAAGCTACCGGTTCTGAAATAGATCAGGCGGTGAAACTGGCCGACGAGGCGTTCTGGGTATATCGAAAAACGCCGGGTGCCCGGCGGGCCGCTTTTCTGGAAGCCATTGCCGAGGAAATTATGGCTTTGGGCGCCCAACTGATCGACACCGCTGCGCAGGAGTCGGCCCTGCCTGTACCCCGCCTGGAGGGTGAACGCGGGCGCACCGTGAATCAACTACGCCTGTTCGCTGAGTTCATCCGCACCGATACCTGGATCAACGCCATCAGCAGTCCCCTGCAACTGGTGAAGCAGGCGAACGGTGAACCGGCTATGCTGCATCAGATGCAGGTAGCATTGGGTCCGGTGGCTGTATTTGGAGCCAGTAACTTTCCGCTGGCTTTTTCGGTAGCGGGTGGTGATACGGCGTCGGCACTGGCGGCTGGCTGCCCGGTCGTATTTAAAGCACACCCGGCGCATCCGGCAACCTGCGAGATGGTAGGACGGGCTATCAGCCAGGCGCTGGAGAAAACAGGTTTGCCGGCCGGCGTTTTCTCTTTGCTACAGGGGGCAACGCATCGTGTCGGCGAAGCCCTGGTGCAGCACCCGTTGATAAAAGCTGTTGGGTTTACAGGTTCCTACCGAGGCGGCAAGGCGCTGTACGACCTGGCCGTACGGCGACCCGAGCCTATCCCGGTCTATGCCGAAATGGGTAGCACCAACCCTGTTTTCTTTCTGCCGGGTGCGCTGGCGCAGGATAAAGCGGGCCTGGCGGCTGGGTTTGCGGCTTCTGTTACACAGGGTGTCGGTCAGTTTTGTACGAACCCCGGCCTGTTCGTCGTCGGTAACGGACAAACCGATTTCACAGCAGAGCTTGACCGGCAACTGGCCGCTACTTCCTGTGGTGCCATGCTCACAGCGGGCATCCGGCAGGCTTACCAGACTGGCATTGCCCGGCTGCGAACCATTGAAGGCACAAAAGCCACTGCCAACTGGTCGGATGAGGGCGTGCAACCCCACCTGTTGATGACTGACGTACCCGGCGCGCTGGCGCATCCCGAATTATCGGAAGAGGTATTCGGCCCGTCGACGGTCGGCGTTGTTGCTGAATCGAAAGAGGAGATGATGACGTTTGCCCGCAACCTGCATGGGCACCTGACGGCTACCATCCACGGCACCGAAGCCGACCTGATCGAATACGCTGATCTGGTTGATGTGCTCAGCACGAAGGTAGGCCGACTGGTCTTCAACGGGTTTCCAACGGGCGTGGAAGTGAATCACGCCATGGTACACGGTGGGCCTTTTCCCGCCACAACCGATAGCCGAAGTACGTCGGTAGGTACGTCGGCTATGTACCGGTTCACGCGGCCTATCTGCTTCCAGGCCTTCCCCGAGTCGGCGCTACCGAATGCGTTGCAGACCGCGCTCGGACAGTAAACGAAATGTGGGTTGGCTGCTCATTTTAGATGGCAGCTAACCCACATCGACTATTCCTGCGGCACAAGCGTCAGCGTGACCAGGTCGTTGTCGCCTTCCTGAATGAAGAGGTCGACGCTTTTTTCGCGAATGTTGTCCAGCTTCGTTTTCCAGTTCAATGGTCGGGCAAAATCAGCTGTTTGCGACACGATCAGTTCGTTGGTCGTTCCGTCGATTTTATAGTAAAGTTCAGTGGGTTTTGCTGCGCTGATGAACTGCACCTCAAACCGGTTGTTGGGCAGGAAGCGGAGCCACACCACCTCCATATCCACCTCGCCAGGTTGCTGAACACCGCGTTCGTAATACACTTCGTTGTTCTGGCTGGCCCGTTGAACTACCCATTTGGCGGCACCTGTCAGCCATTGTTGCGCTTGCCGGGCTTTGGTTGTTTCGGCCTCGGCGGCCGGGTCGATAGTGTTTGTTGAACAGGCTGACAGCAGGCCGATCAGCAGCAGGCAAAGAGCCGAAAATTTTGTCATGGCGTTGATTTGGTTAACGTTCCTGACAAAGTGCAGCCAGCACCGGAAAAGGTTGGAAGAATGTGGCGCTATTTTGTTAAACTAGTAGATCATTAGATCGACCTAATCGCTGTTGCCCTCTATTGAGCAGCATTTCCTCGCCCAAACAACATGCACCTTCGTTTCTGCCTTGCCTTTTTTTTATTGAGCACGGTCGCCCTGGCACAACAACCCATTCACCTGATACCGCAGCCGGTTTCCATGCAACGGCAGGCGGGCCAGTTTGCCCTGACCCAAGCAACGGCCATCACCTACACCAAGCCCGAATCGGCAACGGTAGCGGCGCTGCTGGCCCAGCAACTGGCCGGACAAAGTAGTTTCACCCTGACGAGTAGGCAGGCTGCTACTGCTCACCAAAACAGCATTGCCCTGGTGCTGACTACAACGCCCGATGCCCGGTTGGGCGGCGAAGGCTACCGACTCAGTAGCGGCCCTAAAGGCGTAGTGATCACGGCCAACAAACCCGCTGGTCTATTCTACGGCGCCCAGACTTTCCTGCAACTCCTGCCGCTGCAATCGGCTTCTGCAGGAGCTAGACACGCCACTATCGACGTCCCTGCTGTGCAGCTTGTGGATTATCCTCGCTTTGGGTGGCGGGGTATCATGCTCGATGTGAGCCGGTCGTTCTTCCCGAAAGCAGACGTCATGCGCTATATCGATCAGCTGGCGCAGGTCAAGATCAACACCTTACATTGGCACCTGACTGATGATAATGGGTGGCGTATTGAAATTAAATCATTACCCCGACTAACCAGTGTGGGCGCCTGGCGCGTACCCCGCGACGGTCATTTTGGCGAACGGCCCACCCCCAAACCCGGCGAAGCGGCCACCTACGGGGGGTTCTATACCCAGGATGAGATCCGGGAGGTAGTTCGTTATGCGCAGGCGCGAAACGTGACTATCGTCCCCGAAATTGACGTCCCCGGACATAGTATGGCTATCCTGGCGGCCTACCCCGAACTGTCGTGCACAAAAGACACGTCGGTACGGGTCAATCCGGGCACACAATTTTCGGAATGGTATGGTAACGGAAAGTTTAAGATGCTGGTCGACAACACGTTGAACCCATCAGACGAGAACGTGTACAGTACGCTGGATAAGATATTCGGTGAGGTGGCCATGTTGTTTCCCAGTCCGTATATCCACGCAGGGGGCGACGAGTGCTATCACGGCTATTGGGAAAAAGACCCTGGCTGCCAGGCCTTGATGCAAAAAGAAGGCATGACAAAGGTGGAAGAGCTGCAAGGGTATTTCATGCGGCGTGTTGAGCAGATCATCACGTCGAAAGGCAAGAAATTCATCGGCTGGGATGAGGTACTGGAAGGCGGAAAAGAGGAGGCGCCGGTGTCGAAAAAAGCAACGGTGATGAGCTGGCGTGGCATGAAAGGCGGTATCGAAGCCGCCAAAGCCGGACATGACGTAATCATGTCTCCCTCGACCTTTGCGTACCTCGACTATATGCAGAGCGACCCCACGCTCGAGCCGCGCATCTATGCCAGCCTGCGCCTGAAGACATGTTATGGTTTCGAGCCCGTACCAGCTGGGGTCGATTCCGTCAGGATTCTGGGTGGACAAGGCAACCTCTGGACCGAGCAGGCGCCGACCATTGGTCATGTTGAATACATGACTTATCCGCGCGCCTGGGCCCTGTCAGAAGTATTCTGGACACCACGTACCCAGCGCGACTGGGCCGGTTTCATTCCCCGCATGGAAACGCAGATGCAGCGGGCCGAGCAGGCCAACATCAATTATGCCCGCGCCGCCTACGACCCCATGGTAACGACCATGCTGGCCGACAACAAGCTGACCGTTATGCTCGATTGCGAATTGCCCGGCACCGATATTTACTACTCAATCGACGATACCATGCCTGGTCGCTATAGTCCGCGTTATACCCAGCCGTTGCTCATTCCGGAAGGAAACGTAACGCTCCGGGCAATTACTTACCGCAACGGTAAACCGGCCGGTCGCCAGTTGACCCTCAAGCGTGATGAGCTGGTGAAACGGGCGCCAAAGCAGTGAGCCGTTACCCTAACCCGAATACGCCGAAAGTAGTAACCACGACCACCAACCTACCTCTCCGTGAAACGTCAATACTGCCATACGTGCGCCCTGTTGCTCCTGGTACTGGGCCTATCGCTACCCCAGGTGCTTGCACAGGGGAGGGTGCCACTCACTGCCGATTCTGTGGCTCTATACCAGCGACATATTGGCCAAACGCCGGGTGTTTACCGCTACGATCAGCACTTTGTCGGTGATATCAACAACGACAAACGGCGCGATGTAGTGCTGGTGGCGCAACGTACCCAGCACCAGCCTAAAGACCCACCGGGTGGCCTGGCCCGGCGCGTCATCCTGTTGTTGTATCAGCCCAATGGGCAACTGCGCAACGCTGTGTATAACGATCAGATACTTCGCTGTACAACCTGTGGCGGCGGCTCTCTCGTCGATCCGTTCGTAAAGGTGGTGTTCAATGGAAACCTGTTTTCATTCGTGAGCACCTATGGCCTCGGTGAGAAAACTACGCAGGTCATCACGTTTGAATTTGATCCAAAACGCCCCGACTGGTGGCTACACAGTATTTCGCTTCAGGGGTTCGAGTATACCGCCAATGGGCAGACGGCGAAAACAAAGCCAGTCAGGATGTTGACAACCAAAGAGTTGGGTGCTGTTCGTTTTCAGGATTTTACCCGTTCGCTGATTCCCAAAAATTGATGCCAGCAGGGCTTTCCAGGTACGTTGCCAACGTACCTGGGCATTTAGTTCACGCCACGCGCCTGCGCCTGTTCGGCGCGTGTTACGTCCTGGACAACCAGGGGGCGTAGCTTTTCCCAGTGGAAACGGAGCGCGTCATTTTGGGCCGGCGTGCCGTTTTTCTGTTCGCTCAGATGCACCAGCGGCATGTCGTTGTAAAGCGGTCGCGTTATCGCCACCACCTCATCCCAGTAGCGAAGGGCTATTTTAAGCTGCTGAACGGCTTCCTGCTTCATGGTTGCCTGGCCGGTAGTCCGATACGTCTGTAGGGCAACGGCTCCCCGCAGTTTGGCCGCCAGATGCAGACCCAGATTCGCCCAGGTTTTTACGTCAGCCACTTCATACAAGAAGGACCGGTTGGTCGAGGTGTTGATGGGCTGCACCAGTTTAAGCGCCTGTTGGCAGTCTTTTTCCAGGAGCGCTGCCAGGGCTGGCGGAGTCATACTCGCCGGGTTGAAAGAGCCACCGGCGGTTTTGGTCTTTACATAATCGCTCACCGATACATAGGTTGGGTCGAGCGTTGGCTGGGTAATTTGCTGTTCAACCGAAATGTACGATACGTTCTTATTGGCATCATGAGCCATCATGCCTTCGCTGTACAGTGAAAAATCCCAGGTAAAGTCAAAAGCAGATGCCAGACGTAGAGGAGTAGCGGAAGCCAGTGCGTAGGCATTGAGCAGCTGGCTGGCCGACGACCCGTATCGCCTGACGAATTCGGCCTTGAACACCGCGTCTGGAGTAGCCGGATTGTATAGTAGCCGTCCCCACAGTTTATAAAAGAGCCATTGCCGGTCAAACGCATAGCTCCAGCTGACGGGCCCGCCTGGCTTCGTGAAATAGTCTTTGGCTGGAATGTAGGTCTCTGAACCCAGAAAATAGCCGCCCACATACGCCTGATTGTTGGCCGCGATGTGCGCTCTGACAAACGAAGGCACACCCCAGCGCAGGCAGAAAAAATCTTCGTTGCGCGCCGTCCAGGTGATTTTATAGGCTGATGGCGTCGGTTTAAAATAGGTGTCGTACAGCTTGCCCCCGTGTACTTTCACCAGCGTGGGTGTCGAGTGAGCGTGCGACCAGTTGTATTTCAAATCAGCCCAGACGGGGCCGTCGATGAAGTCGAGTGCGCCTTCCCGTTCCAGCGATTTGCGGGTCAGTTTTTCGGTGTCAACACTGGTAACTCCCAGCGACCCGGTGGTGCTTGAAAAAGGTATACGGTGGATCAGTTTGGTTTTTCGGTTTGCCAGCCGCATGCCTTCAATAATGGTGGCGGTCATCCAGTCTTCGCGCTGCTGGGGTGTCATACCGCCCATACCCTCGCCCAACGTCAAGCCAAAACCGGTAAGGTCGGGGTACTCGTTCAGGACCTGCGTCACGCACTCCCGCGTGTATCGTTTCACCAGGGCCGAGGTGTCGCCATCGACAAAATGACGGTGCTCCAGGTTGTTCACCGCCGGATTGACGTTATACGCTTTTGAAAATTCAGGGCTGGTAAAAATATTGAACGGGATCAGGTACGTGTCGATTGCCCGTTCCCTGGCCATTCTGAAAATGCTTCTGAACAGCGCCTGCCACTCGGCCAATTGCTGATTAGTGAATGGGGTGGCCGCCGGAAAATTCGTTGGCCTGATCATGAACGTGTAGGGGTGGAGATTCCAGAGGCTGAGGGCATTGAACCGATTGGCCACCATCATGTCGAGAAAAGACTGCCAGTAAAGCGTATCGCGGCAGGTGTTGTAGTGAAGATCCAGGGCGTAACTGTGGCGGTAGGTATCCCAGGGCAGGTCGAACTTAATGGCTCGCAACGCGAGATGGGGCCGTTCTCTCTGGGCGCTTATCTGTTGTAGTTTAACTCCGTTCTGAAGGGCTTCAGCCAGCGACAAACAGCCGTAGAGCAGGCCGCGTACATCGCCTCCGGTCACAGTGAGTTGTTGGCCCAGCGGTTTAATGGTATAGGCTTCTGCGCCCAGACGGGGATCAGTCGGGGCCAGTTGAATCGTGTAACTGGCAGTACGCTGGTTGGCCAGCACCGTGTAGTGTTGGGCGGTGAGTGCCTGAGTCAGTTGCTGGATGGCATAGTCCGTTTGCGGCGAACGAGTAGCAGACTGGACCAGCACACGTTGTGCAACTGCATCCGCGTAAACGCTAAGTAGTAGAACCAGCAGGTAAAGGCCCGTTTTTTTCATGTGTGTAGGTACGTTCTCCGTGCGGGATCAAATGGCCGGGTAGGTAACGTAGCTTGTAAAGACAGGGAGCTGGCTGGTCTCCTGTTTCCTGAAAAAGGAGTGCCTGGCCAACCGTACCCTGTTTTTGAGGCACAAAATGAGTGTGCAGACCGTTGATAGTACAGCCACTTATTTCCTATGCTTGAACTGCTAACGGTAGCCTCGTTTACGGGCTATATCATCTACCTGAAATACTATGCTGACCAGCGTAGCGCCGCTGAAAAACAGGCTGACCAGCTTCGGGAAGGCATAGACCTGTACAACTCGGAACAGTATGCGGCCGCCCTGGCGTATTTCAACAAGGCGGTAGGCGCGCAACCCAAATGGGGTGTAGCCTACCTGTATCTGGCCCGTATCTACCGAATGCTGGGTGATCCGCTGGCTGCCTTGAAGCAACTGGAAATCGGAAAAAGCTACGACGACACTATTGCTGACCTGCACCTCGAAACCGGTCAGATCCATTATCAGCAGACAGCTTTCAAAACGGCCTTCCAGGATTTTGACAAAGCGATCTTCCACGGTGCCTCATCCGAGGCCTTTCATTGGCGTGGATTGACCCGCCGACAGTTAGGGCAGGAGGAAGCCGCTCAGCAGGATTTAACCAGGGCGGCCTCGCTTGCTGTTGCGGCTCAGCAGGCGCCAGGTACGTTGCAACCGACAGATACAGGCTTTATAAACCGGTCATTGGTAATTCATGGCGCGTTTACGATTGCCAATGCGCTCTTGCTGCTGTTTGTGATCAAGCAGAGCCCGGTTATTCACTGGCCTTACCTGCTGGCTGCTTTTTCGGCGGGGGCCATCGGTTTTGCTGAACCGCACAAAGGGTGGGTGCTCGCGTTGTTGCAGGCCATGTTGATCTGGGCAGGCTATATGTATGTGGTCGGCCCCGCCGAGTCGAGCGTTGATCGGGAGGTGGAATCGTTCAGTCTGTATGGGGCTATGGGACTAACATTTGTGGGCAGTTTTCTGGGCAGTATTTTAAAACGGGCACAGGCAGGGCGCTAACTTTTTGGGCGGGTTTCGCCCTTTTTTGCTGAAGAACAAAGCTGGTGTACTACTTTCGCCCCTCCAAAAATCAAGTTAACCCAGGTACGTATGGCCCTTCAGACAACCGTCAAAATCTCTAACGTTACTAATCTCAGTGATGCGCGTTATTGCGCCGGTATGGGCGTCGATCTGCTGGGTTTTTCAATGGACAGCACTAGCCCTGATTATATCGAGCCCGCTCAGTTCTCTGAAATTCGTGGTTGGGTAGCAGGCGTACACATTGTTGGCGAGACCAGTTCTACAGACCCCGATGAGATAGAACAGCTACTGGCGACCTACCAACCCGATGTGTTGCAGGTCGAAGAGGCTGCTCTGCTTCCCTATCTGAGCACAATGGGTAAACCGCTTATGCTGCGTGCTGACTTGGCCACTATGTCGCTGGAACAACTCGATGCCGTTGCCAGTACGGCCCTACCCGGTATTGATTATCTGCTGCTCGAAAATCAGTCGGTTATTCATCTCGACGAGGCGTTGAAAACTGCACTCACACAGGTGGCCAGCCGTCACCCGGTGTTACTGGGCATTGGCTTCGATGCGGCCTCGATTCAGACAGTACTGACAGACCTGCCCATTGCGGGCATTGCGCTGGCTGGCGGAAACGAAGAACGCCCCGGAAGCCGAGACTTCGGGGCGTTGATGGATATCCTGGAAGCAATCGAAGTCGATTAGGGGCAGGTTTCAGGTTTCAGGTTTCAAGTTTCAAGGTTTCAGGTGTCTTCGCTGATTCCCATCTGGTGATATAGCGAAGCCACCTGAAACTTGAAACTTGAAACCTGAAACCTGAAACCTTGAAACCTGAAACCTGATCCTTACAATCTTACGCTACCACGATATCACCTTTGGTAGCATCCCAGGTTACGCGTTTGCCTGTATGCAGGGCTTTAGTGGCCATAATGTTGGCAACCGAGTGGTTGAAACCAACGCGGGCTGGCGCGTTGGGCTCTTTCCGGCTGCGCACACATTCCATCCAGTTGCGCATGTGAAACGAGGTCATCGGGTCACCGCCGGTGTTGGCGCTCGTTTCTATTTTAGGTCCCTGCGACAGGGTCTGGTCGGCCAGGAGATTAGGCTGCATACCCATTTCACGGGCAAAATTGGCTTTCAAGCCACCTTCCGACGTGATCTTGTTCGTGTCGAGGTTGATCATACCACCGTTCGAGAAGTAGTATTCTTTGGTGCCGCCTGCTTCGTTGTGCATCCGCGACGAATACATTACCTGGAATCCTTTCGATTTGTCGTTATCCGGGCCGTAATCGAACACGGCGGTGAACGTATCTGGATTCACGCGGCCATCTTTCCACACGTAAACGCCCCCATTGGCTACCACCGACCGAGGGTGGTCTAAGCCGCTGAACCAGTGAACCGTATCAATCTGGTGCGACATCCACTGGCCGGGAATACCCGATGAGTATGGGTAGAAAAGGCGGTACTCCAGGTATTTGCGTGGATCCCAGGCTTCGGCAGGGCGGTTCAGCAAAAAGCGTTTCCAGTCGGTATCTTCCTGCCGAATCTCCGATACCAGTTTGGGCCGGCGCCAGCGACCGGGCTGGTTCACGTTCCAGGTCATCTCAACCATCGACACATCACCGAATTTTCCCGACTTGATAAAGTCATTGGCGGCGTGGTAGTTGGGCGCAGAACGGCGCTGCGAACCTACCTGCACAATTTTCTTCGATTTTTCAACGGCTTTCAACGCCTTGCGTGCATCGTCCATCGACTCGGCAAATGGTTTCTCGACGTATACATCCCGACCTGATTCAACCGCGTCGGCACAGTGAATGGCGTGTTGGAAATCGGCCGTGCTAATGATGACCGCGTCAATATCTTTCCGGTCGAGCAGCTCATCATTATTGCGGCACATGGCGAAGTTATTGGCATCGGCCCAACCTTTACCAGTCAGGTACGCTTTGGCTTCGTCGCGGCGGCGGTTCCAGAGGTCAGAAACGCCAACGAAAGAGAAATTAAGCTCTTTGGCATGATCAGCGAAGGCAGGCGACAGCGACTGACGGAAGCGGTCTGAAAAACCAATTACGCCTACACGTACCCGCTCGTTCGAGCCCAGGATACGGCTGTAGCTGCTGGCTGAAAAACTCGTGCCTAAGCCTACCAAACCAACGGCGGCCCCGGCTGATGTTTTAAGAAAATCTCGTCTGTTATGCATACGCTAGTCGCTGGTTTAAATCGGGAACTTCAAGGTTTGAGTGATGTATTCTTTATTGGTTTGTGCGCATTGCAGCGCCGTGCGTCCTGGGTCGGGCACGCCGTCTAATTCGATGATTCCCCAGCCGTTAAACTTTATGGTTTTCAAGGCTTTGAATACCGCAGGTACGTTTACGTTACCCCGGCCCAACTCCACGAATTTGTAGGCATTGGGTGTTCCCGGCCGGTCGGGGAGGGGCGACATCGTATCTTTCAGATGGAGCGAATGAATCAGGTCCTTGTACTGGACAACTGCCAGTTCGGGCTGACCGCCCCCTTGCTGGTAATGCGCAATGTCGAGGAGCAGCCGCACGGCTTTGGGGTTCATGGCCTGCACAATCACGTCAACTTCGGCGGGTGTTTCGCCCAGTTGGTGCATGTGGTTATGATACACTGCCTGCACACCCAGATCGGCCGTTTGTTTGCCAATCTCGTTCATGACTGTGGCTAGCCGCTTTAGTTCTTCGGTGGTTGGGAGCCTGTCTTTGGGGCGAACCGAGTTGGTAAGCTGAATGGCCGAACCGCCCAATGCTTTCACAAAGCTTGCGTGAGCCACGTGCTGATCAATCGTACTCTGGAATTTGGCCGGGTCTATTTCCACATTACCGCTCGAAAACATGGCCAGTTGTAAGCCATGCTGATCGAGCAGGGCTTTCAACTCCGACGGTTTGGTGCGATACGGACCAAACGAATTGGCGCGTAGCTGGATGCCTTTGTAACCAGTGGCCGAGATATCGGCGATTGCCTGCGCATCGTTTCCGCCCCAGGTAATGGCCGAATAGGCAATGCGTAACCCTGTCTTCGGGGGAGCTACTACGCTGGCCAGCCCGTCGACTCCCGCTGCCAGCGCGAGTGCCGCTGCGCTTGCCGTTTGAAGGAACTGCCTGCGATTGATTCCCGACTGGTCCTGATGGCCAGAAACAGCCGGTGCCGCCTGATCCTCTGACCGCTGGCGGTTTAAGCGTATTGATAATAGCTGTTGCTTCATGTACAGCCAAAGAACCAACACAGGGCTTTCTACTAAACGGATGTTTATTCGTTAATAGAGTGCCTATCAACAAAAAACCGGTTGCTAACGAATAGCAACCGGTTCAACGAGAAGCAGGCTAGCTACTTCGTAATCACCTTGAGGTTGATCTTCTTCTGGGGCTGCTTACCAAGTTCGCCCACTTTAACGCCCGTTCCCAGGCCAATGGCATCCACACGCAGGTAGTTGATGCCTGCGCCAACAAGCTGTTGTTTAATGGCATTCACCCGTTTGAACGACAAGGCCTTGTTCGTGAGCCCCGCTGCTGGTCCAGGCGCGTCGTTAGCGTATCCCTGCAACTGGATCTGGAGAGTAGGACGAGCTTTTAATAAAGCCACCAACTCATTGATCTGCCCCTGCGAAGCGGGCGTCATGCTGAGTGACGATGGCTCGAAAGTAACCCCTGACAGATTGAAAACGCGCCCTTTCGCCTGAGCAGGATCGTTCAGGTACGTTGTCATAGCCGTGTTGAAGGCGGCATCCGTAGTGGTCGGCGTTGCGATGCCCGTAGCTGTTGTGGCCGATGTTGCCGTAGTTGTTACGGGGCGGCTGGCCATCGTGTCGACGGGAACGGCCAGTGATCGGGCAACCGTATCGGCCTGCGAAGAGTCGCTGAGGGTCGACGATACGTCGCCGGTTGATTCTGTGGAATCTGTCGAGAAATTTTTGCTGTTCTGCCAAACGAAATAACCGCCCACACCAATGGCGGCCACGATCAGTGCGCCGATCAACCACTTACCGGCCGACCCGCCTGAGTCGGTATCTGGGTCAGGCTCAAAGGAAACCGTCGACGTTGGAATGGTGCGTGTGGCCGGGCCTGTGCTGCCACTGCGTATAGGCTGCGTCTGGGCAGTCCGTTTCGCTGGCGCTGCCACGCCGGCCACTATCTGCTGAATCCCCACTTTCTCGACAAGCTGAGGAAACAGACTTTCGGGTACGGCATTGATAAAGGCTTCCCGCTGGTCGAACAATGACGCTGCGAGTCCATCGGCGTCCAGCTTTTTTTCTTTCACCTGCCGCCCGAGTACATCCAGGACAACGCCGGCCGTTAAGCCGAGCAATGAGATGGACGATGAGTTCCGAATACCGGCATAGCTGGAAATCATACCGGCAATAGAGCTTTTCATGGCCGGTAGCAACCGACTGATCGCTTCATTGCCGGTTGTAATCACGGCATGCGTCTGAGTAGCGTCTTTAAGCACGCTGTTCAGGTTGGCGGTTAGCGAACCGTCGTAGCCACTCTTCTGGAGCTGGCTAAATAATTGATTGACGCCAATTTCAGTTGTGGTTCGTTTGAGCAGTCCACCAAATACCGTGTGAACTAAGCCTTCTACGGCTTTTGTGGTTTTCTCCGCAGGCTCATCCTCGTACAGGGCAATCTTTGCCAGTACCTCTGGAGTAAGCACTTCGTTGAACGCACCAAATAAAGTCATGATGATTGGTCAGTATACAGTTACGATACGAATGCCCATACGCCTCGGTCATTCCGCCAGCTTCTTATCAGTGGATGGGCTATTCACAGGATGTTATGCCGCAGTCGTCAGTCTAGGCGGTGGCATCTAACGGCAGTTGAGCCGTCACATCCTGTCCCAAAATTAAACACAGTTTTCCAATGGCACCCACTCAATCATTTATTAATATTTGGGCTACTGTCTTTTCTGCAATTGAATCAGGGCTTGTTGATAGTCTTCATCGACGGCCCGCAATCGTTGCTGGCAAAAGGCGATCAACTCAGTCGCCTGCCGGATACGCCCGGGTAATTCGTCGAGTGGTACAGCTTCATTCTCTATTTCGTCAACGAGCGACGTCAACTGTTCGTATGCTTCCTGATAAGTCATAGGGGAAAGTTTCACTGATCAATGGCCCCGCCAGATAACGTACCTGAGCAGCGCAAATAGTAAGTGGTCATTCACTGGTCACTGTCAATTCAATAGCGCCATCGGCGAACTGAGCCTGAATGGCATCGCCTGCCCGAAAAGCATCGGCGCGGGTGAGGATCTGCCCGTTACGACTGAGCATGGCATACCCCCGTCGAAGCACACTGATGGGGTCGAGGTGGCGAACGGTGGTCTGTTTCTCGGTCAACTCAACATGGCGGTTGCGCAGGTACGTTTGGGTGCCATACCGGAACCGGTCGGCCAGCACGTCTATTTCTTCGCGGGCATCCTGCATGGCTGTTCGGCTGGCTTCGGCCACGCGATAGGCCAGTTGCAGGCAATTTTCTTCAAAAAGACGGTTGTGTTCGATCAGAAAAACGGCCGCCTTTGTGGGTGTTTTCACACTCTGATGACACAGCATGTCGGTGATACTCACATTTCGGTCATGCCCGATTCCCGCCAGAATGGGGTAGGGGAAGCTGGCTATGGCCACGCCCATCCGTAAGGTGTCGAAGGCACCGAAATCAAGTTGTGAACCTCCGCCCCGCACAATCACGACGGCATCATACGGAGTAGCGCACCGGGCTATCTGCTCCAACTGGGTACAAATCGCCTTGTCGGCACCCTGCCCCTGCACCTGGGTCAGGTACTCGTCGATGGCGAACTGATAGCCCCACGGGTTATTGGCGAGTTCCTGCCGGAAATCACGCCAGCCGTCAGAATTGGGTGCGGTGATCAGGGCAATCCGTTGCCAGACTGCAGGACGTTCGAGTAGTTGATTGCTGGTGAAATACTGCCCCTGGTCCATCCAGACGTATTGCGAATGCTCACGCACGAGCGTATCCAGCACGGCCTGCCGTTCGCGCTCAATGTTGCCGAGGGTGTAGGCGTGGTTGATCTGGTGAATCTCCAGCCGCATCCCATAGATTGGGCTGTAGGTGACCGATACCAGCATCAGGAGCTGAATATTTCGGGCAAAAGCCACACCGGTAGCGGCTTCAAAGGCGCGTAGAATAGGGTAGTTTTTCCGCCAGATGACGGCATCCAGCTTAGCAACAGTCTGGTTTCCTTCGCGCTCCACTAACCCCAGAAAGCAGTACTGCCGGTCTGGATAGTTCTTGATGTCGCTGGTTTCGGCCAATACCCACATGGCTTTTCCGCTGAAATTTTCTTCCAGTACCGCATCAATTGTATAAGCCAGATCAGATAAGCGAATGGGCGACATAGGGGAACGTATTCGTGGTTAGTCTGCCGTGCTGCCATTTGTCGCGTTCGCAATGAATGACCGGTAATGGCTGCTTACCAGCAGCGCAGCAGACTGGCAATCGACTCAGCAGCAACCGCCACCGTCGTAAAAATACGTCGACGGCGAAATGAAAATGTCATCCCGGTTCAACGCGGCTAATGCGCTGGCTGTTTTGTCGCAGACAGCCAGTGGCTGATTCGGCAACAGAACATGGCCTTTGTGGTCATCGAAATGGTCGTTGTCGCCGTAATAGATGGCTGTCTGACCTGTAAAAATGCAGGGTCCGTCGGCTGGCATGGAGTCTTTGATAGCACAGATCTCCACACTTTCAATGTAAATCAGTTCATCGGTAGCATACTGTTTGGGCGACAACACCCGGTACGCCCGTTTGGCGCGGACCTCAACTGTGCCGAACCCTACGCCGGTAATCACGGCCAGGTAATCTTTTAACGGTAATGACCCCGTTAGGCAGAGTGCCCGCAATCGATCGTCGTTCCGCAATTCCTCCGACATGGGCTGCTCGCAGGTGGGGTCAGACATGACCAGCCGCCCGTGAGGTGTCAAGACCCGGTAGACCTCCTCAAGGGCAATGCGCAGGTCGTCGGCTTTGAAAATATTGAACAGGCAGTTCTGCGCAGCCACGTCCACACTGTTATCCGCTACGGGAAGAGCCAACGCACTGCCCTTTCGGATATCCATGAAATTACGGTTGAACCAGTCATTTTCCGCTTCGGCCTCGATCAGGTTTTCCTGACAGGCAGTTAGCATTTCATCGACAATGTCAACCCCAATAATGGCACCCGGCCGACGACTGAAGTACGCAAATTGAAGTAACTCCATGCCCCCGCCAATACCCACATACAATACCGTAGGGTCATTGACCAGGTCGCGTGGGTTAACGGTGCTGCCACAGCCGTAGTTCATTTCCAGCATGCGCTTGGGAATGCTCAGGCCCGGAAGTTGCCAGACAGGATTGGTGGTGCAACACAAACCAACATCCGGCGTTTCAGCGGCTTTTCTGTACACGTCAACGGTAGCGTCGAGATAAGACATAAATTAAGTTTGAAGTGGGTTCAAGTTTCAGGGTTCACGTTTCAGGGTTCAAGTTTCAGGTTTCACGTTTCAGGATTCAAGTTTCAAGTTGCTCTGCTCATTTTCTATGTATTGCAAAAGCGGAGCCCTTGAAACCTGAAACTTGAAACCTGAAACTTGAAACCTGAAACTTGAAACCTGAAACTTGAAACCTGAAACCTGAAACCTGAAACCTGATACTTAATTTGCCGTGGCTCCACCGCAGCTCGACCCTGCACCGGCCGTGCAGGCGTAGCAGTGTTCATTCACGATGATATGGCGCCTGCTGAGTGTTTCAGCGTTGAAATCCCGAATGTGCGCAACTGGACTGGCCACGTTGAGGTCGAGCATCTGATTGAAATCGCAGTCGTATAACTGACCATCCCATCCAATCGAGATCGTATTACGGCACATCACACCTGCCGCCGCAGACGGATTAAATGAATTAACCAGTTTTTCCATATACCCCTCGTAATTGCCTGAAGTAATCAGGTAATCCAGATAGCGGCTGACAGGTACGTTGGTGATCGCGTATAAATCGTTAAAAACCAAGCCAAATTCATCGGATAGTACCCGTTTGAACTGCCGTTTTAATCCAGTCTGATCGCCCGGCAGGAAAGCTCCATTGGGGTTATAGACCAAGTTTAACAGCAAACCGGAGCCTTCCTGTCCGTAGCCAACGTCGTTCAGCATCTTCATGGCCCGAATTGAATCGGCAAACACGCCTTTACCCCGTTGCCGGTCGGTCTTGTCTGCGTTGTAGAACGGCAGGGAGCTAACGACTTCAAGCTGGTGGTCCCGAAAAAATTCAGGCAGATCGTTGTATTTCGGATTGGCAACAAGGATGGTCAGGTTGCACCGCACAATCACGTGCCGCCCTAGTTTTGTCAGTTCCTCCACAAACCAACGAAAGTCAGGGTTCATCTCGGGGGCGCCACCTGTCAGGTCAACCGTTGGAATCGTTGTCTGGGCCAGGGCGTCGAGGCACTGCTGCATCGTTTCGCGAGTCATGATCTCTTTCCGATCGGGGCCCGCATCTACATGGCAGTGGCGACAAACCTGATTGCACATCTTTCCTACGTTTACCTGAAAGATCTCGATCTGGGTTGGCCGCAGCGGAAACAGATCAATAGCACTGAGCTTTTCGCGAAAGGCTGGCAACCCCAACTGGCTGAACGTGCTGTTCTCGATCACTTCGAGCTGAGCTGTCGCACTGGCTAATGAATGCCCGGAAGCTTTTAATGATTTCATCGTTGATTGACAGTCTTGCAGATGGTATGTAGTAACAAAGGCAAAAGAGTTTTGACCAGAATCACCGTTCTGGCTACATGCTCAGTTCTTTGGCCTTATTCATCATCTGCACGCCGTGAACCAGGGTGGCCCCGCCCCGAATAGCTGCGGCTACATGAACGGCTTCCATCATTTCCTGTTCCGAGCATCCTTTTTCAAGCGTGTCGCTGGTGTAAGCGTCAATGCAGTAGGGGCACTGAACCGTGTGCGAAACAGCTAGTGCAATCAATGATTTCTCCCGAGCGGTGAGGGCGCCTTCGGCAAAAACGGCGCCGTAATAGGCGAAAAACTTGTCGGCGAATTCCTTCTGGAATTCACCGATCTGGCCAAACTTTTTAAGGTCTGCGGGGTCGTAATAGGTCTGCATGAGTGAGCTTTTAAGCAATATACGGGAAAGAGCGAAATGGCGACAGCGTGAATGGTGAAAGAATGAGAGAGCGAAAGGTTGCTTACGCAAGAATGTGAGCCTGCGTAACCTTTCGCTCTCTCATTCTTTCACCATTCACGCTATCACTCATAGCCCTTCAAATTGCCGTAGAAAACGCACGTCATTTTCAAAATACAACCGCAGATCACGTACCTGATACTTGAGCATGGTAATGCGTTCGATCCCCATGCCGAAGGCGAAGCCCGTATACTCGTTTGAGTCGATACCGCAGTTCTCAAGCACGTTCGGATCAACCATGCCCGAGCCTGCAATTTCAACCCAGCCCGTATGTTTGCAAACGTTGCAGCCACTACCCCCGCAGATCTGACACGAGATGTCGATCTCGGCGCTTGGCTCTGTGAACGGAAAATAGGAAGGCCGGAAACGAATCTTTGTATCTTTTGTAAAGAGCTCTTTCACAAAGTGATAGAGGGTATCTTTCAAATCTTTGAAGCCCACGTTGCGGTCAATGTAAATACCTTCAACCTGGTGAAACTGGCAGTGCGCCCGCGCCGAAATAGCTTCGTTCCGGTATACGCGCCCCGGCATAATGGACCGGATTGGCCGAAACCCACCCGGACTATTCCGAACCTGTTCCATCAACCTGATCTGGACATTCGAGGTGTGGGTACGGAGGAGCATATCGTCGGAAACGGAACCGCCCGATTTCGCTACGAAAAAAGTATCCTGCATCTCACGGGCCGGATGGTTATCGGGGAAGTTGAGCGCCCCGAAATTGTACCAGTCTGATTCAATTTCTGGTCCGTCAGACACGTTGAAGCCAATACGCTCGAAGATCTGAATGATACGCTGGCGCACCAGGCTCAACGGGTGCTGTGTGCCCGTCAGGTTAGGAATGACGGGTAGGGTAAGGTCAACGGCAGGTTGCGAATCAGCCTGTTGCTGCTGGGCTTCTACCTGCTCCTGGAAAGCTGTGAACCGATCCTGAGCCAGATTTTTTAGCCCGTTCAGCTGTTGACCCAACGCCCGCCGTTCGTCTGGCGCTGCCGTTTTCAGGCCATCGAACAGCTCAGTGACGGCCCCTTTCTTGCTGAGGTAGCGTAGCCGATACTGCTCCAGTTCCTCTTTATTCGTAACGGCCGCCTGTTCAATCTCGGCGTATAAGTGGGCAATAGTTTCAGTCATGGAAAGAAGATGTTCGGCACGGGTTGCCAAACGGAAAAGTTAACCGCAAAGATAATCCCTTCGGATGAAGCTGGTGCGTTTGCCCCTGTTGTTTAGCTACGGTTACGTACGTGTTTAGGCCGTGAGCGGTAAGCGAATGACGAAAGTGGTGTGCTCACCGGGCACCGTTTCTACCGACAACGTACCCCCATGCCCTTTTGTGATAATATCAAAGCTCAGGCTAAGGCCCAGCCCAGTGCCTTCGCCGGTAGGTTTGGTGGTAAAGAATGGCTGGAAAATCTTGCGTTGTAAATGCTCGGGAATGCCGTTTCCGTTATCCTGAATGCGTAATTCAAGAGCGTCGGCGTGCTGGCGGGTCACGAACCAAACTGTTGGATAATAGCCCGCGGGGGCGGATTTGGCCTTTTCACGAACGGCGTAGAAAGCATTGTTAAAGAGATTCAGCAGCACCCGTCCGATATCCTGACTAACCACTTCGACCTGCTCGAGCAGTGGGTCCAGACTGGTATGGAGCGTAGCGTTGAACACCTTGTCTTTAGCCCGTAGCCCGTGGTAACTAAGGCGAAGGTATTCATCACCCAGCACGTTCAGATCCGTTTTTTCTTTGTCGCCACTGCTGGTTCGCGAATGCTGCAACATACCCCGGACAATACTGGCGGCCCGTTGCCCATGCTGGCTTATCTTGCTGACATTCTGATGAATATCACCCAGAAGCTCGGCTTCGAGTGCGGGGTCCCGTTCATCGGCCGGGCGTGTCTGCTCCTGTTTTAATTCGTCGAGAAGCTCAGTAGACACGTCGGCGAAGTTGTTGACGAAGTTGAGGGGGTTCTGAATCTCATGCGCGATACCAGCGGTAAGCTCACCGAGCGAGGCCATTTTCTCGCGCTGTACCAGTTGGGTCTGCGTATCGCGCAGGTGCTGTAACGATTGGTTCAGTTTGGCGGTCCGACGGGCCACCTGCTGTTCCAGCATATCTTTTTGCTGCGTCAGGATGGATTCTTTTTCGGTCGACAGCTTTTCTACGTCGGCAAGCCGGTTTTGCAGGTCCAGGTTGGTCTGGTTATGCTCTTTCGCCAGTAGAATGGCAAGCACCGCCGGAATGGAGACTGCCATAATGGTGGGTAAGATGCCATAATCAGAATTGACTACTTTCCAGTAGTTCAGGAGCGTGATGACGAGGGTGCCCATCACGGCTATGCCAAGGACCACTGAGCCACTGATGAGTACCAAAACCGCATTGTACTGCTTGTTGCGGATGGCTATGATGCTGATGCGAAAACCATCGATAAACAGAAGCACCAGTGCCGCCGCCCGTGCAATCATGATCATGACCTGCATAAGGCGGCTGTCTATCGGAAATCCCTTCAGCAGTGCAGTGGACATAGCCAGGCCGGCAACCAGCCCAAAAAATAGACTCCGTTTTTGGTGAAGATAGCTGTAATACGTTGCCAGGAGCATCACCGCAAACCCTGTGCTGAAGAGCGTTCCCAGAAAATCGGACCAGCTGGCAACTGTCAGATTCCGCAGGTAAAAAGGCATATCATTGGCCACCGTTCCCAGGCAGGAGAGTAGCATGGTGATGCCGAAAATCAGGTTGATCGTTTGCCGCCGGTAGGTATAATAAAGAAAATGAATGGCGGCCAGCATCAACGATAAGCCAACGATCAGGAATTCTTCCAGCGTGCGCGTGTGCACATCGTCGGCAATGTTGACCACAAATAGGGTCGGGTGGTCGATCTCAATATCGAACGTTCTCTTTTCCTCAATGTACCTGGGCACAAACCCCGTTGTTGGGTAGGTGGCAAAACGCACGGCCAGTATATGTGGCCCGGCCGGCAGAGCAGGCAGTAAACACATATCACCCCGCACACGCTTATGCTTCACGGTCGTTTCTGCCGACGTACCCACGGTACCAAAACGGGCGAACGGGCGACCGTCGATAAACAGGTCGGCGGCCCCGTTCATATGCACAAACAGCGGAATGGGCTGGTTCGCCACCGACGAATCGAGCTGAAGCGTAAGGCGAAACCAGCTGTGGGCGGCTTTGGCTACCTGTGGCAACCGATTAATGCTCCGGTTGAGTCGGATGGTATCCCATTGGCTATCGTTGAAGGTGGGGCTGGCCCAGGCTGGATGATCACCCGCATGCCAGCGCCATAACAGCCTTGGAAACAGCCCCTCGGGCGGAATGCTGTCTATCCTGAATACCCCTGGTTGGGCAAGCACAGGACGGCAGCAGACCAGCAAAAGTAGCAGTAGAACAAGGCGCATGGGCGGTTGGCAAGGAAGTGGTAGCCTGCAAATTAACTGATCACGAATGATTTTAGATATAGGATTTGGCAAGCCTGCTTACGGCCTGTTCAACTTGAGTGATGTCCTCATCGGTCAAGTCAAGGTGTGTCACAAATCGTACCAGCTGTGGGCCAAAGGAGACGGCCAGTATTCCCTGTTCCTTCAGCCTGGCCAGGTAGTCGGTGTTTGTAAGGCCATCGACCAATCGAACAATGACAATGTTGGTATCGACAGGCAGCACCTCCGCCACGTCGGGTTGAGCCGCCAACACCTGACCAATCTGCCGGGCACGGGCATGGTCTATTTTTAGTCGTTCGATATGATGATCGAGGGCATACATACCGGCGGCGGCTAAAAAACCGGCTTGCCGCCAGCCACCGCCCATCAATTTACGGAACCGGCGGGCCTGCGCAATGAACGTACCTGAGCCTATCAACAAAGACCCCACGGGGCAACCTAATCCTTTGGAGAGGCAGATACTGATGGAGTCGAACAGCCGGCCGTAGGCTTCGGGGGCATCGCCGGTCTCGACCAGCGCGTTGAAAAGCCTGGCCCCATCGAGGTGCAGGGCCAATCCATGTTCGTCGCAGAGCTGACGAATAGCGGCCAGTTCAGGGAGGGTGTAGTAACAGCCGCCTCCTTTGTTGACCGTATTTTCGAGCGATACCAAACGCGAGATGGGGCGGTGCACATCGGCGGGGTTATTAATGGCCGGGGCAATGAGCGCGGGTGTGAGCTTGCCCCGTTCGCCAGCCAGCAAGGCCACCGACGCCAGCGCATTCACCGCAATGCCGCCCCCTTCGTAGAGGTATACGTGCGACACCTGATCGCAGATCACTTCGTCGCCGGGCCGCACGTGGGTACGTATGGCCAGTTGGTTGGTCATTGTGCCCGATGGGCAGAACAGGGCGGCTTCCATGCCGAAAAGGCGGGCGGCTTGCTGCTCGAGGGCATTAACGGTCGGGTCTTCGCCAAATACATCGTCGCCGACAGGGGCAGCCATCATGGCGGCCAGCATAGCGGGGGTAGGGCGGGTAACGGTGTCGCTGCGGAGGTCAATCATACGTTAGTTGGCAATAAATGCGGGTAGTTTGTGCTGAATGCCCGGCTAAATTACCACCAGATGCCCATTGGCGACACGGAAAGCAGCTGATTCGTGTCAGTTATTGACAAACCACTAACTCATGTGCGTTGACTTATTAGCGCTGGAACCCCTACATTACCGTTGATTTAAACGCCACCGAGCTATGGCCGACGAATTTTATAACCTTCCGTTACGGTTAGACCTCATCACCAGGGGGCCAGCCGCCAAACAGGGACCCGCAGTCCGGCAGATTGCCTGTTCCATGGATGAATCGATCCGGAATAACCTGTACCTGATCACCACCACCCAGTACAACGAAGCGCGGTACGACGGGCGGTTTGGCTGTACCATCTGGGACGATGACTTCAGCGTTGGGAACGACTCCGTGTATATTCTCTGGACCGACCGTATCGAAAAATCACTGGCCGCCGCCATTCGTCGATATGAGCCTCGGTTAGACCGCATTAAAGTGGAGGTAAGCGTAGATCGGGAAGGCACACCCGACGCACACAAGCTCGTCAGGATACGGGTTATCGCGGAAATTGCCCCCTCGAACCGGCGGCCGTTCATGTTTCAGCGCGAGATTGCCGTAGCGCCCTTCACAACAAAAATCAGGTAACCGATCAGAAATTATCAATTGGTCCTTGTACCAATCAATACCCATGAACACGCTGAATCCGGCCGATTTCTCGCGGGAGGAAATCCGCAAACGAATGACCCAGCACGCTGCCGCCATCTGGCAACTAAAGGGCAAAGACGTTGATGCCGCCGACCCGCTGGTTAGCTACCTGATGGAAGCCTGTGCGTTTGAACTGGAAAAAACGGCGCAGGCCATTGAGCAGACCCGGGGGCGTATTGTTGACCGGCTGGCCAGTGTCATGTGCCCCGACGTGATCGATCTGCCGCGTCCGGCCCATGCCATCTTCCACGCCCGTCCGGAAGAGGCGCTGATCGACTTGGCCCAATCGGTGCAGTTTTTCTACCGGGCGCCGCTTCGCGAGGGTAAACAGGACGATTATTTTTTTACGCCTGTGGTGAAGAGCCGGGTAGTGAACGGTGATGTTCGGTATCTGGTGAGTGAACAGGGAATTGTCGAGTTCAACGGGGCCGAACGCATGCCGTTAGACAAACAGGTGCAGGCGGGTCCATCCATAAATCAGCAACAGTCAATCTGGATTGGCGTTGAACTCGACCAGACCGTGAAAGCCATTGGCGGACTGACGTTCTACTTCGATTGGGAAACTGAATCGGTTCGTCAGAAAGCTGTTTATTACCGAAAGCTTCAGGATCGGCATCAGACTGAATGGTTTTTGAACGGACAGCCCATTCAGGTTTATCCGGGTTTTGTGAGTCCCGATACCAAAGCGCCTCACCTCGGTCCGGAACTCGATGTGCTGCACCAGCTAGAGCAGGAAGTCATGAGTCTCTATCGCCACACCTTCATGACGTTGGGTAACGTACCCGGCAGCGATGAGTGGGGCTCGGCGGTGAGCGTTATACCGCCTGGTTTTCAGTTCACCGAGCACCAACGAAAGCTGTTTACTAAAGAAGTTCTCTGGCTGGAGCTCCGGCTGAGTCGGGGTTTTCCTATGCAGGCCGTAGCCACAATGGATATCCGTCTGAACTGCTTTCCGGTCATGAATCGCTTTCTGAACCGGTTGCAGCAGCGACTGTTTCAGACCCTGAATGTATTTCCGCTGAAGTCAGAGGCCGAGTTTCTGTTTATTCGCCGGGTATACGATGCCGACAGCAAGGAGTTGTTCCGGTCTTCGCCGTTGCGGGATGTGAATCAGCTGGAGGAGAATTCGTTTATGTGGCGTCCCCACGATATCGGCCGGTTCGACGAACGCAATGCCCGCGACCTGCTCCAGCATGTACAGCAGCTGCTTTTGGATGAGAACAGGGCGTTCCGGGCGTTGGGATCGGGCTGGTTCGTAAAGACCCTCGACGAACTGAACCGCAATCTCGACGACCTGCGTCAGCAACTGCTCTCGATGCCTGAAGAAGGATTCAAAGCGGGGAGTCCCTATGTCTTTATCCGGCCCCGCCAGACAGACAGTAATCTGTTCGTTGAGTTTTGGAGTACCAACGGGAAAGCCGCCAATTTCATACCAGCCTATACGTCACTAGCCTATTATGGCGGTTATGATTCGATGAAAACCGACCGGACGGCCCTCTTTCTGATGACCTCGACGGTGGGCGGCTACGACAAACCCAGCACCGCGGAGAAAGAGTATCAACTACGGCAAACCCTGCTTTCCCGGCAGCGGTTAGTGACGATGGAAGATATTCAGGCCGAGTGTAAAGCGTATTTCTTTGCCCGGCTGGGTGGGGTTGCCGTTGATGTTGTGGTTGAGAAAGCATTTGCCGAAAACCTGATTGAAGGCGCTGGGTACGTTCGTTGCCTGGATGTTACGGTGATCCCAAAAGCACGCACCGAATTGTCGCCCAGTGAATGGGAAGCCGAATGTGACCGATGCCGCCAGTATATGGCCGACCGCTCGGCCATGAACTTACCGTATCGGGTTAAAATGCAGCAGACAGCGAACACACTCCGCCAGGTATGACGCTACAGCAGTATGCCAGCCAACTGGATCGGCTCACCAGCGATATTCGTCTGGAAGTTATTTTGGCCGAATTGACGCACGACGGGCTCAATCCGCGCCACGACCTGATGATCCACTCGTCGGGGCTTTTTTCGCGTAGTTACCGCCACGATGTGGGGAAGGCGCTGGTAGGTAATACGGATGTTTTTTCCGACGATTCGACCGCCATTGATTCAAACCGGCGGCAATATCTGAATGTGGAAGTTCACCGGGATGGCCTGTACGATTACCTGCCCGAAGGGCTGTTCCATCAACCCACCAACCTGGGGCGTGATCAGGCCGAAGTGTTTGAGGATATCGACGAACAGGCCCGTAGGCAACGCGGAATCCGGCAATTTTTCCAGCCGCTCGAGCAGGAGTTTTATTTGCAGGGGCTGGCCATGGAACTGGAAGAGCGCAAGTATTTTGTTACCGAACAGAACCTGCGCCAGAATAATCAGGGCGACGTACTGCGGCGGTTCTGGGGCATACCGCCCGATCTGCTCGACATTCGTCAGCTCAATAATTTACTGCACCTGCTGCCCGTTGCGCATCGGCTCGTTCATAACACGCTTCTGGTGCGGCAGGTATTCGAGCTGATGTTGAGCGTGCCCGTCGAAATCAGGACGATTCCCCCTCTGGTTCACGAAATTGGCTTGACGACCGACGACGTACCTGCACCCAATGACCTCTCAAAGGCGGAGTTAGGTAACTTTTCGCTCGACGGAGCCTATCAGGATACTATGCCTGCCTACGAAATTCGGATTGGCCCACTGCCGCCCAGCCGCCTGAACGATTTTCTGGAGATACGCTTCAACAAGCAGCTAATTTTCATTGGGGAAAGCCGGAAGGTCATGAACCTGCTGATTGGCTACTTCATGCCTGCCGAGTCCGATGTGGTCGATCACCTGCTTGTCGAGTCCAACGAGCAGTATTTATCCCTGAGCGACGACGCGGCCGAGCTGGACAATGCCCTGAATCCGGTACCGTTTACTATGCCATTTGGGCTGATGCTGGTGGCCAAACAGTCGGCCAGTGTATTGGGCGTGGCGGCGTACATCTAGCGCCTACCGGCTGGCCTCCATCATGGAAACAACCAGTTGGGCTGAGTTCCGGGCGGCAATGGCCAGAAACGTGCGCATATCGGTTCGGGCCGAGCTGTTGGCCTTGTCGCTGAGGCTACGGATCACCAGACAGGGAATGCCCTGCTGGTAACAGATCTGCGCGACTGCGGCGCCTTCCATCTCCGTGGCATCGGCCTGATGCTCGGTTCTGAGCTGATTTACCCGCTGGTCGGAATTCACGAACTCATCGCCCGTTACAATGCGCCCCGATACGGCAATTGGTGCGCGGGGCAGACCCGGAATCGGCTCAAGGGTACTCGTGCTGGCTGTTTTCAGGGCCAGGGCCATGAGGGCTGAATCGCCCGGAAAATAGCTGGGGTTCAGGGTGTTGGTGAGCAGATTCCGTGTCTGGTTTGTCGGTTTATTATCGAGGGTCGTCCAGTGGTAGTCGTGGTAGCCTGTTTCGCGGCCAACGACCAGATCGCCCGGTTGCAGGTCTGGACGGATGCCTCCGGCAATACCCGTAAAAATCACTTGTTTGGGTCGGAAGTAAGCCAGGGCAAAGGCGGTTGTCATGGCCGCGTTCGTTTTGCCAATGCCCGTGAGCGCCACCACGACCTGCTGAGCCCCTAACCGCCCTGTCACAAACCGGATGCCGTTTTTCTGCACAACAACCGGGTTTTGCAGCCGCTTTTCAACCAGGTCGATCTCTGGCCCGAAGGCACCCAACAGGGCCGTTACTGGCGCTGGCTGATACGCCTGCCCGTGGCTGAAATAGCTGGCGACAACAAGGATAAGGACAAGACAAAAGCGCATGATAAGTCAGGTAGTTGGGCCGGGAAGCCCGGTGTGTTGTATTCAGTGCTTATGCAGCGGTTGATCGGCCACTACGGTATACTACTGGTTATTGGCTTGTGCTATAGGGCATTAGGTTAGTAGCCTTAGTGGCCAGTGTACATGGTCACACGCCGCCTCGGTTAATCGAACAGGAGCCAGTCTACGCCAAATCCGAAGCCGCGCTGTAGTTGCAGATAACCGGGGGCTACAAAATAACCAGGCTGGAAAATTCCCTGATTCACGTGACTGAATTTCAGAAAGAAACGTACCCGGTTCACACGCATATTGGCGAAGGCATCGGCCAGAATAGCTCCTTCAACCAGCTGCCGGTCTTGCAGGTAATATTGCTGCGTAACAGGCGAATAGGCATCGCCGTAGAACTTCGATTTGTAGTGTAGTTCAAGCCCGGTCTGAATGTGCAACACTTTGGCGTAAATGAAGTCGTATTGCACCCGGCCATTGATAAACAAGGTCGGAATACGCAGTACATCGTTTCCGGCGTTCAGGGGCGTGTAATAAACCTGGGTGCTGGCTTTAAAACGCGCTCTGGTGTAGGTCGCTCCCAACCCGACCCGGAACATGGTAAAGGCCGTTGCCAACTGGGCAGGCTCAGCCCGCTGGTTGAAATACAGGTAATTGTTGAGCAGCCAGAAGTCGCCACCGGGCGACACGGTCCAGTTCTTATACGTCACATTCAGCAGCCCGTAGGCATGTTGGGTACCGCGCAATCCGAAGCGATTGGTGTTGTTCCACTCATAATGATTACTGCTGAACCGTTGCGCGATCAATGTGGGCTCGGCCAGCATGGTTGTAAAACCAAGCGTGAACAACTTACTCTCGAGCTGACCATTCAGCCGAAAAGCGCCCGTGCCGACCAGGTATTCACCTTCAGCCGTTAAGCGCGATAAGCTGTCGGGGAAGTAGTAACCCAGCCAGCCGCCGATGTAATTCTCAAAACCAGAAGCGGTGTAGGTGTTCAGGTTTTGTTGCGTTTCTCCGCTGAGAACGGTTGTGGAGGCCAAGTTATAGTCACTCCGCTGGCTGAAGATCCGCTGCCGATAGAAAAGCCGGTAGTTATAAGCCGATTTCCCCCGGTTGTAAATGCCCTTTACGCCAAACGTATTGTCAATAGCGTGCCAGTATACGTCTTGCTGGGTACGTGTCGAGTCGTTAATAATGCGCGGATAAAAGTTGGAAAACTGCTGGTTGGCTATTAGCGCATCGTCTTTGTAATTATTGGTCTGTATCTGGTAATCAAGGCGATGAAAGAATTGAATACCATCAGTAGGTACGTACTGATGGTATAAATGAATGTTCGTACGTCGTTCCCAGCCCAGCGTACTGGCCAGCTTGGCCTGGCCTTCATAATCAAATGCAATAGTGTCGCCATTGGCATTTCTGCTGAACACATTACCGCCCTGCTCGGGCAGGCTATGATTCATGTGGTTCAGGTGCGCCAGTAGCGTGTAGCGATCGTTTTTTGTGCGGTAGTTGCCATGCAACAACACGCCCCAGTCCTGCGCCAGCAGTCGTTCTGTCTGGCTGCGTGCTGCGCTGGTGCCAAACTGCCGTTCAGAAGTGAATCGCTGCACGTTGAAGCCGACGTTCAGCCTGGGCGTAATATTCTGGTTGAAGTCGAAGTTCAGGATATTCTGGTTACGGCCTCCCAGCACCAGATACATGTCCGTGAAGGGCGATTTGGTGTCGTAATAACGTACCTGGTTCGTCTGAAAGGCGTAGGGAGAAAACACATAATAGCCTTGCTGTTCGCCGATCTGCGTTGGTGTTTCGTAGAAAACAGGCCGCAGGGGCGTGCCCAGATTGCCCAGATCGGTGTAGCGATTGTCATTCCGCTTCGTGAACTCGAATTGATGTGTACCAACCAGCGACGTATCGGTGAGGAAAAGCTTTTTCCGGTTGTTAAACACATCGCTTTCCAGAAAGAAGCGGGCCGTGGCAGGGCCATAAATCACTTTTGTGGAATCATCGATGCCCACGCCCGCACCCGTACCGCCAGGTCGGCCAGCGCCGTTGGTACCGGTCGTGCCCGGAAAAGTCCCCGCGCTGTTTGGAAACGTACCTACGCCCGTTTGCTGGGCCAGCGAGACGGTGGTAAGACAAAAAAAGGAGGCTAGAAAAAGAAGTGCCGAAAACTGCATATGCAAAAATAGACCAAAACCCGCGCCGGGCCGCTACCGGGCTACTGGTTAACGATTTTTAAGTGCCGGGCCGCGTAGGCAGTCGCCCACCAGGCGGGCCAGGGTGTTGGCATCCTCCTGCTCGAAGAACCTCATTTGCACGGGTAAGTAAGCCAGCTGGCGGGTTTGGCGTTCTGCATCCGTGAGCAAGGCTGAAAGCTTCACTTCATCTTTCTGCGTGGTCAGCAACCAGTCATGGGGGGGCATATTCGTGAGTAACTGTTCCACATCAGCTCGCGTATAAGCATGATGATCACCGAAGTCGGCGTGATTGGCCACTCCCCAGGTGTCGCCCACGTACCTGGCCAGCGAGTCGGAATTCGCCAGCCCCGACACCAGCTGCACCGGACCGTTGATCAGCGCGGGCGACAGATCAGCAAAACGGCGTGGCTGATCGTAGGCCAGGCCGGCGAACAGAATAGGTATCGGGCTGTTACCCGTTCCCCCGTGGGTGTATCGCCGGATCTGCTGCTCAATGGTCGCCCGTTCAACGGTCGACGGCGCAGCTGGGCACTTTGTTACAATGACCGCGTCGGCCCGCCGCGCTCCTTCCCGCCGCTCCCGCAATCGCCCGCCCGGAAAGGGATCGTCTGTGTAAAAGGGGCGATTGTAGTCGGTCAACAGTAAGTTTAACTGGGGCTGTACGGCCCGGTGTTGAAAGGCATCGTCGAGCACAACCGTTTGTATAGCAGGCTTTTCGATAGCTAGTTGCCTGAGCGCATCGGCGCGGCGTTCACCAACGGTGATGCAAACCGCCGGACTGAAATTGCTGAACAATTGCAGCGGTTCGTCGCCAATCGTAGCGGCGGTGTCAGCCGCAGTGGCTATGCGAAAGCCACGCGTTTGCCGACCATACCCCCGGCTGAGTGTGGCTACCTCGCCCGTGAGTTGCTTATCAAGGGTTAACAAATACCGAAGCAGATACTCGACAGCTGGTGTTTTGCCTGTACCACCCACCGCCAGATTTCCTACCGATATACACCGCTGAGTAGGAATTGTGGTGGTGACATACTGGTGGTCATAGAGGAAATTGCGCAGGGCTAATACACCACCATAAGCCAGAGACAGCGGTTTTAGCAGGTTTTTAGATGTCACACTCTGGGTAATAATTTCGTAACATGTTTTTGCTGATGGGGGCAAAAGTAGTAGTTTTAGCGGTTTGTTTCCCCCCGCCACCGTATCCAATGAGTCTCCGGGTCAGCTACCTGAAATATACGCTTAAGTTCACCTTCGAGGCTGGCACCTCGCGGGGGACGCTTACCCAAAAAGACTCCTTTTTTCTTCGCCTGTTTGATACTGACCAGCCCGATGTGGTTGGCTACGGAGAGTGTGGCCCGTTGCGCGGCCTTAGCCTCGACGATATTCCTGACTTTGAAGACCGGCTTACCGACTATTGCCAGTACTTCAACCAAATTGATCTTCAGCTATTTGACTGGAACGTAACCGTCGTGCTGAACCAACTGATCAGTCAGCAACACCCCAGCATTTTGTTTGGCTTTGAAACCGCCATGCACGATTTTCTGTCGGGTGGTCAACGCCTGATTCGTGACACCGAATTTGTGCATGGTCGCCGGGCTATTCCTATCAACGGACTGGTGTGGATGGCCTCGCAGGAGGTAATGCGTCAACAGATCGACCAGAAGATAGCGGCGGGGTATACCACCATCAAGCTTAAGATCGGTGCCATCGACTTCGATCAGGAATGCGCACTGCTCGCCCATATCCGTGAGCGGTATACGCCCGAACAGATCACCATTCGTGTCGACGCCAATGGGGCTTTTAAACCCGATGAGGCGTTGGCCAGGCTGGAACGACTGGCTGCGTATCAACTCCATTCCATTGAGCAACCCATTGCTGCCGGTCAGCCCGAGCTTATGGCCGAACTGTGCCGCCAAACGCCTTTGCCCATTGCGCTGGATGAAGAGTTGATCGGTCATATGGAGTATGTCGACAAGTTTAGGCTGCTTAAGAAGATACAACCCCAATACATCATTCTGAAGCCAACGTTGCTGGGTGGCCTTCGGCACTGTGATGAGTGGATCGAACTGGCCAATCGGCTAGCTATCGGCTGGTGGATCACGTCGGCGCTCGAATCCAATATCGGGCTGAACGCCATTGCCCAGTATGCGTCGCAGTTCAAAAACCTGATGCCGCAGGGGTTGGGAACAGGCCAGCTTTACCATAATAACATCAGTAGCCCTTTGCATATCAACGCAGGTACGTTGCAGTATGATCCGGCCACTCCCTGGTACCTGAATGGCCTGCGTCCGTAGCTGCTTCATTGGCTGGGATACTAAACAGTAGGCTCAGCCCGTCTGACGTTTGTGCGATTTCATCACGAATTTCTTCTCAACTCATGTCATTGACTGCCTTGCATCGCTCAACAGCCGGCTTACTGGTCGTTGGCTTACTCATTTCCTGGTTGCCTTCGTTCGGGCAACTGCTCGCGGAAAAAACAGCCTACACCCACGGGGACACCTTACGTGGCACCATGACCCCCGAACGTACCTGGTGGGACCTCGCCCACTACCATCTCCAGGTACGTGTATCGCCGGATGATAGTCTGTTCAGTGGCCAGAACACCATTCGGTATCGGGTGCTGAAGGCAAGCCAGACGATGCAGATTGATTTGCAGGCACCCATGAAGCTGGTGCGGGCCGAGCAGGACGGACAGCCGCTCGCGGTACGGTCTGATGGGAATGCGCATTTTATCACGCTCCTCAAACCACAGCGTCTGGGGCATACAGAGGCGATCACGATTGTGTACCAGGGCAAACCCCGTGTGGCCCGAAATGCCCCCTGGGATGGAGGCGTTTCCTGGGCGCGTGACTCAACAAAAAGCTGGTTTATTGCGACCTCCTGCCAGGGGCTGGGTGCCAGCGTATGGTGGCCCTGTAAAGACCATATGTACGATGAGCCCGACTCAATGCAGATCAGTGTGACGGTCCCCGAGCCGTACATGGACGTGTCGAATGGGCAGCTCCGCCGGGTAACCACTAACGCTGACCACACACGGACCTACGATTGGGCAGTCACGAATCCGATCAATAACTACGGCGTCAACGTCAACATAGCGAAGTATGTTACCTGGCATGAGACATACCAGGGAGAGGCAGGCCCGCTGTTGCTGTCGTATTATGCGTTGCCGCAAAACGAAGCGGCTGCCCGGCAACAGTTTCAACAGGCAAAAAGTATGTTAAAGGTATTCGAGCACTGGTTTGGTCCATACCCGTTTTATAAAGATGGCTACAAACTGGTGCAGGTGCCCTACCTCGGTATGGAGCACCAAAGCTCGGTGACCTATGGTAACAAGTTCAGGAACGGGTATCTGGGTCGCGATCTATCCCGCACAGGCTGGGGGCTGCGCTGGGATTTTATTATTGTTCATGAGTCGGGTCACGAGTGGTTTGCCAATAATATCACCTACAAAGACATTGCCGATATGTGGATTCACGAGAGCTTCACGGCCTACTCGGAAAACCTGTATACGGAGGCGCTCTTTGGCAAAAATGCGGGGGCTCAATACGTGATCGGAACGCGGGTAGGGATTCGAAATGACCGACCAATTATTGGCAATTACAACGTGAACAGCGAAGGGTCGGGCGATATGTATTACAAGGGAGCCAATATGCTGCACATGATTCGGCAATGGGTGGGTAACGACGAAAAATGGCGGCAGATTCTGCGGGGCATGAACAAGACATTCTACCACCAAACCGTGACCTCACAGCAGATCGAATCGTACCTCATCAAACAAACCGGCCTTCCCTTGAAACCCCTGTTCGACCAGTACCTGCGCGATGCCCGAGTGCCGGTGCTTGAATACAAACTGACGCCGGAAGGCGTTGCGTATCGTTTTGCTAACTGTCAGAAAGGCTTCACAACAGCCATCCGCCTCTGCCTGAACGACGCTGGCCCACGCCGACTGGTGACCCCCTCAACCACTTGGCAAACCCTGATTCAACCCAACAGTAAAGAAGTCAGCGTCGACGCCGATTATTACGTTCTCACCAAAATGGTAAGCATGTAGGGGCAACCCATAGTGGTCGCCCCTACATGCTTGCCCAGTCGATTCCTTTGCGTAATAATGTTAGCGTCTCGGCTTCGGGCGAGTTCGGTTCCGGGTGGTAATCGTAGAGCCAGTTGGCTTGCGGCGGCATGCTCATCAGAATGGATTCGGTGCGTCCGTTGGTTTCCAGTCCAAATTTAGTGCCCCGGTCCCAGGCCAGGTTGAACTCAACGTACCTGCCTCGCCGGAGCCCCTGCCAGTGCTGCTCGCGGGGCGAGTAGGGGAGGTCACTGTTTTGGTGCATGAAATGCGTGTAGATGGGGGCAAACGATTCCCCCACTGCCCGCTGAAACGCAAACAGATCAGCCTTGGTAGCGGTCTCGTTTTCGTTCAGGTAGTCAAAGAAAATACCGCCTACCCCCCGTGTTTCCTGACGGTGCGGGATATAAAAATAATCATCGGCCCAGGCTTTGAAGCGCGGGTAATAGGCCGGGTCGTGCTGGTCGCAAACGGTTTTTAACTGCTGATGAAACCAGCGTGCATCCTCAGCAACGACGTAATGGGGAGTTAGGTCGATACCGCCGCCGAACCAGTAGGTACCTGTGCTCAGCTCAAAGTAGCGCACATTCATGTGAATGATTGGCACACGGGGGTTGCGCGGGTGAATCACGATAGAAACGCCCGTTGCATAGAAGTCGGCCGGTTCGGTAAGGTTCAACTGCCGGAGCGTTGCCTCGGAGGCTTCCCCTTCAACGGCCGAGAAGCCTACACCCCCTTTCTCGATTACGGCTCCATCAGACAGTACGCGTGACCGCCCACCGCCACCGCCGGGGCGTTGCCAGTGATCTTCGCGAAAGGTACTTTGCCCATCAGCAGCTTCGAGGGCCCCACAAATCCTGTCTTGAAGACCTTGCAGGTACGTTGTAATCTCTCGTTTATCGGGTTGTTGCATAAAAAGAAAACCTAAAAAGCAGCGCATGGGGTGGCAGATAACCAACTGGGCTGGCAAAGGTAATTCATTCTTTCCGATCCGGTTTTCCGGGCGATCTACTCACCGACTGCCAACGCCTGAACAGGGCGGGTCGAAGCCCGGATAATAAGCTCTGCTTCCAGGTTCACCTGCGTGATTCGGTTGTTTTTTTGAATCATTTCTACCAGCAGTTTAGTCGCCATCTGCCCCATATCCACCAAGGGTTGCCGAATGCAGGTAATCGGTGTGTAGAACAGATCATACGCTTCCACTTCGTCGAAACTCAGAATGGCTAGCTCGTCTGGTACCTTTATGCCCAGCGCATTAAGTTGTTTGAGGCCATGCAGAGCCAGCGCATTAGAGGCAAACAGGATCGCGTCTACGGGCTGTTTATTGGCCAGCAGCTCTTGAATAGCCCTGGCCATTTCACCTTTGAAGGTAGACTGCCCGAGTTCCTTCAGCCAGGTCTTATTGAGCGGAAGCTGGTTGTCTTTCAGCGCAGTACGGTAGCCCCGTTTACGCTCACTCATGTGAAAGAGGGTTGTATCGAAGCTGATAAGACCAATGCGCCGATAGCCTGAATGGATCAGATGCTGCACACCCTGATAAATGGCTTTATAGTTATCCAGTGCCACATAATTGGTCGACAGCGCTGGAAAATAGCGATCAATCAACACGAACGGAATGCGCGACTGAAGGGCTATGAGCTGACTTTCCGAGCCTTCCGGGGCGGAAATAATCAACCCGTCAACTTGCCGATTGAGGAGGGTGTCGATCAGGTTTTGCAGTCGCTGCGGGTTCTCATCCGAACTGCCAAACAAGACCGTGTATGCATGTTTAGCCGCCTCATCTTCAATAATACGTGCCAGCGACGATGAAAAGGGGTTCGAGATATCGGCCACTACCAATCCGAGGGTATATGTCTTGCTGGTTTTGAGGCTCTTGGCAATTTGGTTGGGCTGGTAGTTTAAGCGCCGGGCTGCCTCCTGAATCTTTTTAGCAACCTCTTTACTGATCCGGTTCTCCTTCTTATTGTTCAGCACGTAGGATACCAGGGCAATTGAAACGCCTACATCCTGAGCGATGTCTTTCATCGATGTCTTTCTAACCATGGATCGTACCAGAAAAAGCCAATAAAATAGTTAATCGTTTAAACAATAGTATGGTTCAAAATGGCTTATTCAGGCTAGTAGAATCTGCCTTAATTCATAAAAAAGTTATTTTAATTGCATTATTTTTATGAATATAACTTGCGAAATAGAGAAAAACAGCCGTTTTGCGCTCTGTTGGTTTAAACGTTTAAACCAATTCTGATGAGCTGCCGTTTTTCACTTGACGATCAGGCCATAGGCTGACGTCAACACCAGAACGGTTGCGAGTCCCAACAGGTGATACGCTACGACAAACAACGTGAATTATGAACAGGGAATTAACATATAGCCATAGACGCCAACTCTCATTCGGACAACTTGGCGCTGTACTGAAACAACAGCTTACCCGCTTTATCAACGATAATCCGACTGTATTTGAAGCCATCAGCCGGACGGGCGCCCCATTTGGTGGCAATAGTCTGCCCACGATAAGTCGGGTGTTTTCCGCCGATCAGCCAAGTCCACTGATGCACCCTGAACTGGATTTGCTTCGGCAGCAAGTCGATGCGTTGACGCAACAGGTTGCCCAATTGCATCAGACGCTGCATGACACGGAGGCTATCATACAGCAACGGTCGGCTCAGCATAGCCGGCAAGCAACGACCACCGCAGGCAAACAGATCGGCATTGACCGGTTCTGGGCTTTGCAGGGAAAATCACAAGTCATGGCGTAGCCGGTTGGGTACGTCGCTTCACGCAACAACAAACAAGATGAAACGGTATTCATTAATTTATTTGCTCAAAGACCAATACCAGCACATTGGTTTCGATACGTCGACAGAAGCACAGGCTACACTTCAGCAACTGCTGGCTAGCTCAAAACGGGTTCCGGTTGGTATCTACGATGCCAAAACAGAGCTCTTCGACTGGGCACCGGCTTATCAGCCGCACATGAACCAGGCAGATACCGAAGAGCTGGCTCGCCTTGGTCATGCCATTATTTCAATTGTTCAGGCACTACGCCGGCGCGATTCGAGCTGGCATCCGGGTGATGGGTTTCGCCGACCGAGCTTTTTTGCGTAGTAACAGGGTGGCCGATCAGTCGTTTAGGTTATCTGCGTGAAGGGGACCATTTACCAAACCCAGGCCGGATCATTCAGGTACGTTGGCAACTTACGTTTGCTCATAGCCTGTTTGTTTTGCCGATAAATAGGTTGTTATTTAAGCCCATAAACCCCTACGATATGACTGCCCAACTCACAAAACGTGCTTTACTTTCATTAGTTGTCCTCATTACCGCAACGATAAGCGCCCTGGCCCAGGGCGATAAGGCCAGTCGGCCAAGCCCACCGGCAACCGCATCGGGCACAGTGGGCTCGGCCATGGTGACGATCACCTACGGCAGCCCATCCGTAAAAGGCCGCCAAATATGGGGCGGGCTGGTTCCCTATGATAAAGCCTGGCGTGCCGGAGCCAACGAAGCCACTATTTTTGAGACAGATAAAGCGATCAAAGTAGCCGGTAAAGACCTGCCAGCCGGGAAATACAGCCTGTTTGTCGTTCCGGGCGAAAAAGAATGGCAATTCATTTTCAATTCTCAAACAGGGCAGTGGGGTATCAAGCGGGGCGGTGATGCAAACCGTGACCCAGCCAATGACGTGCTGACAGTTAGTGCAAAGCCCGATAAATCGTCGATGAATGAAAAGCTCGTCTACGAAGTAACGAAAAAAGGCTTTGTGCTTAAATGGGAAAACCTGGAAGTGCCAGTCCCCATCAAGTAAGCGGGCAGCTATAGTACCTGCAATCAATTGACGCCTGAGCCTGACCGGTTCAGGCTTTTTTTATGGGTATACCTTCGATGTATCGGGATAACGTATCTGCTCAGTGCCGGCAAACAGGGTGTTTGAGGTCCACTGAAAAGGATAATTCGGCAAGTTAATAACCCCAATTTATGGCTTCTTAACTTGCAGAAGCCTATCATTAAACATACTTGAAGACTACTGATACTGCCAATGCGTCGCCTTTTTTGGCGGGCGGAGGCGAGATGGGAAAACTTACCAGATCGTACGACTGGTCTACGACCCCTTTAGGAACCCCTGATCAATGGCCGTTAAGCCTTCGAACCTTGGTCAGCATGATGCTGACCTCTCGCTTCCCTATGCTCATCTTTTGGGGACAGGAATTGATTACATTTTATAATGACGCGTTTCGGCCAAGCTTGGGCAACAATGGAAAGCATCCATCCTCATTAGGGCAGCCTGGAGAAGTAAGCTGGGCTGAATCATGGCCTGTTATTGGTCCGATGATCTATAACATCATGGCGGGCGGCGAAGCAGTCTGGTTCGAGGATCAGAAGCTACCCCTTTACCGTGATGGCAGGATGGGTTACGCCTACTGGACCTATAGTTTTAGTCCGGTAGTTGATGACACTGGCGCAGTAAATGGTGTGCTCGTCACCTGTTCGGAAACGACCGGGGCGGTGGAGAACCTTCAGCGGCTGGGCGATAGCGAACAGCGCTTCCAACACCTCATTCGCAGAGCGACCGTCGGTATCATCGTGCTAATTGGCGAAGAGATGCGCATCAGTATTGTCAATGATGCATACGGTAAGCTGATCGGCCGCACCTATGATGAATTGATCGGTAAGAATCTGTTCGAAGTGATTCCTGAGGCGGAAGCCTATTTTCGACCATTGGCGGAGGGGGTAAGGCAAAGTGGTGCCCCCCTGTATCTGTACAGTACGCCCTATGCTGTTGAAGTAAATGATACCGTAAAAGAGGGCTACCTGGATCTGGTTTATCAGCCATTCCAGGAAGCAGACGGCACTGCTACCGGTGTGATGGTACTGTGCCAGGATGTGACTGAGCAGGTTGTAAGCCGAAAAAAGATTGAGGAGAATGAATTTCGGTTCCGATCCCTGATTGAAGAGGCGCCAGTGGCTACCTGCTTATTTGTCGGGCCTGAGATGCGGGTGGAAATTATCAATAGTATGATGGTGGCTGCCTGGGGGAAAGACTTTTCGGTGCGAAACAAGCCCTTAATCGAAGCACTCCCCGAACTGGTCAATCAACCCTTCCTTGATATTCTCGCCGATGTATACACGTCTGGTGTCGCCTATGAAGCGAAGGCTGCCCGTGTAGACCTGGTTGTAGGCGGGGTGCTGGGTACGTATTATTATGACTTCACCTATAAGCCCCTGCGCAATGAACACGGGCAGGTATGGGCAATCATCAACGTATCTGTCAACGTGACGGACCGGGTGCTGGCTACCCGTAAACTAGCTGCCAGCGAAACGAATCTACGCGCTATCATTTCATCGGCCCCGGCGGCAATCAGCCTTTTGGTTGGTCGCGACCTGGTGATCGAAAACCCGAATCAGCCTTTTATCGATCTTATTGGAGAAGGCGCAGCCATTGCCGGCTTGCCACTGCACGAAGTCGTAGGGAACTTGCCAAGTAAAGAGTCGTCTTTTTTGACCACAAAGGCAATCGATGAGGTCTTTATCAGTGGTACGCCGAGTCAATTGTCTGGAGCAGAAGTAAAAACCGTTCTGGAGGGTGTGGCGACGTACAGGTATTACAATGTCACTTATACGCCTGTTTTCAATACGGAAGAGCAGGTATACGCCATTCTCTACATTGCCATCGATGTAACTGAGCAGATGCTGGCGCAGCAGGCACTGGTAGATGTGGAAGTAGAATTGCGGAATGCCATTGAACTGGCTGAACTGGGCACGTGGATGATCGATGTGGCTACGCAACAGATTGTACTCTCGCCCCGGCAGGCTGACTGGCTGGGGCTGGAAGGGCCCAATCATTCAGTATCGGCAGTGCTTGACTGTATAATTGAGGAAGACAGGGAACGGGTCGAAAAAGCCTTGTTCAGCACGATTCTGCCAGCGGCAGACCCCAATTTTAATGAAGAATTCACCGTTGTGAATGCACGGGAAGGCCAATACCTGATCCTGCACGCTGTTGGTCAGGCGTATATCGATACGAACGGGCTGCCCGTTCGGATTGCGGGCACCACGCAAGACATTACAGGCCAGCGCGACCTCGTACTGGCGCTGGCCAACCAGGTGCAGCGCCGCACGGAAGAACTGGCACTGACCAATGAAGAGCTAGCCGCGACTATCGAGGAACTGGCCGCTACCAATGAGGAGTTGACCGCTACCAACGAAGAAATAACGACGAGTAATGAGGAATACATTACCCTCAACGACGAGTTGCAGATAACCATCGGGTTATTGAATCGATCGAACGACAATTTACAGCGCTTCGCTTATGTGGCCAGTCACGACCTACAGGAACCGCTGCGTAAAATTCAACAGTTCGGCAATCTGTTGAAACTGGAACACTCGGCTGCACTTGGGGACGAATTGGTCTATCTGGACAGGATGCAGGTCGCAGCCGAGCGGATGTCTACCCTGATTCACGACCTGCTGAGTTATTCGCGCATCTCAGCTCAGTCAGAGGTTAGAGAAGCCGTTTCACTCAACCACATCATTGAGCAGGTGATGACAGACCTGGAATTGATTATCCAGGAAACAAAGGCACAGATCAAGATCGGAGCTTTGCCAACCATCATCGGTGATGCCTCGCAACTGGGACAGCTATTCCAGAATTTGTTGAGCAATGCCTTAAAATTCCACCGGCCGGGTGTATCACCAATTGTTGACGTGAGCGCCCACATCATTGCCTACACTGATCTACCTGAACACATCAAACCGATCAAAGCCACTCAGCTTTACCATCAGATTGAGGTCTCAGACAACGGCATTGGTTTTGAACCACAGTACGCTGAGCGGATCTTCGAGGTATTTCAACGATTACACCGAAAACACGAGTATGCCGGTACAGGTATTGGGCTGTCTATAAGCGAGCGAGTCGTGACTAACCACGGGGGAGCCATTTCGGCGACGGGGCAACTTGGGCAGGGCGCCACCTTCACGATCTATTTGCCTGTTTAAGCGGTGGAGGGTTTGAAGATTAGCTGAACTGACAAGTGCCCGGCTTAATGACCCAGTGACACGTATGTTAAAGGCCTGACGGGCGTTTTTGGGGCGTGGTTGTGGGCCCCGAAATCGTGATACGTCCGTTCTTTACCTGCATACGGTCAATAAAGACGACACGTTCGTCGCCTGTTTTGTCTGTTCGGCCATGATACACGCAGAACATGTCTTTCCCGTCGGGCGAGTAAGCGATGCTATTGTGCCCGGTACCGGTCACCGAGCCTCCCCGATCGGTATTGCGCTGTAATATCGGGTTGTTGGCGGCTTTTGAGTAGGGGCCCAGCGGCGATTTGGCCGTAGCATACCCAATGGCATAATACCTGCCGCCAAAATGATTGGCCGAATACATGATGTAATAGGTGTTATCCTTCCTGAACGTGACTGAGCCTTCCGTCCAACGGCGGTTGACTTCGTGGGCCGTTACCGATCGGCTTTCCCACTCTGCCTGCTTATCGCTAAGGCTAACCGGCGGCCGGAGCACCAACACCGGATCGCCAATAACACCCGAAAAATCGGGTTTCAGTTCGATACCATACACCCAGCTTTCTTCAATCTCCTTATACCAGCCTTTCTGCCGGGCCATAGCAGCCACGTCGCTGTCGACTGGATGTTTGTAGCAGCAACGCGAGAAGTAGAGGTACGCTTTACCATTTGTATCGACAAACACATTGGCATCAATAACCGGATAGCCAGGGTCAAAAAGCGGTTTGTCGGTCAGATCGATAAATGGACCGGTGGGCTTATCGGCGACGGCTACACCGATACGGAAATTTTCGGTTTCGTGCGTAGGGTTCACGTTCCATTGCGCGCTGTAGAACAGATAGAATTTTCCGTTCATT
The DNA here is from genome assembly GCF_041321095.1 of Fibrella arboris. Lineage (NCBI taxonomy): Bacteria > Pseudomonadati > Bacteroidota > Cytophagia > Cytophagales > Spirosomataceae > Fibrella > Fibrella arboris. The sequence goes on along the minus strand of NZ_JBGGWE010000004.1, from coordinate 285,998 downwards.
TCATACACTTCAGGTGCCCAGTAAGCGCCGCCCCAACTTGCTTTTGGATCGCTCCAGCCATTTTTATTGTCGTGGAAATACACCTGCCCTTCTGCTTTCCAGTTCATCATATCTGTTGAGGAGTAAGCCGAAAAACCTTTATTGGCACCGCCTCCAGTACCGTACATAAAGTATTTGCCGCCTGTATACAAAACGTATGGATCGCCGAACTGAACAGGGAGTGGATTGGTATAGGTAGCCTTGGCAGGGGCGTTCTTCAGCGTTGTTTGTGCCCGGCAAGCTGGTGAAAAAAAGGGAGCAGCGAAGGCCAAAAGAAAGAGGAGCTTGTTCATCATAACGATATTTTTCGGGTGAGCTATACGACCCCCATAGTGAGCGCTGAGCTGTGTACAAAAGCGGATGAAGGTAGTCGGTTAATCAGTGATTTTGATGTAAACGTACCCAGACAGTTTGGATAGCCCTTTAGGGACCATCAGCACAGCAACTTATAACCATTCCCAGGCACTCTGGTAGGCACCCAGCCCTTCGGCATGAGTAATGAAACCGGCATAAAAAGGGTCGCTGGCTAACGTACCGCTGTCGCCGATGATAATCAGTTTCTTACGGGCACGTGTCATGGCTACATTCATGCGGCGAATATCGGATAGAAAGCCAATGTCGCCCCTGTCATTACTACGCGTCATGGAGATATACACAATATCCCGTTCTTGCCCCTGGAAACTATCAATGGTATTGACCGAAATAAAAGCCACATAGGGCTGTAGGTCCGGGACGTGGCTAAGTTGCTCGTTTAGCACTGCCAATTGCTGTTTATAGGGAGAAATAACCGCAATACTGGGAAAATTGACGGACGTGTAAAACTGCCCCAGCTGAGTAACCATAGCCGTCAAATGCCTGACTACCAACGCCGCTTCTTCAGGATTAGTCGAACTGGTACCTGCCAGTTTCTCCTCGAACCCACAACCGGCCGTATCGACAAACAGCAGTGCGCTGTCGCCGGGAAAGAGCGAGTGACTGGCTACCGATGGATGGGCCCGTAATTGGTTGTTATAAAAAACAGAAGACGAATAGGCCATAATGTGTTGATGCATTCGGTACTGTTCATCTAATAAAGAAACGGCCTCGGGGTGTAAGGCTATGCCCTTTTCGAGCAGCGTGAGGATAAGGCCGTTCCGAGCCGCTTCGCTGGATTTGATCGTGGGCGATAGCTGACAATGATCACCCGCCAATACGACCTTCTGAGCTTTCAGAATCGGAATCCAGCAGGCTGGTTCCAGGGCCTGTCCAGCTTCATCGATCACCACGGTATGGAAGTTAAGGTTTCGGATCGTATAATGATTGGCCCCCACCAATGTCGCTGTGATGACCTGTGTTCTGCCCACCAGATCATCAATGATATACTGCTCGGTATTGGTTACTTCCTTCATTATCCGATGGGCTTCGTCGAATAGCGCCTTCCGTTGGTCGCGCTCGGCCTTACCAAAACTGCGTTTGTACTTGTGGGCCATATTCTTGAATTCACTGGCTTGCTTCTTCAGCTTTTTAGCTTCACGCATCAAGCTATGTTCAGTCATTTTATGATCCAGTGTCAGGGCTGTTAATCGCTCGGAAATCCGGCTTGGATGACCAATGCGCAGCACAGTCAATCCCTCATTGTATAGTTTTTCGCTTAGTAGATCAACCGCCGCGTTGCTGGGGGCCACCACAAGAATTTGTTTGTTGTCCTGGTTTATCAGCGTCTTAATGGCTTGGACCAACGTAGTTGTCTTGCCCGTGCCGGGCGGACCATGCACAATGGCTAACTCGTTGGCTGCTAGAATAGTATGCACAGCCCGTTGCTGGCTGTCGTTCAGGCGGGGGATAGGTATGGCTGGTAACTCGGAGTTAAACGTTGGCGATGTCGGCCCCGTCAGTATGTCGATAAGCCGATTGTTGCCCGTTTCGGCAAGGGCATTAGCCTGCTTGAGTGCGTTTTGCATCTCGTCATAACTGGTATCATCGAAGAGCATATCAATGCCCAGTTTACCATTACGTGACCAGTCAGGTAGTTCATCGGTAAGGAGCGAGATCTTGAGTCGATTGCCTTGCTGGTACGATATGGTACCCTCTATCCGGTCGGCCTTGGGGTCGTGATGACTGAACAGTAAGGCCGGCATACCCGTCCGGAGTTGGTGGGGCAGATCCTGATGCGTGGTTCGTTCAACCTCAACCGTCAGGTAGTCGCCTCGGCCCAGTTCAGAGCCGCGAATAGCGACAGGATACCAGGTAAGGCCGTTGGTCCGTCGTTCGGCTACGCTGGTAGACTGGGTAAGCTGTTGGTATTGAGCACGGTCTTCTTCCCGTTCCGTTTTCAGTAGTGCCAACAGCTTGGAAAAATACTCCATTTGTAGTCTTTTCGGTAGCTCCTAACTACCCGTGAGAGCCATGTAAAAGGCAAAAAAAAGCCTGAATAGCAGTGTATTCAGGCTTTTTATTACCACAACTATTGTATACGTTGTGACCACGGGGAGACTCGAACTCCCACATCTTGCGAAACCACCCCCTCAAAGTGGCGTGTCTACCAATTTCACCACGTGGCCGTGTTTTATTGTGGATGCAAAAGTAGGCGAACAAGCGGATAATGTCAATGTAACTACTGAAAATCGGCTAAAATTTCGTAATTTAGGGGTATGAACCTGAATGGTATGGCAACGTACCTGAAGGGCTTTTCAAACTGAATCAATTAAGTATATGGCACTTGAATTAGTGGGCAAGCTGATAAAAACGCTGCCGGAAGTGACGGGTCAGGGTAAAAATGGTACCTGGCAGAAGCAGGAGTTTGTAGTGGAAACTACAGATCAGTTTCCCAAGAAAGTATGCGTGTCGCTCTGGGGCGATAAGGTCAATGACCTGAAGCAGTATGCACCCGGCGATATGCTGAAACTTAGCCTGAACTTAGAGTCACGCGAGTATAATGAGCGCTGGTACACAGAAGCACGCGTATGGCGTATTGAAGCCGCCGACGGCGCAGAAAGTGGCTCTGCAGGCCAGGGTCAGTCGGCTCCGGCCGCCAGCAAACCACGGGCTGCTCAGCCAACTGCCGTGCCGTTCAACTCGTCTTTCGACGATGACAACAGCGGGGATCTGCCGTTCTAAAAACAGTTCTTCTGTTTTCAGTCTTCTGTTGCTTCGATACAGCAGCACCACGTGCCTAAGCAGGGCAACAGAAGACTGAAAACAGAAAACTATAACGAAAAAGGGTTGGTAGCAAAAGCTACCAACCCTTTTTCGTTAGTTGTGATCCGGCTGGGATTCGAACCCAGGACCCATACATTAAAAGTGTATTGCTCTACCAGCTGAGCTACCAGATCGGGCTATTTCAGCAGCAGATTAAATGACCGTTTCCTGAATCGCGATGCAAAATTATTGCGTAATTTGGCCCAATGCAAGCCTTCATCGTAAAAATATTCCTATTTCTAGGGGTTTTGCGGGTAGGGTTCTGGCCCTCAGCAGGATTCGCCCAGGTGGTGCCCAAAGAGAATTATATCAGTCTGGCCGATTCGATGTACCGGATTGGGAACTGGACTGATGCCTGCCGTTATTACGAATCGGCCATGGTAGACGGGCAACCAGTTACAGACCCGATGTTGCTTAAACTGGCCAACGCCTATGAACATCAGGGTGATGTGGCTAAAGTACTCTACTATCTTCAGGTGTACTTCAAACGCCATCCCGACGAGGCTGTTCTACGCAAGATGAATGATTTTGCCCGGGCCAATAACCTGACAGGCTACGAGACCAGTGATTTAAACTATTTCTACCTTTTCTACCGCCAGTATGGTGTTTATCTACTACTGGTTATGCTGCTGCTGGGCGTCTACGTATTCAGTGTTTTGTTGATTAAATCAATGCGTCGTGAACCTACATCTGCGCAGCTGAAAACGCTGATCCTGGTGTATTTCGTGGCGCTGCTCATCTTTATCAACCTACCTGAAGGCTACGATGCCGGCATCACAAACAATAATCAGGTTTATTTGCGTCTGGAGCCATCGGCGGCGGCGCCAGTCGTTACTGTACTTGGGCGCGGCAACAAAATGAATATTCTTGGCAGCACCGATATCTGGTGGCGCGTATTCTGGAATAATCAACTTTATTACGTTCGTAAAGACACACTCTGGATCATCTGACCACCTGTTTATGAAGAATAATCCCCGCGTCATACGCGCCTGGACACTCTACGACTGGGCCAACTCGGTGCATTCGCTGGTCATCGTGTCCAGTATCTTTCCCGTTTACTTTTCGGCCACAGCGCTTAACGACGCGGGTGGTCCGGTGATCGACTTTTTGGGAATGAGCATCAAAAATTCGGTACTTTTCTCCTATACCGTGTCAGCTGCTATGTTGCTGGTGGCGCTCATCAGCCCATTTACGACTGCCATTGCCGATTATAGCGGGAGGAAGAAGGCGTTCATGAAATTTTTCTGTTACACAGGTTCTGTTGCCTGCGCATTGCTTTACTTTTTCACGCAGGAAACGACAACATTCGCCATTTTCTGTTTTGCCTGGAGTCTGGTAGGCTGGAGTGGGAGCATTGTCTTTTATAACTCCTATCTGCCCGATATTGCCACTGAAGACCAGTTTGACCGGGTTAGTGCGCGCGGATTCTCGATGGGGTATATCGGCAGTGTAGCGCTGATGGTGTTTAACCTGATAATGATCCTGAAACCCGAGTGGTTTGGCGGTATTTCGAGTGGCATGGCTTCCCGAATTTCGTTCCTGACAGTTGGCCTGTGGTGGATTGGCTTTGCGCAAATTCCATTTACGGTATTGCCGGATGGCGTCCGAAAAGATAGAACGGTCGGCGATGGCAACTGGCTATTTAACGGTTTTCGTGAACTGAAGAAGGTGTTTACCGAACTGAAATCGCAACCGCTTGCTCAACGGTTTCTGGTCTCGTTTTTTGTGTACAACATGGCTGTTCAGACCGTGATGTATGTGGCTACGTTGTTTGGCACCAACGAACTAAAGATGGAAGGAAGTGCGCTGATCATCACTATTTTATTGATTCAGTTGGTGGCTATTCCGGGTGCATATGGCTTTGCCCGCCTATCGGAGCGCATCGGTAATACGTACGCGATTATGGGAGCTGTAGTCATCTGGATCGGTATCTGCGTAGCTGCCTACTTTGTTAAGACGCAACTGCAGTTCTTTCTTGTTGCCAGCGTGGTTGGCCTGGTCATGGGTGGTATACAGTCGCTTTCCCGGTCCACCTATTCCAAGCTCTTGCCACCAACTACTGATACGGCCTCTTATTTCAGCTTTTACGATGTCTGCGAAAAGCTCTCAATAGTGATAGGTACGTTCATTTATGGGTACGTTGAACAGATAACCGGCAGCATGCGAAATAGTATTCTGGCGCTACTGGTGCTCTTTATCATTGGCTTAGCGTTACTTGCCCGAATCCCATCACAAAAAGTATACGGCCTGCGTTTGGAAAAACCTGAAGTTGCGTAAATTTGCAACCCCGTCTGACTGGCAGACTAGCCAGTCAGACGGAAATAGGATGTTAGCTCAGTTGGTTCAGAGCGCCGCCTTGACAGGGCGGAGGTCAGCGGTTCGAGCCCGCTACGTCCTACGAAGGATACCTCAAAAACCCGCGAATCAGTTTGATTTGCGGGTTTTTCTGTGTTGGGGCTTTATTGAACGGTTGTTTTACTGTGCGTGATGTTTTACACAGTACGAAACATGACAAACTCAGGCCAGGCGGCCTGACATTTGCTATGCTGTACCGGCACGGCGTTTAAAATGCCCGTATGACCACACTCACATCACCAAACCTGATGCAAGTACTTTTCAGGCAAACCAACATTCAGGGTATTGCAGTAGGTCATCTACGAGCAGTTGAAGAGATGAATAAAGCGTTCGACCGGTATCAAATCAAACCGGTGATCGAGAAAGTTTATCCTTTCGAGGAAGCAGTCCCAGCCTATGGGCACCTGGCCAAAGGTGCCTTTGGTAAAATCGTAATCAAACTATAATCAAGTTAGAGAGGGTGAATTTATGAAGGATCAAAAAATTCGTGTGGGTATTATCGGTCTGGGCGGCTGGGCCAAATATGGGCATATCCCCGTCCTGCAATCGCTGGAAGAGTTCGAGATCGTCGCTGTGTCTAGTCGTAGGTTGACGCTTGCCCAAGAGTACGCGGCGACATTCTGCATTCCGCATGCTTTCGACAATGAACAGGCCTTGGCTGCTCATCCTGACGTGGATCTGGTGGTAATTCTGGCCCCAGCTCCTGAACATGCGCGGCTGGTGAAAATTGCCATTGCTGCGGGCAAGGACGTTTATAGCGAATGGCCATTGACGACCAATACCGCTGATTCCGAGGAGTTACTGGCTCTGGCCGAAGCTAAGGGCGTTCGGCACATCGTCGGCCTGCAACGGCGGCATGGGCCAAGTGCCCGTTACCTGCGTGATCTGGTCAAACAGGGGTATATAGGCCAGATCCGATCCGCCAACATGATTGTGAATGCAGACGCCTTCGTGCCCGCCATGTCAGAAAAACACAGCTGGGCTTTCCCGGTGGCGAATTTTTCGCACGTCCTATCTATCTACGGTGGCCACTTTATGGACATGCTTTTCCAGGCCGTGACTTTCCCCAAGAAGCTGACTGCGGTTGTAGAAAACCACTTTCCTCACTTCACTATCGTAGAGACGGGCGAACAGGTGCCAAATGCTACCCCAAACGAAGCAATGATCATGGGCACTTTGGCAGGCGGCGGCCTGTTTTCTGTTCAAATTGAAGGGGCGCAGCAGCACCGCACCGGGCTTCACATTGAGATTACAGGCACGGATGGCGTTTTACGGGTTACCAACGTGCTGGCCTTTCAAAACAAGGAGGACAATGCCATTCAGGGGATGAATGGCGATGCTTTGGCTTTTGCCCCGCTTCCCGTTCCAAATGAATACAAGTCACTTGCCGCCCCGCATCTCGATGCCAGTACCCAGGATATGATCTACCTGTATTCTGCCTATGCAAACGACCGGAAGAACGGAACATCAGAAGCAAGTAATTTTAAAGATGCCGTGCGGCAGCATCAACTTATTGACCAGATCGAACAGGCGTCCGAAGCCTTTTTTAAGTAGATCGGCGGCTCTTGCCTACCCGTTTGTTCAAGTAAGTACGGATGTGCTTGCCTGGGCAGGACCATAGGAGCGTGCCTTTCAGGAATGTCATATACATAACGTGGTATAGTATATATACATTTACGTGTACTATACCACGTTATATGCGCAGTCGATCACTTAGATGGCATTGGTGCTTTAGACCGCCAATGGTGTTTACGATACGAATCCGGGTTAAGCTCGATCATACGCCTGTTCTTCCGTCGTTAGTTTGCCACCTTTGGCTTTCTTCTCAGGCTGATTAACCGATTAGCAGAGTCTTTCGCTAATCCCTGGTAGCCTAAACCTACTTCAATAGAGCGCTCAGAGAACCAAGGCTGGCCGGGCGGGAAGTGGTATTTTAATTGCCGATAACCCTAATGACCTGGCCGTGTAGGCTTTTAAATAGAGCGGGGTTAATAAAAACATACTAGACGGGCAGCTCAGCTTACCTGTGCCGATAGGGCTCTCCTTTGTTGAGCCGGATGGTAGTTGACGAGGAATAAGCCAGGTACTTTTCGGCTTTATTCAGGCTTCTCGGCCCCACTTTTCAACGGTATATCGAGCGTACATCCTAGCGTCTTACCCTAAATTCAGGACAGAATCATCAACAACTTTGCCGGGGGGGAGTTATCTTCTAACAGCTATAACCGGCTATCACCTGATTTATCCTGATGAAAACTCAACCAGACAAGCCGAAAGGAGGCTTTTTTGCTAACGCCTGGATTGTACTACGCGATGCAGGTAGCAGCTTTATGGACGATCGCGGGCTGAAACTAAGCGCCGCACTGGCTTATTATACCATCTTTTCCTTAGCCCCGCTTTTGGTATTGATCATGTCGCTAGCCAGCATCTTTCTGGGCCAGGAAGCCATTCAGGGGCAAATATTCGGGCAGATCAATGGATTGGTTGGTAATGACGCCGCCAAGCAAATTCAGGATATGATCAAGACCGTTGAGTTATCGAATAAAACCAATAGTGCGTTATTTATTAGCATCATTACCCTGCTGATTGGTGCTACCAGTATTTTCGTTGAGATCCAGGATTCCATCAATCTAGTCTGGCGGGTAAAGGCTAAACCCGAGAAAGGGTGGCTCAAATTGCTGAAAGACAGGCTTTTGTCTTCTTCCCTGGTAGTCAGTTTAGGTTTTTTATTATTAGTCTCGCTGTTAATCAACGGCCTGATACTAGCGATGAGCGATCGCCTGAGCCGCTTATTGCCCGGCCTAAGCGTTTATTTACTCAGTGCCATCAATTTTCTGATCAGCACCGTTGTGGTCACAGTATTGTTCGGGGTGATTTTTAAAGTACTACCCGATGCTAAAATTGGGTGGAAAGATGTTCGCTGGGGGGCCCTCTTCACTGCCCTGCTATTCATGCTGGGTCGGTATGTGATCGGCATCTACATCGATACCACGGGCACAAGCTCCTCTTATGGAGCGGCAGGATCGCTGATCGTTGTACTAACGTGGATCTACTATACGGCAGCTATTTTATATTTTGGCGCCGAGTTCACCCAGGCGTATGCGAACCATTTCGGCATAAAGATCGAGCCCGCCGACCATGCGGTCTATGTGGAGCAGGTAGAGCGTGAACGTGATGTGGCAATTATTCCGACCGAACAGAAAGTTGAACAGGCCAAGCAGTAATAGAGGCTACAGATCGGCATCAGCTATAACCATACCCTGACACCGTAGGTACGTTCCACCACCGATACGCCGCTTTTTTGCTGGTCTGCCACCCTTTAATTAATAGTAAATGCGACTGCTCCATACGACCGTTGGGGAGCGGCTACTCATCTACCCTGACAAACTGGTACCCTTTCTGGTGTAGCCTGCTTAGCAGCTCGTCCAGATGAGTATACAGTTTGTCGGTGCGGGCGGGCGATGTGCCCATGTGCATCAAGAGAATAAATCCGTTTAAGCCAGCTGTCTTTTGCTGTTCATAGGCGTAAATAGAGGCCAGAATGGCGGCGCTGCTTCGGTAAGCGCGCTCCTTCGGGATGGTATAATCAGCATGGCTCAACGTACCTGGCGTATAATTAATCAAGTGCGCCCCCGCTGCTTCTGTCCAGGCGGCAATACTGTCGGTGTACCATTCGTAGGGTGGCAGAAACAGCCGGATTGCTTGCTGTGGGTCTGTAAATCGAGCTAAGGCCAGATAATTGGCTTGCAGATCGTCTCTAAACTGTTGGTGACTGACCAACAGGCTATCCCGTTTTGTCCAATCGCAATAGAGCAGATGCTGGTCAGAATGCGGACCGATATAATGCCCTTCCTGCACCAACTGCTTGATGAGCGGTGCGAAGGCGGGTTTTGTCAAAAAGCGGCCGGTCAAAAAAAACGACGCCCGCACATGATGCTTCCCCAAGGCTCGGGCAATGGTCAATCCACCGTCGGCAAATTCGTCGCCGGTGAAAACAAGTGAAAGGCGCCGTTGAGCAGTGTCACCCCTGATCTTGGCGCCTTTAAAATAAGTCGCCGATGGGCTTTTGCGTAGCCTCTCTACGGGGCCTTCAGGTACGTTACGGCGCCTTTTGGGGGGTGTCGACAGTCGTTCTTTATCTTTCGCTGCCAGCAGATAAATAAGCGAAGCGGTGCCATCCATGGTGGGTTCGTTGGTGCTGTAATCGCCGTAATCGTCGTGGTAGACGGCAACGCTGCTTTGAAACAAAGCGTATTCGTCGGGCTCATGCAAGGTTATGCCGATCAGTTTACTGTAGATACTGCCCCGAACAGGCCCATCGACGAGGCCGCCGTCGATGGGGTACTGCTTCAGGTGCGTGAATGCCGAATGAGGGTCGGTGGGCGTGTCTGCGGTGGCGGGAAGGCCATAGACAAAACTTGTTCCCCACGGATTACACCCGAAGAGCCAGTCGAAATTGGCTTGCTCAAAGTCGGCAAACTGCTGATCGCCACTGAGCTGACGGTACCAGAAACACTGTGTAGCAAAGGAAGTGGTGAGGTTATTGCTACACCAGATAAACGGCACGCCCCGGTAAAAAGCATTCTGTTGGGCCCGTTTCCACACGTTTTCGATGCCTAGTTTATAGAAGCCAAGAACGTTTTTTCTGTTCCCGCCCGACAGCCGTTTTGCCAATTCGGCGTGCCCAACATTCACAAACGGATACCACTGATAATGCCGGGCGGTGTCATTGATCATCCAGGGTGTAACCGGCTCTTTAAGTGCATAGTAGAGCGCTGCTTTCTGCCAACTGCCTGCCTGAGTACCTGTTGCCCCGGTTACGTTAAGTTGCTCTACCGTAGCCAGTTCCATGTCATCCGCGTAATTATCTTCTTCGTAGAAGTAGGGCGCTCGCCCAGGCGCAGTCTGGCAGTTCCCCGGTTTGTTTATCCCTGATCTGTACGCCGATTGCGCTCGTTGCCGGAGCTTGTTGGCATAGGGTACATCGTTTTTTCGGATAAGCTGATACCCCAATGCCAGCGCACTGCTTACTTTACCAGCGGTTGACGCGACGCCTGTTGCCCGGTTTTTATACTTGAATAACCCCTGGGGCTGGCCCGTTGCAAAATAAACGGGGCGTTCTGCTCCTTTGCCATATACACTATCTTCTTTAGGAATCCGCATGGATATATGGTCGCGATCGTCGCCAAGCTGATTGAAGAGCCACTGGTCAGTTGGGTGCATCTTCAGCAGCCAGTCAAGTCCCCATCGGGCTTCGTCGAGTACGTCGGCTTGTCCGTTAGAGCCGGCCAACCCGTTGGCCTGGTGCGTATCGGAGAAGGCTGCCGGAAAGTCGCGAAGGGCGGCTAAAAGGTGATAGGTAGCGTTTGCCGAGGTGGTTACGTATTGCAGGTAGTCCGATGCGTCATGCCAGCCACCCGACACATCGATGTGCGTACTATCGGGCATCGGGCCATACATCGTGTAGCCATCATGCGTGTGGCAGGAGTCTTTTAAATAAGGATTGAACCCACTCCGTTGCTGCCGCATATACCGAAGGCAAAAATCGGCGGCTCCTTTGTACACGTCCTCGCCAATGCGGAAAACCGGCGAGCGGGCTCCGTCGGCAGCCAGCAGGTAGTATCGACCGGGCTTGTGGAAAGCGGTGAAATTGAGGCGATACGTTTGCTGAAAAGGACCATACTGCCCATATGCCCGCCCCGCCGATACCTGATAAACGGCCCGATTGGTCTGCTCATCGAGTAGTTGGCAGTGTGTAATGGACTGATCGGTCAAGCTGCCCCAGACCGCTATTTTGGGGCTATCGGGCCGGTAGCCTAGCAGGTTTATGCGAATAACCGCCGAAGGCTCGGTTGAACGAGTCAGAAACGATGGACGTATAACAAGTAGGGCGATCAATACCAGTCGGCTCAGCATAACATCGGTTAGTGGGTGAGTCCGCAAAGATGATAGGCAGGCTGCAAATTGCACAGGTACGTTGTTCATTTTACCTTGCAGCCCTCAACGAAATAAAAAAAGCATGAACCGCTCTGCATTTGTTTTTGCCGCCTATCTGTTGGCATCCGTATTGGTTTCAACGTCGGCCTACAGCTGGAACAAAGCTACACACATGGTAACCGGAGCCATTGCTTATCGGGAGTTGCTGGCCGCATCGCCTCAGGCAACGGCACGCGTTGTGGCTATTCTAAAACAGCACCCATACGTCAAACAGCAGTGGGCCAGTAAAATCAATGAGGCTGCTTTGACCGAAAACGAACGGAATGAGTATCTATTTATGCTGGCCGCCCGCTGGCCCGATGATGTTCGCGGTAACGCCTACGATCACCCAACCTGGCATTATATCAATTACGTATATGCGCCGCAACAGGGAATAGCCCGAACGGATACGACCCTGGCAACGGGTGAGACTATACTTCAGGCGTTTGAGCAAAACAGACAAGTGCTGCGGAGTAATGCGCCCGACAGCGCGAAAGCCATTGCCTTGTGCTGGCTCTTTCACCTCACCGGCGATGTGCATCAGCCCCTACACGCGACGGCACTAATCGACAACCAATTTCCAAACGGAGACCGGGGCGGCAACCTGTTTAAAATCAAGGTACTACTGAGTAGCCAGACAATCAACCTGCACTCCTTCTGGGACGGTATGCTGTTGGGCGAAGATGATCTTCGGTCGGCAAGTAATTTCGCCAGTCAGGTTCGTCAGGCTGTTAGTCGGTCCCAATTGCCACAGCTAGGTAAAAATGACATTGACACCTGGTCGAAAGAGAGCTTTCAGCTGGCGCAGGATAATGCCTATCGCAGTAATACGCTGATGCCTGGAACGGACCAGGAGGGGACAGTTTTACCCCCTGATTATGTGGCCACCGTTAAGCCCATTGCGCAACGTCAGGTCGCGTTGGCGGGCTATCGACTAGCCGACGAATTACTGGCCGATCTGACAAACTAGCCTCAAGTACGTTCATTTTCGTCGCTTACGTCGAATGACCAACTCCTTATAGCCAAAAGTGGGGTCTGGTTCGCGGGTATAGGTTATTTCGGGGAGCAAGCCAATAACCAGTTCAGCAGTAGTGTATATGTTGGTGCCGGCCATCAAATGGCCACCAATAGTTCGGCCAGTTGAGTCGGCAATAGACAGGTGCAAATGGCTGCCATTGATGGACAACGTACCCACCAGTGATACGATCTCGAAATGGCCCAGGTACGTTGTTGTCGTTTCCTGATTGGCCAGCCGGATGCCTGCCTCTGTCAGGCTACCCACGCAGGTAAGCACCAGACCGGCCCCAATCCGCTGTTCACGAACCAGTTTATCGAGCTCAGCTTTTAAATCCTGACCAGGCCTGAATCGGACCGAAATGGTCTGCATGGGCGACAGTTCGCCTGTGTTGGGAACGGCTTGAGCGGTTACGTCTGACATCCTGAACAATTGACTGAGCAGTGAAAACAATAAAACAAAGCGCATACGTGTTACTAGTTGTGTGATTGACTAGAGGTATGCGAAAATACACCCTTCCTGCCATTGTAGCCGCCTTGCTGATAACTGGCTCTACGGCATTGACCCCCAACCCACTACCAGATTCGGTTAGTTCTGCCTACGTTGCGCCTCAGGAGTACGAGGCGATTGATAATTATGCGCGCCGAGCGCCGGATGCGTATGCGAAAAACCTAAAATCGCTGAGCGAATACCTGACGGCACCTGCCCGGTCTGATCTGGCCAAAGCCCGGTCAATCTATGCCTGGATAGTAACGCATATCCGTTATGATGATGCCATGTATACCGGGGGCAATTATTCTTCGGAAGTCGGTTATGCGACCAAGGCGCTACAGAACCGACGGGCTGTTTGTTCTGGATTTGCGTTGCTCTACAAGCATATGCTACTGCAGGCGGGCGTGGAAGCCATTACAGTGAAAGGCTACGCCCGCTATACTGATTCACAAGCAGGGTATTCGACCGGAGGGATCGATCATGAATGGAACGCCGTAAAACTAGATGGCGACTGGTACCTTGTGGACCCCACCTGGGCCAGTACGACGGCGCAAAAAGGAATCCCCAACGATTTCTATTTTCTAACCGATCCCTTAGCCTTTGTTTCGCAGCACCTTCCGCTCGATTCACGCTGGCAACTGTTATCACGTGCCGTGAGTAAAACCGATTTTGATCGGTTTCCGAAATATTACGATGCCTATTTTAATCTTGGTTTCGACCACTATTTTCCGAAACAAGGTGTACTCAGAGCCAACGACGGCGTAGCCATTAACCTGACCAATGAGGGTAATGTTGAGTTCTGGTGTGCGGCTGGTCCGCGTGGCAGCGCATCGTATTCCCGGATTCAGCATGCCGTTACGCGCAACGGAGACAATTACCAGTTACGGGTAAGGATGCCGGGTAGGGGCACCCAGACCCTCTACGTTTTCGCAAAAGAGAAGGCGGGAAAAAGCGAGCGGTATAAGCAGTACGCCGCTATTGCCTCGTTCACCGTCATCTAAGCAGGGACTAATCGTTTTTGGGGAGACAGTTGGCTCTACTTGCCGCCCGGGACTTCCGCGATTCCCCCACTACCGCTGTCTGAATAGGAACTGCCTGTTTACGAATAAATGCAGAAAGCCGGGTCAACTGACCCGGCTTTCTGCATTACTGATGTGTGCGAATCACTCTACCGACGGCGCTTTGCTTTTGGCGCTGGTGGCGTGATGAGCTTTTCGTACTGTTGCGCGTTCAGCGGTTTCAGATCAGTGATCGAATACGTGTTGTCGCTGATGATCGTGTTGAACTGACCAACAACGCGCTCTGGCTGACCGTTGCATGGGAGTTGCGTGACACTAAACACAGCGCGGAAGTACTGCACTTGCGGACGTACCCGACGGTTTTTGAAGCGAATTGCTTTGCCACTTTCGATCTGCGATTTCTCCTGTTGCAGCGTGCGGGCCAGATCACCTGGTAACTCACGGATGTCTAGGATCAAGGCAGTGGTGTCGAAAGTAAATGGCTCTGTAGCCAGTTTCCGGTTCAGCGTACGGTAACGCAGACGAGTAGTTGTGTCACCTACCGACGTGATCTGACCGTTGCAGTAGCAGACATTGGCCACTTCACGCGTATATGGGTTGCGGTAGTACACTTCCAAACGCTCCAGCTTGTGACGGAACTCGCATGGGCCACCTGGTGGGGCAAGTGGTACACGTGGGCCACCCAATACGGCAAAGCTCGACGTGGCTACCTCACTCATACAGTCACCACACTGGGCGGTCTGATGATTGTGTACGGTCACGTAGTAGAACCCGCGAACTGGTTTGCCATTTTGCAGGTACTGCGTTGGGAAGGCCAATGTCGTGTCTTTCGAGTCAACGACCTGGGCAATTACCTGATCGCCAGGCGTGGCGCTGCTAACCGTGTCGGGGCGATAATACAGACGAGCTGTAAACGTCTCGTTTTTCGGATTCAGCGTCGTGCTGCGCCAGCTGATGGTTGGAGCCGATACGTTGTCCGGGATGCTGTCAGCAGCTAACGTTAAGCCATTGAGGGGCGCATTGCGGAACCGGACTGCCA
This sequence comes from Fibrella arboris, assembly GCF_041321095.1. Classification (NCBI taxonomy): domain Bacteria; kingdom Pseudomonadati; phylum Bacteroidota; class Cytophagia; order Cytophagales; family Spirosomataceae; genus Fibrella; species Fibrella arboris. Next base: position 270,889 of record NZ_JBGGWE010000004.1, on the reverse strand, counting down.
GCGCTGGAATAGAATCGCAGGTTGGGCAGAAAGTTGGCGCTTTGGGGATCAGACGCTTCTGAACGAAGCCCTTCCGGACTGCAACACCTGCCGTGAAGCCGCCATGTAACCGCTGGAATTCGTAGAAGTTATTGGCAACGTTGGTGGTGCCACCGTCAATGATCAGGTAGTTCAGCTTCGTGTAATAACCCTGTGCCTGGATGCCTAGATGCCAGTTATTGCGCAGGGGGAAGAAAACGCCTAACGACGCGTTACCACCCAGGTGCAACAGGTTATTGCTTGGCGCCACAACCCGAATCAACTGTTCGCCAGCCAGCGGAATACCCGTTGGTACGGTAGCGCCGAGGAAGGCTGATTCAGTGCGGTAGAGACCGCCACGAATGGCCGCTTCAATGAACGTACCTGTGGTGATTGGGTTCTTGCGACGCCCAACCTCCCAGGAGAGAACAGGCCCGATCGTCAGGAAGAAATCTTCCTGGGGTTTGTTCCGTAATGTGACACGGTCAGCCGGAAAACCGCGCTGGGCTGCCAGATTCAGGAAGTCATCTTTCCAGACACTGCGGGTATAGAAGTTTTGATACCCTAATGCGGCACTAAGCCCCAGTTTTAGTTTTCGCTCAGGACGTGAGAAAAAGTAATCTGCGTTGAACGTTGTATTGATACCCGTACCATTATACAGGGAATTGTCACGCTTATTCGGGCCAAATGTGGCGTCAAAGCTACCACAGTAGGCAAAGGCTGGGCCGATAAATGCACCAATCCGCCAGGGAGAGATACGACGAACAAGGGCAAAGGTTTGAAGGGTAGTATCGCAATCCTGCAACTCAGTCAGGTTAGGATATTGGCTTTTGAAACTGGCCCGCTGGACAGTGTCAGTATAACCTTTTTTTCCTAAGTCGAAGATTCGCTCACGGGGTGCATAGCGGTCTGTGGCCTGGTTACGGCGCACAGTGTCGGCTTGCTGTGCATAGGTGGACGCCGTACCCGCATAGAGGAACGCAACGCCCGCCATAAGTCGGATAAGTCTGTGCATACGTACAGTTTATTTTTGTTTCGATGGCAAAATACAACTACACTAACTCAAATCAAGGTTTACTCTACGAAAGATTTTAGGCAACGGTCTGATTGTTAAGCTGCTTTTCTCTTCTAATAGGTAGCCTAAGAGGCTGGTAATGGGCCTGATACACGTGTAAGTACGTGCTGATATATTTTTTAACACTAATTGAAACAAGCGCAATCCATATAGAAGAGTTCAGGCTGCGCCAGGGGGAGTGCCGCAGCTCGACCACCATACCCTATACGTATACGCATTGCTTTGTTCATAACTAAGAAGCCAAACTGAACAAAAGTCACACCAAAGGCGCAATTTTTGGTCTGTTAATGGCCTACCAGGTTCACCAGGTTCTTATTGAGTAGTAAGGAGATCACTTATCCCTGCTAAGTTCAACGGCGATATCGTCCATATCTCGGTTGGTGTCCGGCGGTTGCTGAATAGCTTCCAATTCCTGCTGAACCAGGCGAAGTATGCGCGCGACGTAATCAGCCTGCCAGTGCTGGCGTTCGTCGGCTTGCGCTGGCGATGGGTCAAACTGATCTATCTCTGCGCGAGTCAGTATCCCTTTGCTTTCCAGTAGCCGCTCAAGCGTGTCGACCCGTTCGCGGGCAACGGCAAGTTCGCCAGCAACCGCCATTGTGATGTTCAGTACCCGTTCAACCATCGGGTCTCTGAAAAAATAGGCCCTTTGCCCTTTTGCCCGGTTAGAGGCAAGCAACTTCTCGTTTATCATTATATATACGTATTACTATGAAGAATCGGCTGGCTTACTTCAGGTCAGGCGTGTGGTCATGCCGTGACATGGGGTCGCTTCCAGGCGCCAAATACATTCCAGGCAAGCGAGGGAGTGTAATCCTCCGTCTGACTGGGTCTGGTAAAATCATCCCCTTCATCAACGGCCCCGACGCTGAACTGAAGCAGATCGTCTGGGTGAAAGCCGCCACTGACCATCCATTTTTTCATGCCCATCCCATACATGACCGATCGAAACGGCATGTTGGTGAGTTGGGCTTTCCATTCGCGCATGAATTGCTCGAATAAATGAACATCGGGCGTGAACTGAGGCTGCTCGAGGTGAAGCATCAATCCGCCAGGCTTCAACACCCGATAAATTTCCCGGATAATGTGGTCAATAGCCGATTTTGATGTCTCGTGCAGGAAAGAAGTGGTTTGCACCCAATCAACAGATTGATCATCGTAGGGCAGTTGTTCGGCATTGGCCTGTCTGAACGCCACATTGGGTACGTTCAGCGCTACCGATCGGGCATGGCCATAGCGAAGCATGGGCGCACTAACATCAACGCCCGTGACCTGGGCAGCCGGATAGCCAATAGCCAGGGGCAGGGTATTATTGCCGGTACCGCAACCCAGGTCAAAAACGCGGGTAGGATTGAAATCAGGGTAGTTTCGCTTTAACCAGGCGATCAATGCTCTGCCTTGCCCATCGGATAATGTACCTTCACTACCGGCATGACGGGCAAAAAGCCCTGCATCATAATTGGCTGCGCTAGACACGTCGTGCGGTATGTATTCACTATAATATCCACCTGGCATGGCGTGATTATCGGCTATGGTCAGGTACGTTGGCATTGTCACCGATGGGTCCAGCTGCAGGGTCTCCGGTCGCCGAGTGGTATACTGATCTGTCTTGTCGGCCAGGTCATGTAGTTGCCGAAGCACCATGGAACGACCGGCCTGCTGGCGCATTTCGGTGGTTGACCGGTGTAGTGCACTCCACATCTGAAAGGAGGCATCCTGGGCCATCGCTCCGCGCAGATCTTCATGCGTTTGAAAATCGTGCCCTGTCTGGGCAAGGAAATGCGGCTTTACCCGCCGCTCAAACGCCACGCTGTTGCCCGGCATCACCACCGACGAAAGGTACGTGTCGAGGTTGGCGATAAAGTTGTAGCGAGCTGTTTCATCGTGCGACACTTCGGGGAAGACAGGATGCTTGCTGACCTGATTGTAGGGACGCGGTACTGAAGCGGACTTGGCATTCTTTATTTTACCCATTCTGATCGCTAGGCTTACTGGTTCATTTGCTTAACTCCCAAGTTGTATCGGCTGTTTTGGCAGGCTGAAAGTCCACCAGCAAATGGCGATGACAAAGGGAGACACTGACGGTCAATCCAGGCTTCGCCGCGTGAATCAGAGTGTAGCTGGCCTTTATAATGACTGGAGTAGTCTAAGAAACAGCAGGTTGTTCAATGACCTGTTTTGTGAGTGGGCCACTAAAAAACAAAATTGAATTCAGGGAGTTTTTTTGGTAGTACACCCTGTTGACTATCCAGCGCTTGGCGGGTATTTGCTGCATTTAACGTTATGAAAATCAGTTACTTTGTATTTTGTGTAGGATTTTTTGTCTTATTCAGTAGTCGTGCTGCTGGTCAAAATCAGAACTCGCCTGATCTACAGGGAAAACAGGCTTATCTAACCGATTGCGTGCAGTATGCGCTGGCTAACAACCCACTCATTCGGCAGCGATTGATTGATCAGGAGATCGCTGACCGGACTGTACGCAGTGCGCTGGCTGCCTGGTACCCGCAATTGGGTAGCAGCTATAATCTACTTCATTATCTCAAACTTCCGGTCACCCTGATTCCCGATGCTACCACAGGGGAGCGTCGGCCGGTGGCGTTGGGGGCACAAAACACGTCGACCGTCTCCTTCTCGCTATCCCAGAGTATCTTTAGCCGTGATGTATTGCTGGCTAGCCGAACGGCCGATGCCTACCGGATTCAGGCGGCGCAGACTACTGTGAACGACAAGATCGATGTGGTGGTCAACGTGAGTAAAGCATTCTACGATGTGATCCTTACGCAACGGCAGATCGAGATACTGAACGAGGATATCACCCGGTTGCAGCGAAGTTTACAGGACGCTTCGAACCAGTATCAGAGTGGCGTTGTAGACCGTACCGACCCGCAACGGGCAAAGATCGCGCTCAATAATACGCTCGCCCAGCGCAAGCAATATCAGGAGCTGATTGGAGCGAAAGCGCAGGCCCTCAAGCAATTGATGGGGTATCCGCCTACGTCGCAACTGACGTTGACCTATGATACGCTCCAGCTAGCCAATGAAGTATCGCTGGACACTACCCTGCTCGCTAACCCCAAATCGCGGATAGAATACCAGCTGTTACAAACGCAGGGGCAATTGCTGGAGGCTAACGTGCGCTACAACCGCTGGTCATACCTGCCAACCGTAAACGCCACGGCCAACTATAATCTGCTGTATCAGAGCAATATTTTTCCGCAGTTGTACAACCAGAGTTTCCCGAACTCACTGATTGGCCTGTCGGTCGTTTTACCCATTTTTCAGGGGGGACGCCGAATACACCAAACCCGGATCGCAGAGTTGCAGGTGAAACGGTTAGCGTGGGATTTAACGGCACTCAGCAGCGCCGTTGATGCCGAATATGCGCAGGCACTGTCTACCTACAAAGGAAATCTGGCCACCTACGAGGCACTGCGCGAGAACCAGGCCCTGGCCCAGGATGTATACCGGATCATTGATCTGCAGTACCGGTCTGGTATCCGAACGTACCTGGACGTAACCATTGCGCAAGCCGACCTGCAAACCGCCCGACTGAATGTATTCAATGCCCTGTATTCGGTTCTAATCAGCAAGTTAGACGTGCAGCGTGCCCTGGGGCTGATCACCTTCTAAGGGGCACTGAGCCGATACTGTCCGGTGCATTTGGTGAACAGGTTGCCAATAATTAGAGTCAAGAAAATCAACGAAATGAGAACGCGTACAAACACCATAATGCTGCTTGGAACAGTATGTCTGCTTACTGCCTGTGGTGGAAAGAAAGACGACCAGGCACAGGCACCACCGCCCCCTACGCCCGTTACAGCCGTAAAAGCGACAAAGGGTAACGCTACGTATTATGACGAGTATCCAGCCACGGTTACGGCTCTGCTTGAAGTGGATATTCAACCGCAGGTGGCTGGCAATATCACGGGAATTTTTTTTAGAGACGGTCAGGTCGTGCGGAAGGGGCAGAAACTCTATTCCATTGACCCACAACAGTACCGCGCCAACTACGATCAGGCAGTGGCGAACCTGAATGTGCAGAAGGCTAATCTTAACCGGGCGCAGAAAGACGCCAACCGCTATAACACGCTGGCGCAGCAGGATGCCATTGCCCGGCAAGTGGTCGATAACGCGACTGCTACGCTCGAAGCCGCCCAGATGCAGGTAGCCGCCGCCGAGGCCAACATTCGACAAGTGGCGACGAACCTGAAATATACTACCATCTATTCACCGCTGGATGGCACCATCGGTATCTCTCAGGTACGTCTCGGTGCTTCGGTAGCTCCCGGGTCAACGCCCTTGAATACCGTATCGGCCGACAACCCGATTGCCGCTGATATTCAGGCAGATGAGTCGACGATTGCGCGGTTCCTGGCCCTGCAAAAGCAGCCTAACATTGTGCGCGATTCCACGCTGATGTTTAGGCTGACCGACGGTACGGTATACAAGTATCCCGGTACTTTACAGATCATAGATCGGGCCGTTGACCCGCAGACAGGTACGTTACGCGTCCGTATTTCATTCCCAAACCCCGGCAAGCAGCTGAAAGTAGGTATCAACGGAAACATTCGGGTGAAGAACTCGACCAATCAGCCGCAGTTGTTGATCCCGTATCAGGCGGTTACTGAGCAAATGAGCGAATACTTCGTGTTTGTTGTCGGCGACAGCAGCAAGGTGACCCAGAAAAAGCTCACACTCGGGGCACGGATCAACGATAAGGTGGTGGTAAAAGGGGGTCTGAACGAAGGAGAAATCGTTGTGACAGAAGGGACCCAGAAGATTCGGGAGGGGGCCAAAGTGAAGGCCACTGTCAAATAGACTATCATTCCCGCCGGCGCTATCCGGCACAATGGATGCTTCGCTTAAGCCGGGTACGTTAAGGCTAATCAGGAGTTAGGTCTGGCAACGCATCATTTGCACTGGGGGCTACCCGGTGAAACTAAAAAAATATGTTCGCAGAAATATTCATAAATCGACCTGTTACAGCCATTGTAGCCTCTATCGTTATTGTGGCGCTGGGAATACTGGCCCTGCTGAGCTTGCCCGTCAGCCAATACCCGGATATCACGCCGCCGGTAGTGCAGGTCACCGGTACGTATACAGGCGCCGATGCACAAACGGTGGAACAAACGGTAGCCACGCCCATAGAAACCCAGGTGAATGGTACGCCAGGCATGGACTACGTGCAAACCAACGCCACCAACGATGGCCGGATGAGCATGAACGTGACCTTCAAAGTGGGTACCGATGTGAACATTGCCGCGCTCGACGTGCAGAACCGGGTGGGTATAGCCCAGCCGCAATTACCGCAGGAGGTAACCCGCCTGGGTGTTGTGGTGCGCAAGCGGAATCCGTCGCTGTTTATGCTGGTGGCTATTTTTTCGCCTAAAGGCACGCACAATGTATCGTTCCTGGATAACTACACGAACATCTATATTCGGGATGCCCTGCTGCGCGTGCCGGGGGTAGGGGATATTTTCAGTCGGGCCGATGACTTTTCGATGCGGATCTGGCTGAAACCCGACCGCCTGGCCCAACTGGGGATGACGCCCGACCAGGTGGTGGCGGCTTTGCAGGAACAAAACCTGCAGGTAGCCGGTGGGTCGGTAGGAGCCCCCCCACAACCCGGCTCGCAGGCCTTTGAATACTCGGTATTTACCAATAGCCGTCTCAGCAAAGAAGACGAGTTTCGTAAGATTGTTGTGCGCAGCGACCCGAATACCGGCTCGCTGGTGTACCTGGAAGATGTGGCGCGGGTGCAGCTGGGTAAATTCTCGTATGCGAGTAACTCCTTTGTCGATGGGAAGCGGGCGTCATACCTGCTGGTGTACCAGTTGCCGGGCAGCAACGCGCTGGAGACCGCCAAAGGGGTATACGCTGCCATGGATAACCTGAAAAAGACTTTCCCGAAAGACATCGAATACGTGGTGCCTTTCGAGTCGGTATCGGTCATTCAGGTGTCGATATCGGAGGTGGTCGAAACCCTGCTGGAGGCGCTGGTACTGGTGATTCTGGTTGTCTTTCTGTTTCTGCAAAGCTGGCGGGCAACGCTCATCACCCTGCTGGCCATTCCGGTGTCCATTGTCGGTACGTTTGCCCTGTTTGTGCCGCTGGGTTTCACGATCAACACGCTGACACTCTTTGCCTTCGTGCTCGCAATCGGTATCGTGGTCGACGACGCCATCGTGGTAGTTGAGGCCGTGCAGGTAAATCTGGATAAGGGCCAATCGCCCAGAGACGCGACCATAGAAGCCATGCGCGAAATATCGGCACCCGTTATTGCCATTGCGCTCATTTTGGCGGCGGTATTTGTGCCGGTGGGCTTCATTCCCGGTATCGTCGGGCGGCTTTACCAACAGTTTGCCATTACCATTGCCGTGTCGGTATTGATCTCGGCCTTTGTGGCTTTATCACTAACGCCTGCGCTGTGTACGCTGCTGCTCCGGCCAATGCACATCGATGAAAAGGCCACTGGGCTGAATAAATTCTTCTATAAATTCAACCAGTGGTTCGAAAGGGTTACCAACGCCTATTCCAACAGCGTGAACCGCCTTATCAAAGCCACGCCACTGGTCATTGTAGGCCTGATTGTGATTTACATAGGCACGGGCCTGTTGTTCAGGGCCAAACCCACCGGATTTATTCCGACAGAAGATGAAGGGCGGCTGATTGTGACCTACGAAATACCAGAAGCCGCATCGACCACGCGCAGTCTGGAAGTGCTCAATCAGATTATGGGCATCCTGAAAAAGCAGCCCTACGTGAATCATTTCGCGGCATTGGGTGGACTGAATGCGGTTACGTTTGCTTCAAAATCGAACAGCGGAACTGTCTTCATGCAGTTGAAACCCTGGGACGAACGCAAAGAGCGGAACATGCAGGCCGACTCGCTGGTGGTGAAGTTGCAACAGGCGCTGTCGGGTCTGAACGATGCCCGGCCGCAAGTGTTGCAACCCCCCGCTATTCCGGGGCTGGGTCAATCGTCGGGTTTTACGTTCGAGATTCAGCAGCGGGAGAGCAATGATGATGTTCGGGCGTTCGACGGAGTGGTGCAGAATTTTCTGGCCACGGCGAATAAACGCCCCGAAATAGGCCGTGCTTTCACCTATTTCACCGCCAAGTCGCCCGCTTATCGGGTCGATGTTGACCGGGATAAGTGTAAAAAGCTGGGTGTATCGGTCAGCTCGGTTTACACAACCATGCAAACGTTTCTGGGGAGCCAGTACGTCAACGACTTTATCATTTACGGACGCAAGTTCCGGGTAGTGGCGCAGGCGGATACCATGTATCGTACTGACATCAAAAACCTGGGACAGTATTACGTCCGAAATCAGAACGGGCAACTGGTACCGATCAGCGCGGTAATTAAAACGAGCATCATTGAAAACGCCCCGCTGATTTCGCACTTCAACCTGTTTCGTTCGGTTGAGTTGAACGGGGCCGCCAAACCCGGCTTCAGTAGCAGCCAGGCCAACGACGCCCTGCGTGAGGTGGCGGCCAGCGTGTTGCCCACGGGCTATGCTTATGACTTCTCGGGTCTGAGCCGCGAGGAGATCAATGCTGGTAGTAGTTCGATCTATATTTTCATGCTGTCGGTCGGGTTCGTCTTCCTGTTCCTGGCAGCCCTCTACGAAAGCTGGTCTGTGCCATTCTCGGTACTGCTGTCTGTGCCCATTGGGGCGTTGGGGGCTATTCTGGCGCTGACGCTGTTCCCGTATCTGACCAATAATGTGTACGCGCAGATTGGCCTGATCACGCTGATCGGGCTGGCTGCCAAAAACGCCATTCTGATCGTGGAATTTGCCAAGGAGCGGGTCGATAAAGGGGAAGATTTGCTTGAATCGACGATTGAAGCGGTGCGGCTACGGCTGCGGCCTATTCTGATGACGTCGCTGGCCTTTATTTTGGGGGTGTTTCCGCTGGCACTGGCTACCGGTGCAGGTGGCGTAGCACGGGCTACCATTGGCCGAACCGTGTTGGGCGGTATGTTGGCCGCCACGTCGCTGGCTATCTTCGTCGTGCCGGTTTTGTATGTCGGCATTACCAAACTAGCCTACGGTAAAAAAGGCCTCGACGAGTTGAAAAAGAAAAAGGAAGCCACTAAACCTGATGAGAAACCGGGTGAAGAGCCGAAACCGGCGGAGGCATAGCGGGAATTGGCATAGCCACCCACGCAACTAGTTGCCTGCATACGACTTCATCTAAGGGGGCAGGGCTGTCAACACACGCTTGATCTCCCAAGTTACAGCGCCCATCAGGTTCCCGGCTGTAACAAAACCGGCCAGCGGGGCTGACCCACCGCTGGGTGAAACCGGTATGGCAACGTACCCAGCGAGGAGGAGAAACCTATCGGGTCGGCAACGCATTATAGACGTATGATGACCAACGCGCAAAAGATCAAAGCAAAAGCCCTGGAACTGGGCTTTGACTTCTGCGGTATTGCCAAAGCTGAATTCCTGGCCGACGAAGCACCGCGGCTGGAAGCCTGGCTGACCCGGCAGATGCATGGGCAAATGGGCTACATGGCCAACCACTTCGACAAACGGCTCGACCCGCGCCTGCTGGTCGATGAGGCTAAATCGGTGGTGTCGGTACTGTTGAATTATTACCCTGGCGACGAACCCGAACAGCGCCTGCCAGTTGGTGACGACGTGTTCAAGGTCTCGAAATACGCCTACGGTACGGACTATCATTTTGTGCTGAAAGACAAGCTAAAGGCGCTGATGCAATTCATTCAGGCTGAGATTGGCGAGGTAGGCGGCCGGGCCTTCGTGGATTCGGCACCGGTGATGGATAAAGCCTGGGCGGCAAAGTCGGGCCTGGGTTGGGTTGGCAAGCATTCTAATTTGCTGAACCGCCAGATGGGTAGCTTCTTCTTTATTGGCGAGTTGATCCTCGACCTGGAACTCGACCCCGACGGTCCTACCACCGACCATTGCGGTACCTGCACCCGCTGTATCGATGCCTGCCCCACCGAGGCCATTGTGGCGCCTTATGTAGTGGATGGCAGCCGGTGCATTTCCTATTTTACGATTGAGTTAAAAGAGGCCATTCCGCAGGAAGTGAAGGGCAAATTCGAGAATTGGATCTTCGGGTGCGACATCTGTCAGGACGTCTGCCCCTGGAATCGATTTGCCAAACCGCACCAGACGCCGGCCTTTACGTTGACACCGGAATTGGCTGGAATGACCAGAAACGATTGGGAGGAAATAACCGAGGCGGTTTTCAGCGAACAGTTCAAACGGTCGCCCATTAAGCGCACCAAACGGGAAGGAATGCAAAGAAATGTCCGTTATATAACCAAATTATAGCTGGAGAGCACATAATCGTTATGTTTAGCCGGTGCTAGTGCTGGGTTTAAAACTTCTTGAACCAGTTACACATTGGCTTTACCAATATGGTGCGCAACCGACTACGAACGGAACAACGCCTCATCGATACTGTACACGAATTAATTACTGAAGGCGGTTTCGATAAAGTGAAGATTAATCACCTGGCCCAACGAGCCAACGTGAACAAAATTTTGATCTACCGCTATTTCGGTGGGCTGGATGGGTTGATCAATGCTTACTACGAGAAATATAAGCCTATTGTAGCCGCCCCGCCGATTGACGTAGAGCGGTTGAAGGACGCCACCATCGAAGAGTTTTTCAAGGCCTGTGCTGATTTTATCCTCACCGAATTCCGGCTCTTACGCGCCAATCCGCAAGCCCAGGAACTACTGCGAAACGACCTGGTCAACAACAAGCCTGGCGCTATAAATCCGGTAGCTTTTCAGAAAGAAGAGCAGACGCGGATCATGATCGAAAAGCTTGGCGAGATCATTCAGAGTATGTATGGCCGCTCGTTTGCCGCGATTATTATCAGTGGCATGACCATGCTCACGTTCATGGCTCACGATAAACGGACCATGATGGGCATCGATCTGGGTTCTGATGAGGGCTGGCAGGAAATAGAACGAACCATTGAACGGGTTTTTTACGGCGTTGCACTGGCCACCAAAGAACGTCTGGGTAGCAATACGCCACCGGCAACCCCGTCAGCCAATGGCGAGCAGCCTGTGTAGGGCATTGCCCACCTGCCAAACTTCGTCAAACGTGTTGTAGAGCGGGGCAGGAGCCAGCCGAATGCAGTTTGGTTCGCGCCAATCGCCGATGATGCCTTCTTCCGTCAGTTGACTGAATACCGTTTTGCCGTTGGCAGGTATGAGCAGGGAAAGCTGGCAACCGCGCTGAATGGGGTCGGCCGGGGTGATGACGTGTACCAGGTCGCTCACCAGAAAATGGAGGTAGGCCGTGAGTCGTTCGCTCTTCTGGCGGAGGGCAGGCATACTGGCCTGGGCGGTGAGCTGTACGGCAGCGTTGTGGACGGCCATCGCCAATACGGTAGGTGTACTGACCTGCCAGCCATCGGCGCCGGGCATGGGCACAAATCCTTTTGTCATCTCGAACCGCTTCGCCTGATCGTACCCCCACCAGCCGGCCAGCCTGGGTACGTCGGTGTCGGCATGGTGCTTTTCGTGCACAAAAATTCCTGATACACCCCCCGGTCCGGCATTGAGGTATTTGTAGGAGCACCAAAAAGCAAAGTCAACGCCCCAGTCATGCAGGCGAAGCGGTACGTTACCGACCGCATGGGCCAGATCGAACCCCACTGGTACGTGGTGTTGCTGCGCTTTTCGGGCAATGGCCGCCATATCGAACGCCTGGCCGGTGTAGTAGTGTACGCCACTCATCAGCACCAGCGCCAGCTCTTCGGCCTGCTGATCAATGGCTGTCAGGATATCGGCAATCTGCCAGGTTTCTTCGCCCGCCCGTGGGCTGACCTCCACAAGCACCGTAGCCGGGTCGAGGCCACGGCTGCGAATATGCGTTTCCAGGGCATACTGATCCGACGGAAAATCACCGCTTATCGTCAGGATTTTGGTGCGTGTCGAAGTCGGGCGGTAGAATGAGGTTAGCAGCAGGTGCATGTTAACGGTCAGGTTGTTCATGGCACATACCTCGCTCTGGCGACCACCCGTGATATGAGCAAGGGCCGGTTTGCTTTGCGTATGAATAGCCAGCCATGGCTCGTTCTTGCGTGTTGCGTCCCGCTCAAACCAGCCTTCAACGGCCAGGTCTTGCCAAACGGCCAGCTCATGATCGATAGCCGTACGCGCCGCTTTGGGCTGAAGCCCTAAGGAGTTACCGCAGAAATAGAGCAGTGGGTGGCCATTTCGATGGGGTATATGAAACTGCTCGCGGTACAAACGCAGCGGGTCGGTTTGGTCGAGCTGGCGGGCAAAATCGCGGTCGTTGATGAAGTTCATGCTGGAAAGTTAACGCAGAAATCAGGTTGATCTTTGTAATTTGGCCCATGAACACGTACGAACCTTATCCTGTGAAATAGTCGGCAGTGGCTATGAGCAGCGCTGGATTCGTCGGTTACTGGCAGAGTTATTACGTACCTGCCAGTAAGATCCCATTCACCTAAACAACCTGATCGTCAACTTATGTACAAAGCTCTTGCGCTACAGCTCACCTGCCAAACCGTAAATAGTGCCACCAATCGCGACGAAGCCGAAGCGATCATGCTCGCCTCCATCGACCGGATCGACCGGCAAATCGAAGCGTCGATCAATGTGGCTGGCCGCGATACGCTGCTGGTTGTTGTTCCCGAGTATTTCCTGACGGGCTACCCGATGGGCGAAAGCCTGGTGGAATGGCGCGACAAGGCAGCCCTGGAACTGGACGGCCGGATTTATGAGGCCCTGGGGGCGATGGTGCAGAAGCACAAGATCTACTTCTCGGGCAATGCCTACGAGCAGGACCCTTTCTTCCCGGACCTGTATTTCCAGACCAGTTTCATTCTGAATCCCAGCGGCGATGTTATTCTGCGCTATCGTCGGTTGAATTCAATGTCGAGCCCAACCCCGCCCGATGTATGGGCTTACTACTTAGAGGCTTACGGGTACGACTCGATTTTTCCGGTGGCTAAAACCAACATTGGTAACCTGACCTGTCTGGCCTCCGATGATATTCTTTTTCCGGAAGTGGCCCGTTGTTTAGCCATGCGCGGTGCCGAAGTGTTTCTACATTCCACGTCTGAAATTGGCAGCCCGATGCTCACGCAGAAAAACGTAGCGAAAATGGCGCGTGCCATCGAGAACATGGGGTACGTGGTGTCGGCCAACTCGGCGGGTCTGTCGGGCGTTTCCATCCCCTTTGGCTCGTCTGATGCAGGCTCGAAAGTAGTCGACTATAAAGGCCTTGTGCTGGCCGAGGCGGGTTATGGGGAGAGCATGGTTGCCAACGCCGACATTGACCTGAGTGCCCTGCGCCAATACCGGCAACGCTCGGGCGCAGGAAACCTGCTTTCCCGTCAACGATTTGAACTCTACGCCGACAGTTACGCGCAGCACAGCTACTACCCACTCAATACGCTGCTGGCCGAATCGCCGGATCGGGGTATCCTGATCAAAAATCAGCAGGATGTCATCCGTCGCCTCTTCGACGCCAAGTAGGGAAGGAACACGCACAAAAAACGTGTTGGCCAGGCAACGTACCTACGCCTGGCCAACACGTTTTTTGTGCGTTGGAGTGACGGCGCTGGTTGAAGGGCCTGCTGCACGAAGTCGGACCAGGGCCATAGCGAAAAGGCAGGTGTCGCCTATTTATTTGCCCCTGACGTTCCAGGTTGAGAAAGCGGCCAGATATAGTACGAGCAGTACGCCGATGCCGGGTAACAACGCCAGCAAACTAAACCAGGGATTCTGCCCTGATTTCTTTAAGATCGTCCATAGTGGGAAGAGAGGCGCCAGGATGACCAGAAAAACGAATATCATCTCCTGGCCAACTAAACCGATACCTGTTAACATCGTGTAGTGGAGAGTGGGATTTTTGGAGTAGATTGCCTCAAACCTACTTCTGCGTGAGCAAAACACCAACAGAGACGCCTAATAAAGAGGCAGTTTCATGCCCTCGTGTGTGGCGCTGAAGCCCAGGCTCTCGTAAAACCGTAAGGCATCGGGGCGTTTCTTATCGGTGGTAAGCTGGAGTAAATGGGCGCCCCGTTCTTTGGCCCGCTCAATAGCCCACAGGAAAAACTGCCTCCCCACGCCTTTGCCCCGGCAGGATTTATGCACACGAACGGCTTCTATCTGAACCCGTAGACCACCCTGATAAGTCAGGTATTGAAGGAAGCTCAACTGCAGGGTGCCAATGATCGCTGTCGCCTCATTTTCAACCACGATCAACTCCTGATTTGGATCGTTGTTGATACGTTCAAACGCCTGATAATACAAAGCGGGCAACGGTGTGCCGACGGCTTCCCTGGCTTGCCCTAATTCATCGTCAGCGAGTAGCTGAACAATGACAGGGAGATCGGTTTCGGTTGCTTTTCTAAAAGTCATATAATGCTGTTTCTCTCTTCTGGCAGGATAGAGCTACCCTCAGCCTTGTTGCAGCCCCAAACGCGGTTACCCCACTCCACTGGGGCGGCTTTGGCTCAGTGGAGTGGGGTAGGGTGTGAGCTTGTGGGCTACTTCATGACGGCCAGTAACTCGGCGATCATCATGGCGGTGGCACCCCACACGCGGTGGCCTTGTATGTCGTAAAATGGGGCATCAACCGTAACGCCACGTACCTCGATCTGGCTGTCGCCAACGATGGCCTCATCGAGCAGGGTAGCCAGATTTACTTCAATAACAGCGTCTACCTCGCGCGGATCGGGGTAAAAATCGGGTCGGGTGTTGAGCATCCCAACTACGGGCTGTACGTAGAAGTTGCTGGGCGGAATAAATAACTCTGTCAATAAACCAAGCACGGTCACATCCTGCACTTTAATGCCAATCTCTTCCTGCGCTTCACGCAGGGCAGTCTGCGTCAGGTCCCGGTCTGTCCGTTCGGCACGGCCACCCGGAAAAGCCATCTGTCCCGCATGAACACCATCGTATTGCGGTCGAAGAATAAGGGGCAGATAGATTTCCTGCCGGTACGGATAAAACAGGATCAGCACGGCACTGCGCCGGGTACGTTCGTTGGGGCGAATACCGAGTCTGGTCCGGGCCGAAGAGGCCATAGTCTGATGGGCAGATTCGCCTGGTAACGGTTCCTGTAATCGTTGCCGGAGGTGGGCCGTAAGATCAGTGAAAGACTGGGGTACCATGTGGTGGGCTGGTGTGTCTCGGTTGGCAGGACGTTTCGGAATGACCGTACTGGCCCAACTCTCAAATTTAGGAAGAACTACTTCACTCTAACGGTCGCTTCCGCATTTCTGGTGAATTATGGGCACAAAACGTTAGCCTGTTGCGCCAACCAGCAAACACCCCATCTGGAAAGGCTTCGTTACCGGCTATGCCTTGTAAGAGCAACCGATTCGTACTTTATTTTCAATGATTATTGAAAATACGAAAACAGTGTTTACATTTGACCATGGAATTCGCTGAGGCAAAAGACAAGTTTATTCAGGCCTGGGGCACGCTGGCAACGCAATGGGGCATTAACCGGACAATGGCCCAGATTCACGCGCTGTTGATGATCTCGCCCGATTCGCTGGACACCGATCAGATCATGGCTGAACTGCAGATTTCGCGTGGCAACGCCAACATGAATATCCGCGACCTGATGGATTGGGGGCTACTTTTCAAACAGTTGAAACCAGGGGAAAGAAAAGAGTTCTTCTATGCCGAAAAAGACATCTGGAAGGTTGCCAGGCAGGTTGTAAAAGAACGTCGTCGTCGTGAAATAGCGCCGGTGTTGGCCATACTCGATGAAGTAAAGGCTATTCAGGCCGATTCGCCCGAAGCGGCTGAGTTTACGAAAGTGATCGGTAATATCAGTCGGGTAGCCACGTTCGCCGACGCTACAGCCAACGCGGCGCTGAAAGCCGAAGAAACCTGGTTGATAACCAACTTTATCAAACTATTCACCTGATCGGTCGGAGCCTCCCTGCTGGCCAGACCGTTCAGGAATGGCTTTTTTTAGTGTGCTAATTTTCAATATTTTCTGAAATTAAAAGTTAAACTCGTTCGTTATGAACAAGGTTCTGATTTATGACACAGACTGCCCACTCTGTCGTGTGTATACGAAAGGGCTGGTTGCAGCGGGAGCTTTACCCAATGAGGCCCTGCGATCGAATACCGACATTACGGATAGCCAGCTGATTAGCCAGCTTGATCCGGTGCGGAGTAAGCATGAGATTCCGTTGCTCGATCTGGAAACCGGCGAAACGCAATACGGGGTAGACGCAATTCTCACGTTGCTGGGTACGTCCTGGCCGAGGTTTAGCCGATTTGTTCGGGAAACAGTCCTGTTCGACGTAGCACGAAAATGCTACGCCTTCATCTCCTATAACCGTCGGATCATTGTGCCAGCCCCGCCTCAACGCTGGCACCTGATGGACCTGACCCCCGATTTCAACGCAACCTATCGGGTAATTTTTCTGGTGTTACTGTACGCAGCGCTCCTGGTCAGTCATCTGGCCGCAGTAGGGCATATCAACTGGCTGGCCGTGGGGATCATGGCTGTTCAATTCGGTGCAGCCAGTGGGTATATCGTCCGGCATTCAACGCAGACGGCCCTGGCCAATAGCCTCGATTATGCCGGGCATCTGGGCATGAGCATCCTGATCGGTGGCGTCATTAAATCGGTTGGGATGGCGCTGGGCTTGCCGGCGTTGCTCATGTTGGGAACGGCGGTAATGATCTGGCAACACGGTATCCGGCTTCGGGTCATGAACCTGCCCGACTACCTGAACCTGCCATTCATTGCCGCAGTACTTCTGGCCTATTGAGTAGGTCGTTAGTCGGAATGGGCAGATATTGGTCCGCCGATGCGGTAATTATTTCGTGCGCAACAAATTGACCAACAGGTAGTTGCCTGCATATTCTATTTCCTCTGCACGAATAGGTAGGGCTTGTGTTCAGCGGGAAGAACCAGGGTTAACGGGCTGTTTTGCCTGTCGTTTGCCTGGTTCTCCCGGCCGAAAAGAGCTATTGTTTTGCTTTGTCGTCTTTGCCCCAATACACCTTGAACGTACCATTCTCGACTTTGATGTCGTCGGTTTTGTCGCCTTTTTTGGTGTTATCGTGGTCGTGTGGGTCGCCTTTAACGAACATACCACCACCCGCTGCCGTAATCGCTTTATCTTCCAGATTCTGACGAATTCCGAAACCCGACAGCGTGGCCATGACCCGTTTTTTATAGGTCTGTCCTTTCAACGTTCCTGAAAACGTGCCCTCAATGCTGGTGTCGGTAACTTTTGAAATGGTCACGGTGCCTTCATACGATTCGCCATCCTGAAAGGCGTGTCCAAGACCTTTGGTTTCCTCGGTATAGTCGAGTAGGGCATAAACGGCATTGGCGTTCGGGTTATTCTTGTCGAACGTCTCTTTCACCGACCGGTCGTTTTCGGCCAGTATCTTATAGGTGCCGGGCTTCAGGTCGTTCAGGTAAAAGAAACGAAGCCAGAGTTGCACGTCGGGTTTTACGTTCATGCCGGCGATGGCCAGGTAACGCATTGTGCCGGGTAGTGGTAGCTTGAGCCGCTGGCCAGCCGCTTTAAATTCTTTGCCATTGATAGTGGCTGTAAACTGGCTGGTCTGGGCAGTGGAAGCGGTACCTGACAGGAGCAGGAACAGAAGGGGATAAAGTGCGCGCATGAGATTGAGTGTTAACGATGACGCAACCTATCAGAATACCGGGAGTTGGCGAATCTGTAATTGTGTATCCGGTAGTGAATTGGCGAATTAGTGTGCCAAGGTTACTGCGTCATAAAGTCGATCAGGAGTTGGTTGACCAGCACGGGCTCTTCATGCTGGACCCAGTGGGTAGCTGTCTCAACGAAAACTAACCGTCCCTGTTCGCATAAGTCAATACTGGGCTGGGCCATCTCGCTGAGCAGAAAGTTGTCTTTTGCTCCCCAGATCAGGAGCGTTGGTACGCTGATGCGTTCGTGGGCTGGTAGGGGCGGGCGGCATTGCCCGAAAGCGCGGTACCAGTCCACCATCGGTCGGAACGCCGGACCACCTTCGGGGCTAGTTTGCGACCAGGCTTGCCGGTAGAGGGCCAGATCGGCTTCCTGGAACGTACCTGACCGGCTGCTGCGCTGCATGGCGCGGGTCAGTAGCCACCAGTTGCGGCGTTGAAAGAGCCATTCGGGTAACCACGGAAGCTGAAAAAAACCGGCGTACCAGCTTCGCAGCAGTTGACGGGGACTAGTACGCAGAAAACGAAGCATCACCGCATAATGGGGCACGTTCAGACAAACGAGTCGGTTCAGTCGATCGGGGTACGTTGCTGCCAGCCACCAGGCCACCAGAGCGCCCCAGTCGTGACCAACCACGGTCGCTTTTTGCGCACCTGCTGCATCAATCAGTCCAACTACATCGGCCACTAGTCGGTCAATACTATAAGCCTGACAGCCAAAGGGCTTGTCGCTCAAATTGTAACCACGCTGATCGGGTACCCATACACGGAACCCTGCCTGTGCCAGCGCGTCGATCTGGGCGCGCCAGCCGTACCAGAACTCCGGGAAGCCGTGTAGCAGAATGACCAACGGCCCATCAGCCGGTCCGGCCTCCACGACATGCAACCGGATGCCATTGGTCTGGACGTATCGAGAGAAGGACATATCAGGCATCATTGTAAAAGGAGAAGAGCAGTGACCAGTCGATGGCTAAAAGCTGCCGTAAAAGGGTATTCAGGCGTATAGCTGCGCAAGTTCATTGGCACAACGTTCGCCATCCATAGCCGCCGAGACAATGCCGCCGGCATAGCCTGCGCCTTCGCCACACGGAAATAACCGACGTACCTGAACGTGTTCGCAGGTATCGCGGTCGCGGGGAATCCGAACCGGCGACGATGTTCGGCTTTCTATACCGATGAGTTGTGCGTTGTTGCTAACGTACCCACGCATTTTCTGGCCGAAATTGCGAAGGCCCTGCCGCAATGGCTGGGCAATATGGGCAGGCAGTACCTCGCGCATGTCTACCGACACTAGACCCGGCTGGTAGGAGGTGGGCAACAACGAGGCAGACAGGCGCCCATCCACAAAGTCGGCGACGCGCTGGGCGGGTGCCCGCTGCGAGAGCGACCCGTCGGGGGCGCTGGCAATGGCGCAGGCTTTCTGCTCAACAGCCTGTTGGAGCATCAAACCGGCAAGCGGGCCGTGCTGGGCAAAGGGTTTTAGATCGGTGTCGGTAATGGCAACGACCAGGCCGGAGTTGGCAAACTGCGAGTCGCGGCGCGAAGGCGACATGCCGTTGACCACCAGTTCGCCGGGAGCAGTAGCCGACGGAACAATGAACCCGCCGGGGCACATGCAGAACGAAAATACGCCCCGTTCAACCCCACCATATTTAGTCTGTGTAACGAGGCTATACGCCGCCGCAGGCAGGTACGCACCCCGGTCATACGGTTGGCCAAGGTGGTATTGCAGGGTATCGATCAGCGATTGCTGATGCTCAATCCTGACGCCCATGGCAAACGGCTTTGCCTCAATGAGTACGTTGCGCTGATGAAGCAACTGAAATACGTCGCGGGCCGAGTGACCCGTGGCCAGAATGACGCCTTCGCCGCTGAATTCGCGCCCGTCGGCCGTCACGACGCCACGCATCTGTCCGTTGGCCAGTAGCAGATCCACCACTTTCGTGTCGAAATAAACCTCCCCGCCAGCTTCCAGAATCCGTTCACGCAGGGCCGTCACTACGCCCGGTAACTTGTTCGTGCCAATATGCGGGTGGGCGTCTACCAGAATTTGCTCGGTAGCCCCGTGGGCCACCAAAATTTCCAGAATACGGCGAATATCACCCCGTTTGCTCGACCGGGTATACAGCTTACCGTCGGAATACGTGCCCGCACCGCCTTCACCGAAGCAATAATTCGACTCTGGATTGACGAGGTGTTCTTTATTGATCGCCGCCAGATCACGCCGCCGCATCCGCACATCTGAGCCTCGTTCCAGCACAATAGGCTTCAGCCCTAGTTCGATCAGCCGAAGTGCCGCAAACAGCCCCGCCGGACCGGCCCCCACAATGACCACCGATTTGGCCTGATGCACAGCTGGGTACGTTAGCCCATGCCGAATCAGCGGTGGGGGCCCTTCGCCCGCATATACGTCTACGTCGATATGCACTTTCGTTTGCCGCCCCCGCGAATCGATCGACTGGCGGCGTTTGCGGATCACCACGTCGGGCGCCTCGGGAAGTTGTAGCTGGTGAAGCACGAAGGCACGAAAGGCGGCCTCATCAAGGCCCTGTTCCGGTAACAGGGTCAGCGAAAGCGAATGGATCATGGAAAATGGCTGGCCGGTGTTTATCCGGCAACGTACCTGCAAATTTACGAAAAGGCTATTCTAATCAGCAACGGCTGGTTGTCGGGTCAACTAATTGTAACCGTAAATCGCGCCGTAACGCCGGAGTGTATGATTGGGGCAAGCCCTCCATTTAACAGTTGTTTAATAGATACTGCTTAAACTCCCCGGTTATACAGTAGTCTATGAATTGTTGACCAACTTTCATGCGTTATGAACACTCGAAAATCGGCTAAAGCCGCTATCTGCGGCGGTTGTCTGCTTTTACTTTCGCTGTCTGGCTGTGTAGTCCGACCCGTGGCTAGTCGCCCTGCGCCGCCGCCCGCCAGAATAGAAGTTATTCCGGCTGCTCCGCCAGGCCGGTATGTGTGGTCGCCAGGTTATCACCGGTATCGTCGGAGCGGGTATGTCTGGGTACCGGGCCGTTATCGTCGAATTCGCTGATCAGTGGGTACGGATGGGGTACGAAAACACACCAACTGTTTTCGTACCCCATTTTTTTGACTGGCAGGCTGGGGCAATTGCCACCAAAAAACCATCTTGCAGCGTAACAAGCCTCCATGTTTGGGGGTTACCCCGGTATGCAAGCACAACCCGTTCCGACCTCGACCCGATTGAAAGCAGACTCATTCGAGTCACCTGATTTTTACCTGATCGATGATTTGCTCACAGCCGAGCAGAAACTGGTGCGTTCGGCCATGCGAAACTTTGTGAAGCGCGAAATCACGCCGATCATCGATGACTATGCCCAGCGCGGCGAATTTCCAGCGCACATAATTCAGAAGTTTGCTCAGATAGGTGCGTTCGGAGCCACCACGCCGACGCAGTACGGTGGCGGTGGTCTTGACTACATCAGTTCGGGCTTAATGTTGCAGGAAATTGAGCGGGGCGACTCGAGCATGCGCTCTACGGTGTCGGTACACAACTCGCTGACTATGTATCCGATTCTGACCTTCGGGTCCGATGAGCAGAAAGAAAAATACCTGCCTAAGCTGGCCAAAGGTGAACTGATCGGTTGCTTCGGGCTGACGGAAGCCAACTATGGATCGAATCCGGGAGGAATGCAGACCAACTTCATTGAACGGAGCGATTATTACCTGCTCAATGGCTCTAAACTGTGGATCACCAACGGCCCCATTGCCGATCTGGCTGTGGTCTGGGCCAAGAATGAGCAAGGGAAAGTCAAAGGGCTGTTGCTTGAAAAAGGCATGGAAGGCTTTACAACCAACGAAATTGAACGGAAATGGTCATTACGTGCCAGCCGGACAGGCGAACTGGTCTTCAATGACGTGAAAGTGCCCAAAAACCAGATGCTCCCCGACGCCAGTGGCCTGAAATCGCCATTGGACTGTCTCGACCAGGCACGCTACGGCATAGCCTGGGGAGCTGTTGGGGCCGCGATGGATTGCTACGAAACCGCTCGAAAATACGCCTCTGAACGCATCCAGTTCGACAAACCAATTGCCGGGTTTCAACTAGTGCAGAAGAAGCTGGCCGAAATGCTGACCGACATTACCAAAGCGCAACTGGTTTGCTGGCGGCTGGGTACGTTGAAAAATGGCGGATCGGCTACAACAGCGCAGATCTCTATGGCCAAACGCGACAACGTGGCCATGGCCCTGCGGGTGGCCCGCGAATGCCGACAAATTCTGGGAGGGATGGGTATCATGGGCGATTACCCCATCATGCGCCATATGATGAACCTTGAATCGGTGGTGACCTACGAAGGAACCCACGATATTCACCTGCTCATTATGGGGGCTGAAATAACCGGTATGTCGGCCTTTAAGTAGGTGTTTAAACCAGCACCGGACTTGACCGGTTGGGGTAATATTTATTTCGTATACCGAGAAAATAGTCTTCGAGCGTATTGGTCATCAACATACCAAGTGACAAACTGACTGCTGAGGTAACCACAAATAAAACGTACTGATTGAGGTGCATGTATTTCATCAAATAATCGATAAACAGAATATTGATGAACGGATGAACGATGTAGATCGAATACGAACAAAAACCAATTTTGCTGATCAGATTAACAACTGGCGCTGAAAATAAACTGTCGAGCCGTCGGTTTATATCTTTACAGGTAATAAAATAAACCAGGATGATGCCAAACGCTACATAGAGGAGCGTAAATCCAAGCGTTTTTATGAAAAACGAATGAACAGGATTACTAAATGGCGTCCAAAAAAGACCGGCAATGACCAGTGAAATAGCCATCATTTTATGGTTCTCGATCAGGTAAATTAACCGATTCTTCCTGAACTGATACAGATACGAGATTAATACGCCCGCCAGCAGTGAATCGATGCGTAAATGCGTCATGGTGAAGTTCCTGGCCTGCTCGTCTGGAAACGCCAGGTTGCTTGCTATCCGCAGGAACAGGCAAAAAACCATAAGCCCAAGAATCACTTTCTCCAGTTGACTAAAGCCTGTTGCGCGCGTATCTGCTTGCAACGTTAGCTTTTTATGCTTCAGGCTCAGCCACAGTATAAGCGCCAGACCGAAGTAAAAATGCTCTTCCACTGCCAGCGACCAGCTAGCCTCAAACGCATAGCCCCATCCCGAAATATAGTTCTGAATAAAGGTTAGATCGGCCAGTAATTTGCCTGTAGAAATAGTGTGTGACAGGTAAAGCGGAATAAGATAAACGGCATACATCAGATAATAGATCGGATATATTTTAAAACCACGGCGAATTAAGAACGTACTGGGTTTTATATCACCATGTTTTTTGTATTCCCGAAAAAGGAGGCCAGATACCAGAAAGCCACTCAGCACGAAAAAAAGATCGACGCCAATCCAGCCCATGTTGACGGTGAAATCGAATAAATAACAGTGTCTGAAGAGCACCAATAAAATGGCGACACCTCGTAAAAAATCGATCTCTCTTAACCTGCGGAATTCGGCACTCATGTTGAATTGACGACTATTTTTTGTGATGTATGCTTTGGCTTGTAGCACAAAACTACTGGCTGCCGCTGTATTGCAATGCAATTATATTCGTCAGCGATAGGCAATGTCAGAGCGCACTGGCCACTTCATCATCGAGCCAAACGTGTGCCCCGGGCAGCGTCTGGAACAGACTGGCCGGGCATTGCTCGGTCACGGGCCCATGGATAGCCTCTTTCATGGCCGATGCTTTGCGGGGGCCACTGGCCATCAACATAATGTCGCGGGCCTCTACCAGATGCCGTAAGCCAAGCGTAATACCCTGCTCCAGTGGTGTTTGCTGCGTAAAATATTTCTGGCCAACCGAGATCGTTGAGTCGGCCAGCTTAACCACATGACAGCGAAGCTGGAAAGACGTACCTGGCTCATTCAGGGCGATATGCCCGTTTTCGCCCACACCGACCAGAATCAGGTCAAGGCCGCCGAATGAGCTAATAGCCTGGTCGATGCGCTGACATTCGGCTTGAAGGTCTGCGGCCTTTGCATTGAAATAAGTAATCTGGTCGGCCCGAATTTGGGCAGGCGTGAATAGATCACGATAAAGAAAATAGGCGCAGCCGCCCACGTCGTCCGGTCCGAAACCAACCCATTCGTCAAGGCCGATAAAGTGACACTGGCTTAAATCAAGCGCACCGGAACGTACCTGATCGGCAAGCAGGCGATAAGCGCCTGCCGGGGTAGCGCCGGAAGCCACACAGAGAACGGCATTCGGCTTTTGTCGCACGAGGTCGGCAATATGTTGAGCGGCCTGGGCCGACAGAGCGGTGTAGTCAGGGAAGGTACGTAGGATCATGGTTGTAAAATTACCGCCCACAGGCTGGTATCCTGTTGCCCGGTACCAATTATTCATGTGGCCTGCCGTACTTTGTTGTGACAGATACGCTCACAAACCTATTTACATATGCTGACTCACCTGACTCCCGAAGGCAACCCCGCCATGGTAGACGTAGGCGCAAAACCTGTTTCCAAACGCACGGCAAAAGCCCGGAGTATTGTTACGCTGGGAGAAGTTATTTTGCAGCACCTGGAGGCAGGCGATATTCAGACTCGGAAAGGGCCGGTGTTTCAAACGGCGCGAATCGCTGGCACTATGGCCGCCAAACGCACCGACGATCTCATTCCGCTTTGCCATTCGCTGGGCCTCGACGGCTGCTCGTTCGCTATCTGGGCAGAAGGAGCCGACGTGATCATTGAGTGTTCAGTGTCTGTTGAAGGCAAAACAGGGGTCGAAATGGAAGCGTTGGTAGGGGCTTCGGTAGCTGCCTTGACCATCTACGATATGTGCAAAGCCCTCTCACATGATATCGTCATCCGCGAAACGCGCCTGCTCGAAAAAACCGGAGGTAAGCGCGATTTCCGCCATGAAGGCTAAGGAAGTGCCTGCGGATAACGTCCCTGCCGTAACGGCGACGACTGTCTATGGTTTGGTGCTGATGGGGGGGCAGAGTACCCGTATGGGGCAGGATAAGTCGGCGCTTGTCTACCACGGAAAACCTCAGTACGAATACCTGACGGATCTGCTGACCCCACTTTGCCAAACCGTTTATTGGTCGGTGAATGAAACGCAGCGCCAGCAGTTGACCTACACGAATCTCCTGCCCGACAGGTACCCGGAAACGGGGCCGCTGGGTGGCTTACTCACCGCCTATGATACCTACCCAGACGCCGCCTGGCTGCTAGTCCCCTGCGACCTGCCCAACCTCGATGAAGGTACGTTACAAAACCTCTTGACAAGCCGGAATAAAGCGGCGCTCGCCACTGCTTTTTGGGACGCTGACCGGTCGGGCCCAGAACCGTTGGTGAGCTTGTGGGAGCCATCGGCCGGGCCATTACTGCGCGATTGGTTTCAGGCTGGTCAGCGCAGCCTCCGCCGATTTCTGACAACCCATTCCAGCACATGGCTGGACGTACCCGATGCGCGTGCGTTTGAGAATATCAATGACTGGGAAAGCTATAGGAGGTATAACAGCCGAGGCCACACTCATTCCTAGCGGACTATTCTTCTACTGATTGACGGACCAGGATTTTATCAATCCGGTTCTTGTCCATGTCGATGATCTCGAATTGGAATGATTGCCAGCGGAACGTTTCGCCTTCTTTCGGAATGTCTTTTAGAATGTGCAGGGCAAAGCCGCCGAGGGTATCAAAATCGGTAAAATCGCGTCGGGCCTGTGCCGAAAGGGTAAGATCGAAATGCGATAAAAAATCGTCGAAGGGTAACGAGGCGTCGATCAGGTAGCTGCCGTCTTCGCGCTGATGCACATCGTAATTAAACTCACTGGTGTCCGAAATATCGCCTACCAGAGCGTCCAGAATGTCGTTTAGCGTCACAATGCCGAGTACTCCGCCGTATTCATCAACGATGATGCCCGCATACTGCCGCCGTTCGCGGAAGCGTTCGAGTACCTGATAAGCGCGGTTGTTTTCGGGCAAGAACAGTACGTCGCGCTTTAAATCGTTTAGGCGGGTCAGCTCCACATCGAGGTCGGTACCCAGAAAATCTTTCGAATGAATCAACCCCACTACTTCGTCGACGCTGCCGTTGACGAGCGGGTAAACAGCATGCCGGTATTGGAGAATCTGGGCTTTATTTTCGGCGGGTTCAGCTTCCAGGTCGAGGTAAACGATGCTTTGCCGATTGGTCATCAACGAGGTGATTTTACGGTCGCCCAATTGAAACACGTTCTGTACAATCTCGTGTTCAATCTCTTCAATGGCGCCGGCCGTACTACCTTCCTGCACCAGACTTTTGATCTCTTCTTCGGTAACGGCGCTCTCGTTTGGCTTGATCCCCAGCAGTTTAATAAGCAAATCGCTCGAGACAGTGAGTAAGGCGATGAATGGCGATGTTGCTTTAGAGAGCAGTTCCATCGGGGCCGCCATCGCTTTGGCAATCCCTTCCGGGTTCGACAGGCCAATGCGTTTTGGTACCAGTTCGCCCAGTACCAGCGACGTGTAGGTTAACGCCAGCAGGACACCCACCACCGCAATCGAGTGTGAGTAAGGGGCCAGCACGTCGACTTTGGCAACCCAGGCCTGAAAATCAGACGTGATCTTGTCGCCCGAAAAAATACCCAGCAATATCCCAATCAGCGTGATACCGATCTGTACGGTCGACAGGAAACGATTGGGTGAGTTGGCCAGGTCGAGGGCCGTTTGGGCGCGTCGGTCGCCGTTCTTGGCAGCGGTCTCCAATTTTGACCGGCGCGATGAGACCAGCGCTATTTCCGACATCGAAAAGATGCCGTTCAAAATCGTCAGCACCAGAATTATGAGTAGCTCCACGTAGTAGACAATTGTCCTGTTTGCAAAAATAGCAGAACTATTGGGGCCGCAAAAGGTAAAGGGTTCGCTATTTTTGCGTGATTTACGGGCAAAAACACCCTCTTTCGCTTTCCATGATCGTATTTATCGATGACCGCCCTGTGCGGCTTACGGGTTCAAAAAAAGGGGATAAACTCGCCCAGATAGCAGACTTCGACCGGGTAGTTGACGCCCGCCTGGAGACCCTGAAGGCTGAATCGCTGAATGGCCATCTGTTGTTGCTGAATGCTACGCCAGCCACAGCCGAACGGCTGGTTGGGCTACTGGAAGAAGCCGACATCAGCGATCTGCTGTCGGTTACGCTCCAATGCTTAGACAAAGACGCCGTTGAGTCACGCATAAAAAGCTTGTATAAAGTGGTTAAAGCGGCTGGGGGCGTGGTAACACACGAAGGGCGTATGCTACTGATCTTCCGGCGCGGCGTGTGGGATCTGCCAAAAGGCAAACTCGATGACGGTGAGTCATCAAAAGATGGTGCCGTGCGGGAGGTCGAAGAAGAGACCGGCGCAATTGTGGCGCTGGGCGATAAGATCTGCACGACCTACCACACCTATACGCTGAATGGGAACCGCATTCTGAAGCGCACGAAATGGTACACCATGGCCCTGCTCGATGATACCAAACTGGCTCCGCAAGCGGAGGAAAACATCGAAAAAGTAGCGTTTATGGAGCCTAAACAGGCCAAAATCGCCCTGGCCAGTTCGTTCAGCTCCATTCGTCACGTTGTTGAGCAGGCCCTTTTAGTCAAACAGCCAAAGGCGTAGACGGTAGGTGGCCTCTTAACTAGCAGTAAAGAGGAACAGTCAGGCTACCTGGTGGCTCATTAACAGCAGGAAACTGCTAGTCACGATTCGTCTTCTAAAGTGCGAAGCGTATAAGCCAGACGTTAATTCAGCAATTGACAACGGCCTGATTGACTGTTGAACGACTTATAGACGTCGGCAGCCAATCGGGCCTGCTTTTTATTGATCAATCTTCCACAACGGCGGTAAATTCGATCTCGACCAAATACTCGGGACCTACCAATTGGCTGATACCATACATGCCGGTGGTGGGTTTTATGTGGCTGAAAAACTGGCCGTGGGCGCGGGCAATGTCATCGAACCGGCGAATATCTGTGGTGAAAATGCGCGTGCGTACCACGTTTTCGAGGCTGGCACCGGCTTCATCCAGCACCTTTCCGATACGCTCGATGATGTTTACCGTCTGCGCAAAGGCATCGTCAGCCTTTACGGTTGTTCCGTCGACGATGGCAACCGTCCCGGATACCTCAATAAGATTACCAACACGCACGGCCCGGCAATACCCAACTTTATCTTCCCAGGGTGAGCCTGAAAGAATGGTTTGTTTTGTCATGATTTACAGTGAGAAAGCCCCAAAGATACGAGGGTAAGTTACCCGCAAAAACCGGCCGACTGTGCTGGGTACGTTGTTTCCATACCAGCAACCCGGAAAACTTCCCTATTTTTGAGCCAAACACCTATTCGTCGTATGGCCAGTACTGCCCGACCACTTTACCAGCAACTTAGCCGTAACATTACCGCCTACCCACCCGAAGAAGCTCGGGAAATGGCGTTTATGCTGCTCGATCATTATTTCGGACTTCGAAAAGCCGACGTGCTGGCTGACCGTGCGCTGCCCACAAACCGAACAGAACCCGACTGGTTCAAGATAATTGAACGGCTCAACCGGCAGGAACCAATCCAGCATGTGATTGGGACAACTATATTCTGCGGACTTGAATTCGAGGTTTCGTCGGATGTGCTAATTCCCCGGCCTGAAACCGAAGACCTGATACGCCTTATCATGCACGACTTTGCCGACATGACCGAGCGGCCCGTTCGGGTAATCGACATTGGCACCGGGAGCGGCTGTTTGGCGGTAACGTTGGCCCGCTTTCTGCCCCAGTCGGAGGTAACGGGCTGGGATGTATCGAAAGACGCCTTAACCACGGCCCGTCGGAATGCAGAGGCGCTGCAGGCCGATGTGAATTTCGAGCTTCAGGATATTCTGAACGTACCTGAACATACCGTCGGTCCATTCGATTGTGTGGTGAGCAATCCGCCCTATGTAACCCGCTCCGAAGCCGCGCAGATGGACCGGAATGTGCTGGCGTATGAGCCCGACGTAGCACTTTTTGTTGACGATGCTGATCCGTTGATTTTCTACAAAGCCGTGGCTGATTTCGCCGCCAGATACCTGGCAGAAACAGGTATTTGCTACGTAGAGATCAACGAGCGATTCGGTGAGGCAACCAAAGCTGTTTTCGATGAGCGCGGCTTTACCAGCGTGCAGGTATACAAAGACATTCACGGCAAAGACCGCAGCGTGCGGGCAGCGAAAAAATAGTCTTCTGTTTTCGGTTTACCGTTTTCTGTTGCGCTGCGTAGAGACAACGTTTTTCGAGAGCGGAGCAACAGAAGACGGTAAACAGAAGACAGTAAACGTAATTTATGTCCTACCATTCACAAATCAATCAGGCACGTATCGAGATCGGCAAAGTGGTCGTCGGGCAGGATCGCCTCGTCAACCGGCTGCTGATCGGGTTGTTCACGGGGGGGCATATCCTGCTTGAGGGTGTTCCGGGTCTTGCCAAGACATTGACGATCAATACAATGGCGAAGGTGCTGCAACTTGATTTTCAGCGCATCCAGTTCACCCCCGATCTGTTGCCTGCCGATTTGATTGGAACCATGATTTTCAATCAGCGTACCGCCGATTTTGAAGTTAAACAGGGGCCCGTTTTCGCTAACCTGATCCTGGCGGACGAAATCAACCGCTCGCCGGCTAAAGTGCAGTCGGCACTGCTTGAGGCGATGCAGGAAAAGCAGGTGACTATTGGCGAGGAGACCTTTATTCTTGACCGGCCGTTTCTGGTACTGGCCACGCAAAACCCGGTTGAGCAGGAAGGAACGTACCCACTGCCCGAAGCCCAGGTCGATCGGTTTATGATGAAAGTATTCGTCGATTACCTCAGTAAGGATGATGAACTGGAGGTGATGCGGCGGATGTCGAACATGAACTTCGATTATGAAGTGCAGCCGTTGCTCGACAAAGAAGATGTATTTGCCGTTCGGGATGAGATCAACCGGGTCAACATTTCCGACTCGCTGGAACGCTACATTATTGAACTGGTTTTTGCTACCCGTCGCCCCCTCGAATATGGGTTGCGCGATGAGGCCCGGTATATTCAATATGGTGTGTCGCCGCGGGCTAGTATCCACCTGAATTTAGCCGCTAAGGCAGTGGCGTATTTCGATCAGCGCGATTACGTCCTGCCTGAAGACATCAAGGAAGTATGCCCCGATGTGTTCAATCACCGGGTACTGCTGAATTATGAAGCCGAAGCCGATGGCATTACCTCGCTCCAGGTTATCGATTCAATTTTACGGAAAGTCGCCATCGGCTAGAAAGAATCAGAAAGAGGGACGACTTCCGCCTCTTTTGACCTTCTTTTCCCACACCATTTTAGGGGATTCCTGGGCACCCAGATTCCGTTTGAACTGCATTAAACTGGGTTTCGGCAGGCGATGCTCATCGACCGAAACGCCCAGGTCGAGCAGGCCGATTCCTTCCTGTTGGCAATAGGCATATACACTGGCCGTAAGCATAACTGCCGGGCTATATCGGCGATAGGCTAAGTCGTCGGCTGGCAGAAAATTATAGAGAATATCGTGGCGCACCCGAACCGCTACCGTTAAAGCGGCAATGGTAGCGCCATCACGGATGACAAATACAGGATATTGATCCGGAAAAGTCGAGAGCAGGTAAGCCAGGCGGTCCGGCGCGATAGTGAGGGGGTATCCCTGTTGCAGACGGCTAGCCTGTATGAACTGAACCACTGCCTTGACCGGTGGATCGACCCAGACGCCGGCTTTAAAATCAGCTTTTTGGCACTTCAATAACCGCCTGCGTTCCGATTTATGCAGATGGCTACTGAACTGATCATCCGTAATGGTCAAATGAAAGTTGGTCAACTGATCCACTATTCGATACTGTCGCCGTCGCAATGCCCGCATCAGCCGTTCGGCCTGTTCAGGTGCGTAACAATGGGGGTAATTGGTCAGGCGCAGGGCGGGCAGCCCCAGCCGGTCTACCTCTGCTTCCAGAGAGTCTAATAAAGCCGTAAGGGTATGGTCCGGTAGGGTACTGGTGAATTCAACAGAACCAAAAGGGGCCAATTTAGGGCTGATTGCCAACTCATTATCGATGAATACAGCGCACCTGGCGTCGACCTGGTGCGTAGCCATATTCAGCGCTGTCAGCAGGTGGAAGGAGCCATTATCCTGTTGCCTTAACTGATCTTCCTCATTAAAGAAAAAGCCCGACTCGCTATAGGTCGGAATAGGCTGCGTGACGTCTGGATAATGTGTTTGTATGCGATGCATGTAAGCGATAAAGCTGAACAAAGATAATTCGTTTACACAGGCTTCCATGTACACCAGCGTAAAGTATGCATCCATGTTTATAGCACTACGCCGTCAGGGGAAAAGCTAGTTAGTGTGTTTGGCACGGTTTTCGTTGACAGTCAACCAGAACCTGTAAATGTGTGAAAATATGATAACTGGACTTGACACTCCAGTCAGGTACGTTTGTGCCTGTCTCAACGTGATTGCCCACTCAATACCTTCACGTTTTGCACGTAATTCGTTACTAATCATTGGTTTAATAGTATCTGGTTTCTCTGGATTTGCGCAGGTAGTTGGCACCGTTTATCGCGATTATGACCGTAACGGCCTACAGACAGCCACAGCGCCGACCGAATTAGGGGTAGCCGGTATTAAGGTGTGTGCCTATGTCGATGGCGCAGCCCAGTCATTCTCCACCATCACCGCTACCGACGGTTCTTTCGCCTTCTCGTCGGGTATCATTTCTCCGGGTAAGCGAGTACGCATTGAATTTTCAAACCGACCGCTCTATACCTATGACTCGCCCAGCTTAACGGCTGGCAGTGATGTTCAATTTGTGCAGGCGCCCGCTGCGGTGAACTATGGCATAAGCGATCCAGCCGACTATTGCCAGGCCGAGCCGTTGCTGGTAACTCCTGTTTACCAGACAGGTGCCTTACAAAACACAGGTACGTTGGTGACCTATCCGTTTAATGCGGAAGGCCAGCCACTGACGGTTCAGGACATGCCCAGTCAGCTGGCAACCAGTGTGGATATAGGTACTGTCTGGGCTACTGCGCTGCAACGCCAGAGTAACCAGCTGGTGAGCATTGGCTTTCTGAAGCGTCACGCTGCCCTCGGCACACTTGGGTTGGGAGGGATCTATATCACCAATCCAAACACAGCTACATCAACGGCCTACGTTGACGCAGGTCAGTACCTGACGCTGGCCTCACCGGCTGACCTGACTGCTCTTGCTGCACGAACATTACCGCAATCGAATAGCACAGCGAGTGCCGACGCAGTTGCTTTCAGTCTGGTCGGGAAAGTAGGGATGGGAGGAGCCACCTTCACGCCAAGCGAAGACAAGTTATGGGTCATCAACCTATACCAGAAAACACTGGTGCGTATTGAGCTGGGCCAACCCATACGGCCAGCTACCTCACTTACCCCCGACGCGTTTACGAGCTTTACTATTCCGCAGACTTTTTCGACAGGGGTAAATCGGCCCTGGGCAGTGTCCTACTATCAGGGGAAATTATACGTAGGGGTTGTCAATGATGCATCGATCAGCCGGAACCGGGCAGATCTGAAAGCCTGCGTTTATGCCTTCGACCTCACAACAAACACATTCAATACAACACCCGTACTGGTTATCCCGCTTACGTATCGTAAAGGCTGGGCTGTTGCGGGTGCCGATGCTGCCTCGTCGCTGGGTGACTATTGGGAACCCTGGAGTGATACCTGGTCAGAGTATTCGACAAACGTACTCAGCTCGGCTACTACCCCACAGATGCACCGTGTGGTTCGCCCGCAGCCCATTTTGTCGTCGATCGGGTTTGACGCAGAAGGGGCTATAATCGTTGGGCTAATGGATCGAACCGGCCATCAGACATCGCGAAATCAACTGGCACCCACTGAGACATCACCTACCCCAACAACGGTCTACAGCGGCTACACTGGCGGCGACCTGTTACGGGCGGCACTGGTGAACGGAACGTACCTGCTCGAAGCCAACGGATCAGCCGGTTCTAACTCCGGTTGTGGCGTTAACAATGGCCAGGGACCTGTTTATACGGGTCCCGGCAACACAACAGCGGCCGGGGAGTTTTACTGTAATGAGCAGTTCACAACGCTGAACCAGGAAACCTTTGCCGGCTCATTGCTGAGCAATCCGCGGCTGGATAATATGTTCGTCAACCTGTTTAACCCGCTCACGACCTGGTCGGGAGGTACCGCTTTTTTCGATGTGCAGAATGGGGACCTGCTCCGGCGCTATGAAGTATATCGCGATGCACTGAGCGGCCTATCTACGTCAACCCGATCAACCTTTGGAGCGTCCAACGGATTAGGGCAGATCAATGCCCTGTGCGAAGTGGCGCCGGTTTCCGTCGGGAACCGTGTATGGGTCGATACCAATGGCGATGGAATGCAGGGGCCTGCTGAGCCACCGCTGGCTGGTGTTAAATTATCACTGTACTCGGCGTCTGGTATCAGGCTGGCCAGTACGATCAGCGACGCGCAGGGACGGTACAGTTTTCAGTCTGGACCAGCCTTGACCCTCGCCTACAATGTGCCCTACTTCATCGTGATCGGCTCCGATCAGACGTCGCAACAGGTCAACACAACCAGCCACGTGCTGACGGTGAACAGCAAAGGGTACCAACTGACCGGCTGGAACCAGGGAACAGGCGCCAATCCGGCTTCGACTGATTCCGATGCCTTTCTACTGACGGGCTCCAACAATGCTCCGAACCTGAATGGACTACCTGTTATGCAGTTTCAACTGAACGTACCCGGGCAAACCATCAACACACTGGACGTGGGTGTGCAGGAAACAACGCCTTGCCCGTCTGCTTGCCTACAGATCACTGCCCAGCGCATCCGGTAATTCTGTGCGGGCTTTTAGGCT
The DNA here is from genome assembly GCF_041321095.1 of Fibrella arboris. Lineage (NCBI taxonomy): Bacteria > Pseudomonadati > Bacteroidota > Cytophagia > Cytophagales > Spirosomataceae > Fibrella > Fibrella arboris. The sequence goes on along the minus strand of NZ_JBGGWE010000004.1, from coordinate 237,204 downwards.
GGGCGAACATAAGTGTATTGAGGCCTAAGCTTAACCAAATCCCAGCCAGACTTATTTGGCCAACTCTTGATAAACGACCTGAAGAATACCGTCTTTCAGGCCCAGGTCTGGCACGGCGATATCGGTTGCGCCTGCCCACTCCATAGCCGAAATATAGATTTGGGCAGCAGGAACGATCACATCTGCGCGGTCGGCATTGAGGCGGAGCTTGTTGATCCGGTCCTCCAGGCTGAAGGTGGCGATGTAATTCTGCATCCGGATTATTTCGGAAAGAGTCGTGGTGGTGTCACTCGTTTTCGACACCAGATTGAACAGCTTGCTGATGTTTCCACCCGTCCCTACGGCAACAACGGGCTGGCTACGGTCAACGTTCTCCTTGATCCAGGCTTCAACTTTCGCCCAGGTGCTTCGCATGTCTTTGCCTTCCAGCAGGCGGACAGACCCAATTTTAAACGAACGCGAAGCCAGTTTTTTGCGATTACGATAGAGATTTAACTCCGTGCTACCGCCACCAACATCGATGTGTAACGTTTGTCGATCGTCGAGGGCCAGTACCACCACATTATTGATCAGCTCGGCCTCTTTCTGACCATCTATGATCTGAATAGGAATCCCTGACCGCAGTTTCACCAGGTCAGCCACGTCACGCCCATTCGTTGCTTCGCGCATGGCAGACGTAGCACAAGCCATAAAGGCCTCAACCTCATGGAGTTCCATTAGAAGCTTGTAGGCCTGCATCAGCTTGATGGTCCGCTGAACACTTTCGGGCGTCAGGGCCCCATGCGTAAATACATCGTGCCCGAGCCGAAGCGGAAAGCGGACATATTCGACCCGTTTGAAGCTGATCACGTCGTCGTTGGTCAGCACGGTCGAAATTTGCATGCGGGCGGCGTTGGAACCGATGTCAATGGCAGCCAGTTTCACTGTAGCGTATATGTTTGTGGGCCGCAAAACTACAAGCAAAACGGATGGGAATGCCGACGAAACAGAGTCGAGCCCGTTTTTTTGACGGACCTGCCCCGGAAAGCGTGTAGAGTCTGGTTAAATGATGGCCTCGCTTCTGTTTATCCTTGTTGTGTGTCCCATATTGAATTCACTTCATGGGGGTTCCCATTGCTTTTCAGTAGATTTGTATTTTTCCGGGTCATAGCCTTTTGCTATTGGCTTTTTTCACGAAAAAGTTAGCTTCTCTTGCAGCACCTTACCGACCTCCTTCAGCAGCGTATTCTCGTCCTCGATGGTGCCATGGGCACGATGATTCAGCGGTATGACCTCACGGAGGCCGATTACCGGGGCGAACGCTTCCGTGATTTCCCCCACGATGTGAAGGGTAACAACGACTTGCTGTCTATTACCCGTCCCGACATCATTCAGGAGATTCACCGCCAGTATTTCGACGCTGGGTCAGATATCGTTGAGACGAATACATTCAGCGGTACGCGTATTGCCATGGCCGATTACCACATGGAGGATCTGGTCTATGAACTGAATTATGAATCGGCCCGGATAGCCCGCGAGGTGGCTGATGAGGTGACGCGTCGAAATCCCGGCAAACCGCGTTTTGTGGCTGGAGCCATGGGGCCAACTAACCGAACGGCCAGCCTTTCGCCCGACGTGAATAACCCAGGTTATCGGGCCGTAACGTTCGATGAACTCGTTGAGGCTTATTATGAGCAGGTCTGCGGCCTGGTAGATGGCGGTTCCGACATCCTGCTGGTCGAAACGATTTTCGATACGTTGAATGCGAAAGCGGCCCTGTTTGCCATCGATACGTATTTCGCCGAAAAGCACCTGTCGTTGCCGATCATGATTTCGGGAACGATCACTGATGCATCGGGACGAACGCTGTCGGGGCAAACAACCGAGGCATTCCTTTACTCGGTATCGCACCTGCCCTTGCTCAGCGTGGGGTTGAACTGCGCGCTCGGCGCTGAACCCATGCGTCCTTATATTCAGACGCTGGCGAAAGAAGCCCCCTTCTTTGTGTCGGCTTATCCGAACGCGGGCTTACCGAATGAATTTGGCGAATATGATGAAACGCCGGAAATGATGGCCGCTCAGGTAGAGGGCTTCATGCGCGATGGATTCATCAATATCATTGGCGGTTGCTGCGGCTCAACGCCCGATCATATCCGGGCTATTGCCAGCGCGGCCGCCCGGTATCAGCCCCGGCCAAAACTTGCACCAGAACCTTACCAAAAACTAAGCGGACTGGAGCCACTGAAAATCACTGAGCTTACCAACTTCGTCAATATTGGTGAGCGCACGAACGTAACCGGCTCGAAAGCTTTTGCCCGGCTCATCAAAGCAGGTGATTACGAAGCGGCCCTGGCCGTGGCCCGGCAGCAGGTAGAAAACGGCGCGCAGGTGATCGACGTGAACATGGACGAAGGGATGCTGGATTCGGCCGAGGTCATGACAACGTACCTGAACCTGATTGCTGCCGAACCCGACATTGCCCGCGTGCCCGTCATGATCGACTCATCTAAATGGGAAGTGATCGAGGCCGGCCTGAAATGCGTGCAGGGCAAAGCCATTGTCAACTCTATTTCGCTGAAAGAAGGCGAAGAAGCGTTTATTGAACGCGCCCAACTGGTGAAGCGCTATGGCGCGGCGGCGGTAGTCATGGCGTTCGATGAGCAAGGCCAGGCCGACAGCTACGAACGCCGGATCGAGATATGCGAACGGGCTTACCGCATTCTGGTCGATAAAGTAGAGTTTGCGCCACAGGACATCATCTTCGACCCGAACATCCTGACGGTTGCCACTGGTATCGACGAGCACAATAACTACGCCGTTGATTTTATCAACGCCACGCGCTGGATCAAAGCAAACCTGCCGTTGGCTAAAGTGAGCGGAGGGGTGTCGAATATATCGTTCAGCTTCCGGGGCAATGAACCCGTGCGTGAGGCCTTTCACTCGGCCTTCCTATACCACGCCATCCGTGCGGGAATGGACATGGGCATTGTGAATGCGGGTCAACTGGCCATTTACGATGATATTCCAAAAGACCTGCTCGAACACGTAGAGGACGTGCTGCTGAACCGTCGCGACGATGCGACGGAGCGGATGGTGACCTTTGCTGAAACGGTGAAGGCGAAAGGCAAAGAGGTAGTTGTTGATGATGCCTGGCGTAACGAGAGTGTTGGCGAACGGCTCAAATACGCGCTGATAAAAGGCATTACAGAGTTTATCGACGCCGATGTGGAAGAAGCCCGTCAGCAGGCCGAACGCCCACTCCACGTAATCGAAGGCCCGTTGATGGATGGCATGAACGTGGTTGGGGATTTATTTGGAGAGGGGAAAATGTTCCTGCCGCAGGTGGTGAAATCGGCGCGGGTGATGAAGAAGGCGGTAGCTCATCTTACCCCCTATATCGAAGCTGAAAAGCAGGTTGGCGAAGCCGCCGGCGCCGGAAAAATTCTGCTGGCAACGGTGAAAGGCGACGTGCACGACATTGGAAAAAACATTGTCGGTGTCGTGTTAGGCTGTAACAACTACGAAATCATTGACCTGGGTGTGATGGTGGCTACCCAAAAAATTCTGGATGCTGCCCGCGAGCATACTGTCGACATCATTGGCCTGAGTGGGCTCATTACCCCCTCGCTCGACGAGATGGTGGGTGTGGCAAAAGAGATGGAGCGGCAGGGCTTCACCATCCCATTGCTGATAGGCGGCGCAACAACCTCGCGGATTCATACCGCCGTGAAAATCGATCCCCATTATTCAGGGCCGGTGATTCACGTGCTCGATGCCAGCCGGAGCGTGCCCGTAGCCGGTCGGTTGACGAGCAATGAAGTGGAAACCCGCGACCAGATCTTCAACGAGATTAAGGCAGAATATGCCAGGCTGCGCGATGACCACGCCAAACGGCAGAAGGAAAAGAACCTGCTGCCTATCGAAAAGGCCCGCCACAACCGGGTTCAAATCGACTGGTCACGCTTTGACGCAACCAAACCAACGTACCTGGGTAATCGCTATTTCGACGAGTATCCGCTGGATGAGATTGCCAAATACATTGACTGGACACCTTTCTTCCAGACGTGGCAACTGCACGGTAAGTACCCCGCCATTTTCGGCGATGCCGTGGTAGGGGCCGAAGCAAAAAAGCTGTTTGACGACGCTAACGCGCTGCTGAATCAGATCATCCGCGACAAGTCGCTCGGTGCCAAAGCGGTGGTTGGATTTTACCCGGCCAATGCCACTGAAGACGATGTATTGATTCATGATTTTGAGGAGGTGACCCGCAACATTCCCTGCGAACGCCACGGCTCGCACCAGCACACCGAATATAAGATAAGCCGGGCTGCTCAGTCGCAAACGGCAGTAACAACCGCCGGCGAACTGCTCTTCGACACCAAAACAGTGCTGCATTTTCTGCGTCAGCAAAACCAGAAAGCGGCGGGGCTACCCAATCTGTGCCTGGCCGATTTTGTGGCGCCCTTAGAGAGCGGCCGTCAGGATTATATTGGCGCGTTTGCCGTGACGGCGGGTATTGGCATTGAAAAGCTGATCGAGAAATACGATCGCGACCATGATGATTACAACAGCATCATGGTAAAAGCACTCGCCGACCGGCTGGCCGAGGCTTTCACGGAGTTGATGCATGAGCGGGTACGTAAGGAGTTCTGGCCATACGCCGCCAGCGAGCAGTTGAGTAATGAAGAGTTGATCCGGGAAAAATACCAGGGTATCCGACCGGCGCCGGGTTATCCTGCCTGTCCTGACCACACTGAAAAAGCAACGCTGTTTGACCTGCTCGATGCGGGGCGGGCGGGCATTGTGCTCACCGAGAGCTTTGCGATGTACCCGGCCTCATCGGTCAGTGGTTTTTACTTCAGTCACCCCGAATCGAAATATTTCGCCACGGGCAAACTGAACAAAGACCAGATCATCGACTACGCCCACCGAAAAGATATGTCAGTAGAGGATGTAGAACGGTGGCTGGCTCCTGTGCTGGCTTATTAATAGAATGATCAACGAGTAGGTAACCACAAAAGGGCCATCTACTTTAGTTTTATGAGGTCTCATAAAACATACTCTTTCAGCAGCGTCTAGGTACGTTCCTTCCTAATTACTGGGCCGATCTGTATTTGTTCATGCAGTAAAGACGGGGTTCCCTCAGACACGCCTGCTTGCATCCGCGATCTGATTGGTCGGATGCAAAAAGAGCCTGTGCGTAATCCACGAGGGAACGTTACTCAATACAGCTATAAAGAACGTATCGTTTATTACGTCCTATTTAACAGTTTGCTGGATGCTAGCTGCAGTTCAATCTGCGCGCCAGACGGCGTTTTTCTGGTGGTGGAGATAGCCGGTGTACCGATTTCCCCCAACCAGCTACAGCCAAGAGACTTATCTGGCAGGATGACCGAAAATAATCGGTGCGTCAACCGATTTATGACAACACCGACACTGCTTTTTTAAGTAGCTTTTCCAGTAGGCCGGCCGCCGATGCCGCCTGTTTGATCGTATCGGCAATGTTGGTGATGGCTACTGTTGTGTCTAGAAGCGTTTGGTTCAGGGCAGCCAACTGCTGATTGGCGTCGTCTACCTGCTTCACACTATCGGCAAATTCAACGGAGAGGGCGCTGATCAGGGAGGCACGCAGTCGCATTCCCTGGGTGAGCATAGAGGCCTGCTGAACAGTGGAGAGGCGTCCGTCCCGTGCCAGAGAGAAACTTTTCTGGGCGGCCCCGGCGAGTTGTTCGGTATCAATCTTTTTCATGGCTGGGTACGTGCTTACGGATGATCGGCTTTGCGCAGTTCATTAATTCGTTGGGCGGCCTTCAGAAATAAATCAACCTGGGTTTCGTAAGCCAGCGCTGCCGCCTGAAATTGCTGAAATGTAGTGGTCTGCCTGGCAACGCCAACCAGGGCCACATGCGCTTTTTTCAACGCCCGTAGTACGTCTGAAGGGCGGTTGGTTCGGGTAAGGCGGAGCTGTTCGGCAGCGCGTTGAATCTCATCGAGTCGTTTTTTTAGCTCATCACGCGGTATAGCCTTACGATTCGCCATGCCGTTATACGCAACCATTAACTGAGCCAATTTCTGATCGTCGCCTGTTTTCTGAGCTAGAAAAACATACTTGTCGAGGTCTTTTGTCAGAAAGTCGAGTAGCTGGTTAATCGGCGCTTCTCCCTGCAAGATGGCTTGTTTCAGCGCTTTTTCGCGTTTGTTGATCAGCGCTGCTTCACCAACGACGGCAATCAACGTGGCGATAGGCGAGAGGTAAGCGGTAGCCTGATCGTCGGCCCGGTTACGAGCCAGCTCGGCAAACTGAGCCTGCATGCTCTCCAGGTTACTACCCAGCGCCATCAGATCTGTGCGAAGTTGCTGAGGAGAATCAGTACCCGCCAGCGCCGAAAGCTGATCGGCATAAGCTGATAGCTGGGCCATCAACGCGATGCGTGCCTGTATGGCCACCGGATCAAAAGAGTCCAGTAGAAGCGGCGTTTCCTTGCCCTGCGCATCGACTTCTTCGACTCGCTGACCAGGATTGAGTAGCAACGTGAGAAAATAGAGGTCGCGCTCCTGCTGATTCAGGGCAGTGTAATAGGCGGTAATGGCCTTGGTGGCCGCAACGGTGTTCTTCTGTAGCGTATCAATAGGCGCTTTGTACGCCCGCTGGCAGGCTACCGAACCAATGAAGAGGAAACAGAACAGGACCAGACGGAGCGGCCGGGGTGTTTGCAAATGAGCCATATGCCAAAGTAGCAACTTGGTCTGGTTTCAGCACCGCCGGTTGCTAATTACTTCACCAGATTCAGCGCCTCAATAGGGGTTGCCAACGATAAAGCCTTGCTCTTGGTAGCGTCGGCGGGCTGACTGGCCACTTTTACCGCAGTAGCCCGCCAGGTCTCACGATCAATTTCAGACGTAAACCATTTGGCACCGGCCGTTCCAACCAACACGGCCCCCATCAGTTGTCCTACCGTGACGGTGGGCACTGCCTGCTGGATTTCCGACGTACCTATCACGTAATTAGCCAGTGGGCCGTATAGCCCCCATGACACGCCCGCCGCCGCTGCGCTGACCAGCATATTGCCCAGTAAACCAGGTTTATACACGGTAACGCCGTCGATCTTCACGAATTTAGGAAGCTCAAAGCCACTCCGATTAAGGAGCGCGTTGATAATCCCGCCCACCGTCCCGGCCAGGCAGATGTAGAACAGAATAAGCCAGATGGTCATGAGTTATAGGGATTGAGTAACAGGCTTACTTAGAGCGCCTTACGGTTAGCTTTTGTATATAGATTGAAAATAGGAATGTCGGCAGTAAGCTTAAGGCCATAACGCCAGGATTGGGGATCAAACACGACGGTGCCATCCTTGATTGCCCGGAGCTGGGGGCCATGCTGCGCGCCAATTCCCAGAGACAATACATTGCTGAAACTATGTATAAAGTACGCGCCCGGGGCTATGATATTCTGCCAGGTTAATTCGGGAAGGTCAGCGGTGTTGGCATCGTTGAGGCGAAAAGCAAAAATGCTGCCTATATCGATGAGTGATACAAAAATCCCGTTCGCCTGGCGGTCTTTGTTTAGAACCTTTACCTGCGATTTTCCCCACCCTGCATAAAAGCCAACTGGCGCCGACGGGGCAATCAATCCCCGGCTTGACTGCTGTAACGCTTTAAAATTAATGCCTCCTTCATTGGCCTGAACACCAGCGTAAACGCCGCCAAATGAATTGATTGAGACAGAAAAATAGGTATTGCGCTTGATTCGGTAACTGCCTACTGGCAACGCTGCCGATTCCAGTGCCAGCAGCATCTCATCTTTAGTTGTCGCATTCACCACCGTGACCATAAACGAGCCATACTTCATCAGGTTACCAACCGCGCCAGTTACCGCCCCGTCGCCGATGGTTTCGCGCACATTGGCAGAAACAGCTGCTGCCCCCACGGTGGCTTTTGCAGTAGCAATTGCCTCGGATAAGGCTTGAACGGGTACGCCTCTGAATGCAGAACGCACCTTGACGTTCAGCTTGTCGGCGTCTTTCAACAACCGTTTCTGTTTACGGGTTAGTGCGGCTACACTGGCAGGAGGTACCGTTTTGAATAACGTTTGTAAGAGTGTAACTGAGTGGCTTAGCGCTAAACCGTATCTTTTTTCCCAGACATTCCGGACAATCGGGATGCACTGGCGACTGATCGCAAAAGCATCTTTACTGGCTACAGGTGTCTGAGCGAGCGTTCCGGCAATGATTGTGTAAAAGTCGAAGCTGTTCTCCAGGATGGTAATGCCCGTTTCAAGCATACTGAGATAATGGGGGGCCAGATTTGGTTTGTTGTTCAAGGCCTGCGCAGCCTGCTGTTCGGCCAGTATACGCTCCTTGGCCAGACGAAACGTTTCCGCCCCCGTAACGACCGACGAAATCACTTTGTAAAATGTGCTCTGGCTAGAGCTAAGATCTTGATTGATAAAGGTATATAATGACTTAGAAGCCGGGCCGGGCCGAACAGTAATTGATTTGAGCAGGGGTTCTTCTTTAGCCAGGATCAGCCCAAGAAACAACTTTAATACCGTGCTATCAGTTGCTAATTGGGCCAACTCCTCCCTTTTAAGAAGCTGTTCGCCCGCTGTATCTGTCGTACTGTTGCGCGCTAGTAAGGAAAGAAGTTGTAGGGCATGTTGTACGGCCGGTTCCTGCATGGATAAAACGGCTCGACTATTGCCTAGCTGACTTAATACGGTCAGTCCGGGGCGACCCTCCTGCAACTCGCCAACTAACTGAAGTGAAGCAAGGGTTACATCGAACAGCACCGGCGAACGAAGTGTCGTTGCCGCCAATTGACGATTGTAAGACAGGTAATTGACGGTATTTTTGGGCAAAGAAGCCAAGTCCTGCTCAAAGGCTTCCTGTAATGACTGTAGAAAACTGGTGTAATTATACGGGTCGGCATTCAGCAAAACCGAATGGCTTTCTGGAAATAGGAGCTTGAGGGAATCTGGATTATTGGTCAGCAACAGTCGAAAGCGCTGGAGAAAGGCAGCGTTGATTTCTTCCTTAAATCGTTTGGCGATGAACGTACCCAGCGCATCTGCAACGAGCGTGGGATTAAGCAGACTTTTCTGGCCAGCCTCCATCACCGTAAACTGCATTGGATCGCCGGGTGATCGGGTAGAAAGTACTGCATTGACGATCAGATCAACAGTGGCCGCACTGCCCAATGCCTGCTTTATGAACGTGTTGGCTGTTATGGCCGCTCGTAGTGAATCTGGATTTCCGTCGACTAACTTGAAATAGGCAAGCAGATATGACTTTATATCAGCGTACCTGGGCGTGGGGCTTAGTAACCTGGCAATCGCCACCGCATCCCTGAACGGGATCATACTAACCGGTAATAAAGCAAAATTCACCCGTGACGGACGTACCTGGACCTCATAGCTACCTGTTTGTTCAGGTAGACAGACCGGATCAGTGCCAGAATGCATGACATGAGCCGTTGTCTGAATCAGTTCAGCATCGTGAGATAAAGCTGCATCAAGTAGTTGAGCATCGCCCCGTTGCCCCAGTGGCCAGACCGTATCGGCGACTGAATAGCCTGTTTCGCAGCCCGGTTCGACTGGCAAAATGGTAAACTGAGCTAGTGAAATGGTTGGAATAAGGCAAGTGAGCAGGGTGAGTAGGGGTGCTGTCATAAAGCGATTGATAGAGGAAAACGCTACAAAAACCTTCAGAGCCTATTCTGGCTGAGTGATTGGCAGAGTCAGCATAACCTGTGTCCCCTGCGTTGGAATTGACATGATCTGACAGGTACCACCAATAAGTTCGGCGCGGCGTTGCATGGTGCGAAGCCCAGCCCCGGACGTTCCCAGCTCCCGATTTTGTAGCTCAGCTATATCGAAACCCTGCCCATCATCGCTGATCTGCAGGGTAAATAAACTGGTAGAGAAAGTAGCCGCTACCGCAATCCGGTTGGCCTGGGCATGTTTGATCGCATTGTTCAGAATTTCCTGCACAACCCGGAACAGAATTATCTCGCGCTGGAAACCCAGCGATTGCTGATTGCCGGTTAAACTAAATTCAGTCGTGAAACGGCCTGTTTGTTCCAGGCGGTCAAGTTCGTGTTGTAGACTGTCGATGAGCCCAAACTGCTCGATAAACTCTTTATCCAAGCTTTTGGTCAGTGAACGTACTTCCCGAATGGCCAGGTCAACGATCGCTCTGACATCGAGCATTCGGTTCGCTACCCATTCCGGGTCATTTTCTTCTTCCAGACTGTTCAGATGAAGCTTTGTCAGGGACAGTAACTGGCCAATATTATCGTGTAGATCGTTGCCTACCTGCTGTAGTGTCTGGTTTTGTACTTCAATCTGTACTTGCAGTATTTCCTGTTCATAAGCAATCTTCATCTCAATCTTCTCCTTCAAATTCTGCAACTGACGCCGTTGAAAAAGCAGTAAAAAGCTGACAATAAAAACAGCTAATACCAGAAAGACTATGGTGCTAACAATAACAACGAGATATAGATTATCTTCCATCTCCAGTCCGACCAGCTACAGTAAAAGCTACTGTAAACATACAATAACGGATGGCGGTAAGTACATAATTTATATAAAAAAGGTTTTTACCTGCTGCTTTGAAACGATCGCTCAGTAGAAAATAAAATCCGGTGACGATGGCACTCCCAGTGCAGGAAAAAAGCAAACTAATAGCAATCCAGAAAAGAGGCTCTCTGCTTATAGTCAACAGTTTATCACTGGTTGCAAGTGACCAGAGATAAAGTAAAATGACTGGTAACAAGAGCAGACACATGACCAGATACAAATTAGTACTTGAGGCGCGATCCTGTAAATGAACTGTAAGCTGGTAAAGCCCCAGGCCAAACAAGCCAATGGCTACTGACCTGAAAATTCGTGGAGGCTTGGGTTTGAATAAATTTATATAAATAGCAAATTCAGCAGGGAGCATTAGGTCATACTGGCCCCTTGTCCAGATACCAGTCGGATCAGGTACTACTTCGAGCAACCCATCAATGAGCAAAGCGAGGCATAAATAAATAAGCAGAGGACGCAGCGAAGATGGGCTGAGGTTGGTGTAATAAAAGACACCAACCCCAACACAAATGACTTCCAATGCTATGATGAATAGCATCATGATTAGTAATCGAAGAGTAGATCATCATCATCGTCTGGACAGTTCGGTGTGCATAAACGATGAGAGGTAAATGGTACTTTCCCTACTCGTTGATAGTCATAAATAGCACAGATTCGTTTTCTTAACTTATCGAGCGTTAACAGAACAATTGGAGTAGGGCTTGACTTGTCGTTATAAATCGTTGCTTCGCCCGAAACTTGTTTTACAAAAACTAACAGGTATTTTAAATCTTTACCATCCAAACATGGATATAATCTGACCGCGTCGTATTGTACAGTATCTCCTGTGATACGGCGTAAGCTAGTTTCATTTATACACAAATGTTCTTCTAGGGTTCCTTTGATGAAGCGCCCGGTTTTTAAATATCTAAAAGCACTATCGCAGAAATTAGCGCCAAATTTCTTTCTGCCTTTCATGGCTTTTTCTTTAAAATTAATATACAGCCTGGCGGCTCTGGCCGAGTCGATCAGTACAGAGTTTGTAGGCGTCTTGAGCATGGTCACTACGCCTCCTGGACAGGGTGGGAGAGGATGGTGCAAAGTTGAGGTTGCCGAGGAATCCACCTGGGTGGTAGACTGATCCGTTTTTTTGGCTTGCTCGCAGGCAATGGCGACAAAGAGGCACAGGCAAATGATTATTACGATTCTGAGCATGTTTGTAGGGTGTTAAGTTGGCACGAAGCACATTGAATACAGGTGAATGCACAACGGGAATTTTCCCGTATTTGTAATGGGTAGTTAAATTGTTTGGTGTGGCGTATAGAGCGGAAAGCAAATGAACTGGGTCAGGCCACAAAACTACATGGCCCATCAGCCCTACTCCATGGGCAATTAACCTGACTTTATCGGGTATTATTACGGTCTGCTTTCCGGGTAATCGATCAGGAATACTTGACTATCAGGTTACTGTAAGTTACCTTTCGTTGCCCTGAATCAACCCGCACCCCATGAAAACCTCTATCGCCATCGTCGACGATCATTACCTGATGGCCCAGGCATTAGCTGAACTAATTAGTCGATTTGAAACCTACGAGGTAACGTTCTGTGCTCAGAACGGCCGTGATCTGATCAATCTGCTGAAACAGCACGCACTGCCTGAGATATTGATTATGGATGTGCATATGGCCGAAATGAATGGCCAGGAAACAGCCCGCTACCTACGCGAAAATCACCCTACGCTGAAGGTGCTTGCTCTTTCTATGCTCGATGACGAAAAGACGATCGCGCAGATGATGCAGCAGGGTGCACGAGGCTATTTGCTGAAAGGGTGCCGGCCGTCTGAACTTCGACAAGCCCTTGATGACATTCGGACCAAGGGCTACCATTACTCTGATTACCTGACCAGTCGGCTCATCAGTCAACTCAGCCAACCCGCTCAGGTTGAAGTCACTAGCCACTTAAATAAGCGGGAGTCGGACTTTATTCGCTGGGCCTGTAGTGAACTGACCTACGTTGAAATTGCCGATAAAATGTGTGTTAGCCCTCGAACGGTAGACGGCTATCGGGAGTCTGTCTTTGAAAAACTGGGTGTTAAGAGTCGGCAAGGATTAGTCATGGAAGCCATTAAACGAGGGCTGGCTTAACAACCGTTCAGTTAACAGACATTACGCGCCCGCTAATTCGGTGGCAATCTTCGCCGATAACAGACAAAGCGGGATGCCCCCACCCGGATGCACACTACCTCCTACGAAGTACAGGTTGTCGAACTGGTGCGAAAAATTAGCATGGCGTAGAAAAGCCGCAAATCGGTTGTTGCTGCTATTCCCGTACAGCGCCCCCTGCGAACTGGAGGTACGTGCCTCAATGCTACGCGGATCAAGAACACTTTCCGTTTCAATGCACTGGGCTACAGCTGTACCCAATACACGGCTTAGCTTGTTCAAGATGTTCTGCCGCGCTTTCTCAATTATAGCGTCCCAGTCCTGGCCGGTATTGTTGGGCGCATTGAGCAGGATAAACCAGTTTTCGCGGCCCGGCGGTGCGTCGTCGGGTTTGTGTTTCGAGGTGATATTCAGGTAAATGGTGGGGTCGTCGTACAGCTTGTTTTGCTGGAAAAGGTGATCGAATTCCGACCGGTAATCCTCGCTGAAGAAGATGTTGTGCAGATCCAGTTCAGCAAAGGTCCGGTTGATGCCCCAGTAGAAAATTAGTCCCGAACTTGATTTGGGTTGCCGCAGAATGCGCTCGGGTTGTTTGGCAGTAGGCATCAGCTTCCGAAAGGCATTGACCACATCCATGTTGCAGACTACCCGGTCGAAAAGCTGGAGGCTCGAGGGAATCATTGCGTCAGGCTGTTGAGGTACAGCGCTGACCCGAAGGCCAGTCACCTGCTTTTTCTCTGTCACGATCTCGTCGACCTGCGTATTGAACCGGAACCGAACGCCTAGTTCCCGGGCCAGTTGCACCAGGCTGTCTGTAATACTGACCATGCCTTTCGTCGGGAAAAAGGCACCGATGTTATATTCCAGATGCGGAATAATGTTCAGCGTCGCTGGCGTCTGATAGGGGTCAGACCCATTATAAGTTGCGTAACGATTGAAAAGCTGAACAAGCTTCGGGTGTTGAAAGCGACGTTCATTGGCAGCATTCATGGTTCCAAAAACGCCTAGTTTAGGTAAGTTCAAATAACCCCGTAAGGCATCACGGCCTAACCACGTACCCAGCTTATGCAGCGATTTTTGTAAGAACAGTTTTTCGGTGACGTCATATTTCAACGCGCTGTCGGCCAGCTGATCCAGTAAATGCTGTCCTGGTTCACCCAGCACAGTTTCAACTTCTCGAGCGAAGCGGGCCTGATCGGCCCAGGCAGTCAATCGGGTTCCATCATCCCAGAAATAGCGACAGGTTTCGTCGAGGCGGATGTATGAGAAATAATCGGAAGGGTTGCGGCCGGCCAGCCGAAACAGGTCCTCTACCAGATCGGGCATGGTAAATAGCGAAGGTCCCGCGTCGAACCGGTAGAGTCCACCGTCGGGAGCTATATCGTCAAACGTTGACAGTTTGCCCCCCGGATAGCTGTTTGCCTCGAATACATCAACGCTATAGCCTTTGGCAGCTAAACGAATAGCTGAAGCGATACCCGCAATACCGGCTCCGATAATAGCAGCTTTCACTTATTTTCTCAGGTAATAATTCAGGGTTGGGTTCACGCCGTTTGCTTTTTCACTCAGCGTAAAATAGCCTTTGTTTCCGCGGTCAAAGCAGATGGCTTCGCCCTGAGGTTCAAGGCGATAGGGAAGATCCCGTGAGGCTGTCAGCTGCATGGCATCGGCTACGGACTGACCGCTTTTGCGGCTCCAGTAAAAGATATTGGTGTAGGTACGTATCACTACTTCTGAACCGTCGGGCGAGAAAGCGCCGCCTGTTACATAGGTATAGGGCAGTTCGCCCAGTAGCTCGGCGGTGAGGAGCGTCGTTGTGCTTTGCGGGTAAGCCAGCCGGTACAGATGCACTTTTGTTTCCCGCTTCGACACGATATACAGATCTTTTGTCTGCGGATCGCACATGAGCGTTTCGGCATCACGGGCGCCGTCAGGGTATTTAAAGTTGATCTTCTCAACAGGCCCCACGGCGCTGGTCAGATTCGTTGGCTCGGGGAGACGGTAAATGGCATATTGGCCGTACTGCGCGTTGTTGTCGCCAATTTCACCAATGTAGAGGTAAGTGGTGCCTGCCTGCGGACCCGGTCCGATGGTCATGTCTTCCCAGTCACGGTTTGTTGAGGTGGGGATCGCCAATTTACCCCTGATGTGACCGTCGTAACCCAGCAGCGCCAGCTCGGCCGGGCTACCACTGTCTTGCTCCACCCATAACGTACCTGGCATACTCCGACTGTCGGCAATGCCCGATGCTTCGTTGATCTGATCCGCATCAACTGGCGTCATGGTCGGTTCAGTGCTAAACTGAACGGGGTTCGGTGATGGGTCCTGGCAAGCAGCAAGTGAGACAATCAGAAGTGAAGAGACAAGAATGCGGTGCATGAAGTGAATGGCTATTTGACTACAAAAGACGATAGTTTCAACCACAATTAGGGCTGCATAGTTATGGAATGTATGAGCGGAAGGTGATATTCACGAACGATTAAACCTTAAACGACACTTTTCACTCTAATCAATACAGCATCTGTTACCGTTGACACGGATTTAATTATGAAGAAAATCGTGCTTTTTGTGCTCCTGGCTCTGCCAGCAATTTTTTACCAGTGCGGTGTTGGCCGCCAGATCGGCGAAGCCAAAGCGCTGGGCGACTGCAAATACAACATCATTTCGGCCGATAGTATGTTGGTGGCTGGCTACGATGTTCGCGAATTTCGGAATATCCGCAAGCTGGAGGATTTCAATCCGATAAAATATCCGCGATTGGCTGCAGGTCTATTGACGAGGAATATTCCGTTTGGCGCCAAGATCAACCTCGAGATTACGAACCCTACGACGAAGCTGGCTGCCTTGAATCAGCTGGAATACAAGGTGTTGCTGGCGGGCAAAGAGCTGGCCAATGGGTTTATTAACCAGCGGATCGAAGTGCCGTCGGCGGGTGGTAAAACTATTGTGCCCGTACACCTGAAAACGAACGCTTATGAGCTGCTGACCGACCCTGCCACCCGCGATGCGTTTACGAACGTGTTCCGCAACCTGAGTGGTGAGCAGGGCAGCACGCCAACGAAAGTGACCATCAAGATCAAACCAACGATCGATATGTTCAACAAAGCCGTGAACTACCCCGGTTACATTACCATTGAACAGGAACTGACTGGAAAGATGTTGGTTGGCGGGTGATAAACTACACCTGAGGGTGTTCTGCCGCCGCGCTTTCAGACCGAAATCCCTAAGCTTCATTGGGCTGATAACCAATAAAAAACGCCGCTCTGCTTAATCGCGGAGCGGCGTTTTTTTGCGCAACCAGGTACGTTATAATTGCCAAAATGGCTGAAATTTAGCCGGAATTCACAATTTTCAGCCATTTTGGCGGAGAAAACAGCGCGGCTCAAGATTTGTTTAGTAGTACGTAACAGCATCCTACTAAACCATGGACTTTAAAAATTACACCATAAAAGCGCAGGAGGTCGTGCAGCAGGCGGCCCAGATTGCGCAGGGCAATCAGCAACAGGCCGTAGAAACGGGTCATGTGCTGAAAGCTATTCTGGATGAAGACCCAAACACAGTCGGTTACCTGGCCAAAAACGTTGGTACCGACATTAGCCGGTTGAATCTGGCACTGAACGCTATTGTAACTGGTTACCCGAAAGTAGTTGTGAGTGGTAGTACCGAGCAAGGTATCTACCTTGGTTCTGATCTCAACTCCGCTCTGCAACGCGCTACAACTTTCCTGAAAGAATTTGGCGATGATTACGTCAGCGTTGAGCTGATGTTGCTGGGGCTTGTCGGCGGGAAAGACGCCGTGGCCACGTTGTTAAAAGACGTTGGCTTCTCTGAGAAATCGCTAAAAGACGCTATTAAGGCCCTTCGGGGTAAAAATAATCCTGTGAAAAACCAAAACGCAGAAGCAACCTACCAATCGCTCGAGCGATATAGTATTAATCTCAACGAGCGAGCCAGTGCGGGAAAGATCGACCCCGTGATTGGTCGTGATGAAGAAATTCGGCGGGTGCTTCAGATTCTGAGCCGCCGTACCAAAAACAACCCGATCCTGCTGGGTGAGCCGGGCGTAGGTAAGACTGCCATTGTGGAAGGACTGGCCCAGCGAATTGTGCAGGGTGACGTACCTGAGAACCTGAAATCGAAGATCATCGTATCGCTCGATATGGGTTTGCTGGTGGCCGGTGCCAAATACAAAGGCGAGTTTGAAGAACGCCTTAAATCGGTGATTAAGGAAGTGACCGACTCGGAAGGGGAGATCATCCTGTTCATTGATGAGATTCATACGCTCGTGGGCGCAGGCGGCGGTGGCGAAGGCGCGATGGACGCGGCCAACCTGCTAAAACCAGCCCTGGCCCGCGGTGAACTGCACGCTATCGGCGCCACTACGCTCAAAGAATACCAGAAATACATCGAGAAGGACAAAGCGCTCGAACGTCGTTTTCAGGCCGTTATCGTTGATGAGCCGGATGTAGCTGATGCCATCTCGATTCTGCGGGGTATCAAAGACAAATACGAGCTCCACCACGGGGTACGTATTAAAGACGATGCTGTGATTGCCGCCGTTGAATTGTCGAACCGGTACATCAGCGATCGTTTCCTGCCCGATAAAGCCATTGATCTGATGGATGAAGCGGCGGCCAAACTTCGCCTGGAAATGGACTCTGTTCCCGAAGAACTCGACGAACTGAATCGCCGGATCATGCAGCTGGAGATTGAACGCGAAGCCATCCGCCGGGAGAACGACCGGGACAAGGAAACAGTGCTGAACAAGCAGATTGCCGACCTTAGCGACGAACGGAATGAACTGAGAGCTAAGTGGGAAACGGAGAAAGAATCAGTCAACGAAAGCCGTAATGCCAAGGAACAGCTCGATCAGCTCCGGTTTGAAGCCGAGCAGGCCGAACGCGCTGGCGACTATGGTAAAGTGGCCGAAATTCGCTATGGTCGGATCCCTGAACTGGAAGCCAAACTAAACGCTGCCACGCAATCGGCGGCGAACGCAGATGGGTCAGACCGGATGATGCAGGAAGAGGTAAATGCCGAAGACATTGCTGAGGTAGTGGCCAAATGGACGGGCATTCCGATGAGCCGTATGGTGCAGTCGGAGCGCGACAAACTGCTGTTCCTCGAAGCCGAACTTGGCAAGCGCGTAGCCGGTCAGGAAGAAGCCATTGAAGTTGTGGCCGATGCCGTTCGCCGCAGCCGCGCTGGTATGCAGGACCCTAAACGGCCCATTGGTTCATTCATCTTCCTGGGCACCACCGGCGTTGGTAAGACCGAGCTGGCCCGGGCCCTGGCCGATTTCCTGTTCAACGACGAAAATGCGCTGGTCCGCATCGACATGAGCGAATACCAGGAGCGCCATGCCGTAAGCCGGCTGATTGGTGCCCCTCCTGGGTACGTTGGTTACGATGAAGGTGGGCAGTTGACCGAGGCCGTTCGTCGGAAACCCTACAGCGTTATCCTGCTCGACGAGATCGAAAAGGCGCACCCGGATGTGTTCAACATCCTGCTGCAAGTGCTCGACGATGGCCGCCTGACCGATAACAAAGGCCGTGTAGCCAACTTCAAGAACACGATCATCATCATGACCTCGAACATCGGTTCGCAAATCATCCGGGAGCGGTTCAGTGACATCGACACCGCCAATCGGGAGGCGGTGATCGACCAGACGAAGGAGGAAGTGTTCGAGCTATTGAAACAGACTGTTCGCCCTGAATTCCTGAACCGGATCGATGAACTGGTGATGTTCCAGCCGCTGACGAAACGCGAGATCCGCAAGATCATGGATATCCAGTTCCGGCAAATTCAGCATCGCCTGGCCGAGCAGGGAATGGTGCTCGAAGCCGACAACGAAGTGCTTGACTTCATCGCCCGCGAAGGCTACGACCCCGTCTTTGGGGCCCGCCCGCTAAAACGGGTAATGCAGCGCCGGATCCTGAATGCGCTTTCGAAAGAAATTCTGTCGGGCCGTATCCAGAAAAATGCGATCGTTGGCATGATGTTGAACGAAGACGAAAACGGGCAGGAGGATATCATCTTCTATAACCTGGATAAGGTGGTACCCGTGTTAGACTAAGCCAATAAACAAAAAAGGGCGGGCCATCAGGTCCGCCCTTTTTTGTTTATAAACAACTAATACGCGATATCCGGTACAAGTCGCAGCTAAACAGATGATGCTAAGTAAACTTACCGAAATGCTCCGGCAATTTTTTACTGGACAGCCTGTACGGCGCGCTTATGTGTTTGGCTCGGTAGCAAGGGGGGAGGCTACAGAGCTAAGTGACGTTGACGTACTGATTGAGCTAGACCACGATGCGTCTTATAACAGTCGCGCTTCTTAAGTATCAGCTTATCGCTTTCCAGGTACGTTGCCTATTCTTCCAATGCGCGTTGCCGAACGACCTCGTACAGCACCACACCCGTAGCTACCGATACGTTTAGTGAACCCACTTCGCCCAAGAGGGGAATTTTTACGTGATTGTCAACCGCCCGCAGAATTTCAGGAGAGATACCGTCATCTTCCGACCCCATGACAATGGCCAGCGGACCTTTCAAATCAGTTGTCTGAGCAAACAGGTCGCGGTGCGATTTCTCGGTGCAGGCCACTACCTGAACGCCTGATTTTTGCAGGTAACTGACCGTATCGGCCAGATCGAATTCGCGGCAAACCGAAATATGGTTTAGCGCGCCCGACGAGGTTTTCATGGCATCGGAGTTGATGGCAGCTGATCCCTTTCCGGGGATAACGATGCATTGCACACCCGCGCACTCGGCCGTACGGGCAATGGCGCCGAAATTACGCACGTCGGTAATCCGGTCGAGCAGGAGGAGGAAAGGCACTTCACCGCGCTCATATACGTCGGCCATCACGTTCGACAGCTTCACGTATTGTACCGCAGCTACGAGACAAACAACCCCCTGGTGATTTTTACGGGTCAGGCGGTCCAGCTTTTCGGTCGGTACGCGCTGAATGGTCACCCGATTCTGAAAAGCAAGTGACTGAATATCCGGGTTGCTCAGTTCCTTCTCCATGTACAGCTTATCAATCTGCTGCCCGGACCGTAGCGTTTCTATGACCGACTGGATGCCATACACCATCTCCTCCGATTCTGGGCGGGATGAATGTTGCCGAAACTCAGAACGCGGTTTGTCGTAACCGCCAGATCGGGGCGGGCGCGAACCTGACGGCCGGGCGTCAGACGAACGCGGGGCTGATGGAGCCGGACGCTCCGGACGGGCCGTTGGTTGTTCTTCTGTCAGATGATCGTCAGACGCTTCACGAGCTGGTTGTCTGAATGGGCCACGGCCTTCTTCCCGGCGACGATCAAAAGACCGTCCCGACGGGCGCTCGGTGGAACGAGTGGCTGGGTTCCGGTCAGGTACGTTCCTGTCGAAGGTGGGGCGCGCAGAACGGCCTACAGGCGATGACGATCGTTCTGGCTCGTCTGGCCGGGTAAAATCGCGGGGACGGTCATCATCGAATGATTCGTCAGAACGATTGGTGTCTCTGTTTACTCGCGAATTGCGCCGGTTCTCCATGCTTCTACTATTGGGTACCAGATGGGCTGATATTCGGTGTAACGAACCAGCTCATAATGGTCCTCGACAAATTGATTTTGCTTTCTATTAAAGGTAAAATTCACTTCCGACAGGTTATTCCGGCGGTTGTAGACCCACACCTCCCGGTCGCGGCTCCGCTGAACCCGGTCGGGCGAACCCAGAATAATGTAGATCATGCCTTTATCTGTTTTCCAGCCTTCTTTATAGGTCGTAAACAGTTGGTTGGCTTCTTCCACACGGTTATAATAGGCGCGAATAGCCTGCTTAGCCACCTCTTCGTTACCCGCCATTAACGAGAGCCAGTAGCGGTCAAGTGATTTTTTCGCCTCCTTCGTATTGTTCAGTTCAGCGATTTCTGTGCCCGTACTCATGTACAACAAGGGTTTCACCAACCGCTCGGGGCGGGTCATCTTCGGAAACCGCATGTCAGTGGCCATCACACCAATACCAAACTGATCACTTGTATCAGCCACAAAATAATAGAGCCCTTCGCCAGGTAGCCGGATAGGTTCATTGGTCGACACCATCATGGTCGTGTCGATAGCCAGTGTCCTCGGTGCAGGCCGTTGGGTCGACGTCATAGGGGGCAGGGCAGGATCAAACTCATGTTTGTAGCGGTATACATACAGGTTTCTCCGGGTGCCCATAACGTCACGAATCATGATCGTGTCCTGCGCTCGCGTAAAGTTACGCAGTTGAGGCTGGCGGCCAGTGGCGTCGAAAAGAGCAAACTGATCGGATAGTTTGGTTGGCTTGAACCGGAGTGGTAAATCGTTGAGTGCTTTTTTGCCTGTGCCTGTCTCCGATAGTTCAGTCAATAGAATAGCATTCGTTGCCCCTTTTGGCCGGTTCAGCGTAAAAGTAAGCATGAGCTGATTCCCTATTGTCGTTACCGATTCGGCGGTGAGCGGAACGTTGCCATACCCCAAACGCTCCCTGTTGTTGTAGTCAGGGTAGATGACATAGTTGGCAATGAAACGGTCCCGAAATGTGTCAACTGACATGGGTTGACCATTCGGCTGCGTTGTCGAGATGTTCAGAAACACCCGTACGGCGGTGGTATCGATAGCCAGAAATTTACCTTTGACGGCCGTAACCACCCATTCACTGCGTGGTTGCTCAGGACTAGTTGGCGCAGCGCCTACAGCCGTGGATGGGGCAGATCGTGCACTTGTATTGGGCCGCGAGGGCGTAGGATCTGACGAGATGGGTCGGGTACGAGTCGGTTGTTGCGCCGTAGCTGACCGGTCGGGCATGGGAAATTGCGGCTTCTGCGGAGCGCAGGCCGCTAGCAACGCCAGAATCGGAAGTAAAAGATAACTACGCATGAAAAAAGATTGTGTCAGTGTTGGTCATGCCTTGTTGGTTAAAACCAGCTGGTCGAGGCAAAGCTAGCTACAATTGTAGGTGCCTGCTAGCTAAACGAATAACTCAATCCGTTTCGTTTGGTTAGCCGGTGTTTTGACCTGCTGGTGTGTTGCGATGAACGAGCTATCGACAGCACCAGCAACACGCCAGTAGTGGCCAAATCCATAACCAACAGACCTGTTAATTCCTGAACTTTCTGAATTTACCCTTCGACTTTTTAATCGCGGGCATCTCCGGAAGCTCAGCGCGGTTATCGCCGAGGAGCTTTTTCGCCAGATCAGGGCGGTTCAGCTTGGCGAGGCGATTTTTGATCCAGCCTCTGAACTCGTTTTTGTACCAGAAGAAGTAATTATTCTGATTCTGTTTTTCCTCCTTGGTTTTGGCCGTATGAACAGGCTGTAGCGTATACGGGTGAACGCCGGTATAATAGATCACCTCGGCCACGGTCATTGGCGTAGGGGTAAAGTCCTGCACCTGCTCGAGCCGGAAGCCCAGATCTTTCGTTTCGGCCGCCAGATTGGCCATGTCCTGCTCCTCGCAACCCGGGTGCGAACTGATGAAATACGGGATCAGGGGCTGGTTCAGGTTGTGCTTGTCCTGGATCTGGTCGTATTTCTCCTTGAATTTCCTGAAATACTTGAACGACGGTTTCCGCATCACCTTCAACGTGGCATCGGAGGTATGTTCGGGGGCCACCTTCAACCGACCCGATACGTGGCGCGTAACCAGTTGCTCCATGTACTCGTCGTGGTTGCCGTCGGCGTTGTTCTTGTTGAAGTCGTCGACCAGCAGATCGTAACGTACCCCCGAGCCAACGAAGGCTTTTTTGATGTCGGGGTGAGCGTCTACTTTCTGGTAAATGCTCGTGAGCGGTTTGTGCGACGTATCGAGGTTCGAGCAGATCACCGGGTTGATGCAGCTCGGAGCCTGGCATCGCGCGCAGATCGACTCGTCTTTGCCCTTCATTCGGTACATGTTGGCCGATGGACCGCCCAGGTCCGAAATGTAGCCTTTAAACTCAGGGTGTTTCGCAATCTCATCGACCTCCTTCATGATCGACTCCTCGGAACGCGACGCGACGAACTTGCCCTGATGCGCTGAAATGGTGCAGAAGCTACAACCGCCGAAACAACCCCGGTGCATGTTCACCGAGAACTTGATCATGTCGTAGGCTGGAATAGGCCCCCGGTTTTTGTATTTGGGGTGGGGGAGACGCGTGTAAGGCAGATCGAATGATTTGTCCATCTCAACCTCGTCCATCGTTTTAAACGGCGGATTGATCACCAGTGTCCGGCTACCTACTTTTTGCAGAATCCGGTTCGCCTGCCACTTGTTCGATTCTACTTCAACGATCTTGAAGTTGGCGGCATATTTCAGCTTATCCTGCAAACAAACCTCGTGGCTCGCCAACGAAACCGTAGACCAGCTTTCGTGTTCAGGTACGTCGGTCGTGTTGTCCATGTACGCGATCTGGTTCACGTCACGTACCTGATTGAGGGGCACGCCGCTTTTTACCAGCCGCAGGATCTCGCGTAACGGTTGTTCACCCATGCCGTACACAAGCAGGTCGGCGCCCGAATCTTCCAGGATCGTCGGCATCAGCCGGTCCTGCCAGTAATCGTAATGAGTGACCCGACGGAGCGACGCCTCGATACCACCGATGAGAACGGGTACGTCGGGATAAATTTCTTTCAGTATTTTGGTGTAGACCGTGGTGGCGTAATCGGGCCGGAAACCCGCTTCGCCACCGGGGGTGTAACTATCGTTGGAACGGAGCCGTTTGTTGGCTGTATAATGGTTCACCATCGAATCCATACAGCCAGCCGTCACGCCGAAAAAATACTTGGGCTTACCCAGTTTTTTGAAATCCCGAAGGTCGTCGCGCCAGTTCGGCTGTGGAATGATGGCGACTCTAAACCCTTCACTCTCAATGATTCGCCCAATAACGGCTGTGCCAAACGAAGGATGATCGACATAGGCATCGCCAGAGATCAGAATAACGTCTACTTCGTCCCAGCCACGCTGTTCAACCTCTTTCTTTGTAATGGGCAACCAATGAGTAATTGGCCGTTCGCGGATTGTGATCATTCGATAAGTAATGGTTTGCAGACCCCCGCACTATGCGCCGATAGCGGGGAGGTACATGCAGATGAAGTTGTTCACGATGCACGGGTAACAAAACTCCGTGCAACTCCGTGCCACTTCCGTGTAACTCTGTGGCTTAAATCGTCGTAATTTTGCCTTATTATGTACAAGACCACGGAAATAACCTCCGCCGACATTGCGTCGGACAATCCCGTTCATCAACGGCTGCTGTTTCCTTACATGGAAGCGGCAAAGATCGTGAGCGGCAACGTACTCGAAATTGGCTGCGGCTGGGGGCGTGGCCTGCACCTGCTCACCGAGGCGGCCGACCGGTATACGGGTATCGACAAAAACGCGGAGCTGATCAACGCGCTCGGAAAAGCGTACCCTGAATCGACATTTATCCAGGCGAATATTCCGCCACTGACTGGCCTTCCCGACAATACATTCGATTACATCGTGACGTTCCAGGTGATTGAGCATATTGAAAACGATGACCTGTTCGTGAAAGAATGCTACCGGGTGCTGAAGCCGGGCGGGCAATTGCTGCTGACAACGGTAAACAAAACGTTTTCGCTGACGCGCAATCCCTGGCATGTGCGCGAATACGTAGCCGACGAGTTGAAAAGTCTGATGCGCAAATATTTCCCAGCGGTGGAAACACGGGGTGTTCACGGTAATGAAAAGGTGATGACCTACTACGCCCAGAACAAGGCATCGGTCGAAAAGCTAACCCGCTGGGACCTGCTCGATCTGCAACATCGGCTCCCCCGTCGTCTGCTCCAGATTCCCTACGACCTGATGAATCGGCTAAACCGCAACCGGCTCCTGCAACAGGATGGCCTCGCCGCTGAAATAAACTATACCGATTACATGGTCAGCCAGGACCCCGCCGGTAGCCTGGACTTCTTTTTTGTAGGAATCAAGCAGTAAGCGTCAGGAAACAAGAAGGCTTCGCTAACAAACGGATGTTGTTGTTAGCGAAGCCTTCTTGTTTCCTGACGCTTACTGCTTAATTACCCTTTAAAGCTTCCCACCATGGCGTTGTGCAAGGTTTTGGGCGACCAGTAGCCGCTGGCAATGATGCGGCGAATGCTCTGGAGTGGGTATTGTCCGTCCCGCTTTTTCTCCGATAATTGGTACGAAGCCAGATAACCGATTTTCTGGAGTTCAGCAGCGGCTTCGTGGTTCCACAAGCCAAATGGGTACACGAAATACTTAACGGGCTTGCCGGTAATGTCTTCCAGTTTCTTCTTGGGTTCTACGGCCTGCGTCACCCAATCAGCGGCGGTGTATTTCTTGGTATTATGGTGATCCCAGGTGTGGCAGCTCACTTCATGCCCCCGGTCAGCCAGGTCTTTGATCTGCGTTTTGTCCATATACGGTTGCTTACCCCGCCGCCCAATCGCCACTGTCATGATGCCAAACATAGCCTTGAACTTGTGCTTGTCGAGTACAGGCAGGGCATTCTCGTATTGATCCAGATCGCCATCGTCGAATGTCAGGAACACGGGCTTTTCAGGCAGGGCGGCCCCCGTCGTGAGGTACGCATACAACTGATCGGCGGTGATAGCGGTATATCCGCTGTCGGCTAGCATCTGCATCTGCTGGGTGAAGACACTCGTTGGACAGATGTAATCTTTCGCACTTTTCGAGTCAGAGCCACGCCAATCGCGAATCTGGTGATAGCACAGAATAGGTACCTGCTTACGGCTCAAGATAGTCGCCGCATCGGCGATTTTTCCGGCTGGTACCGTCGGCGCAGGTACGTTGGCCGACTCGTTTTCGGTGGTAGCTGATGTCGTGGTGGTGGCCGTCTCGGTGGGTACGGTGGTGGCAGCAGAGGCGCCCTCGTCAACATTTTTACTTTTTACGCTGCACCCCAGCGCCAGCGAGGCTAGCAGGGCGGTGGTCAGAAGAGGTCTGTACATGAATCGGAATGAATACGTTTAGCCAAAATTAGCGAAAACTATATCGGGCATATATAATCTATGAAGTTTAAATAGTTGTTCGGCCATGCCCGACTTACTGGCCGGTTAACCGGTCGCATGAAACGTGCCAGATCGAAGTGGTTAAGGCACAGCCTGAAGGCGTTTTTAGCTTCTGCCACGCTTATACAGGCCACCGCGTTCGTGTCGGTCAGTACCACCAGGAGCCTCCCGGCGCTGGCTTATAAAGAGCACCCGTCTCTGTCGCCCGACCCGCTAGATAGCTTGGGTAGTGAACAAGCCAGCGCGTTTCAGTAGTATATGAAACAGACAACGAATACCATGACTCCTCAAATCTCCGTCATAATCCCTACCTATCAGCGACCTGATTTGCTGCGTAAGTGCCTCGACGCACTGGCGCGGCAGACCATATCGTCAGACCATTTTGAAGTTTTGGTTGTTGACGATGGCGACCAGCCCCTAACGGCGTTAACCGTGCGCAAAGCCATGCAGGAAACGGGTCTGTCGATCCGCTATCTGGCGCAGCCCGAGCGTCGCGGCCCTGCCGCTGCCCGTAACCGGGGCTGGCGGGTAGCGCTGAGTCCACTGATCGCCTTTACGGATGACGACTGCCTGCCCGACCCGAACTGGTTATCGGCTGCCCTGGCCCGTTTCGAGCAGGGGGAGACCGTACTCACCGGACAACTGACCATGCCGCTGCCGAACAAGCCAACGGCGCACGACCGCACAATGGCCTTACTCGAAAGGGCTGAGTTTATCACGGCCAACTTATGTTGCCGTCGGTCGGCACTCGAAGCGGTGGGTGGTTTCGATGAAGATTTCGATAGTGCCTGGCGGGAAGACAGCGAGCTTCAATTCAAGTTTCTCCGAATCGGAACCCCCATTACCCGCTGCCCCGAAGCTGTGATCGTGCATCCACTGCGCCCGGCCCCCTGGTACGCTCCCCTGCGCGATGAACGGAAAAATCGCTACGATGCCCTGCTCTACCGCAAACATCCCGATCTTTTCCGCCAGCGAATTCCAACATATTCATCACTGGTTCGCCGATATTACCTGACGGTTAGCGCCGCACTGGTAACGATGATGGCGGCGCTGATGGGCCAGTGGACAATGGTGACGGCGGGCCTCATTGGCTGGGGTTTACTCACGCTCCTGCTGCTGGTTGAACAGATAGCTGGTCAGCCTTTAAACTGGCGGTCGGTTGGTCGTGCGTTTGTATTAAGCGTAGCTACGCCGTTCTGGGCCGTCTACTGGCGGTTATACGGAGCGGTAAAATACCGGGCCCTGTACTTATGAACCCTGTGCCGAGGCATTGCTTCGCTAGAGTGATAGCCGAATAAAACGACCCAAGCCAGCTCCCTGGCGCTGATAAGTAGGGAGCGCGTGAAGTGTATCAGCACGTGTATGAGCAGGTGGTCGAGGAAGCCCTGTTGCCGTTGAGTGTGGCCCAGGCCAATGCGGTTTTAAGGCAAGACCCAGGCAAGATGATCCTGTTGGTCAGTGTGTCATTTGTAATGGACTGCGTAAGGATATACCAACGGATGGCCATTTATTCTACTATTTCTGTAGAATAAATTACGCACAACTGTTTCTTTAAAAAACCTAACTAGCACAGGATCAGCATGTGGTACAGTAGTTGCCACTTAACGATTCTGTAATCAACTAATACCTACAACAAACTCAACTTAAAGTTATGGCAACTATTGGCAAACAGATTGCAGATTTTTTCTCGGGCGGTTCCACAGTAGACAATGATGAAGGCCTGCGTAGCCTGTTCATTAGCGAGTTAAGAGGCATGTATTACGCTGAGAAGGCACTTGTAGATAACATGCCTGCTATGGCCGATGCTGCAACGACGGATCAGGTACGTCAGGCGTTTCAATTGCACCTGGAAGAGACCCGCAATCAGGTAACTCGTCTGGAACGCGTTTTCCAAAGCATCAACGAAACACCCGACACAATGACGTGCAACGCCATCGATGGGTTAGCTGATGATGCTGATAACGTCATTAGCAATACGGATTCTGGCTCGTTAACGCGCGATGCCGGCCTGATCATTGCTGGTCAGAAAGTAGAGCATCATGAGATCGCGGCCTACGGCTCATTGCACGCGTTAGCTCAGTTGCTGGGCTACACGGAAGCTGCTCAACTGATCGAGCAGTCGTTGCAGGAGGAGAAAAATACCGACAAAAAATTGACTCAGCTGGCCGAAACGTTTGTGAACGAGCGGGCGAAGGCAGAAGGGAATAATGAGTCGACGTACTCAAGTCCTAACCGTCGTAATTATTATGATGATAACGACGACGACAATGACAATCGGATCGACACTATTTCTGGAAGTGCCAGCAGAACTGGAAATACCGCAGGTTATGCAAGCGGAGCCAACTATCAGAGTGGAGCCGCATCGGGTGATTCAACCACATACGCCAGCGAGAACACGACAAGCAACTCGGGTACGATGGGCTATTCACCAACCCGCGAGGGATCATCAGGCAACGCCACATCTGGCGGTACACTTGGTGTGTAAAGATGCTTTTCGGCGCTTTCCTCTATACTAAAAGCGGCCCCTCCTACAGTAGGAGGGGCCGCTTTTCATGCTCAGGTACGTTGTCCGCTTATACGCCAACAGTTTCGCGATGAACCAGGGCCTCCCGGTCAGGCCCTGTCGACACAAACGTGATGGGCAAGTTCAGTTCAGCTTCCAGGTAGCTAACGTAACTGGCTAACTCAGCGGGCATGCCGTCAAAGGCACGAATGCCATCCAGGGAAGTTTCCCAGCCTTTAAACTCTTTGTAAACCGGCACAACTTCAGTGTCACAGAGGTCATAAGGGAGTTGCTCCGTCACGCTGCCATCCGGCAATTGATAGTGCGTGCAGACACGGATTGTGTCGAATATATTCAGCACGTCGGCTTTCATCATCACCAGTTGCGTAACGCCGTTCAGCATAACTGCGTACTTCAGCGCGGGCAAATCGAGCCAGCCACAACGGCGGGGACGTCCCGTTGTGGAGCCGAATTCACGGCCTTCCTGGCGCATCCGTTCGCCGGTCTCTTCCAGCAGTTCGGTTGGGAAAGGGCCACTACCAACGCGGGTGCAATACGCTTTGAAGATGCCGTACACTTCACCAATCTGTCCGGGTGCAACGCCCAGACCTGTGCAGGCACCAGCAGCCATCGTATTTGAGCTGGTTACAAAGGGGTATGAACCAAAGTCGATGTCGAGCAGCGAGCCCTGCGCGCCTTCGGCCAACACACGCTGTCCTGCTTTCAGGGCGGCATTGACTTCGTATTCGCTATCGGTGAGTTTGAAGGTCTTCAAAAATTCGACGGCCGAGAAAAACTTCTCTTCCGACTCGGCCAACACGGCATAATCGAAACTGAGGCGATCCAGAATGACTTGGTGCGCCTTCACCAGCGCGTCGTATTTCTGCCGGAAGTTTGGGGAGAGCACATCGCCAACACGGAGGCCCTGCCGGGCAACCTTGTCCTGGTAGGTTGGGCCTATCCCCCGTAGCGTTGAACCAATTTTAGCGGCTCCTTTAGCCTGTTCGTAAGCTGCATCGAGCAGGCTGTGGGTAGGCACGATCAGCGAGGCTTTTTTCGAGATAATCAGGTTATCGCGCAACGCCAGATTAAACTTCGCCAGTCCGTCAATTTCCCGGCGGAAAACAATGGGATCAAGCACCACCCCGTTGCCGATAATGTTCAGGGCATCGGGCCGGAAAATGCCGGATGGAATTTGATGGAGCACGTGTTTAAACCCGTCGAACTCAAGCGTATGGCCCGCGTTTGGACCACCCTGAAAACGGGCAACAACCTGATATTGGGGCGCCAGTACGTCCACAATCTTTCCTTTCCCTTCGTCGCCCCATTGGAGGCCCAATAATACATCTACCATTACAATTCAGAATAACTCGGAACGCTCCGCTACGCGTCCATTTTTATTTAAGCGAAAGAAGAATGTGTTTTATACTTCTGCCTGACTGGCTGGTTCGCCCTGCCGGTCTTTCTCACCTTCCCGGCGATTATCGCATGGGTCGCGTTGGCAAGAGCCGTAAAAAATCAGCGAGTGGTGCATGACGTTGAACTTCAGCATATCGCCCACCATGTTCTGGATATTCTGTACACGAGGGTCGCAAAATTCCATCACTTTGTGGCAGTCCGTGCAGATCAGATGGTCGTGCTGCCGGTAGCCATACGATTTTTCATATTGTGCCAAATTCCGGCCAAACTGGTGTTTGGTCACCAGGTCGCAGTCGACCAGCACGTCGAGCGTATTGTACACGGTGGCCCGGCTGACGCGATAATTCTTATTTTTCATGGAGATATACAGCTCATCCACGTCGAAATGGTCGGCGCGATTGTAGATCTCCTCCAGAATGGCAAACCGTTCTGGCGTCTTCCGGAGTCCTTTATTTTCCAGATACGCTCTAAGAATGGTCTTTGCCGAGTCGATATTCGCTTGATTGGGAGCAGGCATGTGGCAAAAGTAATGGGTTCAACGGTCAAAGTCTAAGGTTAAAGGCTGCTTTGCTTACCAGCAGTGCGCCGCTGACCCTTAAACATTGACCATAAACCTGTTAGATTAGTCGAAGCGCACTACATCAAAGACGCCATCGACGCGTTCGAGCTTGCGCATGAGTATATCCAGGTGGCTGGTATCATGAACATACAGCTTGATGTTCCCTTCAAAAATGCCATCCTTGGAATCAATCGTGACGGACCGCATATTGATATTTAATTCATTGCTAATCACCCGGGTTACGTCGTTGACCAAACCCATTCGGTCGGTGCCCGTGATGCGCAGGCCCGCCAGAAACGCCAGCTCTTTCTGTGATGTCCATTTAGCCTTGATGATCCGGTTGCCGTGGTTCGACATCAACTCGACGGCGTTGGGGCAGCTTACCCGGTGAATTTTGATACCGTCCATAACGGTCACAAACCCGAATACGTCGTCACCAGCAATCGGGTTACAGCATTTCGACAGTGTATAGTCGATCTTGTCCATATCCTCACCGATGAGGAGGGTATCGCTGTCGGTACGTTCGCCGTGAATTTTCTTGAGCTCTCTGGTTACCGCTTTGCCGTCCTGGGCGCCATCGGTATTCACTTTGTTGGCGCGATTTTCCTTGGCTTCCTTATCGGCCTTGAACCTGGTCAGTTCTTTTACTTCAATGTGCCCTTTACCAACGCGGTAGTAAAAATCGCTGGTCGTTTTTGAGCCGAAATAAGCGCGGATCTGATTGACCAGCTCATTGGTCATCTCCATGCGCATTATTTTCAGGCGCTTGGCAATCAGGTCTTTACCGTCAGTGATGTAACGCTTGTTCTCCTCCTTGATCAGATCTTTGATCTTGGTTTTGGCTTTCGAGGTAACCACGAACCGAAGCCAGTCTTCATTGGGCTTCTGCTTGTTCGACGTTATCACCTCCACCTGATCGCCGTTCTGCAAAACGTGGCTCAGCGGCACGAGCAGATTGTTCACCTTGGCAGCCATGCACTTTGCGCCGATCTGCGTGTGAATGTCGAACGCGAAGTCGAGCGCAGTGGCTCCGCGCTGTAACACTTTTAATTCGCCTTTTGGTGTGAAAACGAATACTTCCTCGCTATAGAGGTTACTCCGAAAGTCGTCGAGGAACTCGATCGCGCCGGTTTTGTCGCCTTTCTCGGCTGTTTCCAGCATTTCACGTACCTGGCCAATCCACGAGTCGATGCCAGCGCCGGTGCGGGTATCGTTGCCTTTGTATTTCCAGTGGGCGGCATACCCCTTCTCGGCTATCTCGTTCATCCGCTCGGTTCGAATCTGCACTTCCACCCACTGGCCTAACTTACTCATGACGGTCGTGTGTAATGATTCGTAGCCGTTGGCGCGGGGCGTACTGATCCAGTCTTTCAGCCGGTCGGGGTTGGGTTTATAGTGGTCCGTAACGATGGAATAAGCCCGCCAGCAGGCCGCTTTTTCCTGATCGAGCGGTACGTCGAGAATAATGCGGACGGCAAAAAGGTCATAGATCTCCTCAAACGGCTTCTTCGACTTGTTCAGCTTGTTCCAGATTGAATAGATCGATTTGGGTCGCCCCTTGATCACATATGGATAGCCCGACGCGATGAGGTCATCTTCAATGGGCTTGATGAACATGTTGATGAACCGATCCCGCGAAGTTTTGGTCTCGCGCAGTTTCTTCGCCGTGTCTTTATACGCTTCCGGTTCAACATATTTCAGATACAGGTCTTCAAGCTCCGATTTAATGGCGTTCAGACCAAGCCGGTGTGCCAGCGGGGCGTAGATGTAAATCGTCTCTGAGGCAATCTTGAGTTGCTTATCGCGGGGCATTGAGTCCAGCGTACGCATGTTATGCAGCCGGTCGGCCAGTTTGATCAGGATTACCCGCACATCGTCGGACAGTGTGAGGAGCATTTTCCGGAAGTTCTCGGCCTGCTGCGAGGTGCCGTACTCGAAGATTCCCGATATTTTGGTCAGGCCATCAATGATCCGGGCCACTTTCTGACCGAAGCCGCGTTCAATGTCGGTGATGGTGGTGTCGGTGTCCTCAACCACATCGTGTAGCAGGGCCGCTACAATAGAGGTTGTTCCGAGGCCAATTTCCTCAACAGCAATCTGGGCAACGGCAATCGGGTGGTATATATAAGGCTCACCCGACCGGCGACGCATGTCTTTATGCGCCTCAGCCGAGGTATTAAATGCCTTTTTGATCAGTTTCGCGTCATTTTCTTTCAGATACGGTTTAGCTGATCGGAGCAGCCGACGGTATCGTTTTAAAATTTCCTGTCGTTCCAGGGTCAAATCGATGACAGGTTCAGAAGCTACAGTCATATCGTTGGTGTCGTTACGCCGTGAGAGGTTTTGTTGGTTGTACTCAACCTCAATGTACATGGTAAAAACAAAATATCTGGCCTCTTAGATCATAAAAAATATGCACGAAGCGAAATTTCGCCAGGTACGTTGGTGTCGACGACATAAGCCAACAAAACAGTGACAAGTGAGCAGGGCGATTAGCAAGTCACCGAAGACTGGCTACGGTAGAGCAACCAACACGGTGAACGCGGTGAGCAAAAATGGGGTGTTGCCTGCCGTGAGAATTTTATTGGGCAGGGTATTCTCAAGACCATTTTTGCCCGGTCCCTCATGCCGCTTATCTACGAATACGGCCAGCGGTACTACCTGCCCTGGGTAGAAACGAATGTGATCCTATGAAGTCAGTAGCCCTGTGCTGTTTATGCAGTTGCTTACTCCAAAAAGTAAATAGGGAAGAGCATGGGGCCAGTAAAAAATCGACGGATAAATTTGACCACCTCAAAGTTCTTCGTACTTTTGCAGTCCCAAATCGATTAAAGTTAGCCAAATCGATTGGTCTACCTGCGGGCGTGGCGAAATTGGTAGACGTGCCAGACTTAGGATCTGGTGCCGCAAGGCATGGGGGTTCGAGTCCCTCCGCCCGTACAAGAACAGAAAGAGTGATTGAGCGAAAGAGTGAAAGAGTGAGTTGCCATGCCGATGCCAAATCGTGACAGAAGCCAGACAAACCACTCTTTCGCTCTTTCATTCTTTCGCTCTTTATCATTTTAAACCGAACCAAACTAGTGGATATAGCCCTCGAAAAAGCCAGTGACACCAATGCGTCGCTGATCATCACGCTCAAACCAGAAGATTATAAAGCTGAAGTTGACAAGAAACTGAAGCAGTATGGCAAGCAGGTTTCGCTAAAGGGCTTCCGCCCTGGCCACGTACCTGCCTCGTTGGTGCAGAAAATGTATGGTAAAGGCATTCTGGTTGAAGAGGTGAATGGCCTGCTAAGCAAGAGCGTAACCAACTACATCCGCGAGAACAAACTTCAGGTTGTAGGCGACCCAATGCCGAACCGGGAAGAAGCCGATGCCATCGACTGGGATTCGCAGGACGAGTTCAAGTTTAGCTATGAACTGGGCCTGGCCTCCGATTTCGACGTTGACCTGTCTGCATTGGACTCTGTTAACCGGTATGAAATTGAGGCGGGCGAGAAAGAAGTAAACGAGACCATCGAGAACCTGCGCACCCAGTTCCACTCGCATCAGCATGCTGAAGAAGCAGGTGAAGGCGATACGATCTTCGGTGAACTCACCCAACTGAACGCACCCGAAGGAGCTGCGCCCTTTGTAACGAAAACAGCCCTGCCATTGGCTAAGGTTGCTCCTGATGCGCTGGGTACGTTCCTGGGTAAAAAGAAAGACGAAACCTTCACGTTTGTGATGGAGGCGGCTTTCCCTGACGAAAAAGAACGGGCGCTGGCAACGGGTGCCAAGAAAGAAGAAGCCGGTAACCTGACCGGTGATTTCTCATTCACGATTGAAGATGTAACCCGCCACGCACCTGCCGACCTGAACCAGGAGTTCTTCGACAAAGTATTGGGTGTTGGTGCGGTGTCTGATGAAGAAACCTTCCGCACGAAAGTGAAGGAGATCATCGGTCAGAACTACGGTCGTGAGTCAGACAACCTGCTGCGTAATGATATCGAAAAGGCGCTGCTCGACCATATCCTGATCAGCCTGCCCGACGAGTTCCTGAAGAAGTGGTTGCTGGAGATGAACGAAGGCAAATTCACGCCCGAGCAGATCGAGGAGCAATACCCTGATTTTACGAAGTCGGCCAAGTTGCAGCTGATCAAAAATCGGATTGCCGAGAAGAATGAGCTCAACGTGAATTTCGAAGAAGTAATGGAAGCTACCCGTCAGATGGTACGCGACCAGTTCGGCTTCGCTGGCAGCGACGGTGGCGAGATGGATGAGACCATCGACAAAATAGCCCGGAATTACCTGATGGACGAGAAGAACAACGGCCAGAACTACACACAGACGTTCAACCGGGTGTTTGATGATAAGGTGATCGACTTTATTAAATCGCAGCTGACAATTGTTGACCAGACGGTATCGCTCGATGAGTTCCGCGAGCGGGCGCAGGGTTAATGCAGGTGTCTCATGAAGCTCCTGAAAAATGCCTCCCGATCGATCGGGAGGCATTTTTTATGGTATACCGCGAAACAGGCACTACTTAAAATCCAATTTTGGGTCGTTCCTGTTTCTGGCCAATGGCCCAGGCCAATTCGAGGGCTATACGCTCATCGTAGCGGCGTTTATGGTAGTCAACCTCAAGCCGAAGTTTATCCAGCTCGAGTTGTTGCCGTTCAACGGTATTGCGAAGTCTTTCCAGCTCATTAGGCGCCAGTACAGTGGGTTCAAGGGCGGCAGGTACGTCGGCAATCAGCTCCATAACGGTCGTTTGGAGCACATCGGCGATATGGGCTAAGCGGCTCAGGGTGAGTTCTGTTTTGCCGCGTTCAATATCGCCATAAGCGGTAGTTGACAGGCCCAGCAGGTCGGCCATGTTTTCCTGCGACAGGCCCTGCTGGAGGCGGGCCAGTCGAATACGATCTGGAGTGGGCTGAGAGGCGCTTGACTGCTTCATAACAAGGAATAGCGAGGAAATCTCAAGAAAAAACGACAGGGATTCTCCAGTCTACAACACAACTTTGTGGCGGATAAGTTTTGAAACTTACCATCTGACTCGTTCGTTACATTTTTAATAAACCGTTTGATGGTTTGCGTTTGCTAGTTAAGTTGTGACACTGGCTTGCTTCCGTGCAGGCCAGACAGGGAGCGTTAGCCAGCAGATCCAGACCGTCGAACCTTTAATCACACACATGCATTACGGAGACGAATTTCGCAAGTTTGCCGTCCACCACATGGGCCTCAATGGCCTGACGGTCGACGGGTATGTTAAGCACACCGTTAACAACCACCATGTTGAGAACATGACACGGTCGGTTATTGAAGAGCGGCCAATGAATTTCCGGGAAGTTGACGTGTTCTCACGTTTGATGGCCGACCGGATTATTTTCATGGGCATGGGCGTCGATGACAACATCGCCAACATTATTGTGGCTCAACTATTGTTCCTGGAATCGGCTGACCCCCGGAAAGATATTCTGATGTACATCAATAGCCCTGGTGGTTCGGTGTATGCCGGTTTGGGTATTTATGATACCATGCAATACGTTCGGCCCGATGTGGCTACCGTCTGCACCAGCCTGGCTGCCTCGATGGGGGCTGTATTGCTGGCTGGTGGTGCGGCTGGTAAGCGGTCGGCGCTGCCACACGCACGGGTCATGATTCACCAGCCATCGGGCGGTGCGCAGGGCCAATCGGTCGATATTGAAATCACGGCGCGTGAGATCGTGAAGCTGCGCGAAGAGCTGTATCAGATCCTGGCCGACCACACGGGAAAATCGTTTGAGCAAATCGAGAAGGATTCGGACCGTGACAAGTGGCTCCGCGCCGATGAAGCCAAAGAATATGGCCTGATCGACGAAGTACTCCGCCGCGAACGGACTATCGGCGAGAAATAATTGATGCCAGCCTACACTGGTTTGGCCAGATGGAAAGCTGTTACTACGAATGGGCGGGCCTGGCCGCAATAGGCTGCGCCTGTCCATTCGTAAGCGCATGGCGACCGCTACATTTGGAACAGGCTACCTAGCCGTACTAAATGTAGCGGTCGCTTTTTTAGTACCGATCCATTGCGCAATCGTTCAGCGATCGCGTTGAGCCCGAGAGGGGACCACCCCTAAACTACCCACTTTCGGATGATCTGGGCCAAGGGCTTGAATTCGATCAGGAAGCCGTCGTGACCATACAGAGAGTTTA
This sequence comes from Fibrella arboris, assembly GCF_041321095.1. Taxonomy (NCBI): domain Bacteria; kingdom Pseudomonadati; phylum Bacteroidota; class Cytophagia; order Cytophagales; family Spirosomataceae; genus Fibrella; species Fibrella arboris. The sequence continues at coordinate 200,838 of NZ_JBGGWE010000004.1, read as the reverse complement.
TCTCTTCGTAGACCGCGTTGGGAATATGGCGAGCGATAAATTGCTGTTCCGAGGGCGGGAACAACACGTCGGAGTGAATACCGACAACCAGTGTTCTGGCTTCAATAAGACCCAGTGCATTCGGAATACTGCCCCGGTTCCGGCCAACATTGTGCGAGTCCATCGCTTTGGTTAACAGCCAGTATGTAAACGCGTTGAATCGGCTAACCAGCTTTTCGCCCTGGTATTGCTGGTAACCCGCGGCTTTGTACTGATCGGTCTGCTCGTTGTTGTCAAGCGCCTGCGTAAAGGCGTAGGTTTCGTAGTTTCGGTAAGAGAGAAGGGCAATAGAGCGGGCGGCTTTCAGACCGCGTTGCCCGGCGTCAGGTACGTTGTCGGCCCATGTTGGATCGGCTTCCAGCGCCATTCGCTGCGATTCGTTGAAGGCGATACCCCAGGGCGAGAATACAGCGTTAGTGGCGATCAGGATCAGGTTCCTGATCAGCTTGGGCTGCATAATGGCCCACTCAATAGCCTGCTGGCCACCCACCGATCCGCCGACGCAGGTATGAATCTGTTCGATACCTAATTCCTGCCGTAACAGATCCAATGCCCCCACCATGTCGCGAATGGTAAGGGTAGGAAAATGATGGCAAAACGGTTCGGCCGTCTCTGGATTTAGTGATAACGGCCCCGTAGACCCATAGCAACCACCCAATACATTGGCGCAGATGATGAAATACTGCGCAGGATCGTAGTATTTGCCCGGGCCAACCAGTCCGCTCCACCATTCGCCGGGATCAGCGTTGCCGGTTAGGGCATGACAGATCCAGACAACGTTGCTGTCGTCTTCGTTGCGGGTACCGCGTGTTGTATAGGCCAGTCTGAAACCGGGCAATGCCTCCCCCAATTCAAGGGAGTATGAAAACTTATAGTCGAAGTAGTGCAAGAGAGGAAATGAGTTTTCTGTTTACAGTTTGCCGTTTACCGTTGCGCTGCTTGAAGTCGAAAACGTATGTCTGGCAGCGCAACGGTAAACGGCAAACTGTAAACTGATTAACTTTTTATGGCTGCGAATGCCTGCTCAAAGTCAGCTTTGATGTCGTCAATGTGTTCGATGCCCAACGAAACCCGAAGCAGGCCCGGCTCTACACCGGCTGCCGTCTGGTCATCGGTCGATAATTGGGAATGGGTAGTGCTGGCTGGGTGAATGATCAGGGTTTTGGCATCACCTACGTTGGCCAGGTGACTCACCAGCTTAAGGGAATTCACGACGGCATCGCCTGCTTGCTGGCCGGCTTTTAGTTTGAATGAGAGCACACCACCCGCCCCACGCGTTAAATATTTCCTGGCAAGCGCATGGTATTTGCTGCTGGCCAGACCGGGGTAGTTCACGTATTCGACCAGATCGTGCTGTTCCAGCCATTCGGCCAGGGCCAGCGCGTTTTCGCAGGTACGTTCGGCGCGTAACGATAACGTTTCGAGTCCCTGAATGAGCAGCCAGCTGTTGAATGGGCTTTGTGAGGGCCCCCAATCGCGCAGCCCTTCAACCCGGGCACGGATAATGAACTGAATATTGCCGAACGGGCCGCCAAGGCCAAAGACATCGTTCATTACCAGGCCATGATAACTGGGCGATGGCTCAGTGAACTGCGGATACTTGCCATTGCCCCAGTTGAACGTACCTGCATCCACAATAACGCCGCCCATGGTAGTACCGTGGCCGCCGATCCACTTCGTGGCTGATTCAACGAGTATATGTGCCCCCAGCTTCAGAGGCGCGCAGATAGCGCCGCCTGCTCCAAACGTGTTGTCAACGATTAAGGGCAGGTCATACTTGTTGGCCAGGGCTACAAAGGCCTCGAAATCGGGAATGCTGAAACTGGGGTTGCCAATCGTTTCGAGATAGATGGCCTTCGTTTTGTCGTCGATCAGCGGCTCAAAACTGGCTGGATTGTCTCCGTCGGCAAACCGGGCCTCAACGCCAATGTTTCGAAACGAGTTTTTAAACTGATTGTAAGAACCTCCGTAGAGAAACGACGTCGTAACGAAATTGTCGCCTACCGATGTGATGTTGTTAATGGCCAGAAACTGCGCGGAGTGCCCCGACGACGTTGCCAGCGCTGCCACACCACCTTCCAGCGCCGCCACGCGTTTCTCGAAAACGTCGGTGGTTGGGTTCATCAGGCGGGTATAGATATTGCCAAACTCCTGAAGCGCGAACAGACGGGCTCCGTGCGCTGAGTCATTAAACTGGTAGGCTGTGGTCTGGTAGAGTGGCACCGCGCGCGAGTGCGTCACTGCGTCGATCTCCTGCCCGGCGTGGAGCTGAAGTGTCTCAAACTTGGGTTGATTAGCCATAATAAACGAAGAGAGTCAGCCGGGTTAAGGCTGAGTTTGTGGTAGCCAGAGGCGTTAGGGAGTTAAAATAGGGATACCGATCAGAGCCCTATCGGCCTGATGATGGTGACGTTAACAGCCCATTACGGGCATACGGCGTCGGAAGCTTGAGCAGCGCATAGGGTCAGTTTGGTTTATATGTCCCGCGAACACCTTGTTGCGGGCAGGACGTAGCACCTTGCCGATCGGTAGGTTGCCTGAGGTTCGCAGAGCCTGATCTCTCCCCTCATCTCTATAAATCAACGGGTGGTCTGTGATCCCTGGCGGGCAGCACCGTATTGACTTGATGGTGCAAGTATACGGCGGAAACGGCGGTTGCGCAAAGCGATGAACCGGTTGGCCGGTCTGTTGGCTGTGTGAATGGTAATGAATTTACTGCGTGGCAACGTTGTTTTTAGGGTAGGTTCCAGCATAAAACCACCGACTTTATATATGGCTTCTTTTGGCAGTATTGGCCTTCTGCTCGTTGTGGTAACCAGTCTGATCACGTTCAGCGCCTTTCGCCGCGACTCGCTGATGTCGCGTTATCTCTTCTCGGTTGAAGGCATTTTAGTGCGACGGGAATATAGCCGCCTGATCTCGTCAGGTTTTGTCCATGTGAGCTGGACACACTTGCTAGTCAACATGTATTCGCTGATGGCATTTGCCGGCACTCTGGAACAGCTAGCCGGGCCGTGGCCTATGTTGCTAATTTATTTTGCCAGCCTGCTCGGCGGAAACGTACTGGCACTGTATATCAACCGAAACAACAACGGGTATCAGGCAGTGGGCGCATCGGGCGCTATTGCCGGGATCATCTTCGCAGTCATTGTGCTCTATCCGGGTATCTCCATTAGTCCGCTGTTTCTGCCGTTTCGTATGCCGGCCTGGATCTACGGCCTGGTTTACACGCTGTTTTCCATTTATGGCATCAAGTCGCGGAACGATACTATTGGTCATGAAGCGCACTTGGGCGGTGCCTTGGCTGGTGTGATCAGTATGTGTGTCATCGAGCCTGCTGTGTGGCAAGTCAACTGGCCGATCGCGCTGCTGTTGACCCTGCCTACTCTTGGTTTTTTGCTATTTCTGATCAACCGTCCCGAGTGGCTGTACATCAATGGATTTTCGATAAAAAGTACGTCGCATGAAACGAAAGACGAGCGGTACAACGGCGAAAAATTTCGACGACAACAGGAGATCGACCGAATTCTGGATAAGATCAACCAACGCGGGGTAGGGAGCCTGACGGAGGACGAACGCGATGTGCTGGAAGGAAAATAGACGACAGCAACGTACCCGGTTCACAGAATTTTAATACGGACGCTGGTCGTCTATAAGTCAGTAGGTTAACAATAGTTGTGGTGGAAATTCCACACTATTGTAGAAAGTAATCAGCATAAAAAGCAATCATTTGTTTGGTCGTATGGCGGGTTGACCATAGATTAGCTGCTGTAACTACGACTTAACCCGTCCGTTTATGCTGAAGAAAGTGCTCCTGACAGCGTGTTTCGCTGTCTCGTTTGGCATCACCCAGGCCCAGACCAACGCCGAACTAGCGATGGTAACGGTTGACATGAAGCCGGTTGTTTCTGCTGACAAAGCATCCTCAACCAAGTCAGAATCCGCTTCATTTTACGACGATATCCCTATTGTGAGCGACGTCATCGGGTTTGCCAAAAAGCACCTCTCTATCCGCTACCGTTCTGGTGGCACTACACCCAAAGGGTTCGATTGCTCTGGTTTTACACGTTTCTGCTTTAGTCAATTTGGGATCAATCTGCCTCACTCAAGTGCCGCACAGGGAAATGTTGGCCTGAAAGTAGAGCGTGAATCGGCAAAGCCCGGCGATCTCATTTTCTTTAAAGGACACTCATCGGGCGGCAGCCACATCGGCCATGTCGGGCTAATCACCGAAGTCGTTGGCGATCAGATAAAATTTATTCATTCGGCCTGGGGCGGCGGTATTCGGTTCGATTACCTACACGCTGACTATTACCGGAACCGCTTCATGGGTATTCGCCGTGTAGCCCGGATGGTGGCCGAAAAGTAGCTTGCCTACCGTATTCTTGTGAGGTCGTTGCTTAACGGGCAGCGACCTTTTTTTGTGCCATTCAGATCGGGCTACTCCGATTGGCGTGTGGCTGCATGGCGGGGGTAGCAGGAAAGTAGTAATGCCGGACTTAGCCGCTTTTCAGTACATCTGAACCCGCCTTTGCATCCTCATGAAACAACCATCCACTGCGCTAAACCTGATACTGCTTATCCTGCTGATGACTGGTAGCAGTTATTACCGCCCATTGTCTGGCCAGCCGGTTCCCCGGCCAGCCCAGCTCTGGCTAACTGATCCAGGCCGGTCAGTGCTTTTCGCCAGGCAACCCGGTACGTTGCCGTTTGTAAAAGCAGCCACGACAAGTCGATCGATCGATATCGATGCCGCGCAGACGTTTCAGCCCATTGATGGCTTCGGCTATACGCTGACGGGCGGAAGTGCCATGCTCATCCACCGGATGGATGCCAACGCACGAGCGGCGTTGTTGAAGGAGCTTTTTTCAACGGCAGGCAATAGCATTGGTGTGAGTTACCTGCGGATTAGTATCGGAGCATCAGACCTCGACGATCGCGTGTTCTCGTATGATGATCTTCCCAGCGGCGAGACCGACCCAACACTGGCGAAGTTTTCGCTGGCACCCGATCAAACGTATCTGATTCCCCTTCTAAAGCAGATTCTGGGGATTAATCCCAACATAAAGCTGCTAGGCTCACCGTGGTCGCCGCCGGTCTGGATGAAGACCAACGGAAACACGAAAGGAGGTAGCCTGAAACCCGACTGCTATGCAGTCTATGCGCAGTATTTTGTCAGGTACGTTCAGGCGATGCGCGCTGAGGGCATTCCAATTGAGGCTATTACCATCCAGAACGAGCCGCTGCATCCGGGCAATAATCCCAGTCTGCTGATGTTGCCTCAGGAGCAGGCCCTGTTTATCAAGAAGCACCTGGGACCGGCCTTCAAGCAAGCGGGGATTACCACCAAAATTATTCTGTACGACCATAACGCCGACCGGCCCGACTACCCCATTTCGATACTTGATGACCCGGGGGCTAAACCCTACATCGACGGATCGGCGTTTCACCTGTATGGGGGCCCTGTATCGGCGTTGAGTGAGGTGCATAATGCCCATCCCGACAAGAACCTGTATTTCACCGAGCAGTGGATTGGCGCCCCCGGGAACCTGAAAGGCGATTTGGGGTGGCATGTTGCCAACCTGATCATTGGTGCCACCCGAAACTGGAGTCGTACTGTACTGGAATGGAATCTGGCGGCCGATCCCAAACAGGAGCCGCATACAATTGGGGGCTGCACGCAATGCCTGGGCGCCATCACCCTGGATAGTAATACCGTGACCCGCAATCCTGCCTATTACGTGATAGCCGCCGCCTCAAAATTCGTGCGGCCGGGTTCTGTTCGTATCGCGAGTAATGTTCTGGATGGCTTACCCAATGTGGCCTTCAAAACGCCAAATGGCGGCATTACGCTCATTGTACTGAACACCAGTAAAACGGCTCAATCCTTTACGGTTCATTACCGGGCCAGGTCGCTTCGTTGTGTGCTTCAGGAAGGGGCCGTGGGTACGTATGTATGGTGAAATCAGTGCTTACCGCTGTGCCAGATTGGCGTTGTTCAACTGCCTGATAAACTGTGTCAGTTCAGGAATGGCAAATACCCAGTCGACGGCCTCACTGTCGATTGCCTGCTGGGGCATATACCCTACCTGTGCGGTTGCCGGGTCCTGGGCTACTGTGATACCGCCCGCTTTTTTAATAGCCATCAGGCCCTTTGTGCCGTCGGCATTAGCGCCTGACAGTAATATACCAACAACGGCAGGGCCGTACACATCGGCAACCGATTCAAAGGTGACGTCGATGGCCGGCCGACTGTAGTGGATTTTCTCAGAGTCGTCGAGCGAAAAGAAACCGTTCTGCTCAACCAGCAGGTGGTAATCGGCGGGGGCCAGGTAGATGTGGCCTGGTGTCAGCACATCCTTGTCGTCTACTTCCTGAACGGGCAGGGTTGTTTTGATCGACAGCAGGTTGGCCAGCGTGGTATTGGCCGTATTTTTTCGGTGCACAACAAGCACCAGCGCAAAGGTTAGCGGTGGTTGTAGTGCTGTCAGCACGGGTATCACTACATCGAGGCTGCCTGTAGAGCCTCCGATGACCATCACACGACAGCCCGGCCTGGCCGCGGAACCAATCACCCGATTTTCCGCCATATCTTTTCAAGCGTCACCTGCTTGTAGTTAGCCTGGATACCCGAGAGTTTTATCGTTTCCCTGGAGCCCAGCGCCAGGTAGCTGAGCGGCCCCAGGCTTTCGTCGAACAAGCGCAATACACGCTCCTGAAGCGCTTTGTCGAAATAGATCAGCACGTTGCGGCACATAATGAGGTCGAATTCATTGAACGAATGATCAGACACCAGATTATGCGTCGAGAAAACCATTCTGGTGGCCATTTCTTCGTTGAACTTCACGTAATCGTAATGGGCTGTGTAATAGGCAGAAAAATCGCGAAGGCCTCCCGAAAGCTGGTAATTCTCGGAATACTGTTTCATGGCACCAAGGGCGAAAATGCCACGGCGGGCTACGTCGAGCACATCGGGATTCAGGTCGGTAGCATACAGCAGTGATTTATGTAGCAAACCAGCTTCCTGTAACAGAATAGCCATCGAAAACACCTCTTCGCCGGTTGAGCAGCCAGCGTGCCAGAAACGGATAAACGGCTTCGACGCCAGCGTAGGCAGTATGTCTGTACGCAGGCATTTGTAGAACGCAGGATCCCGAAACATCTCGGTCACATTGACCGTGAGCTCTTCAACGAAACGTTTCAGGTAGGCTGCGTCGGAACGTACCCGGTAGCGCAATTCCGCGAAGCTCGGAAACTTGTCGATCAGCCATAACCGGTTGATCCGACGTTTGAGCGATGCCCGGCTGTAGTGCGTAAAATCGTAGCCGTAAAGCTCCAGAATATCGTTCAGCAACAACGTAACCTCTTCCTCCTCAATCATACTTCCTGTCAAATCTCCGCCAGTAGCCCCATCAGTCGGTCAACGTCGATAGGCTTGGCCACGTACTCGGTAGCGCCGGCTTGCAGGCATTTCTCCCGGTCACCGACCATGGCCTGAGCCGTCACAGCGAAAACGGGGGTATCCTGGCGACTACTTATGTTTTTGATGCGTGGAATGGCGTCATATCCGTCCATCTCAGGCATCATCATGTCAATTAAAATAGCGTCGATGACCGCATCGGTCTGTAGCAGATCAAGCGCTTCCTGCGCACTCAGGCACGAAAGGCAGTCGAACCCTTTAGCCCGCAACGTCGCTGTCAGCGCAAAAATATTCCGTGGGTCATCGTCAATCAGTAAGACTCGTTTTTTTGACATACTGTTTGGGGTTATCGCTTGTCATTTCGTAAAAAGGTAGCAACGCGTAATAAGGTCTTTAAACGTCTGCTGCTTTCTGACACGTAGTCAACTGGTTTCCGCAATTCTTCTGGTGCCTTTTGCTGGCTACCCAAAGCCCAGTGTACGGTTCATGTAACCCCGAACCGGGCGGCTACTTGTAAAGCCAGACGCGGAGCAGGGAAACCAGCTGGTCGATATCAACGGGTTTGGTGATGTAGTCCGATGCGCCAGCCTGAAGGCACTTTTCCCGATCGCCCGTCATGGCTTTGGCGGTTACGGCAATAATGGGGAGGCTTTTCCACCGGAATTCTTCCCTGATGTGGCGGGCCGTTTCGTAGCCGTCGAGTTGTGGCATCATCATGTCTAGCAGCACCAGGTCGATCTCCGGGTGCTCGTTCAGCTTTTGCAGGGCTTCTTTTCCATCCAGGGCCGCAATGACTGTCATGTTGTACTGCTCGAGGGCCTTCGACAGCGAAAAAATATTCCGCACGTCGTCGTCGGCTACCAAAACCGTTTTGTCCGAAAGTACCTGACTCAGCGCGCCTAATTTCTTGGCGCCTCCGTTGTTGGTTACCGACTTGTTTGTCTCTACCAGGTGCAGGAACAACGACACTTCATCGAGCATGCGCTGATAGGAGTGTGCCGTTTTAACGATGATCGAATCTGCGTACTTTTTGATCTTCATCTCCTCGGCCATCGACAGGCTTTTGCCCGTAAAGATGATGATCGGCAGGTTTTCCAGGCCCGGGTTCCGGCGCGCCTCTTCAAGCGTTTCGTAGGCACGCTGGTCGGGAACGCCCATATCCAGAATCACGCAGTCTACTTCCCGGCGTTGCAGGGCGTCGATGCCCTCGGTGACATTGCTCTTTAGTTCCGAACTGATGTTGAAGGTTTCCAGGAAGTAAGCCAGCGCTTTGGCATGCCTGGGGTTGTCCTCAATGATCAATACTTTCTTGGGCTCGCGGGTCAGCACATCTTCCAGTTTTTTGAAGACTGTCTGCATCTGCTCAAAGGCCATCGGCTTATCCACAAAATCGATGGCGCCTTTTAACCGACTTTCGTTCTTCAGCTTGTGCGACGACATGATATGTACCGGAATGGGGCGCGTCTGCGGGTTGGCCTTCAGGGCATCCATCACTTCCCAGCCACTCATCACCGGCAGCTGAATGTCGAGCAGAATACCAATCGGTTTATAGCGGGCAGCCAGTGCCAGGCCGTCATCACCCCGAACGGCCACAATGCCTTTGTAGCCTTTCTGGCGGGCGTAGTCGAGCAGGGATTTGGCAAAGTGGGTGTCATCTTCAACGATCAGGATCACTTTGTCGGCTTCCGAAATTGCGTCTCTATCATCGGGCACATCGTCGGGCACCTTGCTGCTGATGTACCGTTTGCTGCTTTCGGTTGGAATAGTGGCGGGGAGCGTTGGCTGGGCGACCAGCACGGGCAACGCTGTGTCGGGGGGCGCGGGCAACGTACCTGCCAGGGGGATATTGACCGTAAACGTGCTGCCTTCATTGATCTGGCTCTTCAGGGTGATTTCGCCACCCAGTAGTTTCGCCAGCTCCCGGCTGATGGAAAGACCAAGACCGGTGCCCCCATATTTTCGTTTGGTAGATCCGTCGGCCTGTTGGAATGCCTCGAACACAAGCGGCTGTTTCTCCGCCGGAATACCAATGCCCGTATCGATCACCGAAAAAGAAAGGACCTCTGCGCTGGGCGACTGGCGCTGGATAGTCAGGCTTACCTGGCCACTGGCCGTGAATTTGAGCGCATTCGACAGTAAGTTTTTCAGAATCTGACCAAGGCGCATCCGGTCGGTCTCGATGGTGGCAGGTACGTCGGGGGCAACGGTGATCGATAAATCCAGTCCCTTCTCTTTCGCCAGCAGACCGAACAGTGACTGCAACTCATCCACCAGCTCAGAGAGGGCTACTTTCTGGTAGTCGAGTGTCATCTGGCCCGCTTCGATTTTCGAAAGGTCCAGGATTTCGTCGATCAGCCCCAGCAGGCCATTCCCCGACGACTGAATAACCCTGGCGTATTCGACCTGGTCATCGGTCAGGTTCGTTTCGTTATTCTCGGCCAGCAGTCGGCTCAGCAGCAGAATCGAGTTAAGCGGTGTGCGCAACTCGTGCGACATGTTGGCCAGAAACTCCGATTTGTAGCGGGTGGCCAGTTCGAGTTCATCGGCCTTCTTCTGAATGTCGGTATTGCGCTCTTCGAGCAGCAGGCCACGTTCTTCCAGTTCCGTATTGGTTTGCTGTAGTTCTTCCTGCTGCACCCGCAACTCTTCTTCCGACGCCTGTAGTTTCTGGGCCTGCATCTCCAGTTCGGCGTTCAGGTTTTCCAGTTCGCTGTGCTGCGCCTGAAGTTCTTCGGCCTGTACCTGCGTTTCCTCCAGGAAATTCTGCAACCGGACAAAATCCAGCGCGGCATTGACGCCCATCGCCATGACCTCGCCGTTCTGTTCCAGAAATTGAATGTCCAGTGGCGTCGGCTCCCGAAGCATCCCCACTTCAACGGCGCCAACGCAGGTGCCATCATAGACCAGCGGCACAACCGTCACCGACGTGGGGCGGCTTGCTCCGAGGGAGGAACGTACCTGGCTGTAAGTATCAGGTAAATTGGTGATAGTCAACGCTTTTTTGTTGGCAATTGCCTGCCCGACCAGCCCCACGCCGGTGCTCACGGTCTGCGGTGCCTGATCGGTGGCGTAGCTGCCAGCCAGCCTGTAGGCCCCGTCGGTATCAATCAGATAGACCGTGCCGAGCGGTGCGCCGAGGTACTCAGCAATGGCAGTGATAAGCCGGGCGCCCAGGCTCGTCAGTCGTTTTTCGCCCCGTATGGCATCGTTCAGCTTCACAATGCCCGTCTGTAGCCAGTTTTTATTGTTCAGGTCAGTGAATGTTTGCTCCAGCGAATTGGCCATCACGTTGAGCGCCCTGGCAATACGCCCCAGCTCGTCGTCTTTATCGTCGGCACTGCGAACGGCATACTTCCCGTCGGCAATTTGCCGGGTGATGCTTTCCATGATGTTGATCCGCCGGTTCGTTTCGGCATACTCCAGTTCAGCCGCTCGTTGCTGGGCAAGCCGATGGTCCATATCCGTTTTGATCCGCCGGTACGTGAAGGCCGTGATCAGCATGGAGATAGCGGCAGCCAGCACCAGCAACAGGGGCGTGTAGGTGACATAGAACTGCTGCTGTTGCAGCCGTTTCTGAAGCAGGTTACTTTCTTCCCGCTGTACCTGGCTGATTACTACCCGAAGGGAGTCCATGGCCACTTTACCCACTTTCATGGTGGCATAGCGCTGTGCCGAATCCTGACGGAGCTGGTTGCGCTGGTTGCGGGCCAGGCTACGGCGCATGATCGAGTACTTGCGCTCATAAAGGCGTTTTACTTCATCCAGTTTCTGTTGCTGGGCCGGACTGTCGGCTGTCAGCTCCTGAACCTGTTCATAGCTCTTCGTTACTTTCTCGTAGCTATTGTTATAAGGCTGCAGAAAGAGCGGATCGAGCGTGAGCAGAAAACCACGCTGCCCTGTTTCCGCATCTTTCATGTACGAAATGATGTTCTCCGCCTCAATCAGCACCTGATTGGTGTGGTTCACCAGCTGCGTGTTACTGATGAGCCGCTGAATACTATAGAAGGACGCTACCAGACTGACCAGCAGAAGTAGCGTCGACAGGGTGAAGACGACCTGGAGTTGTCGGATAACCGAGTTTGTCAGTTGCGGCATAGTAGTAAATAGAAACGTCTATAAAGTCAGCGAGGCCGAAGCCTGCCTGGGCTGAATAATGGGTAGAACGAGGAGGAACCGAGCGCCTTCGCCTTCGCTGCTTTTGGCGGAAATGAGCCCATGGTGTTTTTCGATATTCTTCTTGGCAATGGCCAGGCCAATACCGGTACCTTCCACGCTGGTTTTATCCAACCGTTGGAACAGGACGAAGATGCGGCTCGAAAATTTCTCGTTGAACCCAATGCCATTATCCTCGACAACCAGCCGGTAATACGCACCCGTTGGCGAAACGGGACTGTCGATGTCTTTGTGTTCGATGCGTTCGGCCGATATGCTGATGATGGGAGGGACGTTCTGTCTGGCGAACTTGAGGGCATTACCAACCAGATTCTGAAACACCTGCCGAATCCGCCCCGGAATGGCATCCAGTGTGGGTAACGGGCCCACGGTAACGGTGGCCTGCTGGCGGCTGATACTTTCGTCGAAATCAAGCAGCAGTTCCTCCATCAAGGTATTCAGGTCGGTTGGCTGGAACAATTCGGGGGTCGACAGTTGGGCGTAGGCCAGCAGGTCGTTGATCAGGCTGGTCATACGCGCCGACGCCCGGATAGACCGGTCCAGGTACGTTCTTGCTTCCTGATTGTCGGTGAGGTACTGTTCCTTGATCAGGTCACTTAGAAACTGGATCTTTCGGAGTGGCTCTTTCAAATCGTGCGATACCACCCAGGTAAACTGCTGTAGTTCGTGGTTGGTGCGCTCCAGCTCCGCATTATTGAGCATCAGCTCGTGGGTACGTTGCATAACTTCCTGTTCAAGCCGGTCGGCGGTCTGTTTCTGATCGTCGATGTCGGTGAACGTGCCGATCCAGCGAACCAGCTGGTCGTGGTTGCGGATGGGTAGGGCGCGTAGCAGGTGACAGCGGTACTGGCCAGTAGTCACTTCTTTCAGCCGTACCTCTCGGGTGATTTCCCGGCCACTGGCTAGCGCGGATTCCCAGTCTTCGGAGAAATGATCATCGGGATGTGCCTCCGGGAAAGCCGTGTCGGTGCCCGTGTAGCGCAGCCAGTAGGCATTGACGTATTCGATCTGACCCGAGGGCCAGACCGTGAAGGCCATTTGCGGAATAGAGGCAAGCACGATCTGAAGGTCCTGCACCTGCGAGGCCAGGGCCAGTTCGGCCTGTTTCCGAACCTCGATCTCCTGGCGCAGCGACTGCTGCGTGGCTCGCAGCTCCTGTTGCTGTTCATACAGTTTCTGGAGCGTCTTGACTTTCAACACCAGAATATCAGGATCAACAGGTTTGATCAGGTAATCGACACCACCGGTCGTGTAGCCCTGCGTAATGAAGCGTTTTTCGGTATTCACCGCCGACAGAAAGATGATGGATGTATCGCGGGCTTTGCCGAAACCAGAGATGGCACTGGCTACCTCGAAACCATCCATGTCGGGCATCTGTACGTCCAGTATAATTACTGAATAAGCCGTGGTCAGCACTTTACGCAGGGCTTCTTCCCCCGATTCGGCCGTGTCAACCTGGAAGCGATGCAGCTCGAGAATCTTCTGCAGAGGAAGAATATTTTCTCGTCTGTCATCAACAATAAGAATCATGCTAGACTGGTGGTTAATGCGGCGATGCTGGGGATTTTCCGTAAAGATAGCGTAGGTAGGTAAGCGCTACCAGTCGGGGGACCTTATGGGTCATAAATAGTAAGGATCGGCAATATGGATAAGAGCGAGCCGGATAACAAGCCAACTGGTACAGATGGCATAAGGCTAGGAAGATGCAAGGCCAAGCCTCGCGTTTATGCTTCTTGGTAAATTTATATCTTTGACAATCAATAAGTTACGCAAAAACTGGTGTTATGCTGTGCGGCTAATTTCGAGCTGGAGCAAGGTTAATCCGATGCGCTCGGCAGCGCATACGTAAAAAAAGGCGGCACGGATTTCTTTCTGGAAAATTAATGTCGCGGCCATTCATCAACTTACCCAATGGCCCTAAATAGCGCCTGGCGGCTAGAAACGCCTGCCAACCGGCGCATAAACCGTACCTTTGCCAGGTCGCTACGCCACTCGTAGCGACCTTTTTTGTTGGTATGCCGCTGATCGCCCCTTCTTCGTACCGCTCGCCCGCTTACCTGTGGAATGGTCATTTACAGACCATCATCCCCTCGCTGTTTCGGAAAATACCCGTCAGGTACGTTCGCCAGCGTATCGATACGGCCGACGATGATTTTCTGGATCTGGACTGGTGTGAAGCGCACCGGCAACAGCCGTCGGTGAAAAATCCGCTGGTTATTCTGTCGCATGGCCTCGAAGGTGACTCTACGCGGCAATACGTAGCTGGCACGGTTCGGTTGTTGAACCAGCACGGGTTCGATTGTTTGGCCTGGCACTACCGGTCTTGTTCGGGCGAGATGAACCGGCAGGCACGTTTTTACCACATTGGCGAAACAGGCGACCTGCATACGGTTGCTCAACAGGCGCTGGCGGCTGGTTATGAAACAATCTATCTGGTTGGCTATAGCGCGGGCGGCAACATCACGCTCAAGTACCTCGGCGAACGGGGTTCGTCTATCAATCCGGCCATTAAACGGGCTGTTGCCATCTCGGTGCCGCTCGATCTGATGACCACCGCCGACCGGCTCGAGGCCTGGGACAGTATGGTATATAACCGCCGCTTTCAGAAAACGCTCAAAGAAAAAGTAAAGCTGAAAACAGGTACGTTGCCTGAGGCGATCCGGGCTACCGATCTGAGCCGGATTCGCTCGCTTCGGGAATTCGATGACCTCATTACGGCCCCCCTACACGGTTTTGCGGGCGTAACCGATTACTATACCCGGAACAGCTCACTGCTTTTTTTGCCGAAAATAACTGTGCCTACATTAGTCCTGAATGCGCAGAATGACCCATTTTTGTCCCCTGAATGCTTTCCAACGGCTTTAGCAAAGGAACTCACCTGCGTTTGGATGGAGTTTCCAAAACAGGGTGGCCATTGTGGCTTCCCGTCGGCCAGCGGTTTACAGGCACCGAATTACGCCGAAGAGCGAGTGCTTCAGTTTCTAACGCAATCGCTTGGCTAGCGGCCCAACACTTCATCGCAAGAGTCAGTCTGGTACTGACCACAATTCAATACTTGATCGCTGTATACACTATCCTGATTACTAATTTCTCTTGCTGATGACTACGCAAACGCTTGCTGATCAAACCTTTTACGTTATCGATTTCGATAGCACCTTCACCAAAGTAGAGGCGCTGGATATTCTGGGCGAAATCTCACTGTCGGGCCGACCCGACCGCGACGGGGTGCTCGATCAGATCAAAACGATTACGGACCGGGGCATGTCGGGCGAGCTATCACTGGCGCAATCCATTCAGATGCGCCTGAAATTACTGAACGCCCATCGCGATCAGCTACCCGCTCTGATTGAACGGCTGTCGACGATGGTGTCTGATTCATTTCAGCGCAATCAGGCTTTCCTGACCGAGCATGCCAATCAGATCTTTATCGTGTCGAGCGGCTTCAAAGAGTTTATCGTGCCCATCGTGACGGCGCTGGGTATCAAAGCCGAGAACGTGTATGCCAACACGTTTGAGTTCGATGAAGAAGGGCGTATTGTAGGCTGTGATGAAGCCAACCCGCTGTCGCAGGACAAAGGCAAGGTGAAGCTGATCAAAGAACTGAATTTCGACGGTGATGTGTATGTCATCGGCGATGGCTATACCGATTACGAGATTCGGGAGTCGGGCCTGGCCAACCGGTTTTATGCTTTTACGGAAAACGTAACGCGCCCCAAAGTGGTGGCTAAGGCCGACCACATTGCGGCATCGCTGGATGAATTTTTATTCGATAATAAATTGAGCCGTAGCCAGTCATACCCCAAGAGCCGGATTAAAGTGCTCCTGCTCGAAAACGTGCACCCCATTGCGGTTAGCCTGCTCGAAAAAGAAGGTTTCAGCCTCGATATCCGCAAAGGCGCCCTCGACGAAGATGAGCTGATCGAGGCGTTGCAGGGCGTTCATATTCTCGGCATTCGCTCGAAAACGAACGTAACGCGCCGGGTTCTCGAAAACTCACCCAAGCTGATGACCATCGGCGCGTTCTGCATCGGCACCAATCAGATCGATCTGACTGCTGCTACCGAAAAAGGTGTGGCTGTGTTCAACGCGCCGTACAGCAACACCCGGTCGGTCGTGGAACTGGCAGTCGGCGAAATGATCATGCTCATTCGCGGTATTGTGCCGAAAAGCAATAAAATGCATGCAGGCGTTTGGGACAAATCGGCATTGAACAGCTTTGAGGTACGTGGCAAGAAACTCGGCCTCGTCGGATACGGCAACATCGGTACGCAGCTGTCGGTGGTGGCTGAGGCACTGGGCATGGAAGTGTACTTCTACGATGGGGTGGATAAGCTGGCGCTGGGCAACGCCCGTAAATGCCAGAGTCTGGATGAGCTACTGGCCGTTTCAGATGTGATCAGCCTCCACACCGATGGGCGGAAGGAAAACACCAACCTGATTGGTGCCCGTGAATTCGGGCTGATGAAACAGGGTGTCATTTTCATGAACCTCTCGCGCGGCCATATCGTGGATATTCCGGCACTGGTTGATGCCATTAAATCCGGGAAAGTGGCCGGGGCCGGTATTGACGTGTTTCCATATGAGCCAAAGACCAACAACGAAGCGTTTGTCAATGAACTGCGTGGCCTGCCAAACGTCATACTGACGCCCCACGTGGGTGGAAGCACCGAAGAGGCCCAATTCAACATTGGTCAGTTTGTGCCGGGAAAATTAGTGAGCTACATGAACAACGGAAGCACCTACGGCAGCGTAAACTTCCCTGAGTTGCAGTTGCCGCTCCTGCACGATTCGCACCGGCTGCTGCATATCCATGCCAACGTACCTGGCATCCTGGCAAAGATGAACAACATATTTGCTAAATATCATATTAACATTCAGGGGCAGTATCTGAAGACCAACGAAACCATTGGGTACGTTATCTCCGACATCTCGAAAGATTATGCTGACGAGGTTGTTCAGGAACTGAAAGACATTGACAACACGATTCGATTCAGATTGTTATACTAAAAAGGAGGAAAGGGAGGAGGGAGAAAAGGAAGAAAGAGATGCTCCGTTAGCAGCGCATACGCCTGTGTAAAGTCCTCTCCTCCTTTTCTCCCTCCTCCCTTTCCTCCCCGCATATGAGCAACACTTACTTCACGCCTGGTCCGGCAGAGTTGTATCCGACCTTTAGCCAGCACCTGCAAGCGGCGCTGGACGAACAGATTGGTTCTATTTCGCACCGAAGTCAGCGGTTTCGGGATATCTACCGGTATACCGATGAGCAACTGCGCGCCCTGCTGAACATACCGGCAACACACGGAATCTATTTTACCGGGTCGGCCTCTGAAGTTTGGGAACGTGTGCTGCTCAACTGTGTCGAACACGAGAGCTTTCACCTGGTGAATGGGTCATTCTCGCGTAAGTTTTATGATTATGCGCTAGGCCTGCACAAGTTTGCTCACATCAACGAAAAGCCGTTTGGCCAGGGGTTCGATACGGCCGAAATCGACGTGCCTGATTATGCCGAACTAGTAGCCATCACCCACAACGAAACCTCGTCGGGGGTGCAGTTTCGGCCAACGGAGATTCATAAGCTCAAGCGGAAATACAGCAAAAAGCTGTTTTGTGTGGATATGGTGTCGTCGGCTCCGTACCCTGATCTCGATTTTTCGCTGGTCGATTCGGCGTTCTTTTCGGTACAGAAAGCCTTTGGTATGCCGGCTGGTTTAGGGGTCTGGATTGCCAACGAGGCCTGTCTGGAAAAAGCAGAGCGGTTGCAACAGTACGAGTCGATGACCATTGGTGCGCATCATACGCTGCCCGTGCTGAAGAAACACTACGAGACGTTTGAAACCCCCGCCACGCCGAATGTGCTGTTCATTTACCTGCTGGGTAAAATAGCTGCCGATATGAATCGGACGGGTATTGCAGCCATTCGACGCCAAACGGAAGAGCGGGCCAAACAGATTTATCGTTTTCTGGAGTCGAACGATGGGTACACGCCCTTTGTGAAAGAAGAACGCCACCGGTCGCAGACGGTCATCGTGGCCGAAACGACCCGCCCGGCGGCCGACGTTATGGCCGCTGTGAAAGAAGCAGGTATGATTGTGGGTAGTGGCTACGGCAAGTTCAAAGACGGGCAGATCCGTATCGCCAATTTCCCGGCCACCTCTGCCGAACAGGTCGGTAAGCTACTGGCCCGTTTGAAAGAAGTAGGGTAGAGTCCTGTTTTAAGGCTGAAGTTTCAGGTTTCAGGTTCCAGGTTTCAGGTTTCAAGTTCCAGGTTTCATGTTTCAAGTGCTCCGCTGACTCACCATTAGTTGATCAGCGGAGCACTTGAAACATGAAACCTGGAACCTGAAACCTGGAACCTGAAACTTTTTAAGCCAAACCAAACGGACTCTACTTGGTTAGTAGAGAAATTACTTTACTCAACTCAACGATGAAAACGATTCTTTACGCCGCCGCCCTTATTGCCGTTTGTACGGCAAGCGGCTTTGCCCAGGACACCCGTACCCCGCCCGATTCTGCTTCCCGGCGCGAACGGATTAACCAAAAAGCCGACGAAGTGAAGCAGGATGTGAATCAGGCGACCGACAAGGCCAAAGTGAAAGTCCGGGAAGAATATGAAGAAAGCCGGTCGTATCAGGAACAGAATCAACTCACCTGGTTTCAAAAAGGAAGCATCATGGGTGCTGCCTCACTTGGGTTCGGTACCGGATCGGGTAGTGGAACGTACCTGGCCTTTTCGCCCCGTGCTGGCTACTTCTTCAACACGGGTCTGATGGCTGGTCTTCAGTTCAGCTTCGACAGCCGCCTCAACACAAGCTACCGGGCCAATCAGACGGGCGTTTTCCTCCGGTATTACCCATTCCGTACGCGCATCAGCGGGTTTGGTGGCGTAGGCTACAATTTTGGCACCGAACACTCGAGCAATATCGGCGCGGATCAGAAAGCCAGGTATCAAAGTGTCAACCTCGAAATCGGAACCATGCTTTGGATCCGGCGTAATCTAGGTGCTGAACTGGCTCTCGAAAGCAATTATTTCAGCCAGACTGATGCCTTGGCGGGCCGCAACAAAGGTGGGCGTTTTCGCTTTGGCATCAACTACTTCTTTGGGCGGCCAAATAGACAATAATCTGTAGTACCGAAACGGTCCGCCGCTGCGGCTCCAGCTTCGGTAGTTCAAGCAATTATCTCTTACCGAAGCTAGCGCCGCAGCGGCGGACCGTTTCGGTACTACACATCAACGTTATGAATCAGAAAAAAGGAACCGGCAAAACTGCCCTCATTACAGGGGCGTCGAGTGGAATAGGTCAGGAATTGGCCAAATTATTTGCCCAGGATGGGTTCAATCTCGTTCTGGTTGCCCGCAGCGAAGAAACACTGCACCGCCTGAGCGAAGTGTTCGAGTTGAACTACGGCACTGAAAGCGTTACGGTTATTGGTAAGGATCTGTCGGAAGAAAATGCCGCGCAGGATGTTTACGATCAGGTAAAAGCGAAGGGCATCACGGTCGATGTGCTGGTGAATGACGC
Source organism: Fibrella arboris (assembly GCF_041321095.1). Taxonomy (NCBI): domain Bacteria; kingdom Pseudomonadati; phylum Bacteroidota; class Cytophagia; order Cytophagales; family Spirosomataceae; genus Fibrella; species Fibrella arboris. The sequence goes on along the minus strand of NZ_JBGGWE010000004.1, from coordinate 181,686 downwards.
CGGCGTGTCGACCTACGGGAAGTTTGCCAACGAAACGGATTGGGAAGCTGAGAAATCGCTGATCCACCTGAACGTGCTGACGACCACACTGATGACCAAGTTGTTTTTGAAAGACATGGTGGCGAGGAACGAAGGGAAGATCCTGAATCTGGCTTCATTGGTTTCCATCACTCCGTTTCCCCTACAGGCGGTCTACGCGGCTACGAAGTCATACATCTGGAATCTGACGCAGTCGCTGGTGAACGAGTTGAAAGACACCAACGTGACGATTACGGCGCTGATGCCCAACGCTACCGATACCGATTTTTTCAATAAAGCTGGTGCGGCCAATACCCTGGCAACGGATATACTCGACGATGCTGCGATGGTAGCCAGGGATGGTTACGAAGGACTGATGGCTGGTAAGGCCAAAGTAGTACCCGGCGGTGTGAAAAATAAAGTGACTGAAATGATGGCCTATGTAGCGCCGCAAGCGATGCTGGCCGGTCAGATGCGAACCTTGAATACACCCAAAGAGCAAGTCGCTGAGGAGAGCAAGGAATCAGCCTGGACGATCGGTCTAAGTCTGGCGGCTATTGCCGTGACGGGCATTGCCCTGGCGGCGATTTATCGGAACGTACCTGAGCTTGATAAGCTGAAGTACAGGTACCAATACGGGAAAGCGAAGTACAAGGCCGGAAAAGCCTATGATGGTGTACAGGAAGCAGTTAGTAAAGTACTGGCTTAGGTACCGACAATGAAGCAGTCAACGTAAAGGGTCCAACACGATTCGCTCAGACAATCGATGTCAACAGGCGAACTTGTTGGGCCCTTTCGCGTTAGACCCAGGCCCGTTAGCGCATTCCTTTATTGTTTATTCCCAACGGTAATCTATGGCAACTACCTTACCTGCTGCTTTCCAGCACCCATACAGTTTTGATCCTCGTTTTTCTACGTCGGTGGCTTATTTCTCGATGGAATTCGCTGTTGATCAGGCCTTGAAGACCTATTCGGGCGGATTGGGTTTTCTGGCTGGGTCGCACATGAAAAGCGCCGCTGACCTGAAGCAGAATCTGATTGGTGTTGGCATGCTCTGGAAACAGGGCTACTACGATCAGGTACGTATGCCCGACAACTCAATGGGCGTTCTTTTTCGGGAGAAGATCTACTCGTTTCTGCAAGACACGGGGGCTTACTTCACGATCAACGTCTTCGGACGGCCAATCTGGGTACGGGCCTTTTATCTGGACCCGAAGCACTTCAATACCGTTCCTATGTTTTTTCTGACTACCGACGTGGACGGGAACGATGAGCAAGCCCGGTCAATCTCATACCGGCTCTATGATAATGACCCTAGCCTTAAGGTGGCACAGTGTATGGTGTTGGGGCTGGGTGGCGCTAAATTTCTGGACGAAATTGAGTACAGCCCGGATGTATATCATTTCAACGAAGCCCATGCCGTGTCGGCCGCATTCCATCTGTACCAGCAGTTTGGTAAGTCGAAAGAGACACTTCGGGAGCGGATCGTTTTCACAACACATACACCGGAAGAGGCTGGTAATGAGAAGCATAACATCCATTTTCTGGATAACATGAGTTTTTTTGGCGGTTTGTCGCTGGCCGACGTGCGTGAACTGACGGGTATTCACGACGATGTGTTCAACCATTCGCTGGCCGCCTTACGTATGGCGCGCCGGGCCAATGGCGTATCGAAACTGCACGGAGAAGTAGCCCGCAAAATGTGGGGACAATACCCGGATATATGCGAGATTAAACACGTAACCAACGCCCAGAATCATCGGTATTGGGCCGACACCCAACTGGCCGAAGCATACCGCCATAAAGATGCTGAAGGCATGGCAAGGCGAAAGCGGGCAATGAAACAACCGCTATTGAACATCATTGCTGATCAGGCGGGAAAACTGTTCGATCCCACGGTGCTGACCATCGTTTGGGCACGTCGGTTTGCGGCCTATAAACGACCTGACCTGTTGCTTCACGATGAGGAACGGTTTATGCGTTTGCTGAATAACCCGAACTATCCGATCCAAATCATTTGGGCCGGGAAACCGTATCCGTTTGACGAAGGGGCTAAACAGAACTTCAACAAACTGCATTACCGGAGTCACCTGCATCCGAACATGGCTGTGCTGACGGGTTACGAACTGGCTTTATCGAAGGCGTTGAAAGATGGGGCTGATGTGTGGTTAAACACACCGGTTGTCCCTCGTGAAGCCTCGGGTACGTCGGGTATGACAGCCGCTATGAATGGAGCCATCAACCTATCGACCAACGATGGCTGGATTTGCGAATTTGCGAAGCCAAACGTGAACAGCTTCATTGTACCGGAAGCCGACCCTCAGGCCACTGCCGACGTACGTGACGCACACGACCGGGACGGTTTTTTCGATCTGCTGGAACACCAGATTCTGCCTGTGTATTACGACCACCCAGCCGACTGGCAGGCATTGGTAAGCCAAAGCCTGACCGATGTACTCGCCTACTTTGGCGCCGACCGTATGGCGCAGGAGTACTATGAGCAGGTATACGCCTGATTGTATACACCGGTGTTGTCTAGCTCGCGAAGCCTGCAACGCGAAGCAAGACAACATCAGTGTTTCAATTCCAGCCGCGCCTGTTGCTCGTCTTGTTGGAGCTGTTCTACTAAGGCGGGTAAGCCGTTGAATTTCTGCTCGGGGCGGAGAAAAGCCCTGAATTGCAGAGTCATGTGCTCACCGTAGATGTCTTTACTGAAATCGAAAATGTGCGTTTCGATCGTCTGGTGCTCACCCGCCACAGTAGGCCGGAAACCGATGTTCAACATGCCCCCCAGCGTTTGTCCGCCCTGGATCACATCGACGACATAGACGCCATTGGCCGGGATCAGCTTCACGGCATCATCAACCTGTAGATTGGCCGTGGGGAAGCCGATCGTGCGGCCAAGCTGACGACCTTTCACAATCGTACCTGTCAGTGAATAGGGGCGGCCCAGAAAGCGATTGGCTGCGTCGATATTGCCTTCGATCAGGGCGGTTCTGATCTTCGATGAACTAATACCGACGGCTTCAATATCCTGCCGGGGTATTTCTTCGACTTCAAAACCATAGTCGGCCTGATGCGCCTGAATATAATCGAAGCCACCCTCGCGGTCACGGCCGAACCGATGATCGTAGCCAATCACCAGTTTCTTCGTACCCAGTCGATCAACCAGTACCTGCTGAATAAACTCTTCCGAACTAAGTTGCGAGAAGGCCCGGGTGAACGGAATCACGACCAGGTGGTCAACACCTGCCTGTTCCAGCAAGTCAATTTTCTCGTCCAGCGTACTCAGCAGACGCAAGTCCTGGCTATCGTTAGACACCACCGTGCGTGGATGAGGCCAGTAGGTCATCACCACCGATTGCCCGTCAGGGTGCGCGCGTGCCACTTCGTTGAGACGCGTGAGAATGGTCTGGTGCCCCAGATGAACCCCGTCAAAGGTGCCGCTCGTAACAACGGCGTAGGGGAGAGGCGATAAGCTGTCGATGCCGCGATGGACGATCATAATAAGACAATGTCAGTTAGTATCCTTGGGTGGTCATTCCTTGTCAGTAAACAGTTAAGTGTTGCCACGAGTAACTGCTTACTGACAAGCTCAACTACTGACCACCTGATGACCCGTTTAAATAGTGGTCAATGAACCCCTCAACAGTATAAGCCTCTTTCACATCGAATTCGCCGATGCGGGTACGGCGCAGCACAGACATGTACGCGCCATTATGGAGCAACAGGCCTAAATCACGTACCAGACTGCGGATGTAAGTCCCTTTCGAACAGACAATTCGGAAGTCGATCACCGGGAAATCATTCGTCATTACGTTGAACGTTGAGACAGTGACTGTGCGGCTTTTAATCCCGCCCTCAACCTGATCGGCCGTTTCGCCCCGTCGTGCCCGTTCGTAGAGCCGTTCGCCATTGACCCGAATCGCGGAGTAGATAGGCGGAATCTGCTGGATCTCACCCGTCAGCTGGGCGGCGGCGGCACGTACCTGCTCATGCGTAATGCCCGACGTGTCGAACTCCCCATCGAAGTCTGTTTCCAGATCGACGGAAGGTGTGGTTTTGCCCAGCACCAACGTACCTGTGTACTCTTTCTCCTGTGCCTGGTAGCTGTCGATCTGCTTGGTCATCTTGCCGGTACACAATATCAGCAGGCCCGTAGCCAGCGGATCCAGCGTGCCGGCATGTCCGATCTTCTTGATCTTACAGGCCCTGCGTATCTTGTTAACCACGTCGAACGATGTCCATTCGCGCGGTTTGTCGATCAGAATGAGTTGACCGGGGTCGGGAGCGGGTTGGTTTGGATCCATAGGTTGTTCAACCGCCAGGTCGCAAAGGGAATCGCAATGACGCAACCAAACGAAAAAGTGCCTTTGGCGCCCTTGCGTTTCCCTCTGCGACTGGGCGATCAACTGATTTACAGAATGTCGATTTTCACCCCGGCGGCCAGTAGCCCAAGTATAGCCAGGCCAACAATGATGCGGTAGTAACCGAAGACTTTGAAGCCATACTTGTTCAGGAAACCGACAAATCCCCGAATAGCTAGCAGCCCCACCAGAAAGGCAATGCCATTCCCAATCAGCAAGGTCTGATAGTCAGCGGGTTGCAGGAGTTTGTACGTTTTCAGGAGCTTATAACCCGACGCCGCCGCCATGGTTGGCACCGCCAGGAAAAATGAAAATTCGGCCGCCTGCTGGCGTGTCAGTCCCTGGGTCATTCCGCCAATGATCGTGGCCGCTGAGCGCGAAACGCCGGGGACCATGGCGATACACTGAAAGAAACCAACCTTGAGGGCTTCGGGGAATGTAATATCGTTATCACGGTCAACCTGTTTCTCGATGATCCGGTCGATGAATACCAGGATGACGCCACCAATCACGAGTGAAATAGCCACTACTACCACGTTTTCGAGTAGGCTATCGATGAAATCGTTGAGTAGAAAGCCAATGACAGCGGCGGGCAGGAAAGCGACCAGCAATTTCAGGTAGAAATCAAGTTGCCCTGAAACGGGGCTAACCAGCTTCTGTGCAAAGTCTGGGAGCGCGTTGTACCAGGCCATGTCGGCACGGGTACGTGTGTCGCGCAGAAAACGACGGTAATAGAGGACTAACACTGACAGGATGCAGCCAAACTGAATATCGACGGTATAAAGCTTGGTGAACTCGTCGCTACTGATACCAGCCAGTGATGAATAAATAATCATGTGTCCGGTCGACGACACGGGTAGAAACTCAGTCAGGCCTTCAATGATGGCCAGCATAATGGCATGGAACAAACTCATAGAAATAGCAGCAGTGGGGGATGGTTGAAGGCAAGTGAGCGATAGAGGACAAATAGGATGGCTGGTTGAACCGGGCGCAAAGCTACAATGAACAGAACCGGCTACCTACAAAAAAAGGGAACACAAAGCGAGCGGCCTAACCAGGCTACTCACTTTGTGTTCCCCAAACGGGTGACTAAAGACCACTTAACTGGCCGATTCCGCTGGTTTTTTCAGAATGGCGAAGAATTCGATGACGAACCCTGCGGCTACGATCAGCGGACCGAGTGTGAGGCCGAAGAAGCCAAACCCGAACGGTTCAGTATCGATCGTCATGATAAAGAAGCCAACGAGGATCGTTACGATACCGGCAATCATCAGCTGGAAATTAACCTTCCCGAACGGCATTGCAGGCACATACGAGGGCGTGGGCTTGGCCGGGATCGGAGTTGGAATACCCGTAGCGGGCGCAGCTTTAGGCGATTTTGGGCGAACAGATTCCATAATAATAAACGATTGAACTGTTGAATGTGTCATCATCTGTTTCGGACGAATAAGCAACGTCAAACGCCGAACAGGTAACGCGAACTACGATTAGTATAACTCGTCGAGCGAGAGGTCCAGGTACCGATGAACGGCCTGTAGGGTACTTAACAAGCCAATGATCATCCCGAGAACGATCAACCCACCCGCCAGCATAAGCAGTTGCATGGCGTCGGTAAGGGTGCTCAACTCAGGTAAACTCAATACAGCAGCATACCAGCCAATGAACAAAACGATAGCCGCAATAATACCGGCCATAAACCCCTGCGTTAAACCGCGTGTCAGAAACGGGCGGGTAATAAAGCCGTTTGTTGCCCCCACCAGTTGCATACTCCGAATCAGCAGCCGTTGCGAATACAACGCCAACCGAATCGTGTTGTTCATCAGAACGACAATGATGATCAGTAATACCAGCGCAAATACGGCCATGACGGCATAAATTTTGGTGATGTTCCGGTTGATATTGTCGACCATATTTTCGGGGTAAACGACCTCGAAAACACCTTCCATCTTTTCCAGACTGGCTTTTACTTCCTTCAGTTTGTCTTCGGCAAAGTAATCTTCCCGAAGACGAATCCGGTAGCTCGCGTGGAGCGGGTTATCGGTCAGAAACTGGGTAAAGTCTTCCTTCGTTTCAGCAATAAATTCTTTGGCCGCCTCTTCTTTCGACACGTACCTGAGTTGCGGCTGCCCCGCCGTAATGACCACAAACGGCTGACTGGCAATGACGGAGGCCAGTTTCAGCCGGTCTGTCGAATCCAGATCGTTATCCAGAAAAGTCCGTACCTCATTACCCTCCCGAACATTGGTAACCAGCCGTTTCGACTGGATCGCCAGCAGCCCACAGGCACCAATCAGGAGCAGGGCCAGCGTCAGACTGAACAGGATTCGGCCGGTTGGGTAGGCCCCCACATTTTTTTTCTTACGCGCCATCGAACAAAAATAGCCTTTTTCACTCAACGAGCGCCTGTAGGCAATCGTGTGCGAGATATGAATTAGGAAAAATTAACGGGGAGGAGAAATAGTTTACTGTTGCGCTGCTAACCCAAAGTCTGGTAGATCAGCAGCGCAACAGTAAACTATTTCTCCAGCGCCTGATACACCAGCACCCGGAACTTGTCGTTCAGGTCGCCGTAGGAGTTTGGGGATTTCTGGGTCATGATGACACCAATAATACCTTTTTCAGGATCGGCCCAGTAGCTGGTGCCGAAAAACCCGCCCCAACTGAAAATACCAACCGATACAGGAAGTTTAGCGGCGGCTTTTTCGGTAGCAATTTCAAAGCCAAGGCCAAATTTATTGTCACCCACGTTCAGCGCACCAATCTGGTTCTGGGTGATCAGGTGTACCGTGGCTGGCGCCAATAAGCGCTTACCACCATATTCGCCGCCGTTCAGCATCATTTGCAAAAAAACCGCATAGTCGTAAGCCGTTGATGAGAGGCCCGCCCCGCCCGAGTAATACGTACCTGCTTTAGTGGGATAATCGCCCGAAATGCCCCCCGGCTGTACGGGCATCGGTACAACGGCTCTCGTCGCTGGCACTTCCGTATAGAGTGTTGCAAGGCGAGATGCTTTACTGGCCGGCAGGTAGAAGTATGTATCGTTCATGCCCAGCGGTTCAAAAATACGGGTACGAAAAAACTGGTCGAGCGATTGGCCTGAGATGACCTCAACGAAATAGCCCAGTACGTCGGTGCTCAGGCTGTAGGTCCACTTTTCGCCGGGCTGATTCACCAACGGCAGTTTCGCCAGGGCCGGCATGGTTGCCGACAGGCTGTACATGGGCGTGCCGATGCCGCTCGGAATGCCTGCTTTGGCGTAAATGGCAACGGCTTCTTTGGTGCCAATACCTGCGTAACTTAAGCCGGATGTGTGGGTAAGCAGTTGCCGAATAGTGATTTCGCTCCGGGCTGGTTTCGTCGTGTAGGTCGTGTCTTTTTCGTTGAAGGTATCGAGCACGACTGGTTTTTTAAAGGCTGGAATGTATTTCGAGACAGGGTCATCGAGCAGAAAACGACCCTCTTCGTACAACATCATCACAGCCACACTGGTAATTGCTTTGGTCTGCGAGGCAATACGCATGATGGCATCCCGCTGGAGTGGTGCTTTGGTAGTCGTCCCGTTCTCGCCGAAGGCTTTATGGTAGACGACCTGCCCGTTCCGAACCACCAGCGCCACAATGCCCGCCTGCTTTCCCTGATCGACATATTCTTTCAGCACGCGGTCAATCCGTTGCAGGCGATCGGCATTGATACCCACCGTTGCCGGTGATTTGGTGTCGGCCAGTTTATACGGTTGGGAAAGAGCCACCGTGAGTGAGGCGATCAGTAATGCCGGTGAAAGCAGGAAGCGCATGGGGAGATTGGTTAGGAATAGAGGGAACGGGATAAATTGAATTAATCAAGCTATAGGCGGGCATAATGCTTTTTAGCCAGTTCAGCACAAAGGAAAGGAGCTGCACTAAACAGAGCCATCTCGAAATGATATAGTTCTTTACCAGGGAAGTATTTCTTCATGGTGTTAAGTAGGTGAAGGTAGGTTGAATAAGTATGATCTGGCTCAACTTCAGTCCATTTCCGGATTCCACTGGCTATCTCTTTCTTCGTGCCAACGAGCGTTTCTTTCGAGAAAATTTTTATGAAATTATCTTCCCGACCATACGATTTGAATTCGCCATTGCGGCTGGGAATGTAGCGAAAGAACACTGGGCTCTTCGCTTCTGTATATAACTGTACAGCGTTCAAACAGGCCGCCACGCGAGCGTCATAAATAGCATACTTCTTACAGTCAACAACTGACAGTATTTTGGAGTAGCTAGCTACGCCTTTAAGTGGCTTATTGCTGTTTTCATCTAAACTCATGGCTAAATGAGCCTCTAGTGTCTCTTCCCTATTTGTACGGACACCGCCCCAACCGGCCACAATCCAGCGGGCAAGTAAACGTCTTTCTGGTAAGTCAGCTGTTTCCCATTTAGCAGTTAGATGATGCTTCAGCGCAATGCATTCATCGGATCCACCAGATGGTGTGTGCCACTTAAATTCAGGAATTAATAGTTCAGCTTGGCTCTTTCCTGACTGGCCAACTGGCCAGTAGTATTCTTGGTGGGACGACTCAAGATTCTCACCAAAATAATGAACAAATGCGTCGATAGGTAGCTGTTGTAGCATCATAAATTCGCTAGTTTATGACTATAAATTACGCATTTTCGAGACCAAGATCAACACCTATGCGGCAGCCCGCCTTAGCCGATCATTGACAGCCCTCCCGAGTCCTTCATCAGGGATTAACTGCGCGTAAAGATGCGTTACGGGAAGGGCATCCAGACGCCGCAGGTAAGCAAACAGATTGCGGGCAGCTTCGATCACATCGCCACCCGGTGCTAGTACTAATTGATGCTCGACAGGAATACCAGGCAACGTACCTGAGAAAGTAAGCGCCCCTACCGACCCGGCAGACGGCCCGGCGAGCAACGTACCCAGCTCTGGTGAGACTTCGCCGTAGGCCAGTAAGGTCAGCGGTTTACGGGGGGCGTAGTGGGAGGTGAGCATGCCCGGAGCCTGCGGAGCTTCCTGCGCCTGCGGGTTTGAGCTCGACGTTTGCACCCGAAGTGGCCCCGTTATAGCTTCCAGTTGTTCAACCGCCATGCCGCCCAGACGATACACGACCGCCTGACCGCCTTCATCGAACCCAATAATCGTTGACTCGACCCCAACGGGGCAGGCGCCACCGTCGAGAATATAGGGCACCTGATTGCCAAGCTGGTCGGCCACGTGCTGCGCCGTGGTGGGGCTGATATAGCCAAACGGATTGGCACTCGGCGCGGCCAACGGGAAATCGAGCGACTGCAACAGGGCCAGCGTTAGCGGATGGTTCGGAATCCGAATGGCCACGGTATCAAGGCCAGAGGTAGTCAGGTCAGGTACGTGGTCGCGTTTGGGCAGGAGTAGGGTGAGCGGTCCCGGCCAGCAGGTACGTGCCAGCTGTTCGGCCACGGGTGGCAGTTCGCGAACCAGGGTGTGCACTTTATCGAGCGAATCGGTGTGCACGATCAGCGGGTCGAAAGCAGGGCGGTTTTTTACCCGAAAAATCGTGAGCACGGCCTCTTCGTTCAATGCGTTACCAGCCAGACCATATACTGTTTCGGTAGGAATGCCAACTACGTTTCCCGCCTCTAGCCAGTACCGGGCGGCGTTGAGGTCTGTTCCGATCATACCAGATAAATACCGTCGTCTTTCAACACAATTTTTCGATCCTTATACAAGGCCCCTACTGCTTTCTTAAATGTCTTCTTGCTCATCTCAAGCAACGTATAAATAGCCTGAGGGTCCGATGAATCGGTGAGGGGCAGAAAGCCATTCTGTGTTTTCAGCTTATCGAGAATAGCCTGGGCGTTTGGTTCTACTTTGGCGTATCCTGCCGGCTGGAGGCTCAGATCTACGCGGAAATCTTCGCGAATGCGTTTAACATACGCCTTCACCTTATCGCCGATGCGGAGCGGTTTGAAGAGCTCGTTGGCATAGAACAAGCCACGGAACTGATCGTTCACCACGGCAATCAGGCCCAGGTCAGTTCGTTCGTAGATGAGCGCCGTAACTTCGTCGCCTTCTTTCAGGTCTTCGGGTGCTTCATCGTCGACCAGCGCATTGATCTTTGATGAACCGATCAGACGGTCTGTGTCGGCATCGTAGCCGCAGTATACCACATACCAGCGCCCTTCCGACATGGGTTCTTCCTGGGCTTTGGTAGGCACGAGCAAGTCCTTTTCAAGGCCCCAGTCCATAAACGCACCAAAGGGTGAAATGGCCACGCATTTCAACGCGGCAAACGTGTTGCGACTAACCGCCGGACGAAGCGTAGTAGCGATGGGCCGATCCTCCGAATCCGTATAGACGAACACGTTGATTTCGTCCCCTTCTTTCAGGTCATCAGGGACGTACTTGTTGGGCAGAAGGACATCATTGTCATCCTCATCGCCCAGATACATGCCTACGCTGGTCATGCGCAAGGCCGTGAGCCGGTTATACTGGCCAATATTAATCATAGAGCAAAGGTACGCGGAATATGTTGGTACGCGGATTTTGGATGGATACACGGATTGTAATGGTGTGCGGATCGTGCGGATTCGCGCGAATTTCTGGATTATAACAGATCTGCTCTGCTACGTCTGAATGATCCGTTTGAATCAAAAAACCTGCTGGAGTCTAGTTTAATCTGTTAAATCCGCGTACCATTTTCTATTTCCTTCGCCATAGCCAGGCCGGATAGGAAAGCGCCTTCGATGTTGCCCGGCCCAAACCCGTCGCCGCCGAACAGGAGCGGGGCTGGTGTTGACGCTGCCAAAAAAGGCTCGCTGTAGCGCTCGGTGGCGTTGCTGTAGCGCCAGCGGTGAATCTGTTGGTCGATGATGGTCTCCGGCGAAATGTAATCCGCCGCAGCGGCGACCAGTTCAGGAATCAGCGCGTTCAGGTCGGTGTCGTCTACGTGTTGCTGACTGTAACTGTGCGACGCGTGAAGCGTTACGGTGGTTACGGCCGGAGAAATGCCTTTCTGCTGATTGTCGGCGATCCAGGCGACCGGAGTGCCGGGCGGTAGTTTCAAACCGCCGGGCGTAGGTACGTTGCTGGGCTGACTGAGCTGGAGCATCACGGCTAAACAAGGCTCGTAGTGAATCGCTTCCAGCGCTGCTTTGTCGGCATCGGCCAGGTCCAGGCCAGACTCCTGCCAGAGCGCCAGCGCCTGGGGAGCAGGTAGGGTTATCAGCAACGAATCGGCCGCAATCGTCTGACCATCGTCGAAGGTCACGGCCCAGCCCTGGGGCACTTGTTTAACGGATACTGCGCGTTTACCTGTCTGCACCTGTAAATCGGTTGCCAGGTACTTGGCTATAGCGCTCATGCCGTCGGCCCCAATAAAGCGCGCGTGTTGGAACGAAGCCGGGTCCGACTGCTCAATGTGCCAGTCACTGACCACGCCCGCATGCTGCCATCGTTGGGTGAACGCAGCGAAGTCTGGTGAGCGGGCCGAGAAGTATTGCGCGCCATGATCGGCGCGGCCATCGGTTAGTCGACGAGTGGCCATTCGGCCACCAACGCCGCGTCCTTTGTCGTAAATGAGTACGGTATGGCCCAATCGGGTTAGTTCGTGGGCGGTAGTCAGGCCAGACAGTCCCGCACCGAGTATAAGCGTAGTAGGCATGTTGGGTATATCGTTATCAACAGACTCTAAACCAGCTACTGGTAGGAAACGTCTGTCTGATGGCGAAAAAAGCGAAAAGCCACTCAGTAGCTGAGTGGCTTTTCGAAGAGGAATGACAGGCTGACTTTTTATTTCGCCGGTTTTTTGAAGATCGCTTCGTCTACCGGGCCATTCACCGTCACCTTGTTGGTGTTGAAGGTGATCGAACCCATCTGACCACCAATGATTTCCATCGTGTTCGGGAATTTCACACCATTCACTTCCTTGTAGTCAGACAGCATGATCTCGCTCTCCTGACCATTTGTGTTTCCCTTGATTTTAGAGACCAGGTACGTTGTTCCATCCAGGTACAAATCGTAGGGCTGCCCCTCTTTCGAGGTCACTTTCAGGTGATACGCATCCTTTTTGTCGACCTGTTCTTTACCAACCAGTTCAACCTTTGTGCCGTTTTCTTTATAGCCAACCAGGGTGCCAAATGGATACAACTGGCTTATTGACTGCTTCACCATGGCAGCATCCATATCTTCCGGGTCGCCAGTGCCACCCATCATGGCCGGCCGGATCATCCAGCCCGTTGAGCCATTGACAACCTGCACCATTGAGTTGCCCATCACGGTTGATTCAGAACGCATGGCTTTGCCGACAACAACGGTGGTGACGGTGGGTATTTCCATGCCCTGTACTGAAAGAGACCGGTCTGTAACCACCGTTTTTACGGCACTCAATTTGTCCATGCCGCCTAGCGCAGCGACATGTTTGTCAACAATTTCATCGACGGTTTGGGCATAAGCACCAAACGTAACGAAAGCAGCCAGGGTTGCGGCCAGAAGTTTGTTAGTTTTCATTAGGCAAGTTTTAGTTAAGTTTTTTTACTGCCGTGGGGCACCACCCGCTGGAGCACCGCCGCTTGGCGCTTGTCCGCCGCCAGCACCGTCACTCTTCACATCGTCATTATTTACCGACTTGGCTTTTTTGCGAGGTGCCTCCATCGTCATCTTTCCAATCTTGTATGTGAACGTTAAACGAATACCCCGGTTGTAAAGATACACATCGTTGACCTGACTGAACTGAGGCGAATTCAACACGGTGTGAATATTAAACCGATTGGACAGAAAGTTCTCGGCCGCCAGTCCGACGCTCCCTTTCTTGTTCGCAATATCTTTTTTCACCCCCAGGGTATAGAAGCCAAAGCCACCCTGCGTTCCCTGCAATTGAATGGTGTTGCCCTGCATGAAGCCAAAGGCCTGTACACCCCAGCCGTGCGCAAACTGAGCCGTGACAAACGAACCGCCGCTAACCTGAAAACCATCGTTGGTCAATTCCTGCGAAAGGCCAGTTTTACCCGTTACCTGTCCGGTTAGTTTGGTGTAAAAAGCATTGAAAAACACACCGATATTTATTTTCGACGTGGCGGCTACGTTGGTGAAAATGTTGGTACCAAACGCGCGCTGACGGCCAATGTTCTGATACGTCGTGACGATAGCACCCTTCAGGGTATCCGAGGGCTGGCTAACCTGCGTGATGGCATTGTCGGTTACCCGGCCAAAGAACGTGGCGTTGACAAACGTCTTCTTGATAGTCCGGCTCAGGCCCAGTTCAAAGTTATCGGTCAGTTCGGGACGCAGAGCGGGGTTACCAACAGTGATCACCTGTGGGTTCGACGCGTTGTAGTTGGGATTCAACTGCTGAAGGCCCGGCCGCTGAATCCGGCGGTTGTAGCCGAGCTTAACGGTTGTTCCTTTAAAGGTTTTCGAGGCATTGACGCTGGGCACCAGCACGCCGTAATCACCAACACCAACGGGACCGCCTTCTTTGGTGCTGGCATCAATGAACGTATGTTCGTAACGCAGGCCACCTTTCAGGGTGTACCGCTTTTTGGTGGTGTAGGTATAGGAGGTATAGCCTGCCGCGATATTCTGGTTGTAGGTCAGTGCGCCCAGCGTGTTGTTGTTCTGGGTCAACAGTTCGCCCGTTGGGCCGCCAAACAGGTAGCGATAGTCACTGTCTACCCGGCGCAGAATGGCTTTTCCACCAAACTCGATCAGCTGGTTTTTCTTGATCGGCGTCTGATAATCGGTTTGCAGGGTAAATTCCTGGTTCACGTTCGAGTTCAGGTTACGCTGCCGGCTAACCAGCGCGTCATTGGTGCCAAACAGGTTCGCGTCGAAGTTATTGGTCAGGTCTGTCCGGCTATACAGCGTCGAGATGCTCCATTCCTGCTGCGGTTTGAAGGTATGCAGGTAATCGACGTTCATATCCACCGTTCCCGATAGGTTTTTGGCATCTACGAAGCGGTTTACGCTCGAATTGACCGCACCATTGGTTGCCAGGCGAGTGACCAGGTTCTGCAGGGTATTGAAGTTACGGACACCATACCGTACCCCGGCCGTAATGCTCTGGTTCTTAGCCAGGTCATAGTCGAATCCCAGGTTGTATTGACCAAAAAGACCGTTGCTGCTCCCGTTCCCGATCTGGCTGGTCGTGGTGGTTGCTCCATTCGACTGGCTGGTCTGCTCCAGGTCGGTGTCGGTTTTGGTATTGTAGATGCCTCGTCCAAAGCCACCCAGCGTGAAACCGGCCTTCCCTTTCCGGTAGCTACCATTCAGGGCGAGCGAAGAACCCCGGTTGCCAACCCCCGAGTCGACGTTCAGGTTGAGCCCCTGCAAACTATTCTTCTTTGTAATTATATTAATAATCCCCCCCGATCCTTCGGCGTCGTATTTGGCTGATGGGCTGGTGATTACCTCTACCGTTTTGATCTGATCGGCGGGAATCTGCTTGAGCGCATCAGACACACTGCTGGCTACGATCGTGCTCGGTTTGTTGTTGATCAGCACGCGAATATTGCTGCTTCCCCGAAGCGATACATTGCCGTCCAGATCGACCGTTAGCAGCGGCACTTTACGCAGTACGTCTGCCGCATCGCCACCTTTGGCGGCAATATCTTTTTCGGCGTTATACACCAGCCGGTCAACCTTCTCTTCAATGAGCGCCGCCTGACCAGTTACCACTACTTCATTAAGCTGTTTTACGCTGGAGCTAAGCTTAATTACCCCAATATCAAGCGTTTGGCCGTTGGCAACGGTTAGGCTGTCAACGGTTTTTGTCCGGTAACCCACAAAGGTGATCAGGGCTTTGTAGTCGCCCGCGACCAGTTTGCTCAGGGTGAATTTCCCTTTGTCGTCGGCCACGGTGCCGTCAACGGCCTTACCAGTAGCCTTGTTGTAAAGGGCAATGCTGGCAAATTCAACGGCCTTGGTCAGGCTCGAATCGACAACGTACCCAGTTATTTTGGCGGTCCCTTTAGGGCTAGTATCGCCTGCCGTGCCGGGCAGGGCTTTGGGCTGTGCCGCGCCCCCCATGCCCGGAAACTGGGCCAAAGCAGGTGCCGATAAACTGGCGGTGAACAGGGCAGCACTACAAAGTAAAACGGTCGTCTTCATAATTTGGCGGTTGTACAATACAAAGATGTTGCCCCGTTAAAGTCTGTGAAAACGAAAGGGGATAGACCCCGAATTTGACAGGATAGACAGCCAATTCCGCCCGACGAACGGTTGGGGCCCGTTGCCTGAACGAATGAAAAGTTCATAGCTCAAAACTGTCTATCCGTTTTCGTCGTTGACAGATTCATGCGTTGGACTGTTGTTCGTTGGCTTATGCTGTTGCTGATTGTACTTCCTCTTGGAACGGTTATCCTGTTTCCAACGCTTTGGCGATGCCTTACGATCGCCAACACCAGCAACTTTAACGCTGCTCAGGTTGGCAAACGAACGCTCTACATCAGTGCTGAGGCTACGCCCCGGCAACGCGACGTATTGTTGACGCACTTACAAATCGCCTCCAACCGCATCAGGCAGTTTTGGGGTAATCAGCAGGGGCAGGCGACGATCATTTACTGTCCGACGCAGGAACAGTATGCCCGCTATTGTTCAGGAGGTGAAGGGGCAGGCTGTAGCTTGGGTATGCCCTGGGGCGACTCATTTTTGGTACTAGGTCCCGAAGGAAACAGCCCGGACGTGATGGCCCATGAGTTCTGCCACGATGAGTTGTTTGCCCGCCTCGGCTGGCTGACGGTGAAGCGCCAGGTGCCGCAGTGGTTCAACGAAGGCCTTGCCCTGATGGTCGACTACCGCTTTTCGAACGGAAACAGTACGGCCCGCGAGCGGTTTCAGACTTACAACGCCGAATGGAACTACCGGGCCCATGGTCCGCAGGGGCTAAGCCCACAGGTGATGCCAGTACTCTCGTCGCTCGAAACAACCCGCGACTTTTTTTATGGCGATTACGGCCGTGTCATGCTGGCTTACCTGACGGCCGGACGGGAGGTGTCGCGGTGGCTGGCTACGGTTGGCCCTTCTGCTTTACCCCGGCTGATTACCGGTTTATCAGAAGGCAATGACTTTGCGGCTGTTTACCAGTTTGCCCACGTTAAGAGGCCCGGTACGTTGCAAAAAAATGTTCCACCTGTAAACCGTTCGCTGCATTAAGCCATTGTTATCTTTGTCTTGCTCCGGCCAACGCTATCCTACACTATGACGACCAATAACAAGTACGTAACCGCCACTTCGCGTAATCCGGGTACCACCACCGTCAAGGAAGCGTTCGACAAGTTGCTACAGGTCTATAAACTGCGGGGGCGATTCAACGAGACGTACCTGGAAGCGTATTGGGGCAAAATGATGGGGCAGGCCATTGCCTCGCGCACAACCCGGCTATACGTTCGGGAGAGCACACTGTACATCGAACTGTCGTCGGCCCCGCTCCGTAGCGAACTGGTCAATGCCAAGCAGAAAGTGATTCAGCTGGTTAATAAAGAGGTGGGGTCAGACGTCATCTCCGACGTGGTCTTTATTTGAGTCCAGAGCTGGTATTGTATACGTAGCCAAACCAGCACACACGGAACGGCCTTGATACTGTAGGGGACAAAAAACTCGTTCTGCCACGCTTTCGGAAACAGATCCGTTGGAGAAAGCGAGGTAAAGATGATCACCAGTGCCAGGAGTACCTTGTCGAGCGTTGAGACAGGCGATGGTAGGGAAACCCACCAGAGCCCTACGCCCACTACGGCCAACACATACGTTGGCGATTCGGCCATCTTGTTGAAAATAATCACGAACAACAGGAAGTAGGCCAGCATTCGCCGTTGGTAGGTACGTTCCTGCCAGAGACTGAATCGGACAAACGGAGCCAGAAACAGCACAATGCCGATCAGTTCCAGAAGGCGTAGGTTGGCGTCTGTTTTCGCCATGCCGAACCACGCCACCAGAATGCCCGGCACCGAAATCAGCACCCCCAGCTTACTGTCGACCACTACACGCCCCCATTCGGCGTATTCGCTTAAGACGCTGTTCCACGGAATCATCATCCAGGGAGCCAGGCCAAGTAGTAGGGTCCAAACGACCATAGCCAGCAGAAACTCGCCTTTTTTGGGATAAAACAGGAAGAAGATGGCTGCACCAACACCGTAGAACTTGATATACAGGCATAGGGTGAAGAGCAGCGCGGCGATCCAGACGCGCTGATTGCGGAGGAAGTAAATGCCCAGCAACATGGCCCCTACGATGAAGTTGTTGCTCTGCATGTTTTGCGCTGTGATAAGCCCCTCAGCAAATACAATCAGCAAGACCACTGCCCGCTTTCGATTGGCATCGGCATAGTCGCTGAGGTAATACCAGATGCCGGCTACAAACATGACCGCGTTGAGCAGGTTCCAAAGTAATACCCCCAGCCAGTTGGGCATATAATAGAAAGGGCCCATCAGCCAGGCAAAGGTGGGGCTATACTTATAGTTATCCTCAAACAGCGTTGGATGAAGACCGTATATCGTTTTATTGATCAGCAGGTTGTGAAACGGCTTGGCAAACATCAGGTAGTTGTTAAACTGACCAAGCGCATATTTCTGGCCCGCCACGGCGGTGAAGATAACCAGCGTAATGGCGGCCATCCGGTAGGGCGTCAACCAGCGAAAGGGACCATTGAGTGTAGCGTCTGTCACGAGAAATGGTTGTATTGATTGTGGTATTTTGGTAGCGGTGGCTTCGCGTGGATGTTGCTTTTGCGCTCGGTTACACCGGGTCGTACCCGGTGCAATTGATGCGCTGCGGCTGATAGCTTTTCCTGTATGCTATTATCCTGAAGTTTTAAAAACAGCAGCGCATCAATTGCACCGGGTACGACCCGGTGTAACCGGGTCAATCTATTTCAGCGTATCTGCAAATTCACCCATGGTGGTGTACTCGCCGTGTTGGCGCAGGAAATGTAGCAGCGCTTCAACACGGTCGAGGAGTTCATTGCGGGAATGGCGTTTCACGTAGGTTGGAATTTTGTCAAACTCGGCCAGATCCGTGAATTCCCAGGGGTGAACATATAAGTTGACGAACCCGTCGGTGCGGAGTGTTTGCAGGCAAAGCTGTTTGTAGAGGCTGAACGGAAAGTTTTTCAGGCTCAGCCAGAACAGGGGTAACCGGATGTGCGGCGTTACCGAAGCTGGAATTTGCCAGACCGTTTTCTCGCGGAACGGCAGTCGGGGTTCACCCCAGTGGTTGTATCGGCCCGGAATGAAGGTCGGATGTAGGGAGGAATTGTAGACGTACCCGGCCGCCACCAGATCGTTGGGGTTTGTTTTGCCCATCCGTGCCCGCCGGAACCCCCGAATGGGCTGCCCCAGCAAGTGTTCCAGCGCCTGTTTTGAGGTGGCCAGGTCAGCCGGTTCAAACGTGGTATGGTAATAGCCGTGCGAAGCGATCTCGTGCGTTTTGGCCAGCCGTTTCATCAGTTCTGGCTCGTGCAGCGCATAATTGGCTGTGGTAAATAGCGTCGTTCGGGCGTTCAGGCTGTCGAAGCGTTCGGCCAGCAGGCGCAGGCCTTTCGTCGAAACGGCAATCTGCTCGTCGAGTGACAGGTCGTGGCCATACTCAAGGGCCGTGTCGAATTCCTCTACGTCAACGGTGAAGAGTATATGTCGGGGGTTGGTGCTTGCCATGTAATGACTTCCTCAATCTCGCTTGTATCACCGATAATATACGGCGGGCGTCGTTTCACCTCATCAAACGTTTTCCCCAAATATACGCCCATAATGCCGATGACGATGAATTGCATCCCACCAATGAATACCGTCAATACCACCAGAGTAGTCCAGCCGGAAACCGTCGCGTTGGTGAAAAAGTACTCGTAGAGCACCTCCAGGCCCGTCAGTGTGGCAAACAGCGACATGGCAAAGCCAACGGCAACAGATACATACAACGGCTTTGAACTGAACGATGTAATCCCCATCGTAGCCAGCTGAAGCATCTTTTTAAACGAATACTTCGTTGTCCCGGCAAAGCGGGCAGCGGGCTCATACTCGATGCGACATTGCCGAAAACCCATCCACGAAATCATACCCCGCAGGAAGAGATCATTTTCTTTAAACTGTTTCAACGCGTTGAGCACCTTGCGGTCGACCAACCGGAAATCGGCGGCTCCGTCTTCCAGTTCAAGGTCAGAGGCCGCCCGCAGGAACTTGTAGAAATTGCGCGATGTAACCCGTTTCGACCAGGGTAAATTCGGATCGGGCGTACGCACCGTATACACCACATCGAACCCTTCCCGCCATTTTTTTATGAGCGCCGGAATGAGCTCGGGCGGGTGTTGCAGATCCGCATCGAGGCTGATGGCACAGTCGCCACGGGCGTGATCGTAGCCTGCCCGCAAGGCCACCTGATGACCAAAATTCCGGGAGAAAGACAGAAAACGCACTTCATCGAACGTCTGACTTAGCTGCCGGAGAACCGCTTTTGTACGATCGGTACTGCCATCGTCGACGATCAGGATTTCGTATATACCCAACGGTGTCATAACAGCCCGCAACCGATCAACCAGCATCGGAAGGTTGTCTTCCTCGTTAAAGGCGGGTATAACCAGACTGATCAGGTTAGGGATAAGCGGGGCGTTCATGCAGAATAATTGACTGTCACCGGGAATGTATGAACAAATATACGAACTGTATTTACCTTACTCACAGCCAGTCGCCCAGGAGCGTAAGAACGTCATGTTCAGTTGCGTCGCCCATGATACGAATGTCGGCTTGCTGATAGATTGGTAACCGTTGGGCATATTTTTGCCGCAACGTATCGAGCAGATCCAGGTCGTTTGGTTTGAAAAGTGGCCGTTCCTGGGCGTCGGCAGGAAACTGTTGCACATGGGTGATCATTCGCTGAGCCAGCACCTCTGGCGATACGTTCAGAAACACAGAAATACCGGTTTGCCTGATGTACGTCATGTTATCGTGAAAACAGGGCATACCGCCGCCTGTGGCAACTACCAGGCTGGCTCCCGATTTAATGGTGCGTAGTACGCGGGCTTCTGCCTCTCTAAAATACGCTTCGCCTTCCTGAGCAAAAATATCGGCAACACTACGACCCTCTTCGCGGGTGATAAGCCGATCGGTATCAACAAAATGATAGTGTAACGCCCGGGCAAGCCGCTTACCAAGGGTAGTCTTACCCGAAGAGGGCATGCCAATAAGGTAGATATTTTTCATGTAGTTATGAGTGAATGGCGAAAGAGCGAGGGGCGAAAGAGTGCTTACGCGTAATCTTATTTTTGCGTAAGCAACCTTTCGCCATTCGCTCTTTCACTCGTTCGCCCCTCACTCGTTCACTCGTTCCAGTACCTCCGCCCTGTCGGGTGTGCGGTTATTGTGCCATTTACCTTTAACAACACCGTTGCTGAGCAGCCACGTACCTGGGTCGGCCCGCATAATGGTTTTCAATACGGTGGCATCTCCTTTATAGGCAGGGATGTCGAGCAAAAACTCTTTCTTGAAAGCACCGATGGCTTCGTCGGAGGCTGATGTCAGCAAGAGCGGTGTGACGGTCGTTCCTTTCAGTTCATTGACCAGTGTCCGAATGGCAGGTACGGTGCCCGCATCAATAGTCGCCGGGTCTTTTACAATGATGAACAGTTTATTTCCCTGAAAACTCTGCTCCGTAAAATCGCCTTCTGTATCGCTCCAAATACGGTAGTCCGTGATTTTGGGTTTCGCCGATTCGTTCAGCGTAATCATCTGTTTGAACTTGAAGGTTGTGTCTGTAGGGTACTTTTCCATGTCGTACTCCTGGCCATCTTTGGTCATGATATAACTGAAGCGGAGTGGCTCCGACGGCTTCATCTGTACCGGAATACTTTTTCCAACGGCATAGGGAAGCATATCCAGCGGGGGTAGGTATTGGATGGCCCACACTCCCAGTCCAACCGACAGCACGAAGGAGAGAAACACCAGCCAACCTGTTTTACGGGCCTTCATCCGGTTTCGATGGCCAATGATGAACAGGATCAGCACCATCAAGATCACGTCTTTCGTAAATGAAGTCCAGGGTTTCAGCTTCAGGGCTTCACCGAAACAGCCGCAGTCGGTCACTTTGTTGAAATAGGCCGAATAGAAAGTCAGGAAGGTAAAAAAGCCAACCAGCAACAGCAATAGCCAGGTAGTCAGCTTAGGCCGGTACGAGACCAGTAGCGCTACGCCAAGCACCACTTCGGCAGCACACATAAAAACCGACACATACAGCATGTAGGGAATGAAGGCGTGGAAAAAGCCCGCGAGCGCAGGCAGGTCGTCAGCGAACACCTCAAAGTATTCGGTCATCTTGATCTGCGTGCCCACGGGGTCGTTCATCTTGATGAGGCCTGACAAAATAAAGAGCAGACCGACCAGTACCCGCGCTACTCTGGCTACGGTGAGCATGATAGGGGTGCCCGACTTCACCGGCGGCTGTGGTGTAATTGCGTTCATATGGTTAGTAAAAAGAGGCTTGCTTGCAAACTTTATTCCAGTGTCAACTTTATCAGGCAAAAAACGGCGTAATTAATCATGTCCATATAATTGGCATCAACCCCTTCCGAGACCAGCGTGGTACCCTGGTGGTCTTCAATCTGCTTGGTACGAAGCAGTTTCATCAGAATCAGATCAGTCATAGACGAAACCCGCATTTGCCGCCAGGCTTCGCCATAGTCGTGGTTTTTGGCGAACAACAGGTTCATCACCTGGTTCATCTGGGCATCATACAATTGTTCCAGCTCGTCTGTCGGAATATCGGTGCGGGTATCATGATTAGCCGCCAGATGCAGTTGGATCAGCGCCATCACGCAGTAGTTAAGAATACCAACAAACTCAGGTTCAATGCCTTCACCTACTTTGCTGACGCCCGTTTCCTGTAACGTTCGTATGCGCTGCGCCTTAATGTAAATCTGATCGGTAATACTCGGCAGCCGTAGGATGCGCCAGGCGGTGCCATAATCATGGTTTTTTTTCAGGAATAAATCCTTGCAGCGCAGCACGACCTGCCGATATTGAGCTTCTGTTGACAAAACTGCTTTCAGTTTTCTGTTTACCGTTTTCAGTTGCTTCGCTATTCTAACATTACTCGACTAAGCGGAGCAACTGAAAACGGAAGACTGTAAACTATCTTTTTGATGGTCAAAATTACGCAAAAAACGCTGAACTGCCGGGGGCGGCTAGTCGATCTGACCAAACCCGCCGTGATGGGTATTCTGAACGTGACCCCCGATTCATTCTACCAGAAGAGTCGCCTTCATGTTGGGCAGGAGGTAGAAATGGCCGCTCGCATGATCGACGAAGGAGCCACCTTTCTGGACGTAGGAGGCTATTCAACGCGCTCAGGGGCTACCGACCTTAGTGCTGCGGAAGAGGCTGACCGTGTGCTCCCTGTTATCGAGGGAATTCTCGATAGTTTTCCTGATGCACTTATCTCTGTTGACACGTTTAGAGCCGAGGTGGCCCGATTGGCCGTGGAACAGGGAGCTGTCATGATCAATGATGTGGGAGGAGGGTCACTCGACCCGGCGATGTTTGCGACCGTAGCTGCCCTGAACGTCCCGTACATTTTGATGCATATGCGCGGTACACCACAAACCATGCAGTCGATGGCAACTTACCGGCACGTAACAACTGACGTGATCGACGAACTGGCGGCACAGCTAAAGCAATTACGCGCTGAAAATGAGCCAGGTACGTTGCCCGTCGATGTTATTCTGGATCCGGGCTTTGGCTTTGCCAAAACGGTTGAGCAGAATTTCCAGCTCCTGCATGAACTGGCCGCGTTCAGCACTGTTTTCGATGAGCCATTGCTGGTGGGTATTTCACGGAAGGGGACAATCTGGAAAACCCTACATGTAACGGCCGATGAGGCACTGAATGGGACTACGGTACTGAACACCGTGGCCTTGCTCCAGGGCGCATCGATCCTGCGTGTGCATGACGTCAGAGAAGCGGTTGAGGCTGTGATACTTACAGAAAGATTAAAAAAAGTTTCCCGCTAAACTTGCCTTCATACAGGAAAACGTCTACTTTTGCAGTCCCAAATCAGTAGTCAATATACGGTTACAGGTTCTCGGGCCGATCTGGTAGCTCAGCTGGTAGAGCAATACACTTTTAATGTATGGGTCCTGGGTTCGAATCCCAGCCGGATCACAAGTAAAAAAGGGTCTGAAAACATATCGTTTTCAGACCCTTTTTTGTGTGCTCAGTTTACTGTTAGTCTCTGCCAAATTTTAGTGACGTACCTACCAGGAAACCGGTTCCCATGTATTTTCCGCCCTGAACCTGGCCAACTACCTCGACCCGAAAGAAAGGAAATCCAGGGATCAGCCCGTCGAGGCCGTAGCCGATTTCTGTGTAATTTTTGCTGGCAGGCGTAGCCAGATAATGCACAAATAGATTCTCTTTTAAACCGGCCAGCCGGACTAGTGTAAGCTGGGTGATCAACAGATGACGGAACTCGCCCAGTACGTGTAGTTCAGCAAATTTGCCCCGGGTGCTATACTGGTAGTAAGGCAGCATTCGGAACGAACTGACCGGGTCGCCTAACTGAAAGAAGAATTCGTTGCCCTGAAAATGTTTGAAATCGGGGAAGAAGACCGATGAATTGTTCAGAAATCCACCCGCTGATACTTGATACGCCAGTCGGCTACGTATACCCGTTTCGAACGAATGCCGCCAGGTTGCCTGCGCAAAGTCATAATCCACATCAGAGCCACCGACCCCGGAGATACCTTTGCGGTAATTGATCGACAGGAGTGGGGCCTCACTGTTGCGCAATTGAATCCGTCTTCCATTACGGATGCGATACCGCAGTTCACCCAGTCGGAGTGAGGCATTCAGATTCAGTGTCAGCGCCTGATGCACCGGAAAAGCGGCACTCTCTACCTCACTGCTGATGGGGCGGTTTGGCGTATAACTAAACTGATTCCAATTGATCAACGGCTTAATGCCTTCCTTGTAATTGGCCAGTTCGGTGCGCTCGGCATATTCGAGGCTGCTATTTACCTGCAACCGCCCTTCGATGGGCACTGCCGACGCCGACAGTTTCAGGTAATCTTTCTGAAAGAGCTTCATAAAGTTGCGCTCGAAAAGTACCGTTGTCAGCCCATTCAGGCTTGGACTGATCGGATTGTCGGGGTTTAGCTGGGCTACGAAACGGCCGCCAGCGATATCCAGGTACGTTCGTTTATGCTGGTATCCCACTGTTCCGAACCCAATGAACTGTTTACGACCTGTCTGGTAACGCCCAAGGCCCGACCAGGACCAGTAGTTCTGTTTTATGCTGTCGAGCCGGTGTCTGTAGCGCAACGAAGCGTCGAGAGTGATGCCTTCAACGGTGTTAAAATTGGCTCCCGCCAGCGGACTCACCCAGGTCAGCGAGGTAGCACGCGACAGGTTCCATACCTGTGTACCCGTCAATACATTGGTGGTTGTCCGCGATTTTTTCCGCTGGGCCTGTACCCGTTTCAGGCTATCTGTAGGGGCTATTCCCTTACGAATGGCGATCAGGCTGTCTCCTTTCTGATAGCTGACTACTTCGGCTTTGGTGAGCGGGACCGTTCGGAGCGAATCCCAGAAGGCGTTGCTCCGCTTCTTGGCCAGTGTATCGATCACCGTTGAATCGTTTCTGACAACGGCAACGTCTTCTCTTCGCTCTTTCCGGGCCTTGTATTCCTGTTTTTCGTATTCCTTGACCAGTTGCTTGAGGTTTTTTGTCGAAAATTCCTTCTGCTTGGCTACGGCATCGGCAAACGGCTGATTCTTCATGTCAGTCTTGCTCAGCGTTCTGGCGGGTGGGTTGAACCGCTCGTCCACAACCTTTACATCTTCGACAAAGCCGGGATTGATCGTGAAATCACGGAAAGTCTGGTTGCGGACCAACTGCGCCGTGAACGTAGCCCCCATGAAGGCCCCATTGATCTCGAACTGCTGGTTCACGGGCATCCAGACATTTTTAACCGGACTGCAAACCACTTTGGTCAACACGGAGAAACCCAGCTCGTTTCGGGTTTCCAGTTGCGCACTGTATACGGCCCAGGTGTCTTCAATAATGTAAATAGTCCCCCGCATCACGCCATCGCCATACTGTTTTGGCATCACCCTGATCTTCGAGACATCAACACCCTGCTCGTGGAAAGTGCCTTCGTATTCAAATTTGTAGTAGCCGAACGCATTGGGAGCCAGCGGTGAAACGGCCCCTAATAGCTTGGGCGTGTAGAGGTTAGCGCTGTAATAACTCGACACCTGAATAAAATCGCCGGCCGAGTTTCTATTCGCAATGATGCGCTGCTTGACCGTGTTGGGCAGGCGAAAATCAACCTCCGCGACGGTTTCATTCAGGATAGGACGCCCCACTTTGAAATTGGCTTCTTTTTCGGCTTCTTTTAATTGCTTCTGATACAGAAATGTCATTGGCAGCTTATGAACCACAATCGACGATTTGGTGTAGACCCGCGCCGTAAATTGCTGAACCTGAAGCTGATGAAAGCGCGCTTTGGCAATGGCCCGCCGCATGATACTCACCGCTGGGTCTTCGGTGTTCTTACCAATTTTTACATCCTGTAACGTGATTGACTGCTGCGTCATTGTCACGTTGATTTCCTGAAAGGCATCGGTAATCGTGACCGGGCGTGTTTCGGCTTTGAAGCCCAAAAACTGAAAAACGATCTCATACTGGCCCGGTTTTAAGGCGAGTTCATAGCGCCCTTCTTCATTGGCAATCGTGCCCAGCGTTGTGCCTCTGGCCGCAATGGTAGCGAAGGCCATTGCCTCGCCCGTGGTTGATTTCACGGTTCCCCGAATGCCCTGGGCAGTGCCTGTAAAGGCGATCGAAAGGAGCAGGCAGAAGCCGATGAGAGAAGTTCGTAAACGACGGAACATAGTGCTGGTAGGTACGTGGATGATGAGGTTAAGTAAAGAAATACGGCAAATGAATCAGGAAAGCGACTTTTGGATGAGCTGAGTGTAATTAAGTTTAACCAATTGGTTTTAGCGGATGAGTGATTTTATATACAGATGCTTTTTTAGTTTTAAACGTTGTACCCGATCTGATTAATGGCATGAATCAAACGGCAGATAGATTTGTACTACTGTCGAATCCATCCAATGTATGAATAAGAAGACGATAATCGACCTGAAACAGTCTTTAGCTACCGACCCGCTGCCGCATGAATCGTTCGGGCAACGATTGGCCGACAGTCGCCGGGGAAACAGCACGCTGGTTGAGCAGGAAGTAAAGCGGGAGGACATTGGCTTCGGAACAAAAATCAATGATGCTTCCTCACGACTGGTCAACAAAGATGGCAGTTTCAACGTGGTACGGGCACACCAGGGGTTCTGGAATCGGGTAAACCTCTACAATACCTTGATAACCATGCCCTGGCCAAGGTTTCTGGGCCTGGTTTTCACGTTCTACATCTCCTCCAATACCCTCTTTGCTACCCTCTATGGCCTGCTTGGCTACGAAAACCTGGTAGGCCTCGATAAGGTCACGCCCGGCACTACGATTGGCCGGTTCATGGGTGCGTTCTTCTTTAGCTCGCAGACCTTAACGACAGTAGGCTATGGCCATATTAGCCCAATGGGGTACTGGACCAGCAGTTTGGCTGCTGTTGAATCGATGTTTGGGTTGTTGCTTTTCGCCATGGCCACAGGTCTGATGTATGGCCGTTTTTCGCGCCCGGTGGCCAGCATCCGTTACTCGACTACCTCCGTTTTTGCGCCCTATCTCGATATCAATGGCTGGATGTTTCGCATCATCAACCAACGGACTAACCAACTCATTGATGTACAGATCGAGGTATCGCTTTCTAGACTCGAGAAAAAGGCTGACGGTTCGCTGTATCGGCGCTATTATCCGTTGAAGCTGGAACGGAGCAAGGTGAATTTCTTTCCGGCCAACTGGACGCTGGTGCACCCGATCACCGATGAGAGTCCACTCTATGGGTGCACCGCCGAGCAACTGGCCGAATCAGACACGGAATTCCTGATTTTGCTGCGGGGCATTGAAGACACCTTTAACCAGCCGGTGCACAGTCGGTTTTCGTACCGGTATGATGAAATCCAGTGGGGCAGGAAATTTAAACCGATGTTTACCCCAACCATTCTCGACAACCGGGCTACGCTGGTTGACCTTGACCAGCTTGACGAAACGGTGCCTGCTGATCTTAATTAATTTCTGACGTTGATTACTCCTCCATTCCTACGACCCGGCGATACCGTTGCGGTATTGGCGCCGGCCAGCCCATTCCCCTACGACGATCTACAGCGTGCCTTTCACGTGCTGCGCCACGATTGGCAGCTAACGGTGCTTGAGGGAGCCCATTTACAGGCCAGCGCAGGTGCTTTTGCCGGCCCCGACCCGCAACGCCTGGCCGACCTTCAGACGGCCATCAATGATCCGTCTGTACGCGCTATTTTTGCTGCCAGAGGGGGCTACGGCTCGTATCGCCTGATTGAGGCGCTTGATTTTACCCCCTTGCTTACTCAGCCCAAATGGCTGGTCGGCTTTAGCGACATCACCATTCTGCTAAGTCATCTGCAACAGCTTGGCATGGCCAGTCTGCATGCCATTATGCCCCGGCAGTTCAGGCTGGACGATACCGCCGAGGCTATCGAATCGCTGCGTCGATGGTTATTTGGTGAGATGGTAGTTCCCTACACAGCACAGCCCAATGCCTTAAATCGACTGGGGACAGCCACAGGTACGTTGGCCGGCGGAAACCTATCCCTACTCATTCATGCGCTGGGTACGTCGTCGGAGGTAGACTGGGCCGGTACACTGTTGTTCATTGAAGATCTCGACGAAACGCTTTTCTGGCTCGACCGCACCATGATCCAGCTGCGACGAGCGGGTAAGCTGGCCAACCTGGCGGGGCTGCTCGTAGGTACGTTCTCGGATATGCGCGATAATGTGACCACGCCCTATGGAAAGACCGCCACCCAGATCATTGCTGAAGCGGTGGCTGCCTATACGTACCCAGTTGCCTTTAATTTTCCAGTCGGGCACGAGGGCCGGAACCTGGCCCTGCCCGTCGGCCTGTCAGGTACGTTGGCTGTCGGCGAAGAAGGAACCGTTCTACGGTTTTAGACAAACGCGGGGAATAGGTTATGGGTGTAATGCATTGACGGCTAGAAAGCTAATCGAAGAGCTGGCCCTGTCTTCCTGATTTCCTTAGTACCTGTGCTTCCTGATCTTTCCCTATAAATCAGACTTCTTCCACAATAGACGTACCGGTTGAGCGATCGCCTGATGTCCATTGCCAGGTTTCATGCAGGCGGATTTTTCCGGTAGGCAGTAATTCGGGGACCGATTGGCATTGGCCGGTCGTGAGCTGTCCGTTGGTGTTGAGCTGATGGTACCGAAAATCGAGTCGGCCTGCTTCATCCACCAACCCGAGCAGATGACCGGTTACAATGCGTCCGCCGCTGTACTTGCCCGTCAGGATGTTGCCGGTCTGCTCATAGTGAAAAACCGTGGCTGCCGACGTTTCGCCATTCGCGGTATTGCTGACAGCCCGGAAGATTTTGTTGTTGTACTGCATCGCCTGTTAAACGGAAAAGATGGCCTACAGTTTAACGGCTGAGAGGCCAATTATTGGTTGACTGTCCAGGATGGCTGTCCAGTAATCGGCGGGATGAGCCTGTTTGCCTTCCGGCGAGGCGGTTACCGCATGCCACTGAACCTGCGTAAGTCCAGCCTGGCTTAATGCCGTTTCGTGCGTTGTCTTGGCCAGATGATAATTGATCACAGCAATGTTCGACAGGTCGGCCTGATAAAACCGCCAGGTAATTTCGGCGCCCTCTGCATAGCTGGCATTCTCGCGGGTAAAACCATACGGAAACATCGCCTCTACCGAGGCCTGATAATCAGGGTTACTATTTATCGTGACAAAACGACCACCCGGCTTCAGGTGGTTGGTGATGACCTGACCCATCTGGTGAAGTTCCGCGGCAGTCTGGGCGTAGTTGAGCAGATAAGTGGCCGTAATCAGATCAAATTTTTTGGCCAGGTTCAGTGCCAGCGCATTCTGACAATGATAAGCTACACCAATAGGCTGTTGGTCCTCCGCCTCTTCGGCCAGCTGGATCATTGCTTGGGAAATATCTACGCCAACAACGTCGGCGGCTCCCCTGAGCTTAATCTGTCGGGTGTAGAATCCCTCTCCGCAGGCCAGATCGAGTACATCCAGGTTGGCAAGCTCCCCGACCAGCTGGAAAAAGGTATACGACTCGACGTGCTTTCGCCAGGGTAACATCTTCGATGCCTGGTATTCTTTGGCAATGGCATTGTAGTCAGTTGGCATAAGGTAGCGGTTTAGGGGGGGGGGAATGCTAAAGTAAATGAACGTTTTTGTAATTCACTACCCGTACGATCTTACGATGTAGAAAAACGATTGTCAATCTGTTAGCCAGGTCAACAAAGCTATTGCGCCCGACCAACCGCTTTTTGCCGTGCGCGGTGCGGCAGCATAAATGCCCTCAAAAACCGATGCCATCGCTGATCAGCGATGGCATCGGTTTTTGAGGGCATACAGTAGGTACGTTCCCGTTTTGCCTATACCGTAACAGCCGTTTTTTCAGTGCCAACTTGTTTAGCCCCACGCAGTGAAAACCAGGCTCCGGCCATAATCAGGACGATGAGCAGGAGGTTAGCCACCAGATCGAGGCTATTGCCAAGGGCGACAACGGGCGGGTCAAAGCGGAATTCGATAGTGTGTTTACCGGCCGGTACGCGCATACCGCGCAGGATGTAGTCGGCGCGGAAGTGAGGAACTTCTTTACCATCCACGTAGGCTTTCCAGTCGTCGTTACCCCGGTAGTAAACCTCCGAGAATACCGCCACCTGCTCAGTTGGACTGTCGCTTTGGTAGGTAAGCTTATCCGGTGAATAGGCCGTTAACTGAATGGTGCCGGCGGGCGTCAACGAAGCAGGCAGGCCCTTTAATTGATCGGCAAAGCGCTTGTCGACGACGGCTGTCTGTTGAGCGCTCAAGGTTTTCAACGCGGCCATGTCGGCGTCGGCATCGGCTACCTGCTGTACGTTCTGCACAAACCACGCATTGCCCAACGCACTCGGGTTTTGTTGGGCCACGGGCGATCCCGACGGCCTGCCAGTGCTATCAACAGGTGGCGCAATGATGTATTTCACGTTCAACATATTCAGGATATTCTCGGCGTTGTCATTGAACGCGTACGTGATCATCTCCTGATACCGTTGCAACTTGGCCGCACTGTATCCACCTATCGACTTGTGGAAATACGACGCCCGGTTATTGTTCATGAAGTCGAAATTGCCGTTCGAGTTATCGAATACCCGGTAGCTCAGGGTTTTATCCTGCAAGATCTGTGCGTCGGCGGGGGTTTCGTCAAAGGCCGAATCGACGGTAGAGTGAGGAATAAAGCTTTGGCTGTTGATAAACCGCCGCCCCAGGCTGTAGACATCGATGGTGTTCAGCAGGAACAGGAGTGGAAGCAGCAGGCTGGCCTTTAGCTTTTCGGTCAGGTAGAGCCAGATCAGCCCGCCAGCCAACGTGACCACGAAAAAGGCGCGGAACGCATCGGCCCGTAGCAAGCTGGCCCGATCGCTTTGCAAGGCGCGCAACAGGTCAGACGCATCGGCTCCGAACATAGCGGTATCATTTGGCCCCTGAAAATCGAGCAGGCTGCTGCCTAGCAGCGCCAGCAGTAAGGCCAGCCCTCCGGTAAGCCCAAAGGCAATCAGCAGCGGTCGCTGAATGGCTTTGACCGTTGGTTTTTGTGTCAACAGCGTGTACAGTGCCAGCATCGCTCCACCGCCCAGGAAGATCGGTGTCATGGTGAGGGTCATGGTCACGGCCCTGAACTTATTGAAATAAGGCAGAACGTTGAATAGCAGGCCATTGAACCAGAGCATATTCTTGCCCATAGCCAGTAACAGGGTCAGTAGCAGGCCAGCCAGCATGAACCACCGCAGCGTCGACCGGCTGATGAAGAGGCCCAATATGAATAGGAAAAGTAAGGTTGCCCCCGCGTAGGCCGGACCGTTTGTGCTGCCCCAGTAGGTTGGGATTTGGGCAATTAGCTCGTCGGCTGCCAGCCCTCGGCTCACCAACACCTGGTAGGTAGCTGATTTAGCGTCGAGCCCCCCCGAGCCGGCTAGGCCGCCATACAGATTCGGAATCAGCATGGTCAGTGCTTCGCCCACACCGTAGCTGTACTGAAAGGCGTATTCTTCATCGAGTCCATCGGCGGGCTTGGCGTGATCCGACGGTTTGGCCTGAGCAGCCTGACCCGGAGCCGTAGCGGTAGTTGTTTTGGCGGTTAATTCAGATCGCCCCCGCGTTGTTTCTTTTGAATACTGATTCAACACAAGCAGTCGCTTGCTGAACGAAGCCATACCGATTCCTGTGGTGACGCCGAAGATGGCCAGCCCAATCAGCAGCCGACGTACCTGGCCCAGTCTGATCAGCCTGGTGCCCTCAATGATGACATAGAGACCTATGCAGAGAAAAAGATAATAGGTAATCTGTACGTGGTTGGCGCTGATGTTCAGGCAGGTAAACAGCCCGGTTACAGCCGCCCCCGACCAATATTTTCCCCGCAGGCAAAGCACCAGCCCTGCCAGCATACCGGGCGCATAGCCAAGGGCCAGAATTTTGGAGATATGGCCTGCTTCGATCGTGATCAGGTTCCACGAAGCCAGCCCGTAGGCCACTGCGCCAATGGCCGCCAACCAACCGCGCGCCGTACTGGAAAGCGTGGTTGGAAGGTCTTCGTCAGTGTCGGATGCCTGTTTGCCCAGCAGCACTACCAGCAGTATATACAGACCCAGCATCTGCATGAAAACCACGTCGATAGGTCTTGGAAATAGCCTCAGCACCGCTGCGGTTGCCCGGCCAACGTAGGTGTTTGGGTAGTCGTGGGCAATGAGGTAACCCGGCATACCACTGAACAACGCGTTGGTCCAGTTTGGAAACTGACCCGTTTCTTTTTTGTAGTACCGCAACTCCATCGTGGCAGCGTTACCCTGCCGCACGTCCTGCAAAGGCAATTCTTTACCCTGCCAGGCGGGCAGAAAATAAATAGAGGTGATAATGAATAGCCCGAAAATAAACAGCAGATGAGGCCGAAGCCGCTGAAAGAGGGTACGTTGTTCCATGGGGGCAAAAGTAGGGAAAAAGGAGGAAGGGGAGGAGGGGAGGAAAGGAGGAAAGGAGGAAGGGAGGAAGGGAGGAAGGGAGGAAGGGGAGGAAAGGAGGAAAGGAGGAAAGGGAGAGCGGAGGAAGGGAAATTGGAAAAGGAACGATGTAATTTGTACGTTCTATTTCTGCTTTACCCCTTCCTCCGCTCTCCCTTTCCTCCTTTTTCCCGGTCCGCTATTAAATAAGCTTATACTGTTTCAGCACGGCTTCTGGCGGACCATCCCAGTTATTAGGTGTGTTACCCATATAACCGAGGTCTTCGATGCCCATTTTACTGGTGTAGAACCCGGTCATGGTGTAGTTTCTCATGAGGGTGAAGAAAGCAGCCCCCTGCGACAACTCCGGTTTGGTTTGTTGCGGATAGGCAATCAGGTCAACCATTTCGATTTGCTGCGCTTTGGCTGCTTCTGAAAAAGGCTTGCCAAACCGTTTACGACACTGGTTGTCCAGCCAGGCTAGTCCGCCGCGCATCGGCGTCTGGTTGGCGGGTTGGTCTTTCATCATGAATTCGATGAACGCCGGTACACCTGCCTGCGACGCGCTGCCCGACTTGGCGTCGGCGGGGAGAATAATGTCGGCCAGGATCGTAACGGTTTTTAACTCAGCAGGCGTGAAAAACGTATCGGCCTGAAGTTTGGCGTCCCGTTCGGCTTCAAACGCTTGCCGACCGCCGGGAATTTTCAGCGGCACCTTTTTGTCGGGTGGGGCCGGAACCGCTGCTTCGGCCGGTCCAACAGCCAGCCCGAGGCTACTCAGCGAGATAGCCTTAAGCGAATCTCTGCGCTTCATATATTTTTCTTTTTGACTTGATCAATGAAGTATTCCGACGTGCGCATTGACGAGGCCAGGATTGTCCACGTAACGTTTTTATCCCCCTGCGTCACAAACGGCGCGGCATCAACAACGAACAGATTTTTCACCTCGTGGGCCTGCTGGAAGGGGTTCAACGCTGACCGTTTTGGGTCATTACCCATCCGAACGGTACCGACTTCATGGATGATCTTACCGGGCGCTTCCAGGCCGTAGCCGTGATTGGTGTTGGGCCCCGGCTTTTCGCCCGTCGGAATGCCCCCTACCGAACTAATGATCTCTTCGAAGGTATCCTGCATGTGCTTGGCCTGTTTTACCTCATAATCAGACCATTTGTAATTGAAGCGCAACGTGGGAATGCCGTACTTATCCACTTTCGTGGGGTCAATTTCGCAGTAGTTGCTTTCAAGAGGCACGGGTTCACCCCGGCCAGCCATGTGGATATAAGCCCCGTAGAAACGGCGGGCATCTTCTTTCAGCCGTGATCCGTAGCCGCCTGCCGGTAATGACTTTCCGTTGGCATAAGGGTATTTTCCGTTCATGGCCTCCATACCCATACCGAAACCAAACGAAGGCATGCCCATGCCGCCGCCGTATTCGATGTGATAGCCACGGGGGAAGTCTAGCTTTTTGTTGTCGAGCCACCAGGGGGTGAACACGTGCATGCCGCCCACACCATCTTCATTATAACGTACCCGGTCCATCAGGGCAGGCACGAAGGCAGACCGCGAAGCACCGGTGGAGTCGTTCAGGTATTTACCAACAACACCGCTGCTATTGGCTAAGCCATTCGGGTACCGCGACGACTTGGAGTTCAACAGAATCCGGGCCGATTCGCAGGCACTTGCGCCCAGCATAACGGCTTTGGCGCGAACGGTATGCTCCTGCAACGTACCTGTATGGACATAGCTGATCCCCGTAGCCAGACCCGTCTGTGGATCGGTCAGCACCTCGCGACACATAGCTCCGTTGATGAGTGTGACGTTTCCCGTTTTTACCGCTGGAATGCACAGGACCGATGAGGAGGAGAAATCGGCGTAGGCCTGACAGGCGCGGTTACATTGGTTGCAATAGAAACACTGCCCACGCTCGTTGTTGATCGCTTTGGTCAGGATAGACAAACGTGACGGGATAACCGGAATACCGATGCCTTTGCCCGCTTTCTGGAGCAGCATTTCGTGCA
Source organism: Fibrella arboris (assembly GCF_041321095.1). Lineage (NCBI taxonomy): Bacteria > Pseudomonadati > Bacteroidota > Cytophagia > Cytophagales > Spirosomataceae > Fibrella > Fibrella arboris. The sequence continues at coordinate 147,170 of NZ_JBGGWE010000004.1, read as the reverse complement.
GGCGCGGCTTCGGCGGCGGCAGGAAGTACCCGTCTGGTTCATTGCGCATGCCTTCTTTTGAGCCAAAAACACCAATCAGCTTGTCGACCCGATCATAATACGGAGCCAGGTCATCATAAGTAATTGGCCAGTCGTCGCCAACACCGGTTAGTGATTTACGCCGAAAATCGTCGGGGCCGAAGCGCATAGAGATACGTCCCCAGTGGTTGGTGCGTCCACCCAGCATACGCGACCGGAACCAATAGAATTCAGTGCCCGCTGCAGCAGAGTAAGGTTCGCCATCAATTTGCCAGCCACCCCAGGCTGCGTCGAAATCCCCGAAGGCGCGGGTAGTACCTGCCCCACGGCGGGGCGACTCATACGGCCATTTGAGTTGCGTAATGTACTTTGGATCGGCGGGATCGAAATAACCACCCGCTTCCAGCAGCACTACTTTTGCACCGGCTTTTGCCAGCATATAAGCAGCCATGCCGCCGCCAGCTCCGGAGCCAACAATAGCGACGTCGTAGGTAGTGGGAGTTTCTTTGATCTGAAAAGAATTCATGTAGTACCCGGTTATGATTTGATGAATTACACTTGGTAAAGATAAAACTGGCCTAAATATCCCTATAGAGACGTTTAAGTTCGCAGTAAATGCTTCCGGGTTTCCTGTTAGTTGCCGCTCATAAACACAGCGTTACCGAAGAGAAGCTTGCCATTATACCAGAATCCCCGGAACAACGGATTGTCGGCCAGATAAATTACCTGTCCTCTACCCAGCTCCTGCACACCGATGGATAGTGTCTGCTTCAATTTCTCTTTGGCGTTCTTTCCGGCGAAGCCTGCCACCAGATTGCTGTCTTTCAGATAGCCTACATTCCAGCCATCTTTCAGCATATCGTACGTATGCGTGTCCTGAACCAGCGTATAATACCCGCCCGACAGACCAAAACCCAATGGATGGGAGGTGTCAAGATTCAGGCGGTAGATGCTGCCGGGGGTCTCATCTGATACGGCCACCCGTTCGCGATCGGCGTATATCTTCAGCGAGTCGGTCAGGGCGCGTTTGCCTTTCGCCTTATCCTGCTCGCCTTTTTCGTCTTTCTCCTTTAGATCGAAACCTTCTTTCCCAACCAACGCTGCTATTGCCCGCTCCATAGCAATCAGTTTGCCGCCACCACGAATCCAGTCGCGAATAGCCGACAGCGTGCGATCATTCAGGATGCGGCTGTAGGCAAAACCATTCGCCAGCACCAGTACGTCGAGTTGTTTCCAGTCCACCGAACCCAGGTCAGCTCCGTTGATCAGGCTGACGGGGTACTTCAATTCCTGATCGAAGTAGTGCCACACTTCGCCAACCGATGTCGCCGCTGTTCCTTCGCCCGATACGACAGCCACTCGGGGCGCTTTCAACGACATCACGAAATCAGAACCAAAGTCAGAACCCTTGGTCACAAAGCCAGTTGTTACGGGGGTCAGCGTAATGGTCTGGTTGGCGGCCTCTTGCCGAACTAGTTCGTCGAACCGGTTGCCGAGGCGCTCGTTACCTGCCCGGGTAATGAGCAACGTACCTGCGCTATACTGTTTGCCGTTTAATTCAAAGGGTTTCTCGGCAGCACGTACCCGAACTTTCTTGCTCAGCAAGCCCGCCAGGAATTGCACCGACGGCATCGACTGCCAGTTGACCAGGTAAGCGTATGGGCGATCAGACGTAGACAGGATCGAGGCAGACGCTGGCTTGGCTGTTGTACTGACCGGATCAATCCGGGAGGTTAGCCCGTAGGTTTGCAGGCCAAAGGCGTAGGGCAACGACCAGGCCGTGATATCGTAGGTGACGGAATCCTCCAGTACCGATTTTGGCTCGAACAGGATCTTTAGCAGCGTAGATTTTGGTTGGTAGGCACTGATGATCAGATCCTGTTCATCGATCGTCACGCTTTTGTCGCTGGCCTGTGTCATGTAGTTATACACGCCGGCAGACATACCTGACGATTTACCTTTCGAAGTAGACCCACCCGATATCGTCTGCGTTTTTCCGGCTACTCCGTAGCGAATATGGTTCCGGTCGAGCAGTTGCCGTAGTGCCGAAAGTTTACCCTCATCGCCACCACTCTTGATCACATAGGTTTTGTAGGGACCTACGGGTGCCGACTGAGCTTTATCGAAAAAATGACCAAACTCGTTGACCACTTCTGCTGACCGATCGGCCACTGATTCGAGCGTGGCGAAAGAAGAGGCTACATGATGGTCGATACGCTGACGCAGGGTGAGTGTGTCGCCGTCTGCTTTTCGAATAGCCAGACCAGCCCGGCTGTTACCTCCCTGCTCATACGTCATGCCAATGGCTCCGTTGTAGGTTGGGTACGTGTCGCCATAGCTTGGATAAAAGAGGTCGAAGCGTTCGCGGGTGTAATAAAGCCAGTGGTTCCGGTCGAAGTAGCGGCTGCAATACTGCCCGACGACGGTTTGGAACTGCCGTTGGAACGGGGTAATATCTTCGTGATACGGCTTGGCTGAGGGCGCAAAATAATACGGGCTTTCAACGCCCATCTCATGAAAATCACCGTGCAGGTGCGGCATCCATTGTTGATACAGCGCCATTCGCTGCTGCGTAATTTCCTGCGTTTGCCAGGCCCAGTCGCGGTTCGGGTCGAAATAATAGTGAGTATAGCGCCCGCCCGGCCAGGGTTCACTGTGTTCACGCGCAAACGGAGTAGGATCAGGCGTACGCCCCTTCATCTGGTTGAACCAGTTCACGTACCTGTCGTGGCCGTCGGGGTTGAGGCCTGGATCGAGAATCACCACACTCGTTTCCAGGATCTTTGGTGATACCGTAAAGTTTGCGCTGGCTTTACCGGGCTCCAGCAGGCCATACATGACTTCCATAAAGGCCTCTGAGCTAACAGCCTCGTTGCCATGTACATTGTAGCTCAGCCACTGAATGGCTGGCATCGGGTTGCCCGAAGGCTTTCCCGACAGCATCCCGATACGACGAAGGTTATCCGTCCTGATTTCATCGAGGCGGGCAATATTGGCTTCGCTGCCAATCGCCACCACAGCTAGTTGGCGGCCTTCATACGTGGTGCCATAAGGAATTACCTTGATACGGGTGGGCGCCTGCCGGGCAACTTGTTCGGCATAGGCAATGACGCGATGATGAGGTGTGTACCGTTCTCCAACCGGATAACCTAGAAACTGGGCGGGAGAAGGAATGGGACTTTGAGCAGAGACTGGCGTGTAAAATAGATACGTACAGCAAATAAGGTAAGCAATGAAATTTTTTTTCATGCCGGTGGCGGAGTGAAACGAGTTGAGATTGAGCTAATTGTTACCCACCAAAAATAGCAGTAAAAGGGGTCTAACCCATTTTTAAAAGAAAATTTTAGGGGTGGGTATTGCATTTTACGCTTATCGCCGTACTTTTGCATCACGATTCGCTGACGGCGTAATTGAGCCATCAAAAACACGTCAGGTCTTTCACAAGACGGTCGATTCGTCTAGCGGTTAGGACACTGCCCTTTCACGGCAGCGACACGGGTTCAAGTCCCGTATCGATCACAGTTCAGCCCCCGGCTACGCAACAGTCGGGGGCTTTTTTGTGCTCGGTTTTTACTGGTGCGCCACGGCGATGGACGTATGGCGGGAGATACTGCCCACCAGCCCCGAATACCAGAAACGAAAGCAGATCCGGTTTAAACCAGCAGCGGCTGACCGCTCTGGGCTACGCTGGGTCTGCGCTAATAAACAGCCATAGACATCACCTGATCCGCCTGACTTCAATAGGCAGGCATTTGCCGGCTGAACAGTCACAGGGTTGAATCTCAACGGCAACTTCCGTGAAGCAGCCGGTTCCGCTATACACCCGGACCCAGTACGTACCTGCCTGCTGGAGCAAGGGTAATACGCCGCTAACGGGTAAGCCGGTTGGTCCTGTTGTGACGGACACGCCGGCTTCAAATGAACTGCCCCGCGCCAATTCGTAACTAACTGCGTTAACGACACCCATGAGAATAAGGCTGTAGGCGGCAGGCCCGTCGCAAAGTGTGGTGACTGGCCCGATAACCGGCTTGGGGTTTACCTGCACACTAACTGCAGCAACGGCTGTACTCGTACCAAGGGTACAGGTGGCCGTATAGGTAAGCACCGTAGGACTGCGTAAAGTGAGTAGGTCGGCCGTCGATACCAGCACTGACCGGCCACTGGTAATCACTGTTCCTGACGACCATTGAATACTACCCAATGCACAACCGGTGGCCGTCAGCAGAACGGACTCCCCCGCACAGACGACCGTGTTGCTAACCAGTATGTCGGCAGGTACAGTGCAGCTAAGCGGGGCCGTATAGGTCTGACTTATCAGTTGGCCTGCGTAGCTTACCGTGAGCGTGTGCTGGCCAGACCCTGAGGCAAAACCAGTCAGCGAATACGGGACAAACGTTGCGCCGGCGGTGATCGATAGCGTAGTCGTACGGTTACCATCGGTCAATAGAGCGGTGTCTGTTATGGCGTTGGTCAGAGAAAGTACCCCCGTTAGCGTATACTCGTTGGTCATCGTACTGCACTCGCCCGGCGTTATAGCGACAGACAGAGCCGGAACGCAGGTACGTTGAGGAAGCACGGCCGAGATAACCGTGAAACAACAGGGGCCGTTGTAAATGATAATAGAATAGCTGGTGCCACTGCTACTGGTCGGGTTAGGGAGGTCCGTATACGTCACTGAACCATTGGTAACTACGCGGCTGGTTGAGGTGGCCGTATAGGCCGGTGGAACGGTAGAGGTAAAGAGGAAGGTCTTATCGCCGTTCTGAATACCAGACAGTTCAATACGGCCATCATCGTTTGCTACGGTGCCACTTGCCGGACAGGTGGGTGCGGTAACCTGAACGGTGGCAACGGTGGTCGGCAGGCAGTAAAAACCAACGTCAAAGCTATGATCCACCGAGCCGAGATTGCCCGTGGTAAGGTTGACGACGGGAACTCTCGCAGTGGCAAGGGTACTTACTTCGGCGTCTGAATCGTTCGTGTCATTCAGGGTGCCGCCTGTTGCATTGGCGGTAGTCAGCTGATACCGGCCACCCGCCTCGGTCAATACATTATCCACGAACTGCCCGCCTGCCCCAAAAACAAGCTGATAGGTGGTGTTAGGCAAGAGTGCCGGTGTTGTGCCGGCCACAGTAGATGAAGTGGGCGAGTAGGTAAAATAGTAGTTTCCATTGGCATCAGTCGTTGTGGTGGCAATGGAGGTTCCGTTCTGGTAGAGGGCAACCTGGACACCGGCCAGCCCCTTTTCGTTGGCATCCTGCTCGCCGTCGTGGTCGTCGTCCTGCCAAACGCGGTTACCAACCTGTAAATAACTGGGCAGGTCGCAACTGAGGGTCACGCCGCCTAGTCCGGTAGCTTTTCCGAAAGTGGCCCCGTCGCCGTCCAGTGTCCGGTAAATGACGTACGAACTGGTGGCGTTGCTGCCCGATGTATAATAACCGGTTGTATTGCTCAGAAAGCGAATACCGCCCGACCAGGACTGATCATTCAGCGGGTCCATCGTAGAGACCACCACTTCGCCCGACCCTGGCCGAATAGCCAGTGCACCGTTCACATTTTCGCTGTGAACCAGCACGCCACCGTAGTAGAAATTGTCATTATAGAACTCGCCGGCACCGGGGCCTTCGTTGTTGGTGGTACTCGAACCCGTGTTGGGACCAGCCTGGCCACCATTTTCGAGAATGTAGGTTCCATTGCTGAAGTAAGCTCTAAGTATGTCGCCTCCACTGATATTGGTGTAATGAGCCGCATCACTTGAGTTGGTGTTGGCATTTTCGAAGCCTAACTGCATGCCCGACCGATCATTGAAACCCAGCACCATCGACCCGTCAATATCAAACTGGATATCGGCCAGAAGCGGTTGTGGATGAATCAGCGTACGGTTTACATTCGTGAGCTTGTCGAATGAATCTTCCCAGGGAAACCAGCCTCGTATGCTGAAGTCGGTCCAGTCGGGCGCTCCCTTGGGGTATGTTAATGGGAAATCGAAGATAACTTTAAACGTACCGCCGCTCCCCAGGCTATTCCCCGGGCCCGGCGTATAGGCCAACACTACGGCCCGCAGGTCTTGTTTGTGCTTGCTCAGAGAAGCATCGCAGACCGCACCCACATATACCTTGCCCTGATACGTTTTCACCCCCCATATCCGGCGAACACCGCTGCTACAAAGGGTGTCGAGCGGAAGCGGATGCGCCGCCCAGTCGGTAGGGCCGGGGGCGCCACTTGCCGGTACGCGCAGCGAATAGAGCTGACCATCGCTGAGGTTGGTAAACCAGAGTAACGAGCCATCTTCGGCCAGATCCATATCGCCGATTCCTACTTTGCCAACTGCCGAAAAAGCAAGTGAATCGTGGCTGGAGCTGCGTGGTTCCGGCTGTAGCCCGCGGTCAGTATTGGTTGGTAACGAACCCAGGTTGATACCAATATCATTCAGGTTAACCAGCAAGCTTGTGTTGGCCGTACCGAGATTGGGGCCTGTCATATCGGTCACGTAGATGCCGCCTATCCCGCCGGGGCCAAGGCCTACGTGGCGCCTGACAACGGCACTCGAATACAGGCGTTTCGTGAATTTATTGTAGGCCGTTCCCCATAATGACCCCACCTGGCCGGCGTTGGCCAATGGCGTCATCCGGCTCATGTCTTTGTTGCCGCGCAACGAATATGGAAGGGCAACCAGCGCATCCAGCGACCCTGAGACCCCGCCCGCAGGAAGCGGGTCACCGTTTACGAAGCAGGGAACAATGATCAGCGGGTCGTTTTGGCAATATTCCTGTGCGTTCAAGACACCTAAATCGACCGCGCAGTCGGGGCCGTTAACAAACTGCACGGTTGTCTGGCCATCTGCCCCGACGGGTGTTCCATTACCCGCATATGTAGGTACGTTCCCAAACTCTACCCGAACCGGGTAAGCCGCTGTGGGTAACGCCAGCGTGTATTTCCCGGTTGAATCGGTCGTTGTTGTCAGAACGGTACCAGCCGGTGTAATCGCCCGAACCAGGATGTCTGGCAGGCCCGTCGACTCGCCGGGCTGATGAATGCCGTCAGCGTTGAAATCGTTAAAGACTGTGCCGCCTAAGCCAGCGCAGCTAAGTGATGGACAAGGCGCTGGCGACATGAATGTGCGCGACACACTACAAACCGTTGTGCCTGACTCATAACTAGCCGACACACTCAACAGCGCGTTCGTTGGGTCAATCTCGAACGCCACCAGCTGAGGGCTGCGTACATCGGCCTCTGATGCGGTCGATACATCCCGGACCGTTATCGTTTTTGTCTGATCACCCAACTGCACAGAAATGACCCCGCCATCTGGAATAGCTGTCCAGCTTACTTCAACGCTGGCTGTTGCCCGGCTAAGCCCGCTGACGGAATAGCAACCCGATACCGTTGTCGTGATCGTGAGGCCACAGTCGTTGTCCATCGCCTGTTTGGCAACTGCAGCAGTGCGGTGGGCTGAACGAACTGGCTTGCCGATTACTGTATGGTCTGGCCTGGGCGGTGGTGGAGCAGTTGACTGCTTGTCTGAGACAGGGGGATGTAGAAGGAACAGATTAAATAAAAATACGAGTAACCGTAGCCTCATGGTGGTCAAAATTAATGTTGAGTACTTTACTAATAAACACTAAAAGAGCAAAATTGCTTAAGTACGTCACTTAATTATTAGATCAATATGACTGTTGCCCTGTTGGATCAGGCCTTACAGGAAAATTATTGATAAATGTTTATGTAGTCATTTAAGCAGACTTGCTGTTCTGTTCGACAACATTCATACCAGCCAGCAACAGCTACGCTGGAAGAAACGAAAAGTAGATAAAACCTATAGAATGTGCGACTCAACTAGCCTGAAGGCCTCGCAGAAGGAGAGCCGCCAATGGTTACAAAAATTAAACCAATCTGGTTGTGACCTTTGATTAGGAGACCAAAAAAGGCTTAATAAGGAAGTTTAAGTAACTGATTATGTTATATAATTAATAAATCTAAGCCCGTTTACGTGGTCTTTATAGGTGAATTTTACCGCGGTAACTACTCAGTTGTAGTTTTACTTACCAAGCTACTGCGTCTGTTTAAGTATCAATTTTCCGACTCAGTGGTAAGGAATGCCGGTTACGGTTCGATAAGAAGCGCTTAATCAACGGGCCTATTAGGCTTTTTTAGTAGTATTGTAGTAGTTCGCCATCCTGTAAAAGAGGCGACCATCAACTCACTAAGTCGTCTTCTTGAGCAACTAAACAAATTATGATTAAACCCTTGTTGGCAGGCCTGCCTGTTCTGATCGTGTGCTTCGCCCATGCGCAGCAGCGACCTGTGTTAACCGCTCAGCAATATGAACAGGCGCAGCGGTTCATAGGCTCAAACGCTGAGCAACTCATTGATCACGGTTTCGCCCGCCCCACCTGGTTGCCCGGCGACCGGTTCTGGTACCGTGACCTGACCGCCAAAGGCAGCGAATTCATTCTGGTCGACCCCGCAAAGGCGACGCGCACTATTGCTTTTGATCAGCAAAAACTAGCCACTGCCCTGTCTAGAGCAACCGGAAAAACCTACGAAGCCTCGAAACTGCCGTTTCAAAGTATTGGATTTTTGCCTGATAACCAAGTGGTTAACTTTCAGACTGCTGGTAAGACGTGGCAGTATAATCTGCTCACCGATCAGCTTACTGCCGATAGCACTGGTCGGCCAGGTAACGGAGGTGGCCGTGGAGCGCGCGAAGGAGACGGCAACGAGGTTATGTCGCCCGACCGTAAACGGGCGGCGTTTATCAAAGACTTTAACCTGTGGGTACGTGACATGCAAACCGGTACCCAAACGCAGCTAACCACCGATGGGGTCAAAGATTTTGGGTATGCGACCGATAACGCGGGCTGGAAATCAAGTGATCGGGCCATTCTGGCCTGGTCGCCAGACTCGAAGAAGATCGCTACGTTTAAACAGGATCAGCGCCAGGTCAGCGATATGTACCTGGTGACCACAAACGTCGGTAAGCCCAATCTACGGCAGTGGAAATATCCGCTACCCGGCGATAAGGTCATTCCAACCATCGAGCGGGTGATCATCGAAGTAGACGTACCTAAAGTGATTCGGCTGCAGGTGCCGCCCGATCCTCACCGGGCTACATTGAGCGACGATATCGCCAGCAGCGGTACGTTCGACGATGTAAACTGGACGGAAGACGGCTCTCAACTGGCTTTTGTATCAACCTCGCGTGATCATAAGCAGGAGAAGGTCAGGCTCGCCGATGCCGCTACAGGGGCCGTGCGGGAGGTATTCGAAGAAACCGTTCCAACGCAATACGAGTCGGGTTGGGGGGCTATTAACTGGCGTTATCTGGCTAAGACCAATGAATTTATCTGGTTTTCTGAGCGCGACAACTGGGGCCATCTCTACCTGTACGACGGAGCCACTGGCCGGGTGAAAAATCAGATCACAAAAGGCGATTGGCTGGTAACCAGGCTTCTTCGGGTCGACGAAAAGAAACGAATGCTGTATTTCATGGCGGTGGGCCGTCAGCCAGCCAATCCATATTTTAGTCAACTCTGCCAGGTCGGGTTCGATGGAAAACAGTTTGCCGTACTGACACCTGAGCCGGGTACGCACCAGATAAGCCTATCGCCGTCGGGCGCTTATTTTGTGGATAGCTACTCGTCCCCCAACGTACCGGCCACCACCGTTTTGCGGAGTATGGATGGAAAGTTGATCACGACGCTGGAAAAAACGGACATTTCACGGTTGACGGCCACCGGATGGCGGCCACCTACGCCCATCCGTGTGAAGGCACACGACGGTCAAACCGACCTGTACGGTCTGATGTATACGCCAACCACGCTGGATCCGTCAAAAAAATACCCGATCATCGATTACATCTATCCTGGTCCGCAGGGAGGAAGTGTAGGCAACTGGTCGTTTTCAGCGTCGAGAAAAGACAACCAGGCACTGGCCGAACTGGGCTTTGTGGTGGTGGAGATCGAAGGAACCAGCAACCCACTGCGCTCGAAACGGTTCCATGACATGAGCTATGGCAACATGGCCGAAAATACCCTGCCCGACCAGATCGCGGGTATCCGTCAGCTGGCGCAGCAGTATGGCTACATGGATACGACCCGCGTAGGTATGTGGGGCCATTCGGGGGGCGGGTTCGCCACGGCAACGGCCCTGTTTCGTTTTCCTGATTTCTTCAAAGTTGGCATTTCAGAGTCTGGTAACCATGATAACCGCAACTACGAAGACGATTGGGGCGAGCGATACAACGGTCTGACGGCCACCGCCGATTATGAGGCGCAGGCCAACCAGAACTACGCCAAGAACCTGAAAGGAAAACTGATGCTGGCCCACGGCATGATGGACAATAACGTGCCGCCATCGAATACGCTGCTGGTTGTGGAAGCACTGGAAAAAGCCAACAAAGATTACGACCTGGTCATTTTTCCGAATAGTGGTCACGGTTTCGGCAGCTACTCGTCATACATGATGCGCCGCCGCTGGGATTACTTCGTGAAGCACCTGCTGGGCGCCGAACCGCCCAAAGAGTTTCTGGTTGAACTGAAACCCGACCCGCGCACCACAATGCGTTGAGAGTAGGGGTAAAACCCCTTTACCAACATTGGCCAGGTACGTTCCACTCACATTACGGTGCATGGAACGTACCTGGCCAATGTTGGTAAAGGGGCGCTGACGAAATACCGACAGGTTCAGTGTTACTTAGGCTGGATGATGCTTTTGCAGGCGTCTACTACTTGCCGTGCCCCGTTCCAGACAAAAAAAGTGTCTGTCCCAACGGCCAGAAACGTTGTACCGCTGGCAAGTTCGGCCTGAATGGTATCCGGCTTTTGCAGGAACACACCAACAGGAATGCGCCGCTGTTTGCATTTCGTTTTTATCTCCCGGATGCAGTCCTGAACCACATCGCTGAAAACGTCGCCAAGTCTGTTCAGGCTTCCCGACAGATCATACGGCCCAATGAAAACGCCATCGATACCGTCGACCGCGAGAATAGCGTCCAGGTTGCTGACCGCCTCTTTGTGCTCGATCTGAATAATCACGGCTACTGAATCATTTGCTGTCTGAATGTAGTCGGTAAAGTTCAGCCCGTACGCATGCGCCCGGGCAATCCCGACGCTTCGATGGCCAACGGGGGGGTATCTGGCCGACGCCACCGCCCGTTCCGCTTCCAAAGCCGTATTGACCAGCGGAACGATGACGCCATCGGCGCCGATATCCAGCGCCTGTTTAATGAGAACAGGGTTGTTGTCGGCCACCCGAATAAGGACGCTACACTCATTTTTGATGGCTAACAGCATGTGCTGAACAGCCCCGATCGACAGGGCACCGTGTTCCATATCGATGAATAGCCAATCGAAGCCAGCCAGCGAAAGTAGCTCGGTTAGCTCAGGCGAGGGCAGCGAGGCAAGCGTACCCACGAGTGGCTTGTTGCCACGGAGCTTCTCTTTAAATGATAATTTCATCCTATAACGTACCCAGCCAGTCTGCGATCACGAGTTCAGGCGGTTATACCTATTCGTCGAACCGGATCGTGGTGAGTTTCAAAATTTCGTCGTTGGGTTTGGTGCGTTTGATCGCGAAGAAATACACATCGTGCCGCCCGCTGATCGGTTTGTCGAGCGTACCCGTTACCTTTTTCAGCGTATCCCAGGAGCCGGTTGGGCCGTAACTTGCCCGGCTCACCATTGGTCCCGCCTGCGAGTCGATCCTGACCTCGATGTCACCCGACTGACCAGCCGAGGCATACTCGTAGGTAAACTGCCGGATGCCGGTCAGGTCAATATTTTTGAGGAGGATGTACGATTTGTGGGCACCCTGCGACAGGTTATCCCGGAAGCGGGAGAAACCAACGTGTGCATCGGCAAAGGCTGTTTTCACGGTGGCGTTGCGCAGCCTGACCACATCGGTACCGGTGAGTGGCTTCACCAGCGTTCCCCCGTTGTCTGTATAGGAAGCCAGTAGCGTGTACTGCCCCTGAAGATCATCTTTGGGGTGGTCGGCCAGGGCCAGTGTCCCTTGAGCAGGTAAGGTCGCCGCCTTCTTTTTGGGGTCTGTAAGTGAGTAAATATAACGAACCATCTCCTGGGCGTCCAGGGGCGACAGTTGCGGATGGGCGCTCATCACGTGCTCGGTGCCCCACTTGCCCCCGCCCCCGTTGATGATTTTAGTAGCTAACTGTTCCAATGCCCCCGACTGTCCTTTATAACGCTCTGCAATGGCCAGCAGTGACGGCCCGACCGATACTTTATCTACGGTGTGGCAAGCTTTGCAATCACTGCTGGCCATCAGTGTTTTACCGGGCGGAATCGGTTCAGCCAGCGCAACCACCGCCGATTTTGGCGCTATGTTGTCCTGCGCGCCGGGTTGAGGGGTAAAGCGGTAAGACACCTTAACCCGTTTTGGGTTGATGGTCCGGTCTTCTTTGTCGGTCACGTTTACCGCGTAGGTGAACGGTTTGTTGGGCCAGAAAAAGGACTTATTTCCAGCACTGGTGATGCTTACTTTCGGCCTGGTATCGCCTACATGGACCATGACTGTATCGCGGCTGACCAGCCCGGCCCGGTCCGTTACGCGCAGTATGGCCGGATACGTACCCGGCTTCAGGTACGTGTAGGAGGCGTTAGGCGTAGTGGCCCCCACTGTCTTTCCATCAAACAACCATTGGTAGGTGATCCGGTCGTCGTCGTCCAGGTCACGGCTGCCTCTGCTGCTGAAAAGCACTCGAAGGGGCACTTGCCCGCTGGCTTCGCGCAGAATAGGGAAATTGCGTCGCTCCGACGTTAGAAACACCGTTTTGTCAACATGCGCTTCGGTTGCCGAGTCGGCGATGCTAGCCTGGGCAATGGGCGCCCGATTGCCCGTATTGTACTCGATTTTGACTAGCCGGGCATCCTCATTGTCTGCCCCGTACACCGACCCGTATTCCAGCATGTACATCACCCCGTTGGGACCGAATGCGAGATCGATGGGGCGGCGAAAATCACCGTTTCCGGCCATGAACGGTTCGCTGCGCACGTAGTTTTCCTGCTCATCGAAACGGAGCGCCATCACCCAATTCCTCATCCAGTCGAAAACAAAGAGCGCTCCGTCGTAATAGTCGGGGAATTTTGTGGGCGAGGTGCTGTTTTGGTCAAACGTGTAGAAATCTCCCGCCATCGCACTACGGCCACCAACGCCCAATTCCGGGAATTCGGTCGACGCGGCATAGGGGTACCAGATCATGGCGGGTATGGCCGGAGGCAGCTGAGTTAGCCCCGTATTATTGGGCGAGTTATTGACTGGTGCGGCCGGATTGAAGGCCGGGCCAGCTGTTTTGGTGGCGAAATCCCACTTTGGGTAGGCTGCGTTGTTGCCAACGAAATACGGCCAGCCGAAGTTGCCAGCCTTGCGTGCCTGGTTGAACTCGTCGTAACCACGCGGGCCCTGCACCCCCTCTTTGCCAGCGTCTGGCCCGATCTCGCCCCAGTAGAGCACCGATGTTTTTGGGTTGACAGCTATCCGGTATGGGTTTCGGCAGCCCATCGTATAAATTTCAGGTAAGGTTTTAGCCATGCCCTTCGGAAATAAATTGCCTGCCGGAATGGTATAAGTGCCATCGGCTTCGGGGTGAATACGCAGCACCTTGCCTTTTAAATCATTGGTGTTGGCCGACGACCGCTGTGAATCCAGGCTATAAAATTCGTTGCCAGGCCGCTCGTCGAGCGGCGCGTAGCCGTCTGATGGGAACGGACTGGAGCTGTCGCCCGTAGACAGGTACAGGTTGCCATCGTTGTCCCAGGCTAGTGAACCGCCATGGTGCGAACCACTATTTTTCTGGACAGGTACGGTCAGCAAAACCTTTTCGGAAGCCAGATTCAGCGTGTTCGACGGGGTAAGCGTAAACCGGGAGAGCCGGAACGCCAGGTTGTCTTCGGTCTGCCCAGCGGGAGCGTAATAAAGATACAGGTATTGGTTCCGGGCAAAATTTGGGTCAAGCGTAACGCCGATCAGCCCAGTGCCACCCATGTTTGTGATCGGCAGCTTATGCACGAGCATGGACTTGCCCCTGCGCGGGTCATACATGGATAGGCTACCGAACAATTCGGTGAAAAAGACCCGGCCATCGGGGGCGACGGCCAGTTCCATGGGGGAGTTCAGGTCATTGACCAGCACCGTTTTTACGAACCGATTCTGATCGGGCGTCACTTTGGCGTATGCCTTCGTGTAGTCGAGCGGTTTATTGCCGCCAATGGCATAGGTGATGCCACCCAGCAGGTGTGTGAGAAACAAGGGCTCGCTGTAACTTTCGTCGGTGTGGCCGATACCCGTATAAAAAGCCCGGCCACCATCAAAGTCGTGGTACCAGCTGATGTGGTGATGCGCCCCGTTGGTGCCGCCTTCATACGTGTTTTCGTCGAGATCGGCCAGTACCTTGATGTCTGAGTAAAACGAGCGATAATTGTACCATTCGTCTGTCCGTTCCCAGCGGGCAGGCAGCGTGGCCGTAGCCTGATTGCCCGAATCGACGATTTCGACGGTTGCCTGACGAACGTTGGGATTGTGGGGATGACTGGAAAAGAAAGCGCCCATCAGTTTCCCGTACCAGGGCCAGTCGTATTCAGTATCGGCGGCCGCATGAACACCAACGTACCCGCCACCTGCCTGGATATAGCGCTCAAAGGCAGCCTGCTGTTCGCCATTGAGCACATTGCCCGTGGTGCTCATCCAGACAACCGCCGCGTATTTCTTCAGGTGCTTGTCGGTAAAGAGCGTTGCATCGGTGGTTGTATCAACAGCGAAGCCGTTTTCGCGGCCCAGCTTCTGAACCGCCGCAATACCGAATGGGATCGACGAGTGATGCCAACCTTTGGTTTTGGCGAAGACCAGTACGGTGGGTGGTGCAGCTACTTGTTTGCGGGTCATGCCCAGCTGGCAAAAGGCAAGCAGGCATACCAAGCTAAAGAGTTTAGCAGATAATGACATGGTTTAGGCGGTGGAGAGGGTGACGCAGACCGTTTCTTTACATAAGCCACCACAGCCTTGTGACTACCCGAAATGCAGGCGTAACCAGTGAAGGACAGCCTAGTTTGGGTGGGTTTGATTGAGTAGGGAACGGCTTGTCCACCGCTTTTCCGAAGACTATTCATCTCGGTCTTTACTCTCTTGACTTCACCATGAAGCAGGCCCTTTTTGTACTACTTTTCAGCTGTATCGCCACGCTGACGCTGGCACAACAACCGTTTGCGGGCGGGCGACTACAGGTATCGGCCAATAAACGCTTTCTGGTTCATCAGAATGGAGTTCCGTTTTTCTGGTTGGGTGATACCGCCTGGGAGTTATTTCACCGCCTGAACCGGGAGGAAGCGGATGGCTACCTGAAACGCCGCGCCGAACAGGGCTTTACGGTAGTGCAGGCGGTAGCGCTGGCTGAGTTCGACGGCCTGAACGAAAAGAATCCGTATGGAGAGGTTCCGTTGGTTAATAATGACCCGACGAAACCCAATGAGGCCTACTTCGCGCACGTGGACTACATTATCGATAAAGCGGCTCAGTACGGGATCGTCATTGCTTTTTTGCCCACCTGGGGCGACAAGGTCTTTAAAAGCACCTGGGGCAATGGCCCTGAAATTTTTACTCCAGACAATGCGCGCAGCTACGGGCAATACGTGGGCAATCGCTACAAAAACCGGGAAAATATTGTCTGGGTATTGGGCGGCGACCGGAACCCCCGCGACGGATCAACCGACCTGGCCGTCTGGCGGGCTATGGCTGTGGGCATTCAGGAAGGGGTTGGCGGTGCCGACAAAGCGTTGATGACCTTCCATCCGCAACCGAACGGCATGAACGGCGGCGCCTCAAAGTGGTTTCAGGATGACCTCTGGTTTGATGTCAATATGCACCAGAATGGCCACTGCCGGAACGTACCTGTGTATGACTATATCACGGTATCGTATAATCGGCAGCCTACTAAACCAACGATGGATGCTGAACCGATTTACGAAGACCATCCGGTATGCTTCAATGCCAAAGAGCTGGGTACGTCCAGTGCGTATGATGTGCGCCTGTACGCGTATCTGGACCTGTTTGCGGGGGCACACGGGCATACGTATGGTTGCCATGACATCTGGCAGATGTACAGCGCCAGTCGACCGGCGGTAAACGGGCCGCACCTATACTGGCAGGAAGCCCTCGACCTGCCCGGCGCTAACCAGATGAAGCACATACGCCGGTTGCTGACCGCCCGTCCAGTACTTGATCGTGTGCCAGACCAGACATTGATCGTGGAAAACAACCTGAGCCCGGCAGAGCGGATTCAGGCAACGCGCGGAAGGGATTATGCCTTTGTGTATTCGGCAGCCGGAAAGGGATTTACCGTGAATCCGGGCAAGATTTCGGGTTCGCGCCTGACCGCCACCTGGTACGATCCGCGATCGGGTAAAACGCAGGCGGCAGGTACGTTCACCAATCAGAAACCAATGCCGTTTACACCGCCTACCCAGGGCTATGGTCAGGACTGGGTACTTGTGCTCGATGATGCGGCCAAACAGTTCGCTGCGTTATGACCGCCTGCCCAACCAGTAACGAAGCTGGCTACCCCTGCTTTTATCGCTGATTGTTTCGACCGCCAGCCTACTAATCGAATGGACGTAACCTGGAGAAAGCGAACCGTGTTGCTCAAATACCTGATGGCGGTATCGGCGCTGGTGGGCGGCGCCGCCCTGTCAGGCATAGCCGTGGCCCAGTCGACGGTAAAAGCAGTGGCCTTATTTGATGGAAAAACCCTGACGGGCTGGAAGACGGTCGATCCGACTCATATGAAGCTATGGTCTGTTGCCGACAGCATGATCACGAGTGGCGATGGACTGCATAAGATACCGGAGAACACGTACCTGCATACGCTGAAGGCCTACGGCGACTTTGAATTTCGGTGCCTGTTCCGGCTACATGGCGACCCATCGACGGGAATGATCAACAGTGGTATTCAATACCGGTCTGTGCTGGAAGGCGGGAAGATAGTAGGGTATCAGGCCGATATTGGAGAGGGATACTGGGGCGATCTGTACGACGAACACCGGCGAGGCAAGTTGGTCGGCGGTGATGTAAGAACGCTGACGCATTTGTTGAAACCGGATGGCTGGAACAGCTACATTATCCGCTGTACAGGCAATCGCCATGAACTGTATATAAACGGCGTGAAAACCTGCGACTACAGAGAGCAGGACAGCACCATTCCGCAGAAAGGCGTTATTGCCGTGCAAATACACAGCGGTGGAGCAGCTCGGGTCGAATTTAGAGACCTGGTTATTTCCGAACGCTAACGTACCTAGTTTCCCTCCCATCTACTAAAGACGAATCATATGCGTACACGTCGAGTAGTCTACCTATTCATCACTCTGGCTGCCGTGCTACCGGGTGAGCACCTGTTGGCACAGGTTGTCAAAGCTAAACCGGTGCAGGCGCTCGAAACGGTTGACCGGGACTATAAGCTGGAGGCCTCTATGCTGGGCTATTTTGCCCAGGACGGCGCCCGTAACCCTACCCTGAAGGCTAATAAAGGGGATCGGGTGCGGATCACCATCACCGATACCGAGCTGATGACGCATGATATCGCCCTGGAAAAGATGGGTATCAAAAGCAAAACGGTTCAGGAGAAAGGAGCAAGCACCAGCCTGACGTTCACTGCCGACAAAAGCGATACCTACTACTGTACCGTGCCGGGGCACCGGGCGGCGGGTATGATAGGTACGTTTGAAGTCGTTGAGGGCGCGCTGACCACCGCACCAGTAGCCGGGGACGTACCTGTGACCAATGGGAAACCCCTAAATCTGAATGTGGAGTCAGGTACGTTGGCCGACTGGACCGCTACCGGGGGGGCGTTTACCAACCCCATCATCGATCAGGACCCGTCGCCGGTTCATGAAAAAGACATGCACATTGGCTTTGCCGGGACGCATTTTCTAAGCAGTGGTGGCACCACTAATTACCAATTAACGGGTACCCTAACCTCCGTACCGTTTCCTGTTACCCAGCCGTTTGCCGCCTTCTGGGTGTCGGGAGGTGCCCTGCAGGATACCCGCGTAGAACTGGTGCAGGCGCGTACGAACAAGGTTATTTTTCAGAGTACAGGGCAGGGGCGGGCCACGCTTCAGCCCGTGGTGGTCGAACTGCAACCCTATCTGAACCAGGAGATATTCATTCGGCTGGTCGACAACGAAACAGGTATTTCGCAGATTCCCTACATCGCCAACGACAAATGGGCACACATCAATTTCGATGATTTTCTGTTCTACCCGACCCGGCCGGTGTTTGATAATGAACTGAAACAGAAAGATATAATCGTTCTGCCGCCGTTAGACCCGGTGCTCAACGCCGGCCTTTCGGGTACGAAAGCGGCGCAGGCCATGACGCTTCCTGCTGGCTTTAAGATTACGCTGGCCGCTGCTGAGCCCGACATCATCAAACCCATCTGCTTTACACTCGACCCCCGTGGCCGACTGTGGGTGGTCGAATCACACACGTACCCGGTACCTGCCCCGGAAGGGAAAGGGCGCGACCGGATCCTGATTTTTGAAGATACCAATGGCGATGGCACACTAGACAAAAAGAAGGTCTTTGCCGAAGGACTGAATCTGGTCAGTGGCATTGAAGTGGGAATGGGGGGCGTCTGGCTGGGCGCTGCCCCCTATCTGCTGTTTATACCGGCCGATTTTACCACCGACAAACCAACCGGACCGCCCCAGAAGCTACTCGACGGCTGGGGGACAGACGACACCCACGAGGTGCTGAACAGCTTCCGGTGGGGACCAGACGGCTGGCTCTATGGTACCCACGGCGTGTTTACCCACTCAAACGTTGGCAAGCCGGGAGCCCCCGATTCGGAGCGGACTAAACTGAATGCAGGTGTTTGGCGATTTCACCCTACAACCAGGCAGTTTGAACTCTTCGCCGAAGGAACCAGCAACCCCTGGGGGCTCGATTTCAACGACTACGGACATGCCTTCGTGACGGCCTGCGTTATTCCGCATATGTACAACATGATCCAGGGAGGGCGGTATTTCCGGCAGGCGGGTAAGCACTTTAACCCCTACACCTATGATGATATCAGGACCCACGCCGATCATGTACACTGGGTAGGCGAACGAGGGCCTCATGCGGGTAACTTCCGATCGGCCTCGGCCGGCGGGGGGCATGCCCATGCCGGCGCCATGATCTACCTGGGCGGCAACAGTTGGCCGAAGGAATACCGCAATGAGATTTTCATGAACAACATCAACGGAGCCCGGCTAAACCGCGATCACCCGGCCCGGTCAGGTTCTGGGTACGTGGTTCATCACCGGCCCGATTTTCTAGCCATGAATGACTCCTGGTCGCAATGGCTGACTATGAAATACGATCCCAGCGGCTCGGTCTATGCCATTGATTGGTACGATAAGAACCAGTGCCACAGCCCCAACCCGGATGTGCACGACAAAACAATGGGGCGTATTTTTAAGATCACGCACGACAACGACAAATGGGTAAGCGTTGACTTAACGAAGGCCTCTGATAAAGAACTGGTCAACTACCAGCTACACGCCAATGAATGGTATGTACGCCAGGCCCGAACCATTTTGCAGGAACGTGGCCCAAATAAAAAGGTGCACAAAGCACTCAAGGACATCTTGGCCAACAACCCCGACCCCACGCGGAAACTCCGGGCTTTATGGGCATTACACGTAACGAAAGGGTTGACCGAAAAGGAACTGGCCGATCTGCTGACCAGCGAAAGTGACTACGTCAGAAGCTGGGTTATTCAACTCCTGGCCGAGAATAAAGCCGTTTCGGCCGAAACGATGAAACGGTTTACCGCGCTGGCCCAGCAGGATACGTCGGCGTTGGTTCGGCTGTACCTAACATCGGCCATGCTTCGGGTAGACCCCGCCCAGCGGTGGGATGTGTTGGACGCATTGACCCAGAAACCACAGGATAAAACCGACCATAACCTGCCACTACTGGTCTGGTACGCCTCGGAGCCCCTGGCAACTATCGATATGAAACGGGCCTTGGCGATGGCGCAAAAATCAACGATGCCCAAGCAATTGCCCTACACCATTCAGCGCATCGCCGCCATCGGTACCGACGAGGCAAAGAAACTGTTGAAAGAGCTGAACGAGCGGGTGGGCAAACAGGAACATACGCCCGAAACCCACGGACTTCAGGCCCTGCTGGCTAAGGTACTGTCGGACTAGATCTGGTCGATATGAGCAAGAGAATCATCCCTGGTGAACGGCCCATACGGGAACTGCTACGTTGCACGTTGCTTTGCTGCTGGCTGACAAGCGCCTCGGGGCAGGCTAAGACCCTATTCGACGTGCGCCAGCAGCAGGCAACCAGCACCGGAAGCACCTCGGCCCCGACGAAAGAGGTTGTTCTTTCCGGCGACTTTAAGAAAACGACCCTTACCCGTGACTTCGTGTCGGAAGGCGTGGCCGTTGCTGATTTGAACAAAGACGGCAGAAAAGATATTGTGGCGGGCTATTATTGGTTTGAAGCCCCCGACTGGACGCGCCACGAAATGGCCCCGTCCCGCCCATTCGACCCGCGAAAAGAATACAGTGAATCATTCCTGAATTTGGGGATGGACGTAAATCTGGACGGTTGGGACGATGTAGTGATCATCGATTTTCCCGGTAAACCGGCGTTCTGGTTCGAAAATCCAAGAAATAAGCCGGGAACCTGGGCAAAGCACATCATTGCCGATTCGGTAGGCATTGCCAATGAGTCGCCCGGATTTATTGATATTGATGGTGATGGCCGTCTCGATATTCTGTGCGGCGACAAAGCAAAAAAGCAGATCGTCTGGCTGAAAGCGCCCGTAAAACCTGGCGAGACAGCCTGGCAACGCTTTCCGCTGAGTAAAGAGAACGTACCTGGTACAGAAATCTTTTCGCACGGTATTGGCTACGGCGACATCAACCGCGACGGAATAAAGGATGTGGTGATCAGAGACGGGTGGTTTGCGGGCACGGCCGATAAAAAATCGGGGAACTGGGTGTTTCATCCGGCCAACCTGGGCGAACCCTGTTCGCAGATGCAGGTGCTTGACGTGAACGGCGATGGGAAAAACGATGTGGTTAGTGCGTCGGCCCATGCGCTGGGTGTCTGGTGGCACGAACAGATCGTTGACAAGCAGGGAGCAATCAATTTTAAAACCCACCTGATGAGCAACACCACGGCCCAAACCCATTCGTCGATCATGGCCGATCTAAACGGCGACGGTCGCAACGAGTACATTACGGGGAAGCGCTTCCTGGCTCATCATGGGCGCGACGCTGGTGATAGCGATCCGGGTATTCTCATGTGGTTTACGTTTACCCCCGGCACGGCTCCTTTTTATACCGAACACATTATTGACAATGATTCGGGCGCGGGCCTGAATATCGTAGCTCAGGATATGAACGGTGACCGAAAAACGGATATCGTTGTGGCGAATAAGAACGGTGTTTTTTTGTTTGAAAACAGGATCAAGCAGTAATCAGCGTGCTGAAAACGGTTTAAGCAACGTACCCGGCCCGAACCGGAAAAGGCAACCCGGTTCCACAAACACATACGCACTGACCGATCTCTTCAATGACCCGATCCACAGCAACAGGTATTCTTCGCACGCTATTCTTCGCCTGCTTGCTGCTCACACGCAGTCTTGCCGGACAAGCCGCCAAAATCGATACGGTGGAGACCGTCAGTCCGTCGATGAAGAAGACGATCAAGGCGGTGATTATCAGGCCCGATTCCTACGCCGATGGCCGGGAGCTACCCGTACTCTACCTGTTACATGGCTATGGGGGGAACTACGCCGACTGGGCCAGGAAGGCAGCAGCAGTTATCGGTAAAGCCGCAGACACCTACCAGATGATCATTGTTTGTCCGGATGGCAACGTGGGCAGCTGGTATTTCGACAGCCCGGCAGACCCTTCTTTTCGGTACGAAACCTACGTAGCCGATGAACTGGTCAACTGGGTCGATAGCCGTTACAAGACCATAAAAAGCCGAACCGGACGCGCCATCACCGGCTTGAGCATGGGTGGCCACGGGGCGTTGTATCTGGCGTTCAGGCACCAGACTGTTTTCGGCGCAGCAGGCAGTATGAGCGGCGGCGTTGATTTTCGGCCTTTCCCAAACAACTGGGACATTGCCAAACGCCTGGGGCCTTACAGCCAGAATCCCGAACGATGGGAGCAGAACACGGTCATTAATCTGCTGCATCTGCTAACGCCGGGAGCGCTCTCGCTCATCATCGATTGTGGTTCCGAAGACTTCTTTTTTCGGGTGAACAACAACCTGCACGAAAAACTCCTGGAGCGCAACATTGCCCATGATTATATTGCCCGGCCAGGTGCACATAACTGGGCGTACTGGAACAACGCATTACCCTATCAAATGATGTTCATGCGCAACTACTTCGATAAGCAAACCGCAAAACAATGATTCAGCTCAGGCAAAGCCGAAAAAATAGAACAGCCCGCTGGGAAATCACCAGCGGGCTGTTTGCTGAATGGAAGGATAGTCTGTAAGGAATGGGTAGTTAAGCGGCCTCGATAAATAGGTCTTTCCGGGGACGACGGACTTTAACGGCCTTCGACAGAAAATCTTTCTCCGCATCCCGGTACCCAAGTGCCAGAATGACAACACTCTTCAATCCCTGAGCAGGAAGATCCAGAATTTCGTCAAGCGCGTTGGCGTTAAAGCCTTCCATTGGGGTAGCGTCGACATGCTCTGTGGCGGCTGCAATAATCCCGGAGCCCAACGCGATATAGGCCTGGCGTGCCGCCCAGTTGGCACGTTCTTCAGGCGTTCTAGTCAACAGCGCCCCTTTGATCGACTCTGCGAACGGAGCCAGTGACTCGGCCGAAACTCCCCGTGTATTGGCAATCAACTGGATGTATTCGTCGATCTGAGTGGCCTCGACCGTTGACCAGGACGCAAAAATCAGCAAGTGTGAGCCTTCAACGATTTGTGGTTGCGGACAGGCCAGTTCATGGATTTTGCCCTTTAGTTCGTGGTTGTCGATCACCACCACCTTGTAAGGCTGAATGCCCACTGATGAAGCAGACAGGCGGATGGCCTCCAGAATAGTATCCAGTTTTTCGACGGGTACTACCTCGCCGTTCATTTTTTTGGCAGCGTACCGCCAGTTCATTGCAGCTAATAAGTCCATGGTTGTATTTAGAAAGAATAGAATTGTTAACAGAGTTCGCCAGGTGTGCAGGCGGGCCCGTCGGTCGATGATGTAAGGGCAACTGGATTGGCTTTTTCCCAGTCCGCCCAGGCAGTGTTCAGAGCACCGAGAAACGTTTCGGGCTGTTGCGCCCCCGATACGGCGTACCGTCGGTCGAGCACGAAGAAAGGTACGCCCCGTGCACCCACTTGCTGAGCTTCGTACACGTCCCGTTTTACGTCGTCGGCAAACTGGTCGCTTGCCAGCATCCGTTGAACGTTGGTAGCATCGAGCCCAATAGCAGTGCCCAGTTCCAGTAGGGTGGCGTGGTCAGACGTGTCGCGACCTTCCGTGAAATAGGCCCGGAATAATTGTTCTTCGGCGGCATCGCCCAGGCCATGCTGCTTGGCCAGCTGAATCAGCCGGTGTGCATCCCACGAGTTAGCCACAACGGCTTTATCGAAATCGTACAACAAGCCGACTTCGCTGGCCATAGCCGTTACGCGGTCGTTCATCTGCTTCGCCTGATCAAGGCTCCAGCCTTTACTGTCGGCCAGGTATTGGTTAATGTTTTTTCCCGGTTCGGTGTGCAGGTCAGGGTTTAGCTGGAAGCTTTTCCAGATCACATTGACCTGCTCTTTGTGGGCAAACTGATGGAGGGCGTGCTCAAACTTTCGTTTACCGATGTAACAGAAAGGACACATGACATCACTCCAGATTTCGACATCCATGTTGTGAGTTAGCTAAAAAATTAACGACGACATAAAATATAACAGTGTTAGGTTCATGGCAAAAAAATTAGCCGTTGAGCGCTTTGATGAACCCGCTAATGGCATCCTGTAGCACCAGCTGGCTCCACGGATTCTCTTTACGGCCCATCATTTGAATAGAAACCAGTCCGTGAAGAATTGACCAGTAGGTGTGGAATTTCAGAAAGGCGTTGACCTGTGGTTGATTGCTCTCCTGGATGGCCTGCTCGATAACAGAAATGAGCGTATCTGAAAACTCCTTCATTTCTGCAACCTGGCTTACCATATCGCAGGCCGGAATGCCCACCCCAAACATTAACTGGTAATACTCTTTATGCTCGAAAGCAAAGTGCCAGTACGCCCTGGCAATGGCATCGAGTTGTTTACTGGCCACCTGCTCCGTCGCTTTCTCCTTCAGAATTGCCTCCGTCAACAGGCGAAAGCCGTCTTTGGTAAACTCCAGCAATATGGCCTCCTTGTTCTCGAAATGACTGTAGATCACCGGGACACTGTATTCAATGGCGTCGGCTATTTTACGGATAGAAAGCGCTTGCCAGCCTTCTTCCAGAACCAGCTGCCAGGCTGCCTGTAGAATACTCGTTTTCACTTCTTCCTTCTGTCGTAACCGTCGCTCAAGAATGCCCATGTTGGGGGATGTTAGCTTCTATAACAGTGTTAACTATTCTATCGTCGTAAAAGTTCGTTGAGCCGCCAGTTGGTCATATGCGCCGAGCCTGCTAGGCCAGCCAGCGATAGAGATACAGGGTATTTCCTTGTGTATCAGGGTAATGCCCGGTTTTTGAAGAAGGTCCAGATAAGCTCGTTATTGGCCAGTGCAGCTGATGGCGGATCGCCAAAGCGGCGTACTGCCTGTTGACCGCCAGGCCAGGAGTGACCACCATCATTGGTGAGGTAATACTGAATGGGGGTGTTGTCCTGGCAGTTCATCCACTCGTAAAGCGTATAGCCGGCTGTTGTCCGAACGACCTGTTTGGTCGTTGTGCAATGCGCTAGTTTGGCGAACACAGAGAGGGTAGTATCTACCGAAGGGTTCCATTGCCTGTTGAGGCTTTGGGAGCCAACCCCGCCATCAGGCGGAACATGGCGATCCTGTTTTGAGTGGATATGCAGAATCGGCATAATCCGGCTTGGCTGACAGGCCGTTTTTAGTTGCATTGTACCTGCGTTGGCGGCTATAGCGGCTAGTTTATCCGGTAGTTCACAGGCCAGCCGATAGCAGAGCATGGCCCCGTTTGAATGGCCAGTAGCATACACCCGTTTCGGGTCAATCTGGTAGGTAGCTTGCAGCTTATCAATCAGTGAGCGGATAAATCCCACGTCATCGGTTTGTTGAGTCGATGCGCTTTGGCCACAACAGGCGCCTGCATTCCAGGTACGTAGCTTAAGCATACCCGAATTCTGCCGTCCGTCGGGATAAACCACAATAAAGCCCTCCGTGTCGGCCGTTTCGCTCAACTTGGATTGTGCTTCAAACTGCTGGCCACTACCGCCACCACCATGCAGTGCTACCACGAGTGGTAACGGATGGTTACGCTTCGAATAGCTGGATGGGATGTAGATCCGGTATGTTCGGGTTAAGCCTGCGTAATGAAGAGTATCGGGCGAGCTAAAAGAAGGCTGGCGATGATGGATAGTGCTATCCATCATCAGTGGCAGGAGGATCGTGAGGAGTAACGGTGATAGTGTACCCATATAAGATGGTGAGAGGTAACGACCACAAGGTACTGCCGATGTGCCGGAGTAACGATACCGCTGTAAATTTTCCCGACTGCTGGTTTAATCGATAAATGCTATATTCGTTATAGTTAAAAACAGATCCCGTTATGCCATTACGCCTCTTCGACAGCAACGATCAGACCAATCAGCCCGGACAAGGCTTAGATGATAGTGCCTTTGGAAGCTACGAGTCTGGCCTGATGGGCTGGAAGCGAACCGGAACAGTTGATAGTCTGCTATTTAGAGAGCAGGTAGCTACCAATAAGCGAGAGTTTGAATCTGCCTTTTATAAACAACTGCTCGACGAAAGAAGAGCATTCGACAACATGCTTTCTGACGTGTATCAGGCTGCTTCACGTCAAGCGGGCGAAACTGGGAAAGGAACCGAGGCGACGCAGACGAACGTACCCGATGACCCCAATGCGCCCACTTTTTATGTTACCGAAGAGCAACTCCAGCAAATATTCCCTGGCGGCGATAAAGCGGTGTTGAAGCAACTGCAAGCGCAGCTTCAGCAGAATATGCGGAAATACGGGATTGTGAATGAAATTCAACTCGCCCATTTTTTAGCACAGGCCGGTCATGAAACAGGTGGTTTCACCAAAGGGACGAACGTAGAAAACCTTAACTACAGATCAGCCGACAGGTTACGAAAAATATTTCCTAAATACTTTAAAAAAGGTGCGCGTGATCCCGAAGACTATGTAAAGAACCCACAAGATCTAGCCAACTATGTATACAGCAGCCGGATGGGTAACGGGGCTGAAACTACGGGTGATGGCTATAAATACCGTGGACGGGGCGTGTTTCAGTTAACGGGGAAGAATAATTATTCGTCTTTCAATGATTTCTACCACCAGAAACATAACGACACGCTGAATTTTGTTGATAATCCAGATCTAATTGCCACCGACACTGGACTGTCTGTTGAAAGCGCACTCTGGTTTTTTCAGATGCGAGTAAATGTGACTGATATTACGCTATTGACATCGGTCAAAGAGGTTACCCGCAAAGTGAACGGAGGCGAGAATGGGTTGTCTGACCGTGAGCGAATCTTTGCAAAAGCATTGTTGTATCTGGTCTTTTTGCCGAAAGGTATCGCTAAGGTTGATTGATGAGTATTCTGCGCCGATCCATATCTATGTCTGGTCAACTAAGTCTTCCTGCAAGCGTTATTCTGGCGATACTTCTCCTTGGTTTTAGCGCAACAAGTTCGTCTGGTCAACAACCACTAAAAAAGAAGGTTGACTCAGTAGAGGAGATGATCAATAAGTCAATGCCGACAGGTGCGAAGCTGGCGCACCCGATCATTACAACCACACTGTGGGGGTCAACCAGGTCAGTAATTGCCCTATATGGATTCGATGACCCCGCTGACCCAAACATCGGATTTAACAAAATCCTGGGGCATGTCTATTGCCCTACGGGAAAAGGTTCAACAAGCGATAGTATGTTCGGGCCAATAGACGAAGATGGAGGGTATCCTGAAGTGATCTCCGTTTTTTTTGCTAATGCAGATAAAGACAAAGTAAAAGAGTTAGTTGTCCTGTGTAGATATAAACAGCAGCATCACGACTATAATGGCGACTTTTTCGAGACGTTTATCTACGATAACCCTGGCCCGGGATCGACATTAACGTACCTGGAGAAATTGAGCGAAAAATTCTTCGGCTGCGAGTGTACGTATACGGATGGGAAAGTAGAGAAGGCGTTGTATAAAAATGCCGAATCGATCAAGGCAAAATTGAAAAAAATGGGGTACAGCCAGTAAATAGTATCTAGTCTTTATGAATAATAACGTAATAGGTTGACATCTACCAATAGTTAAAGCCAGGAAATTCTACAGAAGCTGTGTTCCATAAAATTTCCTGGTATTCCTTAAACAGCTAAGCCTTGTCGCCCCAGTTGTTATCATGCTCAGCCCCTGCGAAAGTAATTTTCTCCGCTGAGATGCTCAACGTAAATGTTGCTGCTGGCCGGGCAACAATGCCTTGTTCCGGCGTTTTGTTGAAACGTTCGGCGTAGCGAATGCAACGGCCTTTCGTAAATTCTACAGTTTTCAGTGTGGTCTGGTCCTGGTCAACAAACCGGATGCTGCCATCACCTTCTGTGTATGAGTTGGCAAGCCACTCGGCGAGAGGGCCGTCGGCGTCGGAAGACGTAAGTTCGACATGCACTACGCCACCCTGGGTGACGGATGAGGGTCGTCCTTTTGAGTCAACCGAACGGCTCAACTCATAGTTGAAGCTCACGACTTCGGTATCGGGTACGCCCATAGCGGTAAAATACGCGGCAACTGCTGATGCAGCCATAGTGGTAAGTTGTTTTGTTGAACGTTAGATTATATTAGAAAAGGAATCTGAAAATGCTCAATTTATTTTAACCATTCCGCCTTTCACGTTAACCGTCATACCTTTCACGTCGGTCGTTGTGGCGCTCAATTCAGCGGTGTCACCTGCTTTTATGTTCACATTGGTTCCACCTTTTATGGTGACATTTTTTCCGGCCTGCATCTCAATATTATTCTTGGCCTGCATCTTAATGTCTTTTGCGTCCAGTTTAATAACCCCTTTTGTTTGAAGATGAATAACACCATCATCTTTAAAACTGATGTGTAAACTGGTTCCTTTATTGTTGGCATTCGTAATGAAGAATTCCTGTTCGCCGGGTTTATCCTTCATGACAATTTTATTGCCGCCTTTCGTACGAATAATTTTCTGGTAATTATTATCAAACCAGTAGTTGGTGGAGGGATCTTTGTGGTAAAGGCTGCCAACAATTACTGGAAAATCAACATGGTTCGCTTCGTAACTGATCAGCACCTGATCATTAATTTCCGGAATAAACAGCGAACCTCTTGCGCCGCCTGTATAAGGCACTGCCACACGTACCCAGCTTGACTTGGCCTCTAATTCATTTGGCCAGTGAAACTTGATTTTGACGCGGCCAAGCTGTTTCGGATCGTCATTTTTTATAACGGTCGCAATTTCAGGTAAGGCTGTTGGAGCCCGCACAAGTGGGTTGCGCGGTGGCATTTCGGCAGAGAAAGGAACCGCCTCGAACCGATTGCTATAGTTCCCCACTTCGTCGACCCGGTGAATGATGGCTGTAATCCGATATTTACCGGCGCTCAGCTTTTTGAATTTACCCGTATCGGCCAACTTTTGCGTAGTAACATCAACGATTACGCCGATGCTCAGGTTGGGGTTTTCGCCTACGCCTTCAAACGTGACTAAATCCGTTGCGTTGCTGATATTGGTTGCCTCTACGGCGTCATCCAATTCGCCTTTCGACTGAATATCGCGCAGTGGCCACCGTAGCGAGGCCCGACTGAATAAGGAGGCTGATTTTGAGTACGCAAAATTGCCAAATGCCTGTAAACTTTGGACTGGCTGCCCACCACTTCGATATGATTCATCTTTCTGGTAATTATAATGAAACATCTGAAACTGGTTAGGCTTCAGAGAGACCGATAAGTTGAAGTGCTGAACGCCGTCGATAATGAACGGGACGGTATTATTTTCTGGCTTGCCAATGATCAACTGCGTGCCATTGTAATAACACCATTGGCTATATTCTCGACAAAGTCTGGTAAGCAATGCCCAGTTTGATTCATCGTACTGGGCTTTATAGTCGATCAGGTTTGTAAATGTTGACGAAACGACCCTTGGCAGCGCCGAGGCAGAATAATCTTTTAGAACGGCGTTGAAAATATTGGCTAATTGCTGCTCGACCCAGGCTCTCCGTTGGTGACCATCCTCCATTAAATAAGTAGGGCTGTGCCCTCTTATCAAAAAAGAATTTATCATGTCACTGTTGTTGGCCAGAGTAATTTCAGTGACAATACCTGAGAATTTGAAATCTTCAGAAACGTTCTTGTACAGCGGTTTGAACGAAATGGTAGCGGCTTCGCCCACCATCGCTGTATGCGACTGTTTGAAGAAGAAGTCCTCTTTGTCTTCAAGCACTTCGAAAGGCACGGCAATCTCGAACGTATGGTGTGTGAATAGCGACTGGTTGATCTGAAGATGCGTAAAATGCTCCAGTTTCTTGCCGCCAATTACTATATCTGCTTTAACCTGCTGAGCCATTAGTGCGTCCGTTAACGATAAAAGGTGCGGTTGTTAAGCCCCCATTTTCCAGTCCATCCACATATTATCGTGTACGTACCCGTCAATAATAATCTGGCGGGCTGTCATCCCGAGCTGAATTGAATAGGCGGCGGTTGCATCGCCTACCCGAAACGTTTCATGGTAGCGTACACAATAGGCATCTTTAAATTCAACGCGTTGTAATGTGCCGCCTTTCTGGTCCCGGTAGATGATCCAGCCGTTCTTGATCGCCAGTGGATCCGAAGCCCAGTTGGTCAGAACACCCCGATCGTTCCCTAAAATGGACACCTCCAGCAACCCGCTTCGAACACCTGCCGATGCCCGGCCCTTCCGATCAACCGATTGGTTGAAGTTGATCGAACTATCGATAAGCGTTAATGGATTCTCAAGGCCATCAACGGAAAATTCTGATCGAAAAGAAGAGGCCATAAAGACAAAACACAGTTTCGAAAATGCGTTAATCTATAGATTAAGTTATGTAAGCTTCTGCTGTCGAAAACCTGCTTCTCCTTACGAATTATCGGCGTAAGTAGAAACAATAGGCTGATAAAGTACCCTAACCTACAGACACTCCGGGCAACTGTTCATGCTACGGCTGCCTCTGCGGAAGGTGATTTATCGTACTTCCGCTTTGAAATCGTTTCTACGACCAGTTTCTTCATTACGGCCTTTTTCGCCCGTCAGGTTGATAATGAACGTCTTGGCTGGGAAAAATGGCGTCACATTCAGATCGACGATGATCCGGTCGGGCTGCATAGGATCTGGCCGAAATTTAGGCGGATCAAACTTGTCGATGATTCGGCCAGGCCCTTTGATTCGATCAAGGAATTTCACAATCTCGTCGGTGAGCTCTTTTTCTACTTTTCCGCTCCAGTTCTCCATCGCCCGCTTGTTCAGGAAATTCATCATCACCTTCATCAACCAGTCGAATACCCGAACAACGGAGTACGTTTTAAGGCCCACATTGTTACCGGCAAACAGTGTTTTGCCAGAAAAGGGGATAATCCGGGCAAACTCTTTCGTCATCGGAATCAGGCCTAATCCTTCGAGCTCGCCTACCTCTGTTTTGAGCAGGTTCATTCGAACGCCATCTACTTCTTCGAGCGCTCCGAACTGCAAACCAGCTGATACCTGAGAGATCAGATTCTGGTGTATTTTCCCGGCGAGTGCCGTTGAGGGTTCGATGTAGAGATCCTCCTCCTCATCGTACTCTTCGTATTTCCCACGGCCAACCAGATGATTTACGGTCATCATCACGTTGGCGAACCTGGGTACGTCCTGCGATAGTTTTTCGCGTTGGAATTCCTTGATCGTATCCTTTAGACCGCCCATGTTGCGGTAATCGGTGATCAGCATCAGTTTGTGTTCACTGGCTATTTTAGCCCAGGCATCAACAACGGTTTTTTTGCCCAGGTAACCCGGAATGACAAGCAGGGAATAGCTCTCCTGCAAGTCGAAGCGGTTATAGACCTGATGAATTTCATTTTTGACATACTCAATCGTGTCGTTATTGTATACGTTGGCCGGGTCTAATTGACTCAGGCCCGCGTTCAGAAACACGATATTACGTACCTTGAAGCCGCTCTGATTCGC
Organism: Fibrella arboris; assembly: GCF_041321095.1. Lineage (NCBI taxonomy): Bacteria > Pseudomonadati > Bacteroidota > Cytophagia > Cytophagales > Spirosomataceae > Fibrella > Fibrella arboris. Next base: position 115,791 of record NZ_JBGGWE010000004.1, on the reverse strand, counting down.
ATTGGCGAAGTACAGGGCAACGCCTCGGTAGGTCGCCTCCAGTTCGCGGCTGGCGTCAAGAACTTCTTTTACATTTTGTTTATGCAGTTCTTCGGTCGCTTCCAGCTTTTTTTGAGCCTGCTCGGCCAGTTCGGACACAGTGCCGTCCGACGATAGCATCTCTTTCCACAACTCCAGTCGTTTGAGCAACGCCTGCCGGTCACGCCGGCGATCACCTTCCTTCAGAAATATCTCACGCTTGGCGCGGCGTTCTGGATTCAGGCTATCAGCGCCTTCGATAGACGTTTCCAGCAGTTTATACCCGCCAAATTTTAGCTGCTGAAGCTCGGCAATATTTTGCGAAAAGGAGCGACTCGAGGCCAGCTCGCGTTCAGCTGTATCAACTGGTTGATTGGCAATCTGATTGTTCTGTTGTTCGGCCATGGCAAAAGTGGTTAGGTATGGATTGGGTATAAAGAAGCTACTTGGCTTGCTTTATTTCCTCGATCATCTGCTGAATCATTGCCAGCATGGTCTGTTTTGCCTGTGGGTTCTGAATGGCGTGCTGCAACATTTTATTCGACCGTAACTGGTAGTTGATCCGTTGCAAGTCCCGCATTTGTTCGTTCAACTCAGTTAGGTAAGGACTTTGCTCAACAATTCCTTCCGGGGTGAAATCGCCCAGGCGGCTAAATTTGAACGTTTCGCCCGTTGGTTCACCAGTCTGACTGGTCAACATCACGGTGACTTCCGGTTGATAGTGATCCAGTACATCGTCGACCGACTCCATATCGGGCACGGCTTCAGCCTCCATTGGCAATTCGTCTGTGAATTTGCCGATGTACAGCGTCTTGTTCATGCTGATCGGCGAGAGACTAGGCGGAATCTCTCGTAATCCGGGCCAGGCCCCAGGCATTGTGTTGTCAAATTGGTTCATCAATTTTCCATTTAATTAGGCAAGCCTTTAGAATTGTAGTACTAAGCTACTGAAACAGCTCATTCCTGCCAACTGTTTGTCGTCAATACCGGGTTTAATAACCAGATAGATTAGTTAACGGCAAGTTGACCGCTCAAGCTTACTTTCAAGTACGAATGAATTTCAACGCTTCGTGGACGAAATAAGCTATGCTGCGCAAGTGAAGGTAGGTTTGTCTCGTCATGATAAGACGTTCGGGTCTGCTGAACAGGAAGGGCGGCTTATTAAAGCTATACGACGGCAATGGCTGATAGCTACTCATTGATCAATGGCAAAAAGATACGTTGGTTTTAACTAAAAAGGCTGTTTATCAGATGATTACTCATGAGATAAACAGCCTTTTTAGTTAAAATCTACCTGTTACTTGAGCGTCAGCAGGTAACCAATCGTAAAGTTTGCATCCCAGTCGAACACAAACTGTTGGGTACCGGTGGCATCGGCTACCCCTTTATATATGGTAAGACCAGCCTTCTGTTTTGCGTTATCACCCTTATAATCAGCGGGCATTTTCAATACGGTGTACCGCTCTTTACCGACACGTACCTGTTTGGCCAGCTCAAATGGGATGCCGCCAATGATGAAGCAGGTCTTTCGGCGATCGGCGGGTACTTGCTTGGCCTTGCTCTTTACTTCATCGTACACCTTTGCATCGTCCGTACTTTCCTGGAAATACTTTGCACCATACGTTTCAAGCGCTGTGATGTCGCTGCCGTTCTTCCACGAAATCTTTGTGTTGCCCGACCCAATGTCAACGACAAACGCATTGTCATCAAATTCGGCGGGGAGCGCTGCCCGAAGTGCCAACCGACCCTCCTGTTCGGGGGTTACGGTATTGACAACGTAGTTAAGGGCTTTCAGATTTTTAATGATCTTTTGCGTGGCTTCTGCTTTCAGAGCACCGGAACTGACTACAAACTGAATGTCGCGGCCACCAACGCCGAAGTTGAGCATATTGGCAATGTACTGCTTTAGCCCCGACCGAATATCGAGGTCGGTCGCCATATTTTCCAGCACAAGACTATTACCAAAATCAGCTTTTTCCAGCTTCCACCGTTTCTGATCGTCGATTCGCACAATGAACGAATTGAATCCGCTGGCACCCAGCTCCACAACGCCTTTCAACTGGCCGCCCTGCGGTTCAGGCGCCTGAAAGTTAAAGGCCGAACGAGTGCCCCCCTGCGTAGCGGCATCGGCCGATCTGGCATCGGCCTCATCGGTAGTTGCTACACTGCCCGTGCCTTCAGCATCGGACGTTGTTTGTTCACCTGGCGGTAGAGTGGGCGACGTGGTGTCGGTTTGTTCGGTCTTGTTGCCAGCCTTGAATTTCTGGATCAGGTCAATACCGGCTACGTATTTCAGACCGAAATAGATAAGCCCTAGAATCAGAGCCGTGATCAATAGACGGCCAGCAGTGGTTAATCGGTTCATGGAAAAAATGGAGGTTTAATTTTTATGGTATGAAGCGTTGCCTCGTCGGCACAACTGGATGATTCGGTCAGTAAAGGGCTGGCTGTAGTATCGCTAACCAATAAACTGGTTCCAGCGCCTAATGCCTCGGGTACGTGATCACCCAGTTGTCACTCGTTTAATCGAGCAGACTGCGGTAGCCTTCGTCTTTAGGTGGGTTGATAACGCGGGCTTCGAGCGGCCGGTCGGCGGCAGGGGCGTTGATCTGGACCAATGAGAATTCGCCTTTGTTGTAGGCCTCCAGTAAAGTCTGGCCTTTGTCGGAGAGCATGCCATTCTGAATATCAACCCCGTTGATAAAGTCCATCGACAGGTCCATGGCCCGTTTCATTTCGCCGAGTTTTTTGCTCATATCATCCTGGATGTATTCCATCGACTCATCGAAGTAGAACTTTTTGTCTGGATTGCCTTTGAAGATGCTCACGGCGGTTTTCAGCGCATTAGAGCTTTCTTTCACAATCCGGTACTCAGTTTCTTTCAGTTTCACCTTGATATCGGTTTCTTTGATCAGGTAGTCGGCCGATTTGTTGACCTTCTCCATGAACTCAAGGACGAGCTTCATGTTCCGCTGAAGAGGAAATAATTTCTCGTTCATTTCCTGAAGACCGGCACCTTCCATAGTGGCCAGCGTAGCCGCTTCTTTCATACCGGGCTTTGTGGCTGCCAGTTCGTTGGCCTTATTAGCTTCGGCAAACTTCTGCTTGATCGAGTCGTTGTTCTCATTTATTTTCTTGTTCAGCTTCACGAGTTGGCCAGCCAGCGTGTCTATCTGTCCCTGCATTTTCTCCCGCTTTTCGCGAAGATCCTGCACGTAGATTTTCATGATGGCGATTGGGTCAAGCTGAATGACCGTGCCTGTAATTTTGCGCATCAGGGTTTTGTACAGGAAAAAAACGGCCGTGCGCACATCGCGACTCGTAAACAGAAAAACAAGGAGGGCCACAATACCCAGCAGAAACGCCAGGTAGAGCGTGTTCTCGGTTGCCCGGATGAGAAACTCCATGATCCGGTTGAAATACACCAGGCCCACGGCGCCCAATGCCCCGAGCATCAGCATGCCCGTGATACCTTCGGGGCGACCCCAAAACGACGCTTTATTGCTGTCGTTGTTGTCGCCACCTGCTAATTGTGAAAAGTCAGGAGAAGCCATATTGATTACAGTTGTAAGAGTTGTTAGTGAACAGTAAACTTATTTCAGATACGTTGCAATCTTCGACACATCGGATTTGATCTGATCGGTGAATGTAGCGTAGGTGGTTTCAAAATTGGCTTTGTTCTGATTGATCTTGGCGCTCTGCTCTGACACCTCGCCACTAATTTTACTTAAACGGTCTGTATTAGCGGTAGCACGCTGTTGCAACTCGGCTATTTGTTTGGCAATGGCTTCATTATCAGCCTGAAGTCGCTTCTGCTCATCCAGCAGTCCGCCCACCCTTTCTTTTGTAGCTACCTCTACACTTTTCAGAAAAGCATCTCGGTCGGCACTCAGGGCTGCCAGGTACTGGTTGGCAGCCGTTGCGAGCATGCCGGGGTCTCCGGTCGATGCCATGGCCTTAAAGCTTGCCCAGGCTGCCTGAAACTGTTTGTCTTCCGGAAGGCCCAGATTACCTAGATTGCGGAGAATCTCCCGGAACTCGAAATAATCTGGCCCCTGCAAGTTGGCTTTACTGAGTACACCTGCAAAGTGATCAATAAATTTAGTGTCTACCGAACCGGTAACTGTACCCGCAGCTTGTGCTGGCGCAGCTACAGATGAAATGCCCTGTGGCTCTGAGCGCGGCGGGGCGGCGGGGCTAGCAGGAACGTTGGGCGCAGCAGGGTCTTCTTTGATGAAGAAGCCTAACAGCTTATCGCCGAAGCTTTTGTCAGTATTCTTTTCAGAATCGGCCATGTTTGTTTGTTCGTGGTTGACGGGACAATACTACGAGCTTGTCTGAAACCTACAACGGGCAATACGGATAAACGGTTATGGGACTGGCCCAACGAACCCTGGACTTGACCAATAAAAAAGCCGACCCGTGGGGTCGGCTTTTTTATGATTTTACTGACATTAGCTGGACGAATTAAGCCAGCTGAGCCTGTAATTTTTGTTCGAGAACAGACTTCGGTACGGCGCCGATTACTTTATCGACCATCTGGCCATTTTTAAATACCATCAGCGTAGGAATGCTGCGGATACCAAATTGCATGGGCACCTGTGCGTTTTGGTCAACGTCCATTTTAGCGATAACCGCTTTGCCGTCGTATTCATTAGCTAGCTGCTCAACAACGGGGCCGATCATCTTACAGGGACCACACCACTCGGCCCAGAAATCGACCAGTACGGGTACATCTGAATTGATCAGGTCATTGAAATTAGCGTCAGTGGCTTCTAAAGCCTTTGATCCTGCTGCCATGATTATAATTAAGTTTATAGCGTTCAAACTCGTTTCATTGGCATAAACCCCGGTGGTAGTCTTTAGTTCCCCCGCCCCATTGTGCGGCCCGGTGCCGACGGTGGTTTACATTTACCAGGCGATCTCTTTTTGGTCGCGCCAGAATTTGCCCGTCTCGGTCTTGGGGGCATCCGTCGCCAGCCAGACGATCGTTTCGGCGCCCTTCTCGACGGAGCGGGAAGCCCCCGCACCACCCATGTCGGTACGTACCCAGCCAGGGCTGACCGAGTTAACGGCAATACCCGGCAACGCCGCTGCAAACTGCCTGGTGACGGCGTTGAGCGCCGTCTTTGAGATGCTGTAGGCCGGCGCATAGGTCTGCATGGTACCAAGCGTGGCCACATCACTCGATATATTAATTATACGGCCACCAATCGAACTCTTTTTAAGATGTGGCAAAAAATCCTGTGTGACCATGATCACGCCCTTTACATTTGTAGTCAGGGTCTTGTCGAGCAGTTCCGGATTGAGTTTTACGATCGTCTCCCCATGATCATCCAGAATGGCGGCATTGTTGATGAGTACATCCAGATGGTCGGCTTTCTGGGAGAACGTACCCGCGGCCTGTTTGATACTGACCGGATCGGTAACGTCGAGCTGTATAAAGGTGGCTTCGTAGCCTTCGTCGCAGAGCGACTGAGCCGCGGCGCGACCTTTGGCGATATCCCGCGAGCCAACAAATACGGCAAAACCACGTTTAGCCAATTGGCAGGCTATTTCAAAGCCAATGCCTTTATTTGCGCCTGTAATCAGGGCTGTTTTAGGATGTTGAGTCGTCATCTTGTACTGATGTTCGTTAGAGGTAAAATCAGAAAAGGTCACCTTTGTTTAAAAAGGAATCTGCGAACACACCGGTTGACAACTCAACACACCGTTACCTCAAATCACTTAGTAAGTTACTTAATCAGCAGTCACCTTTGCCCATTCGTTCTATCATCGTTTAACCACATCGCCTTATGAGGTCATTAATATCCCTCTTGTTGCTTTGCCTCTGCCTGTCTGTAGCTACTGCCCAGACGTCAGCTAAGAAAAAGACGACCACTGCCCAAAAATCGACGACTACCGCCAGGAAAGCTACGACCACACCTGTGAAGAAACCGGTCGCCAGTAAGCCCCGCTCAACGACGGTTGCCGCCGCCACTACCGAAGCGGCGGCCTCTACGCTGACATTTCCCAGTACCGAGCCCGACAATGCCGCCACGCTGGATGCACAGAAAAAGCAGCAGATGTATGACGAACTACATGGGGTAAAGAATCAGGCAAATACGCCCGATACCGGTAAAAAAGGCCGAAAAACCGATAAACAGCGTGACGCCGACGAAATGGCTACCCGCGCTGATCGCAAAACCACTACAGCTGCGGCCGATGAAGCACGTACCTATATTGGGGTGCGCGTTGGGGGGAACTACAATACGTACCTCGACAAGCTGACTATTCCGAATGGAACAGGTGGTATCATTGATGTGACGCCCAGCCCAATGTACGGTTTTCATGCCGGGGTGGTCTTCCAGTTCGGTCGGGGCGGTGTCGCTTTCCAGCCTGAAATCAACTTTAATCAGGACTACCTAAAAACAGCGGCGGGCACATTCTCGGCCAGTTCACTCGTAGTCCCTCTGTTCGCCAAGTTTCAATTCGGTCAACAAGGCAACACGCGCTTCTTTGTCAATGTTGGTCCTTACGGTGCTTATTCCCTTGAATCGGGAAGCACTGAAACAATTATTGGTTACGGTGGAGCATTAGGTCTGGGTGTAGGTATTCCGGTTGGATCAGGTAAGGTTACCGTCGAAGCGCGCGGTTATTACCCACTGGGTGATTCGAAAGGAACGTATGATTTTGCCAACATTCCGGGAAGACCAATCACTGGCCAATTTTCGCTTGGTTATCTGTTCCCGCTTGGAAGCCGATAAATGGGTGCATCCAGTTAAATTTGTAAGCAAACGAAACGGGTGGCTAAGGCTGCCCGTTTTGTCATATATGTAGGATGTAGCCAACAAGGCCGGATGGCTGGGTAGCGTTGCCCTGTTGAAATCCGTACTTTTGCGGCACTATTTGCAACAAAATGCCACTTAACAAACGCAATGTCCTGCGCTATACAGCCTGGACTGTGCTAGCCGTGCTCGTGCTGGGCATCATCGGGTCTGTTTACGCTTACACACAGCGCGAACGCCTGCTTAACGTAGCTATCGAACGAGCCATCAAAAAAGCAAAGCGGGATTATGATCTCACGCTTCGTATCGGCTCGGCCAATTTTACCGGGTTGACCTCCCTGTCGGTTACCAATGTATCTGTGGTACCAGCCAATCGCGACAGCCTTACGCGTGTTGATCGGGTTCAGGTAAGCGTTCGGCTCTGGCCGTTGCTGGTGGGTAACGTCGCCTTGTCGGAGCTATCGATCGAGAACGGTTTTTTTCAGGTTGTTAAGCGCGATTCATTGACGAATCTGGATAGTATTCTGAAACGTCGGAAAGATTCAACAGATACGCGAACACGCAAAAGCACCGATCTGTCTGATGTAGCCGAGAACCTCATCAACAACTTACTGACAAAGATTCCTGACGATCTGAACATTCGCAATTTTGATTTTCGGGTGGTCGATGATGGCCAGCAACTGAACCTGCTGGCGTCAGAAGCGAAGATTGACAATGGCGATGTGACCTCCACGTTTCTGCTGAATAGAAATGAGGCGATCTGGCACATTACAGGCGAGGCTTCGCCGTCGGATAAAGAATACAACGTAGATCTGTATGCCGTTGGCAAGCCGTTGGAAATCAGGTATTTGCAGCAGCGATTCAAGTTGAAGGCGCAAGCTGACACCCTACACGCTGAACTCCGCGACGTGGATCGCTCGGGGGCGGAGTTCCGGCTTGAAGGGGTAGGTTCGGTGCGGAATCTGCGGCTAAACCATCCGGCCTTGTCGCCCAACGATGTGCTGGTGCAACGGGCCGCGGTAGATGCCAATTTGTTTGTCGGTGAAAACTATGTGGGTGTCGATAGCAGCTCAACCCTACACCTTGGTGAAGTAAGTGCCCATCCGTTTGTCAAGTATACGTTGCCCGATGCTGAAGCAGGGACAGGCAAAGTGATCGTAGCGCAATTGCATACCGATGATATGGATGCACAGGCGTTGTTCAATTCGTTTCCGAAAGGGCTATTTGCCTCACTCGACGGCATGAAAGTGACAGGCAAACTACGCTATGACCTAACCTTCGCCTTTGATACGGCCCTACCCGATTCGGTGAAGTTCGATGCTGGTCTGACGCCTGATGGCTTCAAAATTGTACAGATGGGGCGTACCGATTTGCGACGGATCAATCAGCCTTTTATTTATACGCCCTACGAGAAAGATAAGCCGGTACGCGATATCTCGGTTGGCCCGGACAATCCTGACTTTACTCCGCTCGATTACATCGCTCCCGATCTGAAGAATGCGGTGCTTACCTCGGAAGATTACAATTTTTTCACGCATAAAGGCTTTAATGAAAAAGCGTTCCGGGTATCTATTGCGACCAATTACAAGGCAGGGTCTTTTAAGCGGGGAGCCAGTACGTTATCGATGCAGTTGGTGAAAAACGTCTTTCTGAACCGAAATAAAACGTTGTCGCGGAAGGTCGAAGAGATCCTGATCGTATGGCTGATGGAGAACGAACGGCTTGTCTCGAAGGAGCGCATGTTTGAAGTCTACCTGAACATCATAGAGTGGGGAAAGAACATCTACGGAATAAGCGAAGCCGCTCGCTATTACTTTGACAAGACGCCGGCAGAGCTTAATCTGGGCGAAAGTATTTTTCTGGCATTTGTCATTCCCAGTCCCAAAAAAGCGCTTACCCATTTCCAGCCCGACGGCTCGCTTCAGGTACGTAACGTGCGGGGATATTTCAAAATCATTGGCCGCATCATGGCCAAACGGGGCCTTACGCAGCCAGATAGCGGTGCTTATGGTTTCTACGATGTGCGACTACGCGAAGGTCTTCGTCAGCAAGTGATTCCACAGGAATACTACGAATCGGATAGTCTCGATACCGATCAGTCTGACGAAGGCGGCGGCATGGATGACCTGTTCAATCGCCTGTTGAATGGTAAACCCGACGACGACCAGAAACCGGCTACCCAACAACCAGCCGACGACGCACCGACCGTACGGCCGACTCGCCCAACTGATGAGCCTGTTGCTACTGATACAGTGAAAACCCGTAAGCAGCTACGGCAAGAACGCCGCGAGCGAAAACGACGCGAAAAAGAAGAGAAAAAGCAGCAACAGTCAGCGTCTGAGATAGACTAGTTCGTAGGCAAATCCGGCCTGGAGACGGCTGATGGAAGTACCGTCAGCCACAGGTAGGCCAATGTAAATAGGAGCGGTTCAACGTATTTTCTGTGCATCAGCCAACTTTAAATAATTATATTTGTTGTCTCATTATCAGTTCCCTGAATTTCAGCCAGCTAAATTGATTCGATTATGGCCATTATGATTACTGAGGAGTGCATCAACTGTGGTGCCTGCGAACCAGAATGCCCCAATACGGCCATCTATGAAGGCGGCGTAGAGTGGACATGGGGTGGTGGTACGTCCCTCGATGTTGTCGATTTTGGTGATGGTACCGTTGTGAGCGGTAAATCGCCCCAGACACCGGTTTCCAATGAGTTTTATTACATCGTTACAGATAAGTGTACGGAGTGCAAGGGTTTTCATGAAGAACCGCAGTGTGCCGCTGTGTGCCCGGTCGACTGCTGTGTGCCCGATCCTGAGCATGAAGAAGATGAAGAAACGCTGCTAGCCAAAAAAGCCTGGCTGCACGCGGAAGAAGAGTAGTAAACAGGACGCAGATAACGCAGATTGGGCGGGTTTGCACAGATTGTATCATCTAACTAGTAAGGTAACTAGGATGATACAATCTGTGCAAACCCGCCCAATCTGCGTTATCTGCGTACTAGCTATTGCCTAATGCACTACGCTGAAGAGCCGGTTCCAGCGAATTTTGTTCGCAGCGTTGGCCGGATTCGGGTCAATCGACATCCAGATGAATACCGCTTTACCGACAATATGATCGGCGGGTACAAAACCCCAGAAACGGGAGTCAAGCGAATTATGTCGGTTATCACCCATCATGAAATAATAGTCCTGTTTGAAGGTATAGGCCGTAATCGCCTTGCCACCGATGGTGATGCTCTTATCGGTCACCTCTACGTTGTCGTTGCCCTCGTATTTCTTGATAATGGTGCCATACAGCGCAATGGCTTTTTCATCGAGTTGAACTGTAACCCCTTCTTTGGGAACAGTAACGGGGCCAAAGTTATCGACTGTCCAGTTGAATTTGGTACCGCCATAAATCTGTGAGAAAGGCGTCGGTTCCTGGCCGGGCTCTTCATCGTAAGGGGTCACCTTCTTCACCCAATCCAGGGTTTTGATCTTATCGATTGTTTCAACAGTGGTGTTCAGTTTGTAACCAACAACTTTAGTCGCCTTGGTTAGTGAATCGGGCTGCTCAATGGGTTGCCAGTTAAACGTGCTGTTTGGGTAATCGTTGATGATGTCGTATTGCCGGAAAAACGCATCGTCGAGATCTCCTTTTGTTGTCTCGACGAAATAGGTCATCTGCGACTTTGGTGGAACCTCGGCCGCCTTGCCATTCACAAACACCTGCCGATGACGTACCTCCAGCACATCGCCGGGGATACCCATACAACGTTTGATATAGTTCGTTTTCAGATCGGTTGGATACTGATCTTCAGGCGGGAAATTGAACACGACAACATCCCCGTTTTTCACATGCGAGAAACCTGGCAACCGAACCTGCGGTAACTGAATCCAGTCAAGGTAGGAGGGAATCTCGGTCCCCCAGATTTTCTGGTGGGTTAACGGAACCTGCAATGGGGTTTTAGGCGTGCGGGTACCGTAGTGAAACTTGCTGACAAACAGAAAATCACCTACCATCAGGCTCCGCTCCATTGAAGGTGTCGGAATGGTGAAGGCTTCCATGAACAGCCAGCGGATAAGGGTAGCGGCTACGACCGCAAACAAAACAGAATCGAACCATTCACGGATGGCTGATTTTTTCCTGACCGGTTGTGCGGCCTTCGTTTTCGTGTTGACTTCAGACACAGGAAATTGATGTTCTTGATTCAAAGCCAGGTAATCAACGAACAGCACGTTGTTGAGGCTTACCCAATGAATCTTGTTGGTTTACAAAAATACAATGATTTAGTGGCTAACACCTAACCGCCTGTCCGGGCATTCAGATGGCTCATCATTCACCCAATAAATCGTCCATCCCGAAAATGCCCTGACGGGGTGCCAGCCATTCGGCAGCAACTACGGCACCCAAGGCAAATCCTTGCCGACTATGGGCCACGTGCGAAATCTCGATCCGGTCTACTTCCGACTCATACCGGACTACGTGGGTGCCAGGTACGTTGCCTTCACGCACCGAGTCGATCACGATGGCATCGGTCAGCTCGCCTTCGGCAGGTCTGTCTGCTTCCGATACGGCCCAGCGGTTTTTATAAGGTAGTTGGTCGAGTACCCCTTCGGCCAGCGTGATCGCGGTGCCCGATGGCGCATCTTTTTTTTCAGTATGATGGACCTCCGTCATCGACACCTGGTAACTAGGGTAGTCGTGCATGAACTTCGCCAGCGTTTTATTCAACCGGAAAAACAGGTTGACCCCAATGCTGTAATTAGAGGCGTAGAAGAAAGCGCTGCCCCGCTCACGAACGGCGGCCTCGATCTCGGTTCGCTGACTGAGCCAGCCAGTTGTGCCGCAAACCACTGGCCAACCGCGCTGAATGCAATACGTCAGATTGTCGACCACGGATTCGGGCGAACTGAACTCAATCACTACGTCGACGGCTTCGTTGGCTAGGGCGTCGAGGTCGGCCCGGTTGTTCAGATCAATGCGACCAACAATCTGATGACCGCGTTCAAGGGCGATCTGTTCGATGGCTTTGCCCATTTTGCCATAACCGAGTAAGAGAATATTCATTGGCACTAGAATATAGTAAAAGCTACTTTTTAAAATTCATGGTAAGTCGTATGCCCGGCACAAAGCCCGATACCGACGGAAGAATAACGGGGTCGTACTTTAAGGTGAGACTGTCAGAGATGTCAAACGTCTTCAGATGGGCCGTTACGTTGGCATCTACCACGTTCAACCCCCAGAACAGGGCCGTGAAAATGATATTATAATCCCGCCAGCGACGCCAGTAGTCAACACTTGCTTTGAGATAATTAAGCGAACGTTCATTTCCATAGACGAACGCTGTTTTAGTACGGCTTGGATCTTGTCCAGGTACGTCCGGTTTGTTGTAGGCCTCTGTATAGCCCGCTAAATACGTTTTATACTTACTCGTGAAATCAACGATGAAATAGCCGAATGTGCCGAAGCCCGCGTAGATGAATGGGACTTTCCATTTCTGTCCGTTATAGATCTGCCCCAGACCCGGGAGCATAAGAGAAAGAATAGCTGCCCGCTTCGGCACGATCTTCCTGATCTCCTCATTTGCCTTCGCCGACAGTTGAACTGTGTCGGTTGCAGCACTGTCCAGCTCATCGCCTACAGCCAGTGAATCGACGAGCAACGCATTATTATCGGTTGCCATCTCGGGCGTGAGTGTGTCTGTCTTGGCAGGCACACCAGGGCGGATGATCGGCCGTTGCTTCGTTGTATCGGGCGTCTGGGCCTGCAACGTACCCAGCAGACAGAAATACAGAAAGAGAACGTACCCAGCGTGGATGCGTCGGGCGTGGAGCCGCTGAGCGAATTGAAACGTGTTTTTCACTGAGTTACCCGGTAATAACGCGACCGGCGCGAACGTTTGTAGCCATGCTCGTAACGTAAACGCCGGTCGAAATGACACTGTTATTGTCTTAATCTATGTTAAGCCGAATAATTCAGGACGTTAAGAATGCGGTCAAGATCTTCCTGCGAGGTAAAGGGAATCTTGATCTCGCCGGTATGTTTCTCATCGGCTTTGATCACGACCTTGCTGCCAAACATCGATGAGAGCTTGAATTGCAGGCTCCGCATTTCCTGTTTGGGCAGGGTTGTCTTGCGGGCCGGGCTAGCCTCTTCGGTCATTGACAGATTCCGAACGGCTTCTTCGACCTTCCGTACTGACCAGTCTTCTTCAATGATTTTATTGAATAGCCTGATCTGCGTTTCGGGGTTCTCGATGTTGATGATCGCGCGGGCATGACCCATCGAAATGCGCGTGTCGCGCAACGAGGCCTGAATGGCCGGTGGCAGTTTCAGTAATCGGATGTAATTATTGACGGTTGTGCGGTTTTTACCAACGCGCTCCCCCAATTCTTCCTGTTTCAGACTGCATTCGGTGATAAGCCGCTGATACGACAGGGCAATCTCGATCGAATTCAGGTTTTCGCGCTGAATGTTCTCAATCAGCGCCATCTCCAGCATCTGCTGGTCATTCGCCGTCCGCACATAGGCGGGAATATGAACCATGCCGATCAGCTTGGAGGCTTGCAGACGGCGCTCGCCTGAAATCAGCTGGTAATGATCTTTGCCCAACTGGCGTACCGTAATGGGCTGAATAATTCCCTGAACGCGGATGGAGTCGGCAAGCTCGTTCAGGGCTTCTTCATCAAACCGGGTACGTGGCTGAAAGGGATTGGTTTCGATCTGATCGAGGTTGATCTCGGTCATGGTGCTGATCGATTCGTAGGGGGATGGTTTGGCCTGTTGCCGGCCATCGCTGTCTTGCAACAATGCCCCCAGCCCCCGACCGAGACCCATCATTTTATTGTTTTTTGGCGCACCCGCCTTCGCATTTGTCGTGTTCATCGAACAAATAAGTTTACCGTTTGCTGTTTACTGTTTTTAGTTGCTACGCTCGTGTGCATGTTACTGGCAGCGCAACTGTAAACAGTAGACTGAAAACTTTTTAAACAGTTTCCTGTGGCATAAGGCCATTTTTGGCCAGAATCTCGCGGGCTAAATTCAGGTAGCTAATGGCGCCTTTGCTGTCAGCATCCTGAGCCAGCACGGGCACACCAAAGCTTGGTGATTCGCTCAGTCGAATATTTCGAGGAATAATGGTATGGAAAACCATTTGCTGGAAGTGTGAGGTTACCTCCCCAACCACCTGGTTCGATAGCCGTACCCGTAGATCATACATTGTCAGCAGAATACCTTCAATGGCCAGATCCGTGTTTAGCCGCGACTGAATGATCTTGATCGTATTCAGTAGTTTGCCGAGCCCTTCCAGGGCAAAATATTCGCACTGTACGGGTATGATCACCGAATCTGCGGCCGTGAGGCTATTGATGGTAATCAGGCCCAGCGATGGCGAACAGTCAACGATAATAAAATCGTAATCTTCCCGAATCTGATTCAGGGCGTCTTTCATCTTGTCTTCCCGGCTCTGAAGATTGATCATCTCAATTTCGGCACCCACCAGATCAATATGGGAGGGAAGAAGATCGAGATTGGGGAAGTCTGTCTGAATAATGGCATCGCGCGTCTGCACATCCTCGATCATACACTCGTAAATGCTGTTCTCGATCTCCTTGGGGTTGTACCCCAACCCGGAGGTGGAGTTGGCCTGTGGGTCAGCATCGACAATGAGCGTGCGAAATTCTAAGGCGGCCAGACTAGCAGCCAGGTTAATCGTTGTTGTGGTTTTACCGACGCCACCCTTTTGGTTGGCAATGGCAATAACTTTACCCATGGGTTTGTTCGTTGCAGTCCCAAAGATGCCGGAACCAAGTTAGCTTTCCAAGAAACGTTTCACGAAAATGTTCCACAAAGAGAAGTTTCAGGTTTTAAGTCTCAAGTTTCAGGTCCGCTGCCAGTTCAGCAGTTGGTTGAGTAGCAACGCACCTGAAACTTGAGACTTGAAATCTGAAACTTAATTCTACGCCCATACTTTTGCGCCCTCGGTGCAGTTTCGGCACATTTCTATTTCTGCCCTGTTCTGAATAAGTGTTCGGCGGAAGCGCCGGTAAGCATCGCTGAACCATACTTCCCGGAAACTGTGATCCTGCAACGTACCCAGCTGATGATCGGCGTCTTTATCAAAGCAACACGGCACAACGCGCCCGTCCCAGGTCATTACGCAGGAGTGCCACATGCGCCAGCAGTGGTCGAGCAGCGCGTTCTTAATGCCAAATGTGCCGTCGGGTTTTAGGGCATAGCGGCTGTATTTTTCAATAGTGGGCATGAGATCTGATCCCTGTTCATACTCGTAGATCTGCGCCGTTTTTAGCTTTACTTCGTCTACCCCCAGTTCCTTAGCCAGCCGATGCACGTCTGCAATTTGATGTTCATTAGGCTTGACAACCAGAAACTGGAAGATCACATGCGGTGTAGCTGACTTCAACTGTTTTTTCCAACGAATCAGGTTCCTGGTTCCTTCCAGCACTTTACTGAGATGGCCACCCACCCGGTATTGCTCGTACACATCTTGCGTGGTGCCATCAATCGAAATAATGAGCCGATCCAGCCCCGACTCGATTGTCTTTCGGGCGTTTTCGTCGGTGAGGTAGTGGGCGTTGGTACTGGTAGCGGTATAAATTTTCCGATCGGCGGCGTAACGTACCAGTTCCAGGAAATTCGGGTGGAGATAGGGTTCACCCTGAAAATAGAAAATCAGGTAGAGTAAGGTGTCGTGCAGTTCGTCAATGGTACGCTTGAAGAGGTCAACACCGAGCATGCCCGTTGGCCGGGTAAATGACCGTAGCCCGCTGGGGCATTCCGGGCAACGCAGGTTACACGAGGTAGTTGGCTCAACGGATAAAGAAACGGGTAACCCCTTCTGGTTCGGTTGCCCCGACTGCCGGGAGGCGTAAAAACTGGTTAGCACACGAACGGCGTTAGCTATTCGCCGGGGTGTGAGTTTACTGGCAAAGTTCAGTCCGTCGCGGGTACGTCCCCAGAGTGATGAGCGGGTCATAGATGTAAAGGTACAGACGTACCTGCAAGGAGCACTGTCGGACGTGGGATTAACCAGATTGATTTTCTGGCAGGATTTGTCGCGGCTACGGTAAATCCTGCCAGAAAACCGGTGAATACGTAGAAACAAAGAAGGTATCCGCCAGGAGCAGATACCTTCAACGAGTACAACAAAACCACAGTCCGATGGGCCATAACCGAGGCTACGAACACTACACCTAAGCCTGTGGGTCTGTCGTTATATTTTAGTTTAGAGTTGAAGTGTTTGATAATCGCCTAAGCCAGGGGCTTCAATCGCCCGGCAGGCTGGCGTGCCAGAAAGATCTAGGCGTCGATCAGGAACTCATCGTGCTGGCTAACGTCGAGGCCTTCTTTTTCGTCGGCTTCAGAAACACGCAGTGGCAGGATGAGGTCAGTGACTTTCAATAACAGCAATGACATACCAAACGCAAAGGCCGACACGACAACCAGAGCGATCAGGTGAGTGGTGAACAGTTTGGTTACACCGTAAGCCAGTCCTTCGTCAACAACGGCTGCGTTAACGCCTTTGCTGGCGAAAATGCCGGTCATCAGCATACCGACCATACCACCAACACCGTGGCAGGGGAATACGTCGAGGGTGTCATCGAGGGTCGATTTAGAACGCAGATGCGCTACAAAGTTCGATACCATAGCGGCAATAGTGCCGATAAAGATCGCTTGTGGAATGGTTACGAAACCGGCGGCGGGCGTGATCGCTACCAGACCAACTACGGCACCAATTGAGAAGCCCAGGGCCGACACTTTCTTGCCTTTGGCGGCATCGAACAACACCCAGCCAAGACCGGCAGCAGCGGCAGCTGTGTTGGTGGTGGCAAAAGCGATGGCGGCCAATGGTGAAGCGCCTACAGCAGAACCGGCGTTGAACCCAAACCAGCCAAACCAGAGCAGGCCAGTACCCAGCAAGACATAAGGAATATTGGCAGGTGGCAGGAAATTCGCATTCACGTGGTTTTTACGACGCTTCAGATACAGCGCACCAGCCAGCGCAGCCCAACCAGCCGACATATGTACAACGGTACCACCGGCAAAGTCAAGTACACCAAGTTTGAACAGGAAACCTTCTGGATGCCATGTCCAGTGGGCCAGCGGAGCGTATACGAACAGGCTGAACAGGATCATGAACAGTACGTATGAACGGAAGTTGATCCGCTCGGCCATTGAACCCGTGATAAGGGCAGGCGTAATTACGGCGAACTTCAACTGGAAGAAAGCAAACACCACCAGTGGAATGGTTGCTGCCAGTGACCAGGGCTTGCCGTCGAGCACACCTTTGAACATCAGGAAGGTGCGTGGGTCACCGATGAAACCACCGATCGAATCTCCGAAGGCCAGGCTAAAGCCGCAAACTACCCAGATAAGGCTAATCACACCCATGGCAACAAAGCTCTGCAACATGGTAGAGATCACATTTTTATTGCTCACCATACCGCCATAGAAATACGCCAGGCCTGGTGTCATCAGCAGAACAAGGGCTGCGGCCATCAGCATCCAGGCGGTATCGCCCGAATTGATGCCTTCCGTCACGATGGTGGTTGGGACTGATGGACTGAGAACAGCCCATAAACTGATTGCCAGCAGGATAATCAGTGGAATAATTGCAGGTTTTTGCATGATAGTTAACTGGTTTTGTTGTAGAGAAAAATTGTTTGTATGCAGGGTGATTTGTCTATTCCGGTGGCTTATCGGGTAATTTACTCGATGGCCAGAACAGACAAATCAGCCACAAACGAACAGCTATGATTTAAAATTTAAAGATCGCAGCCATACCCAGGGTTGCCTGGCTTTTAGACAGCGTACCATCGTTCATCTCGAACTTGTTGGCCGAATAGCTATCAACCCGGAATTCAGGTTTAAGGAGAACGTGACCATTGGCGCCAGTGATATTACCCGTGATTGTAATTGAATTCACGCTGGCTCCGTTGCCGGCAGCATCTGTTAAGGCACGTGCCCCATTTTTATTGTCGAACGATTCGTACCGGATGCCGAGGCCAAACTTATCGGTGAAAGCGTAGTTCGAATAAATAGCGGCTCCACCCCAGCTTTTAGCGGTAGTAGGCCCTCCATATCCTTGATAATCACCGGTTTGTGAGCCAGCTGCAGCGTTCAGGCCCAGGAAGAATTTAGACGTAATCTGGTAGGTGGTAGTTAAATCAAAGAGCGAATAACTGGCGTTATCTGCCGAGACAGCCACACCCGTACCTGTTGCGTTCGGAATGTCTTTCGACGCTTCGTTCGATACAATCGCGTTCAGATATACGTTCCAGCCAGTAGCTGGTGACACAAACAATTGACCGATCAGGCCTTTTTTCTTGTTGTTGTCAACCAGGTTGTCAACGTTGTTGACCAGACCAACCATCAGATACGCTTTGTCGCTGAATGCGTACTGCGCTTTCAAACCGATATGGTAGAATGGACCATTATTGAAAAGGTTAGACAGCGAGTAGTTATAGTTCACCGGAGCATCAATAACCTCGTAGCCAATGTGTGTACCAAACTGACCAGCTGTAAAAGAGAGCTTTGGTGTTGCCTTGAAAACAATATAGGCTTGTTTGATGGCAAGCGCAGTTGATCCCTGTCCCAGTGGACCATAGAGGTTACCATAATTGCCCAGATCAGCAAAAGGTCCGAACGTGAGGTCCATCACGGCGTCAACTTTATCCGCTGTGTAGACCGCTTTGGCCTGAACCAGACCGATACCGAATTGACCTGCTTTCTGGTCGAATGCACGAGCATTGCCCACCCCTTCGCCATTCAAGCCGAGGTTAGACCGACTTTTAGGGTTGTTGAAGTTACCGAAATAGTATGTGTCGAGATAGCCTGAGAAAGTAAATTTACCAGTATCGTCACCGTCGGCTTTAGGCTTGGCTGCCGTGGGCTGAGCCACTGTAGGCTGCACAACGCCTGGCTTGGCAACAGTGGTTGTGTCTGTGGCATTAGCCGCAAAAGTCGAACTTGCTAAAAATGTAAGTAAAATTGATTTTTTCATGCTGTTTGTTTTGTTAGACTCGACGATAGTTGCAGTTAGGTTTCGTGCAAATTTTATCTAACAAAATGGACGTTGCAAGGTTTTATCCCTCAATTTTAATAAAAATGGCCCGTTAAATAGAAGATTCATTAAATATTACCATTAAATAAAGCCAAAAGAATAGAATTATACTGTGAAAAATCCAACTTTTATAAAATTCGGTATTACGGTGAAAATACAGAATATTATATTGATATTGGAATAAGCTAATTTCATATAAAATAGTGTCAAAAATGAAAAAAGCCCTGACTTCCGCCAGGGCTACAGACTACATAAATGAGGTTAGCTGGTAGGTAAACCGGCTACGCTACTTTGCAATGCACACCTTCCAGCGACCGGAGCGCGTTGAGTAAAGTGTTTGCAGGGGCAACACGCAATGATCTGGAGAGCAAGCCAACTTCAACACGCTCTTCCTTGTCGATTACTTTCATCAGCAGACTGCACGTACCTGGGTGAGCTTTCACCAGTTCGTCTATTTTGGTAATCATGTGCTCACTTAAAGAGGCAATGTCGAGCGTGATCAACAACTCCTTACAAAGCTTTTCCCGAATCTCGCTCAGGTAGCGAATGCTGGTTGGCTTAAATTCTAACTGGTCAGAATTCCACCGATTCTGCGTCTTACCAGTAACGTGCAGGAACAGGCCTACTTCTACATACTGTGCCATGCGGGCATAGTCATCGCCGAAGAGTGTCATCTCCATCGATCCCTGGTAATCTTCCAGCTTGAAAATCATGAACGGATTCCCATTCTTCGCAATCCGTGTTTGTACCGCCGATACAATGCCGCCGATTTTTATGTCAGGAGCATTGGTTTCATACACCTTATCCAGTGTGCAGTTACAGAATCCGTCTAGTTCGACCTGGAATTCATCGAGCGGGTGGCCGGTGATGTAGAACCCTACCACATCTTTCTCGTATTTCAGCTTTTCGATCTGGTTCCAGATAGGCACTATCGGCGGTTTAGGGCGCGGCATGGCCACGTCGTTACCTGCTCCACCCCCAAACAACGACACCTGCGAGGCTGCTTTTTCGGCGTGGTGCGTGTTGGCAAACCGGATAATCTTCTCGATGAAGGTGGCGTTATCGCCTGCTGGTACCTCGAAGTACTGCGCCCGGTGAACGGTCTCGTCGAGCGCGTCGAAGGCGCCGGCATACGCCAGTGATTCAATGGTTTTCTTGTTTACCGTTCGAAGGTTTACCCGGATGATGAAATCGAAAATGTCTTTGTAGGGGCCATTCTGGGTACGTTCTGAGATGATGTTCTCCACCGCCGCGTCGCCCGAACCTTTGATGGCACCCAGACCGAAACGGATTTCCCCTTTCTTGTTCACCCCAAATACGCGTTCCGATTCATTGACATCAGGACCAAGCACCGGGATGTTGATGTTCTTACATTCTTCCAGGAAGAACGTGATCTTCTCAATGTTGCCCAGACAGGAAGTCAATACGGCAGCCATGTATTCTGACCGGTAATGAGCCTTCAGCCAGGCTGTCTGGTAGGCGACGAAGGCATAGCAGGTCGAGTGCGATTTGTTAAAGGCATACGAGGCGAACGCTTCCCAGTCGGTCCAGACCTTTTCGCAGGTTTTGATAGGTAGTTTATTGGCTGCACAGCCATCCATGAACTTACCCTTCATTTTATCGAGCGTGGCACGGTCTTTTTTTCCCATTGCCTTCCGCAATACGTCGGCATCACCCTTGGTGAAGTTGCCAAGCTTTTGCGAAAGCAGCATCAACTGTTCCTGATAAACCGTGATGCCGTAGGTATCTGCCAGGTATTCTTCCATCTCCGGCATATCATACTTCACCTCTTCGCGGCCATGCTTCCGGTTGATGAAGTTCGGAATGTACTGAATCGGACCCGGACGGTAGAGGGCATTCATCGCAATGAGGTCCTCAAACCGGTCTGGTTTCAGGTCCTTCATATACTTCTTCATCCCGTCGGATTCAAACTGGAAAATGGCGTTTGTCTCTCCCCGTTGGAATAGCTCGTATGGCTTCGGGTCGTCGAGCGGAATATTGTCGATCTCGATCTCGCGTCCGTAGTTCTGCTTGATCAATCGAAGACACTCTTTGATGATCGTCAGGTTTCGCAGACCCAGAAAGTCCATCTTAATAACCCCGGCATCCTCGATGACTTTCCCTTCGTACTGGGTAATGATCAGGTTGGTGTCTTTCGAGGTAGACACGGGTACGATGTTCGACAGATCATCGGGCGCAATAATGATCCCTGCGGCATGAACCCCTGTATTCCGCACGGTGCCTTCGAGCCGACGCGCCTGCTGGAGTACGTTCTGCACTTTTTCGGTGTCGATCAGCTTCATGGTACGCCCCATGCCCTGATCCCCCGATTCAAGTGCCCGCATTCTTCGCACGTTCTCTACTTCGTCGGGTGAGATGATGTTTGATAAGCCACCCGGCCCGTCGATCGGATCTTCGAAGATCCGCTTCAGGGTCATGTTATAGGTAGGCTTGTCGGGCACCAGTTTAGCCAGCGCGTTCGCATCATTGAGGGGTAAATCCATCACGCGCGACACGTCTTTGATCGCCGATTTAGCGGCCATGGTGCCATAGGTGACAATCGCTGCTACCTGCTGCT
The DNA here is from genome assembly GCF_041321095.1 of Fibrella arboris. Lineage (NCBI taxonomy): Bacteria > Pseudomonadati > Bacteroidota > Cytophagia > Cytophagales > Spirosomataceae > Fibrella > Fibrella arboris. Next base: position 94,364 of record NZ_JBGGWE010000004.1, on the reverse strand, counting down.
TGCCATATTTATTCACCACATAATCGATCACCTTCTGACGACCTTCATCGTCGAAGTCGGTATCGATATCGGGCATCGACTTGCGGTCCGGATTCAGGAACCGTTCAAACAGCAGGTTATACTTGATCGGGTCGATGTTGGTGATACCGATGCAATAAGCCACCGCCGAGCCTGCCGCCGATCCCCGTCCCGGCCCCACCATTACGCCAATATCCCGGCCCGCTTTGATGAAATCGGCCACAATAAGGAAGTAGCCGGCAAACCCCATTGTTTTAATTGTGAACAACTCAAAGTCGAGACGTTCCTGTACCTCCTGCGAAATATCGACGTACCTGGCTTTGGCTCCTTCGTAGGTTAGGTGGCGCAGATATTCCCACTGGTTCATGACGTCGTCGGCATGCTGCTGGAACTCCTTCGGAATGGGGAAGTTGGGCAGCATGATGTCGCGTTTCAGTTTCAGCATATCGACCTTGCCCACAATCTCGTTGGTGTTGTCGATGGCTTCGGGCAGGTCTTTAAACAGCGTGGTCATCTCCTGCGTGTTCTTGAAATAGAACTGATCGCTGAAGAAGGCGAAGCGCGTGTTTTTGGGCATTGCCTCGTCGTCGTTGAATTCCTTCATCGATGGGGTGCTCTGCTTTTCGCCCGTGTTCACACACAGAAGAATGTCGTGGGCCACCCAGTCGTCCTGATCCACATAATGCGAATCGTTGGAGGCAATAATCTTGACGTTATACTTTTTGGCGAACTTGACCAGCACCTCATTGGCTTTGATCTGGTCGGGGATCTCATGCCGCTGAAGCTCTACGTAGTAATCTTCGCCAAAGCGGTCGAGCCACCATTTGAATTCGATTTCACCGGCCTCTTCACCTTTTTTCAGGATCGTCTTCGGCACCATGGCGCCAATGCAGCAGGTCGAGGCGATCAGCCCTTCTTTATACTGCTCAATGAGTGCCTTCGTAATCCGCGGGTATTTGCCATACAGCCCTTCCATGTAACCCAGCGAGCACAGTTTCACCAGGTTTTTATAACCCGTCGCGTTTTTGGCCAGCAGCAACTGGTGATATCGAACGTCTTTTTTGTCCTTGGTAAACTGCTTGATATGGTGATCTTCGACCACGTAAAATTCGCAGCCTACAATGGGTTTTATGCCCTGTTTAGCGGCTTCGGCCACGAATTCAAACACCCCAAACATATTGCCGTGATCGGTAATCGCTACCGCGGGCATATTGTCTGCTTTCGCCTTTTTGATCAGCTTCTTGATGTCAGCCTGCCCATCGAGCAGCGAATATTGGGTATGGCAGTGGAGATGTGAGAATTGCATAGGACAAGCGGGTTAACGATCTAAAATTAACCCATTAATTCCTGGAGAGAATAGACATGAGGCACGATATTTACCTGTATTTCGTAACTGACTGAGGCTGACCAATCCCGCGATTACTGGTTCAGCAGGCGGTTTAGGCAGTGTTTCCAGCCATCTACGACCTGCGTCACGGTGCTGCTTGCCTAGTTAGGTCAACCACCCTTGCTAATGACCGTGCTGAGTTGTTCAACTATTGCCGTAGCAGTGAGCTTTTGCTGTTCACCGGTGAGCATGTTCTTGACGGTCAGCAGGCCGGTTTGTACTTCGTCAGAGCCAATCAGCACTACGTATGGGATTTGCTTCTGGTTCGCGTAATCGAGCTGCTTCTTTACTTTCGAGAGATCGGGGTAGAGCTCGGCAGGTACGTTGGCGGCCCGCAACTGACTCAGCAACGGTAACGCCACCGACCGGGCTTCGGTGTCGAAGCAAGCCAGCAACACACGCGTTCCCTGCGCGGCCGAAGCTGGGAACAGGGCCAGTTCATCCATGACATCGTAAATACGGTCGACACCAAAGGAAATCCCTACGCCGGATAAGCCTGGCATGCCAAACGTACCGGTAAGGTTATCGTAGCGCCCGCCACCACTCACGCTGCCAATAGACACCCCGTTGGCTTTCACCTCGAAAATAGCACCGGTGTAGTAGGAGAGACCCCTTGCCAGCGTTACGTCAATCTCGACTCGTGCGTCGGTAAGGCCCAGGCCGCTGGCGTAGCGGAGCGTTTCTTCCAGTTCAGCAACACCCTGTTGCGCTAACGTTGACCCGGCCAGCCAGGTACGTAGTTGGGCCAGCACGTCTTCTGGCGTTCCGTTGATGGTAAAGAGTGGAGCAAGGGCCTGAATAGTGTCGGGGGCGAATCCCCGTTCGCTCAATTCATCGATTACTTTTTCCCGGCCAATCTTATCGAGTTTATCAATGGCCACGGCCAGTGTGCTTTCTTCACCCGGCCGGCCAATGGCTTCAGCGATACCAGCCAGAATTTTCCGATTATTGATCTTCAGCGTAAAATCAGCAATGCCAAGGTTCCGAAAAACTTCATGCACCATCATGACTATTTCGGCTTCGCAAAGCAGCGAATCGGTGCCTACCACGTCGGCATCGCACTGATAAAATTCCCGGTACCGGCCTTTTTGGGGGCGGTCGGCTCGCCACACGGGTTGCATCTGATACCGTTTGAACGGCATAGGCAACGCATGGCGATTCATGACAACGTACCGGGCAAAAGGCACCGTCAGGTCATACCTGAGGCCTTTTTCGGCAAGACGTGGGGTTAACTTTTTACTGCCTTCGGCCAGATCGCCGGCTGAAATAGTGGCGGCAAAATCGCCTGAGTTCAAAATTTTGAAGAGAAGCTGGTCGCCTTCATCTCCGTACTTACCGGTCAGGGTCGACAAAGTTTCGAGGCTGGGTGTTTCGAGGGGCTGAAAACCAAAGCGGCGGAATGTTTGCCGGATGGTATCGAAAATAAACAGCCGTTTGCTCATTTGATCCGGCCCAAAATCGCGCGTCCCTTTTACAAGTGATGGTTTCATGCCACAAAGGTACGGCTGTGTTCGGAATGGCGTTATCGGTTTTAGGGCGGCCATCCGAACACGCGCTATTTTCAGAACCATTCTATTCCACGTAGCTTTGCGGCTTCAAGTAAATTTTCGTCAGCTCGCCAGACCGATCGTCCAGTACGGATAATCGTGGGCAACTGATTGGGAACGCTAGGTCCAACCACCGTAATGCTATTCAATTCGCTTCATTTTTTACTCTTCTTCATCTTTACCACGCTGGCTTATTTTAGTCTGCCTCAGCGTGGTCGATGGGCATTGTTGCTGATCGCCAGTTGTTATTTCTACATGGCGTTTATTCCGGTATACCTGCTGATACTGGGTCTGGTTATCCTGATTGATTACGTCGCGGGTATTTACATCGAGCAATCAGCAGGTACCAAAAGACGTCTCCTGCTGATCGTCAGCCTGATTGCCAACATAGGGCTGCTTGCCTTCTTTAAATATTACGATTTCTTCCATGAGCAGATAACCAGCGTGCTGGCTACCGTGGGGGTATCGCATTCTGTGCCAACGCTGGGTGCCCTGGTGCCCGGTATCGTGTTGCCCATTGGCCTGTCTTTTCATACGTTTCAATCGATCAGTTACACCATTGAGGTGTATCGGGGAAACCAGAAAGCAGAGCGCAACATCGGCGTTTACGCGTTATATGTGCTGTTTTATCCGCAACTGGTTGCCGGTCCAATCGAGCGCCCGCAGAATATTCTTCCTCAGTTTCACGCCTTTCAGCCATTCGACTGGGCCCGTGTCAGGTACGGTCTGCTGCTGATGGCGGGCGGTTTTGTGAAAAAAGTAGTCATTGCCGACCGTATGGCGCTGGTAGTTGATCCTGCTTTCAGTGATGTGAACCTTTCGAACGGATCGACGCTGTTACTCGCCGCTGTCTTCTATTCCATTCAGATCTACTGCGACTTTTCGGGGTATACCGACATTGCCATCGGGGCGGGGCAGGTGCTGGGTATCAAGATGATGAAGAATTTTGACACGCCGTATCTAGCCTCCTCGATCAGTGATTTCTGGCGACGCTGGCATATCTCACTCTCCAGCTGGTTTCGAGATTACGTGTATATCCCATTGGGTGGAAATCGGATATCTACCGCCCGAACGTACCTGAACACACTTACCGTTTTTGGATTGAGCGGACTCTGGCATGGTGCCGACTGGAAGTTTATTATCTGGGGGCTCTTACACGGCTGCTACCTGATCATCGGTCAGGTGTGGACTGGTCGCCGGCAAGCCGGGAAGGTGGAGACTGTTCGCCGTAAATCGCAGGTGAACGGACTGGCTGTTGAGCGTCTCAACCAATTATTCACCTTCGTATTGGTCACCCTGACCTGGGTGTTCTTTCGGGCTGCCAGCACCAGCGACGCCATCACTGTACTTGGCAAAATAGCAACGGTTGACTTGTCGGCGCCCATTCAAACCACCGTGAGCAAAGCAGAACTATGCTTTTGCGCACTACTTATTGCGGCCCTCCTGGCCGAACCCCGCTGGATTTCCTTCACCAAACGGGTGAATAACCTACAGTTCTGGGCGACTTTCCTGGCGCTGATCCTGTGCTGTTACTTCCTGGGTGTGTTCACGGCCAATCAATTCATCTATTTTCAGTTCTAATGCGTAAGCATATGATGACCAAGTTGCTGCGTCTCGCGTTTTTAGGCTTATCAGGTGCTCTTTTTGTTGTGGCTCTGTCACCACCCATGCAGCGCTGGCTTGATAAGCACGGGTTTATTCCTAATCAGTATACCTACGGAGATCTTTACAACCTGTCTAATTTACCTGAATTCAAGGAGACAGAGATTGCCGCCAACGGCGATCTGACAGAGGCCGACAAACCCGCCAAACGCCTCCCTGATGTGGATGTGTATACGCTGGGCGATAGCTTTACGAATATCGATACCAGCTACTATGCCGGTAACCATAATTACCACCGCTGGGTGGGTAACAAAATTCCGCTTGAAGTAACACTGGACACCACGAAGAAAAACATTTTGGTGGTGCAGGTTATCGAGCGGGTACTTCAGGAGCGTTTATTTTCGCCTGAGCTCGAAGATATGTTCATTACAGGCGGGTTTGTGCCCCACAAGCTTTCCGGTACACCTGCGCAGGCGGCGAAAGCTCCGGCGCAGACACCGCCAGCTACCTCCTGGCTGTTGACGCGGTTTGGCGAAGAAATAAATCAGCGTATTGAGTTTCTGCTGTTCAACAGACCGCTATTCGTCAGGTTTAAAGAGGCCAAGGCAGAGTTCTTGTTCAGGCTATTTAACCGCACAACAGGCACAAGAGCGTCACGCGACAAAAAGCATTTGTTTTATCAGGTTGAGGTTGATTCAACGTCTAATTACAGTTCGTTTCGAGCAATCACCAATCAGCGGATCGATTCGCTCGTCAACAACTTTAATACACTAAGAAGGCATTATTTGGGCATGGGTTTCAAGGAAGTGTATGTTTGTCTGGTGCCTAACAAAGTGACTATTCTGGACCCTACCTACGCAACATACAACCACCAGATAGAGCGCGTTGAGGCCAATCCACGGTTAGAAGCTCCGCTTATTTCAACGATCGATACGCTCCGGCAGCACCCTGACTGGTATCACTTGGGAGACGGGCACTGGAACAGGCAGGGCAAAAAATTCTGGCTCAGACGGGTCAATGAGGTAGCGGCTTCCTGGTCGTCCGCCCGCTGATTCAGCCGCCACTTTTTTTAACGATCCTGCCAGTCACTACCTACCGGTGGTCGTAAAAGCCAGCAAGGCCGCCCTGCTGAATGAGGGCGATTCCATCACACATGGTAAAGACCCTAACGTCGGCGGGTTATCAACTGAGCTGAAACGGGACACAACAGTAAAAAAATAGGCTGACCAACGCTCCGGCTGAGGTAGATTGCCGGTACGGCAATGGTGCTGCAAACTGAACTGCTGAAGAAAGCGTAGTGCTCAGATTCAGCGGCAAAGTTCAGTATACATACCGATTTTTTGCCTGAAAATGCCTACTTTTGCGTTCCAAAAATTTGAACCGTCAATTAACGATATACTACAATGGGAGTTACCAAATTACTTCGCAAAGGCCGCAAGAACCGCGCTATTGCCAATAACGCCGTTAAAGCCATCAAGCAGTTAACGTTGAAGCCAACCATCAAGAATGTTGATGTTGAGGCTATCAAAGCGTCTTTCGCCGAGAAAAAAGCTTAATTGAAGCTTGAAACTTTTCAGGAAGCTCCGTCCCGTTTTGGTGACGGAGCTTTTCGTTTTTTATTGAATTCCTTTTGCCGACGCTTAATCTCCTGCCGGATAATCTGCCGGGTGTCGATCATGACCCGAAAACGGATGGCAGATCCAAAAACTACCAGTCCCCCATTGATCAGAATCAGACTATAAGTGCCCTTCAGAAACCAGCGCATGAAGGGAGCGCCAGTTTGCATATCGTAACCAGCCCCCGAAAAGACGCATAGGCCAAAACCGACCAATAACAGCCCGGCAGGAGCCATGATGAGCCACTTTGTACGGGCACTCATGCGTTTAACTAATCGCTGTCCGGGTGGCTTTGCTGGATTCGCCATGTACTACGAAGGGATACAGTAAGAGATAGACCTGCAAAATACAGCCTTTCATTTACTAGTAGACTTTTGTACGGGCATAGCCTCACTTTTTTGGCCAAATAAATGAAGCCACTCGCCTAAAAAGCCAAGGCCGTAGGCCGAAAGTTGTGTAAAGGCTGCCTGTAAGCTCAGCCAGCCTACGCGCAGGCTGCCTTCCCTACGCGTTGCATCGATCAGCACAAGTAGGGCAAAAAACAGGTAAACAACCAGGCCGGCAAGGGCCAACCCAGCCGATAACAGGGCCAGCAGTGGTAGGCTCAACCAGCCTAGTGTGAACACCACCGGAAACGTGTGCACGAGTTTGATCGGAATGTTGTAGGTACGTTGCAATTGCACGCGGGTACGACCAAAGCTGATGATCTGCCGGAAAAAAGCACCTAACGTACCGCGCCGTTTATGATACACGACGGCATCGGGAATGAGCCCAACGCGGTAGCCAAGGCGTATGAGCCGGGTACTGAATTCCATGTCCTCGCCCATATCGCGTTTGGCAAAGCCGCCAGTTTCGATGAAAACCCGGCGCGAGAGGCCCATATTAAAAGACCGTGGTAAAAACGAACCGCCCGCGTTCTGTTTTTTTCCACGGATGCCACCCGTCGTAAACACGGAGGTCATGGCGTAGCTGATCGCCTTTTGCGTATCCGAAAAATCAGGGCTGGCCCCGTCGGGTCCGCCGTAGGCATCAAGCTGGGTGTGGGCCAGATAGGTCTTAACAATCTCCAGGTACGTTGCCGGTACTACCGCGTCGGAATCAAACACAACGAAATAGTCGCCATTGGCCCGTTCAAAACCGTAATTCCGCGAAAAGCCCTGACCGGTATTCGGCTTGTCGAAATAGCGTACCTGCAATCGGTCTAGGTACGTCGTTACCACCTGTTCCGCTTTCTGAGTCGACCCATCCTCAATGACCAGTACTTCAAAATCCGTCATAGTTTGCCGGGTAAGGCTGTCGAGCAGGTCGGCCAGTTCGTCCGGGCGGTTATAAACGGGAATAATGACGGAAAAACGCATTCTCGCTAAACAATTATCAGTGCACAATCATCAACGTACCTGGCTTGTCAGTACCTCCCGGTTGCTGGGTTCATTGATCATTGTTCATCGTACTGGCAAGGCTGTCTTCATTAGCCTGGATTACCTGGTCAATTAGTTCGTCTGTCAGCGCAGTAGACACAAACAGGCTTTCGTACTGCGCAGGAGCGAGGTAGACGCCCCGTTGGAGCATGGCGTGGAAATACCGTCCGAACAGCGGAATGTCAGATGTTTTAGCCGACTCCAGATCGGTTACTGGCTTGCTGGTCATAAAGAGCGTGAACATCGAGCCAATCTGATTCACCGTAAAATTCAGCCCCAGTTTAGCGGCGCTGTTGCGGAAACCGTCACCCAGCCGCTGCCCAACGTCATCCAGACGAGTGTAGACTTCCGGATGGTCATTCAGGTGGTGTAGCATGGCCAAACCTGCCGACATGGCGATTGGGTTGCCCGATAACGTCCCTGCCTGATACACCGGCCCTGCGGGCGATACCATGTTCATGATGTCGGCTCGTCCGCCATAAGCACCAACCGGCATCCCGCCACCAATTATTTTACCCAGGGTGGTCAGGTCAGGTATAATACCGAACCGTTCCTGCGCACCTCCTTTAGCCAGCCGGAATCCGGTCATGACTTCATCGAAGATCAGCACGATGCCGTGTTTCGTACATAGATCACGGATGCCCTGCAAGAAGCCTGGTTGGGGGAGCACACACCCCATATTGCCGACAACAGGCTCAAGGATCAACGCCGCCACCTGATTGGGGTTCGCGGCGATCAGTTGCTCTACCGCAGCGAGATTGTTGAAAGGAGCGGTTAACGTGTCGTGTGCGGTTGCTTTCGTAACACCGGGACTATCGGGCGTACCCATGGTCATGGCTCCGCTACCCGCTGCAATCAGAAAGGAGTCGCCGTGGCCGTGATAGCAACCCTCAAACTTGATCAGTTTGTCGCGTCCTGTAAACCCGCGAGCCACCCGAATAGCGGCCATCGTGGCTTCAGTTCCTGAATTGACCATTCGCACCTTTTCGACAGAAGGGACCATGCTGATAATCAGCTCGGCCATTTCTACCTCTTTGCGGGTAGGCGCGCCAAACGAGAAGGAGTGCTGGATAGCGTCGCGGACGGCCTTCTCAACGGGTTCAAACGCGTGGCCCAGAATCATGGGACCCCACGAATTGATCAGCTCGATATAGCGTCGGTCGTCTTCGTCGGTGATATAGGCCCCGCTGGCCGATTTGATGAATAAGGGATGGCCACCTACGGCCCGAAAGGCCCGAACGGGTGAATTGACACCGCCGGGAATCAGCAGTTTTGCTTTCTCAAAAAGTTGTTCGCTCTTCATACTTGAAACAATGACTGACAGCCGCCGCGTGCCGATGCTTTGTTCGGAAAGCAGCCCCGACCAGTCTAATTTACTTTTACAAACCGGCTACCATCAAATTTGATGATGGGGACAAGCTGGTTGTCATTCGATCGCGTGTAATCAAAGCCCGACAGCACGTACTCATCACTCTCTTCGGTTCGTAGCAACGGCTTGACCTTCATATTTCCCCTGGCCAACTGTCGGCCAAAAAAGAGGAGCATGTCATAGCCCTGTGCTGCAAAAGTTGATGGAATGATATTACGCTTCGCCAGATACATTTCCTGAAACCCTTCGGTAGCGCTCCGCTCCCGATCTATAAATTCAGGGGCAATCAGGTATAACTCACGTCGGGTAAACGTTGAGAGTGAATTCCGGAAATAATCAAAAGCGGGGTACGTAGCCACAAGCGGAGCCGATATGTTCTTTCGACTCAGGGCCTCGAGCAAAGCCGGGCCGTCGTCGTTGTTACTGCTTGCCAAAAACACATGACCGGGCTTCTGTTCCTCGGTCACCTTCATAGAAGCGGCCATCGCAGTTGCTTTTCCTGTCAGTCGTTTGAATTCAATCACCTGAAAGCCCTGCACCTTAAGCGCCGCCTGATAGGCCGAGGCAAGCAGGGAGTCTTTTCGGGAAGCGCCGAAATAAACAATGGCTTTGCGATTCGTCAGCAAATCCTTAACGAAACTGGCTGTCTGAATGGCCTGTTGCGTGGTCGACGGTTGAGCCAGATAAGCGTTCGGCTGGTTAGATATCAGTTCACGCGTGGTGGCAATGGGGTTTACCAGCGGAATATCATTCTGCAACGCAAAGGCAGCAACCAGCCGGTTGGGTTCGGTGTAGAGTGGCCCAATGAGCAAATCATTTTGAGCAAATGAGGCATTGTTCAGCACGTCAAGCGTTTGGTCTGCATCATTATCAATATCATACGCAAACAGGTTAACCGTGATCCCTTCCGTCATGAGCTTGGCTTTGGCCAGTTTCATGCCTTCGTACAGATCATACACATATTGGTTGGATCGATTTCGTTCACTAACGCTGAACCGATTGATGCGGAACGGAAAAAGTACACCAACGTTGATATAGCCCTTTGTTTTAACCCGATCCGTGCGAACAACGGGGGCTGGCTGGCTAGCAGGTACGTTCGGCTCCGCCGCCCGGCTAACGGGCGGTTGGCTAACCGGCACTGGTTCGGGCGAGATGCCAAAGCGGTTCGATAGCCGGTCTGACAGTTCCAGGTCATCTTTGTCGGATGAGGTGCGCTGAATGAGATCGACTAGTGTACGGGCCAGCGTTTTGTTTTGTGGATACTGCTTTTGGAGTGCTTTAAGCCGGTTCAAGTCCCCGATTCGGGGCAGAAACGTCTGCTCCATCTTATCAACGTCGGTCCGCAAATCAGGTTCCGTAATAAGCTGCGTATAGGATAGCCCTTCGTCATACAGGCTTTGTTCATAAGCAGCGGCGGCAGCCAGGTAATAGCCTTCTTCTTTTTTTAGCCAGCCGGGAAAACGGTCAATCAGTTCTTTTAATGTGGTGCGGGCGGCGGCATACCGCTTTTGACGATACGACGCATCTGCATGATAGTAGTACGCAAAAGGGGCATAGCTACCACCTTGTTGCATAACGGGCTGTAGTTCTGTACGGGCCTTATCATAGTCGCCCACTTGAAGCAGCCGTACACCTGCCTTATACCGCCGCTCTATGTCTTTCACCTTTTGGGCGATCCCGGTTGTGTTTGACAGTGAATAAGCCAAGCCTAGCAGTACCAATCCTATCTGTTTCCTGGTCATAACTTTTGTTGGAACGCGAAAAGAGCAACGCCTTCGCTGCGTTGCTCTTTCAAGGGTGTCAGTTCGGGCTATTTCTGTTGTGATGCGGTTATGACGGAACAAACCAGGCAAGGCAACAGACCTATAACCTTATTTTTTAGCCCGCTTTTTGGCTTCTTCAGCTTGTTTACGTGCATCGTCGGCAGCGGATAACTGCTTTTGAAGCATTTCCTGGAATCGCGATTTTTTGCCACCCCCCGCCGCAATCTTCTTGCGATTTTCGTCGAGCACAGCTTTCAGTTTTGTTTCGTCAACAAAGTTTCTGATTAGCAACTGTTGAGCTATCGTCACTACGTTCGACACAAAGTAATACCAGGTCAGCCCCGCCGGGAAGGAGTTCAGAACGAACATGAACATGACCGGAAAAATATAGCTCAATGCCTTCATATTTACCGGGCCAGGCTGCTGGGGCGTGGTCTGGTTATTATAGTAGGCGTAGGCGATACTTGAGATGGTCATCATCACCGTGAACAAACTCAGGTGGTTGCCAACAAAGGGAATGTTAACGCCGAATTTGATAAATGAATCATAGGTCGACATGTCTGATGCCCACAGGAATGTCTTTTGCCGAAGTTCAATCAGGTTCGGGAAAAGCTGGAAAAGAGCAAACAGAATGGGCATGGTAGCCAGCACCGGAATGCAGCCGCTGAGGGGCGACACGCCCACTTCCTGATACAGTTTCATCTGTTCTTGCTGCTGCTTGGTCATGTCGTCACCAACGCGCTCTTTAATCACAGCCAGTTCGGGAGCCAGCACCCGCATCTTAGCCATGCTGACATACGATTTGTACGTGAGCGGAGTTAACAACAATTTCACAAACACAACCAGACAGATAATCAACAGGCCATAGTTGCTAATGAATTTCTCAAAGAAATTGAAGACCGGTACAAAAAAGTACTTGTTGATCGGCTTCAGGATCGAATAGCCCAGGTACACGTTCTGGTCGAAATCCGGTGCGATTCCTTCCTTGATGATCTGAAAATCATTGGGGCCATAGTAATACCGGAACAGTCCTTTTCCGGCTTTAACATCTGCCACCGGAAAACTCACATCGGCTACCGCTGTTTTAACCGTACTGCTATCGGCCAGATCAACTACGGTTTGAAATTTGGCCTTGGTCAGTTGCGTGCTCTGGGCAATAAAGGCCGATAAGAAATACTTGTGCTTGATCGCGAACCACTTCACCGGGTCTTCTACCACAGCTTCATTGCTACTTTCGTTTTCGGCCAGGTGATCAAAGTTATCTTTAGTGGTCAGGTAGTTGATGGTGGCAGCACGCCGGTTGTTGCTCAGGTCATTCTCGAACTGCGGCATCCGGTCTTCCCACAAAAGGCGCACCTCGCCGTTTCCTAGCACATTATCCAGATTACTGGCCCTCAGCGAATATTCGATCGTATAGCCAGTGGCAGGGACAGTGTAGGCTTGCTCCACTGATTGCCCATTACCTATGTCGGCCCGGAACGTAATGACCTGCGACTGACCGGCTACCGTTCCGCCCTGGGCATCGGTTTGGTAAAACAGTTCGTGCAGGTCAACCTTACCCGATTTGGTCGGTAGCTCCAATGTGGTGCGGCTTGTTTTGGCATCGACCAGAAAGAGCGGTTTACCGTCAAACGTCTTATACTTTTTAAGGAGTACTTCCTTTACGCGGCCGCCCTGCGTGCTGAACGTTACTTTAACGTCTGAATTTTCAACAACAATGTCGCGAGCCTGCCCAATAGCGGCCGATGCAAAATCGCCAAACTGGGTACGTGCCGTGGCCGAATCGAGTGGAGCGGTGGCAGCGGCAGAACTGCCTGGGACTGGTTTAGTCGTTTTAGTGATTTGGGCCGGTTTTTTCTCCGGCGCCGGTTTCGGTACCAGATACTGGTAGCCGACAAACATGGCCAGAATAAGTAACAGGCCAACTAGTTGATTGCGATCCATTTTTTATGTTTACAGTCTTCTGTTTACTGTTTAACAGGTACGTTGCAACACTTGAGGTGTAAGCCATCAGAACCATTGAACAGCAAACAGCAAACTATATTTCCGGGTGCAAAATTACGCCAATACGCCGGTTAACCAACAAGGGATTCGCTGGAGACGGGGGTCGTATATGCCTGCCGGTGGTCAGCAAACGCCATGGCCGCTTTCACGAATTGGACAAATAAGGGCTGTGGCGCCATAACCGTGCTTTTTAGCTCGGGGTGGAATTGTACCCCCACAAACCAGGGGTGCTTGGGCAGCTCAACTATTTCGACAAGTCCGGTTTCTGGATTGGTCCCTACGGCCCGCATGCCTCCTTTTTCGAATTGGTCGGTATAGGCACTATTAAATTCGTACCGATGCCGATGCCGCTCGCTGATGGTCGTTTTGCCGTATGCCTGATAGGAGAGAGAATCCTTCTTGATCTTGCAGGAGTAAGCGCCTAACCGCATCGTTCCGCCCATATTGACCACTTTTTTCTGGTCTTCCATCATGTTAATGACCGGGTGGGGGGTATCGGGGTTCATCTCGAATGAATGCGCATCGGCCAGCCCCAGCACATTCCGGGCGTATTCAATCACGGCACACTGCATACCGAGGCAGATCCCGAAGAAAGGCACGCCGTTTTCGCGGGCATACTTGATGGCGTTGATCTTGCCTTCGATGCCGCGCTCGCCGAAGCCGGGTGCAACCAGGATACCATCCAGTTCACGCAGCCGATCGTCTACAATTGATTCATCGGCTAGATTCTCCGACTGAATCCAGTCGATGTGCACCTTACATTCATTCTTCGAACCGGCATGAATAAACGCTTCTGCAATCGACTTGTAGGCATCGTGCAGCTCAACATACTTACCCACCAGGCCGATACGTACCTCATTCGTTGGGTTTTTCAACCCATTCAAAAAACCTTTCCAGGCTTCCAGATCGGCATCCTGATCATTGTAAAGGTCAAGCATGTACAGGGCCCGCTGATCGAGCTTTTCTTTTTTCATCAGCAGGGGTACGTCGTAGATCGTTTCGGCATCCATCGCCTCGATTACCGAGTTAACCTGCACGTTACAGAACAGCGCGATCTTCTTCCGAATGTCCATTGGCAACGGATGTTCGGTGCGGCAAACCAGAATATCGGCCTGAACGCCCGATTCCTGAAGCATTTTCACTGAGTGCTGCGTAGGCTTCGTTTTCAGTTCGCCCGCTGACTGAAGGTAGGGGACCAGCGTCAGGTGGATGATCAGCGTATCATGTTCATCCAGCTCAAACTTGAACTGACGGACCGCTTCGATGAAGGGTAGCGATTCGATATCGCCCACACAGCCACCGATCTCGGTGATCACGATGTCGTATTCTCCCGAATCGCCCAGGAGGCGCAGGTTACGCTTGATCTCGTCCGTGATGTGTGGTACTACCTGAACGGTTTTGCCCAGGAAGTCGCCTTTGCGTTCGCGCGTGATGACGTTGTTATAAATCCGTCCGGTCGTGATGTTATTAGCCTGCGAGGTTGGCGTATTCAAAAAGCGCTCATAGTGACCAAGATCAAGGTCTGTCTCGGCCCCATCGTCGGTAACATAGCATTCGCCATGTTCGTAGGGGTTCAACGTACCTGGATCAATGTTGAGGTATGGATCGAACTTTTGAATGGTGACTGACAAGCCGCGCGATTGCAGCAGCTTGGCCAGCGACGAGGCAATGATGCCTTTACCCAGTGATGATGTTACCCCGCCGGTAACAAATATGTATTTCGCGGAAGTGCGCGAGGAGTTGGTGCCCGTAGCCGCCATGAGGATATTCAGGTTGAAGCGTTACGGGGTATAAAGATACTACTAAGCAGGGAGGAAAAAGGAAAGCGCCACCGGAAATTATTCGATGTACTATGTGATAAGGACCATGGTACAAGTCGCTTTATATAGTCAATTGGCTGATAGTGACAGTTGCGGGGCACTTTAACTACTGCTGAGAAAAAATTTAACAACAGCCCATCTTTCTGCTTGTTCAGGCCAGGGAGGGAATAGATGTAACAAGCAGCCCAAGGCAACAACTGATCGGTTCTAGACATTTATATCATAAGAAATAGCAATATAAACTAGGTGCTGTTTATCAGATAGAACCTGGTTATGTAGCTGAAAAAGCGGCGGACTTGGGCCTGGTCTGAGTGACCTCTTTCCTGCGAATACTGTATTTTGCGTGTCTATTTTTCACAACGCATGACAAACGCTGATATAATCGATAGCCTCGAACTGACCGCCCGACTGATGGAGCTCCATAATGGTGATCCCTTTCGGACAAGAGCCTTCTCGGGTGCGGCTTTTTCGCTCGAAAAAGTGACAGAAGACCTGACTGAGCAATCAGTGGCAGATTTGATTAAACTTCCCGGCATTGGCAAAACAGTTGCGACCAAGATTCGTGAGTTTGTCGATACAGGACACTTGACTGAACTCGACGAACTACTGGCTCAAACGCCTCCCGGTGTACTCGATATGTTCAGAATCAAGGGCCTGGGTGTGAAGAAAGTAAAAACGCTCTGGCATGAACTGGGTATCGAAACGCTGCGCGACCTGCGCCAGGCCAGCGAAACGGGGCGGGTGGCAGCCATCAAAGGGTTTGGTGAAAAAATCCAGCAGAACATCCTCGACAACCTCGATTTTCTGGAAAGTCAGTCGGGCAAAGTGCGCATGGATAAAGCAGATCGGTTGGCCGTTCAACTACGCGACGAGTTAGCCGCGTTGGGTAGGGTAGAGGTGAGCGGTCAGGTACGTCGCCGGTCGATCGAAGTCGATTCGGTGGAATTGCTGGTCGAGTCAGCTGATCCGCTGGCCGTTCAGACGTACCTGAATGCCCAGCCGGGCCTGACACAGGACGTACCGGCTTCATCACCATTCAACTGGCGGGGGCGAGCCGAAGGAACCGATGTACAGGTAACGGTGATAACGTACCCAGCCGACCAGTTCGACCAGCAACTATTCATCCGCTCTGCCACAGAAAAGCACCTGGCCGAAACGGGACCAACCGGAAAAACACTCCTGCAAAGCGCAATGAGTGCCTCGGCCGGGTCAACGGAGGAAACCATCTACGCACAGGCTGGATTGCCCTATGTGGTGGCTGAAATGCGCGAGAACGACCAGGCCTTTGCCTGGTCGCAACGGCATAGTCCGGACGAACTGATCACCTGGGAAGACTTGCGGGGTACATTGCACAACCATAGCACCTGGTCTGACGGGAAGCACACGCTACGGCAGATGGCCGACTATGCCCGTGACCTAGGGTTACAGTATTTCGGTATTGCCGACCATTCGCAAACGGCCAGTTATGCCGGTGGCCTTACGCCCGAACGGGTGGCGCAGCAGCAACGAGAAATCGATGCGATCAACGCTGAGTATACAGCAGCTGGTACCGATTTTCGCATCCTGAAAGGTATCGAATCGGACATCCTGGGCGATGGTTCACTGGATTATACGGATGAGGTGCTGGCTTCTTTCGATTACGTGGTAGCGTCGGTGCACCAGACGCTCAACATGACTAAAGAGAAGGCTACTGCCCGCTTGCTACGCGCCATCGACAATCCGTATACCAGCATTCTCGGTCACCCTACCGGGCGGCTCTTGTTAGCCCGCGAAGGATACCCGCTCGATTTCAAAACGATCATCGATGCCTGTGCTGCCAACCGGGTGGTCATTGAAATTAACGCAAGCCCCTATCGGCTGGATATAGACTGGCGCTGGATCGACTATGCCATGAGCCGGAATGTGATGCTTAGCATTAATCCTGATGCCCACGAAATGCGTGGGCTACTCGATATGCATTACGGTATATACGCGGCTCGAAAAGGGGGGCTAACCCGCTCAATGACCTTCAATTCGCTACCCGTAGAGGCCGTCATAAACTACTTAAAACGGAAAATTGAGTAGGGAAGAAAACTAGAAAAAGTACTATTATTGCCGACCGTTTTTTGGATTTAATCGGATTTAAAGCGGTAGCTAGGAATTTCTGTATAAACTTTGTAGCCAGAATGACACTGTAGCTGGTCTGAAGCGCATTTTATCCTTGAATCCGAACATTCATCCATAAAGTGTTTGGTTGAACCGCCTACCATTCGTTAATTTAGACCCCAAAATTTAACACGTAGCTTCCTTGATCGTACACAGTAGCAACTGTCGCCAATATGAGAAAACTGCAATGCCCCAAGTTTGAGCTGGGCGAAACCCTCACCGCTGAACAGAAGAATTTTTTTGATAAGAACGGAATCATCATTTTTCCGAACTTCCTGAACCGCGATACTGTAACGCTTTTTTTAAGTGAATTAGCCCGAATTGAGCAGGAATGGCTCGCCGACGGGCGTGATAAAGTCAACGGTGTTCCCCTTAAGTTTGGCCGTGACGAAGCAGGCAATAAAGTCATTCAGCGGTCGTGCTTTTTGTCGCATGCCAGCCAGGTGCTCCACGAATTCCTTCAGGATCCACGGCTCCAAACGGTAGTTGACCTGCTTCAGCCTTATGAAGGCCGGATGGGCGAAAATGAAAAAGACGGCCTGGTCCTGAATAACTACGTTCGGACACCGAGCAGCCAGTATTCGCAGATGGGCTGGCATACAGATAGCCCCCGCGATATTTTCCTGGGTCAGCGTATCATGCCGATGTTGAACGTAGGTATCCACCTCGACGATTGCCCGATGGAGAATGGCGGTCTCCGGGTATTGCCCGGCACCCACAAGCAGAGCACATTCCGAATGCTGTTTGGCAAAAAATATTTCGTGGATAATAACCCCGATCCGCGTGAAGTTGGTCTGGACATTCAGGCGGGTGATCTAACCGTTCATGACGGTCGTATCTGGCACCGGGTTCAGCAGTCGCCGCTGATGGGCGAAGCTAGCCGCCGTCGGGTGATGTACGTGCCTGTTGTAACGGGTAAATACAAGCCGAAGAATGAATTCAGCAAAACGCCATTCTATCACCGTTTCATTCAGAAGGTGAATATCTAATAAGTTTACAGTTGTCTGTTTACAGTTTTCAGTTCACAGTCGTCAGGTTCATGTTGCTTCGGTAACTTTCAAACTGACAACTGTAAACTGGAAACTTCTTTTTTTATGTCCTACGCACTCATCACCGGAGCCAGCCGGGGTATTGGTCTGGCCATCGCTGCCGAACTGGCTCGCCGAAACTATAATCTGCTACTGGTAGCACGCTCAGGCGATCAACTGCAACAGCTTGCCCGGCAACTGGCAGCCGATTATCGGGTAAGCGTCGACTCACTGGCTGTGGATCTCTCGGATCCGGCCGCACCCCAACAGGTAGTGGACTGGTGTATGACTAACAAATACGCTGTATCAGTACTGGTCAATAACGCTGGCTACGGTCTTAGTGGTCAGTTTGAGCAGTATGCGGTGAGCGACAATCTGGCCATGATGCAGGTGAACATGACCGCGTTGGTAGAGTTGACCCAGCGGCTTCTGCCCGAGCTTCGTCGTCAGCCGCGTGGGTACGTGCTGAACATTGCCAGCTCAACGGCCTACCAGGCGCTGCCGGGCATGAGCCTGTACGCCGCTACGAAAGTGTTTGTGCTGAATTTCAGTCGGGGCCTCCACCACGAGCTAGCTGGCACATCGGTTAGCGTCACGTGCATTAGCCCCGGGGCCACTGACACGGGTTTCAATGATCGGGCGCAGATTAATCAGAAGGCACGCGAGGCGGCTAAAAAGATAACGATGACACCAGAGGCCGTAGCCAAACAGGCAGTCGTAGCTATGCTGGCCGGCAAAGCAGAAGTCATTACCGGGGGGATCAATAAACTGGGCGCTTTCGCCGCCTGGTTATTGCCTAAAGGGATCGTTGAAAAGACAGCGTACAAGATTTACAAAGAATCCTGATTAGCCAGACTGGTTTCCGTGAAGGGTACAGGCCGGTTAACGCTCTCTTCGAGTGAGATAAACGTCTCCGTTCGCTGAATACCGCCCACTTTCTGAATCTTGTCGTGTAAAACCTGGCGCAGGTGGAGTGTATCGCGACAAACGATCTTGGCGAAGATGCTGTAAATCCCCGTGGTGTAGTGAATGTTCACCACCTCGGGGATTTTCATTAACTGTTCAGCCACTTCCCCATATAGCGAACTCTTATCGAGGTAGATACCCAGGAAGGCACTGATGTCCCAGCCAAGTTTAGTGTGATCGATGATCAACTGCGAACCACGGACAATGCCCATGTCTTCCATCTTTTTCATGCGGACATGCACCGTACCGCCCGATACGAAGATGCGCTTCCCGATTTCGGTGTAGGCCATCGTTGCATCCTGCATCAATAAATTTAGAATTTTGAGATCGACGTTATCAATTTCTAAATTTTTGGCCGCTTTTTCCATAGTCATTTTGATGAATTGCTAACAAAAATAGCTTGTTTTTATATAAACCGTAAATTTTAGCTTATTTTTATAAAATACTTGCAATGAATTTACCCCGGCCACTATCTTTGCATTGTCAAGTTGATCAGGGGGATTAGACGCCCCGATTCCATTAACAAGACAAGGTTTTCATTGTAGGGTGTCGAAATTGGCAGACGTGCCCTCCTGTCTCGGGGGTGGTGATAAGGGATAAACGCAGCATAATGCCGCTTTGCGGAATTCGTTTCTTCGGAGCGACTGGGGTTGACCACCAGATGTTGTACTGTAGCTAACCGCACCGTGGGTGGTTCGAGTCCCCCTCCTACAGCTTTTTGGTTTTTAGTTTGTTGATGAAGTGTAATTACGACACGCCGGCTCAAGTTGAGGCCGGCGTTGTTTATTTTTAGCCGGTCGAATGCTGGCTGCTCCAGCCCATTCAGACCTATTCACTTCTCTTCGCTGAATGACTCCTCCGATTCTTCTTGGCGTTTTATTGCTGATCATCGCGGTTGTGCTTACCACCGCCAGCAGTACCAAACTGGTCTGGCAACGCTTCTACGGCGTTGTTCCCGCCACGCTACTTTGTTATTTCATTCCATCACTGCTAAACACAACTGGTTTGGCAACACCCGAGGCGGTCGATGCACTCTACACAGTAGTAACCCGTTTGCTACTTCCCTGTAGCCTGGTGCTGTTTACTGTGGGTGTCGATATACGCGCTTTTCAACGATTAGGCAGTAAAGCGGTGCTCATGTTCGGCGCATCGGCTGTAAGTATTATGCTGGGTGGTCCGCTGGCTGTATGGGCACTGGCGTATCTGTCTCCAGCTCTTGTGGGTGGAACTGGCCCGGATGCTGTCTGGCGGGGGCTGGCTACGCTGGCCGGTACCTGGATTGGTGGCGGGGCCAACCAGACAGCGCTCAAAGAAGTATTTCAACCCAGCGATGCGTTATTTTCCGCCATTGTCACCGTCGATGTTTTTGTGTCGAATATTTGGCTGGGTACGTTGCTATACGGCGCTGCCCGGGCTCCACGTATCGACCGCTGGCTTCGGGCCGATGTGTCGGCGGTCGACGAAGTGCGCCAGAAGGTACAGCAACAGGCTGCTGTCAGTGAGCGAACCCCAACCAGTACAGAGTTGGTGCAGGTGTTGGCCGTAGGGTTTGGCTGTACGGCAGTGGCAACGGCCATTGCCGATCCGTTGGCCGCTTATATCCATACGCACTCGCCCGTGCTGAACCGATTTAGCCTGGGTACGTCCTTCTTCTGGTTGGTGGGGCTTGCTACGGCATTAGGCGTAGCGGCTTCCTTCACCCGCCTGCGCCACCTGGAGGGCGCAGGCGCTTCAAAGCTGGCGACGGTGCTACTCTATATCATGATTGCCACCATTGGCTTGAAGATGAACGTACTCGCCATCGCTGATCAGCCGGGATTGATCATTGTCGGGCTTGTCTGGATGGCCTTTCACGTGCTGTTGATGATTGGGTTCAGCCGGCTGATCCGGTCTCCCTATTTTCTGCTGGCTGTGGGGAGCCAGGCCTGTATAGGGGGGCCGGCCACAGCCCCCATTGTAGCAGCGGCCTTTCATCCGGCACTTGCTCCGGTAGGCGTGTTGATGGCTATTGTAGGGTATGCTGTAGGTACGTATATGGGCTATGTCTGCGGCGTACTGATGCAACTGGCCAGCCCCTAAAACCAGCCCGCTGGTTGTTTAGGAATAATTAACACCCCTGTTGGCCCTTATTTCCCTATTTTTGGGCAATCGTTTCGTTCAATCCCTACACAAACATGCTTTCCTACAAACGCCTGAATAACCTCACTGGCTGGGTCATTTTCGCGGTGGCATTGATTACTTATGCTTTAACCGTTGAACGTACTGCCAGCTTCTGGGACTGTGGCGAGTTCATTGCCTGTGCCTATAAACTTCAGGTACCTCACCCACCAGGTGCTCCTTTCTTTCTTCTCCTGGGCCGTTTATTTTCCTTCCTGGCAGGAGGCGATGTAACAAAAGTGGCGTACTGGATCAACATGGTGTCGGTGCTATCCAGCGCGGCAACGATCCTGTTCCTGTTCTGGACCATTACCATGCTGGTGCAGAAAACACTAACGACGGACGAAGAAAACTACACGAACGCCGATACGTTTCTGGTGATTGGATCGGGGGCCGTTGGCGCCTTGGTTTATACCTTCTCCGATACGTTCTGGTTCTCTGCCGTTGAGGCTGAGGTATATGGTCTGTCATCGTTTTTTACGGCCGTCGTCGTTTGGGCCGCCCTGCGCTGGGAACGGATTAAGGATGAAGCCACGGCCAACCGCTGGGTCTTGTTGATTGCTTACCTGACGGGCTTGTCAATCGGTGTCCACTTGCTGAACCTTGTTACGCTGCCTGCACTGGCCCTTCTATTCTATTACAAGCACTATAATCGCTTGTCGCCCCGGGATATGCTGGCTACCCTGTTGCTGGGGATCATGCTGATGTTGGGGCTGGTGTTGCTCGAAAACGTGATCTGGCGGAGTCTATACATGGCGGTGCTGGTGGGGGCGTTCATCATGGTCTTGCGCACGCTGCCTGCCAACAAATACACCCAGCCAACTACCTGGGGCGTGGTGTTCGCCTTCTGCATCGGTATGGCGTTCCTGGGGGTGATCAACGCGGGTGTAATTCCTGGTCTGCCCAGTTCGGCCTTTGCGGTTGAACGGTTTGCGGTAAATACACTGGGTTTGCCTTTCAACGTGGGGGTCGTCACCTTCGTGATCGTGTTTTTCAGTGCCCTGATCTACCTCATCATCTGGTCGGCACGCAAGCGTAATGTAGCCCTGCATACAGGCCTGTTAGCGTTCGCCTTCGTGTTGATCGGCTATGCTTCTTTTATTCAGGTGCTGGTGCGGTCGAACTACAACACGCCGATCAACGAGAACGACCCGAGCGATGCGCTGAACTTCATCTCATACCTGAAACGGGAGCAATATGGCAGCCGCTCACTGACATACGGGCCGATTTTTACGGCTGAACCAACTGGCCAGGAAAGTGACAAGAGTAAGCTGGAGCCAGTATACATGAAGAATAAAACGGGTTACGAGATCTTCGATTATAAGCCGGTTTACACCTACGAAAAAGGGGATCAGATGTTGTTTCCACGGGTGTGGAGTAATCAGCAGAACCATCCGCAGCTGTATCGCCGGTGGTTAAATCTGGCCGAAGGGCAAAAACCTACGTTTGGCGACAATATCAATTTCTTTATCACCTATCAACTTGGCCACATGTGGGCCCGGTACCTGATGTGGAACTTTGCCGGTCGGGAGAGCGACATCGAAGGGGCGGGTTATCTGACGCCTTTCTCGAGTAATAAAGGCCTGCCCGAGGTGCTTCAAGACAATAAAGGCCGCGACAATTTCTATATGTTGCCGTTGGTGCTGGCCCTGCTGGGCATCGTTTATCAGGCGTTCCGCCGGCGTGGTGATTTCCTGGTGGTCATGTTATTGTTCCTCTTCACAGGCATCGCGCTACAGGTATTCCTGAACTCACCACCCTCTGAACCCCGCGAACGCGACTACATCTATGTGGGGTCGTTTTATTTCTTTGCCATTTGGGTAGGGTTGGGCGTTACGTCGATTGCCGAAGGATTGAACACCTTCATCAAGAGTGCAACGTTGCGCAATGCGTTGGTACCCGCTATTTTTCTGCTGGTGCCTGTAATGATGGGGGCGAAAAGCTGGGATAACCACGATCGGTCGAATCGATACCATTCAGTTGATTTTGCGAAGAATCTGCTGAACTCCTGCGCCCCCAACGCAATCCTGTTTACAGGCGGTGATAACGATACATTCCCGCTTTGGTACGCCCAGGAGGTGGAAGGCATACGGCGCGATGTGCGCGTGTGCAACCTCAGCCTGTTGGGTACCGAATGGTATATTCAACAGATGAAGCGGGATACCTACGAGTCGAAGGCCCTGCCTATCTCGCTGGACATGGAACAGTTCAACAAGGGGAAAAACGACATTGTCCTCTACTACGCCAACCCATCGGTGAAAAGTGGCATTGACCTGCGGCAGTACATCAGCCTGATCAAGCAGAATAGCCCGGCCATACAGGTGCCGCTGACTACAGGCGAAATGGCCAATACGTTGCCTTCTTCGACGCTCTTCCTGCCGATTGATAAAGCCGCAGTTGATAAAGCCGGTTTTGTGCCTGCGGAGTTGCGGCCTTTCCTGAAAGATACCCTTCAGTGGACGATCGGAGAGCGTAACCTGTATAAGCCCGACCTGATCATTCTCGATATGATTGCGGCCAATAACTGGCAACGGCCTATCTACTTCTCAGCGACCCTCGGGGGCGAAAGCTACCTGAACCTTCGGGACCATATGCAACTCGAAGGCTATGCTTACCGGCTTATGCCTGTAGCTATTCCGGGGGTGCAGGATGGGTACGTTAACAGCGATGTTATGTACAAAAACATGATGAACCGCATGGCGTGGCGCGAAATGAACAACCCGAACACTTATTACGATGAGACGTTCAAAGGGTCGCCGGTTGTATCAGCCCGAATCGCCTTCTTCCGGTTGGCGGATCAACTGCTGCGCGAAGGCAAAAAAGAGCAGGCTAAACAGGTGCTGGAGCGCAGCCTGAGCGTATTGCCCGATAAGAGCATCCCCTATGACCAGGTGTCGGCCAGTTATGTTCGTCTGTTGCTGGAGATCGGAGATACCAAACAGGCCACTGATATAGCCGATACCATGAGCCGGCGTGCTGATCAGAACCTGACGTATTACGAAAAGACAGGTCGGACGGTAGGCGAAACCAACGCTGATCTGTATGGGTTGCAGATGCTGGCCGAAGCCTACAAAGAAGCGAAGCAACCGCAGTTGTCGAAAAAATACGAAGACCTGCTACAGAAGCATTTTGCTATCATTGGTAATTAACCTGGAACGGCCCCTGCGCAGGGGCCGTTTTATTTTTATCTTTGCATGCACCAAGTTGCGCTAACGCACGTTGCCTAACATTACGTTTGACAGTCATGACACACGACACGCTTTCTACCATTGGTACGCTGATTTTCTACGCTGTATTACTCATTGCATCCTTTATCACGGGCCGTTGGCTGGTGAGCAAAGAGCGGAATTATTAGTATAGTTCAATGGTTTAGTGTCTATCGTACAATATCCGGCCTGGCTTGGGGTGCTGTACGATAGACACTATTTTTTTGGACAACCGTAAACGTTTACTTCGTATGCTTGGTGCGCTGCTTACCTGGATCTATCACCGCCTGGGCTGGAAAATCGTTGGGCCCAGACCAACCGTACCGAAAGCGCTTTGGGTTGTTGTTCCCCACAGCACCAACTGGGATTTTCCGCTTGGCCTCTGGATTCGCCACGAGCTACGTACCTACATCGGGTATCTCGCTAAAAGCTCGCTGTTTACCTGGTACGGCGGCTGGTTTTTTCGCGCATTAGGTGGCACTCCCGTGTACCGGAGCAAGGCCAACAACCTGGTGGAGGCTGTAGCCGAGACGTTTAATCGCCATGATACACTCCACGTATGTATCACGCCTGAAGGCACTCGTAGCGATGTTAGTAAGCTAAAGATGGGATTTTATTATATGGCGCAAAAAGCCAATATCCCCCTGGTTCTGGTCGGGTTCGACTGGTCGCGGAAAACCATTTTTATAAGCGATCCTATCTACGTAACGGGTGATTATCAGCGTGATATGCTTCCTTTCTACGAATTCTTTGCTGACTTTTCCTCACCGCATAAAACGTGGTTGTCTGATTGGATAGAAACCGGCGAAATTCCGGCTCCGTTAGCTGTTTCTGCCATTAAGTAGCAGACCTATTTCGTCCACATAGTTATTATTGGCTAAATTCGTTCAGATGGAATGGAAGGCGCAATCAATTCTATACCGAATGTAATAGATTGCGGTGCTCCTGTCCATAACCTATTCTGCTACGCGAGCCATGCTGCCTAAACTGGAACACTACCCTGTAAACTGGGTAGACGGGATGAAAATAGCCCGTAAGCACTTCACCGACTTTGAGCATTTTGTCAGTGATCATCTGCGCGATACCAGCGCCGTAGCGCTGACAAACTATAATTATGGCTTACTGTCGTCCGATTCGCCCCCCTTTGGTATTCAGGTAATTACAGACCGGACCCAGAACGTACGGGTACAGCTTACGCACTGCCGGGCCGTGACAGGAGCAGGATGCCGTATCGAAATAGTCAACCAGCAGGTTGAGTTGGCAACGAGCCTGCAGGCTATTTTAGATAAGTACAACATGCCTCCCGCCGAGGAGCTACAGTTCCTCATTGTGCTGTCGGTTGATCTGTATGTGCGGCAGCCAATTGGCGAACCTGCCAACAATGAACCCTTTCCGCGGCCTCCGTTCACCGTACCGACGTACACGTTGACAATTGTGCCGAGCAATCAGCAGGAAAGCGATCGAAAAACCGCGTATTCGTCGGCGGCTCAGAATGGCGTTCTTGTCGCCACACCACCTTATCCGTCAGCTTCATTTGAATCGCACCACCTGGTTGTCGGACAGTTGCTGGCTAAAAACGGTATGCTGAGTAAAGACGAAGCGTTTATTCCAGCCTGTGCCGCCATTAGTGCACACGATCAACTGCTTGCCTGGACCGAAAAGCTGAATAAAACACTGGCTGAAGTACAACGTGATGCCTATCAGATTGTGGCCAAAGTAGTTCGTAAACGCCGGACAGAACAGGCCTACAGAGCCGGGCCACTGGCCGAACAGATTCGGATTTTAGCCGAGCACATTGCGGGAAGTCTGGATGATGCCTTGAATCATCTTCAGTTTGGCGGGCGCGAACAGTCGCCGATGGAATACATCAGGTACGTTACCCGTGCTACACGGCTGCTGAAAACTACGCTCGATTGCCTCTGTGAAGAAGATAAAAATTCACCGTCGCTGGGGCGCGAACTGGTACTGCCTTATTTCCAGAGCTGGACAAATATTGAGCCTGCTACAGTAGAAACGGCCATTAACGACGTCATTACCAAGCAGTATCGACATGGGCAATTGCAGCACCACTTGCCCCTGATCGATCGGTGCTGGGAGTACATCCGGCTCATCTTCCGTCGTATGACAGAGTTAGAGTATATTGGTCAGGAGAATACCGATTATGATTTCGACACGCAACGCCGGTCGACACACCGGGCAGACCGACCAGCCGATGGGGTGAATGACCCGTTTGGTGGCGGCTATAGTTTTCAGTAAATTTTCGTAACGACCTCATCATTAATTAAACGTATGGATCCTATCAACAAGGCAGAGCGAAGTGCTTCCCTGTTCAACTTTGTACTGGTTTATTTATTGATCACAGCTGTACCTGTTGGCATTACGTACCAGCTGGCTAAAAAATCGGGTGGCAGCAGCCTCAACCAGAAGGCGGTCAGCGAGCAACAGTCACTGGCCGCTGAAATGACCGCACTACAATCGTATGTGAAGAAAATGGACGAAATTGATAAGACTCGTCCCGCCGAAAATGCATCTGACGAAACCTGGAATTCGTGGTTGCAGGAGGCCGAAAAACAGAACAGTGAGTTTAAAAGCAGGGTCGATATCTTCCAGCGGAACAATCGATTCACCGGCGCCCGGTTAACCATGCGCGACAATGCCTGTTCGTATCTGTACAGACTGAGCACCGAACGGCGGAACTACTTATCAAAACGGGCGGCCCTCCTCGACCGGCGTGACGATTCGGATGCCCTGGGACAGGCAGAGCAGGAAAAAAAAGAGTTGGAGGATAAAGTTGACAATTTAAAGGCACAGAACGATCAGCTCGTCATTGCGTCGAATGCCGCTATGGCGGCAGCAAACCGAGGTGGCGGGGGTGGAGGCGGTGGCGGCGCCGAGACTGGTCAGCTTAAAGCAGAGATTGAGGCGTTGAAGGATCAGATAGCCTACAATGCTGCGGTTGCTAAAAAAGAAAAAGCCGATGTACTGAGTTTTGGTAATGATGTAACAAAGCGGCGGCAGCTTTACACCCAGTCGAGACAGAGTCTGGAGAAGATTACACTGGAACGGAAGTTTGATCCTCGGCTGAAGCAGCAGGCCGAGGAGAAGCTGGATGAGATTGACCGCACGTTACTTGCATTGAACAGCAAGTAATCATTAGTGAAACGCCTGATAGTGAACAACGTATACGAAAACCGGCAAGCATTTTCAGCGTATGAATCGAGTGCTATCCATATATCCCCCAGTAGGATTCACGAGGCAGGGGCGTCGCGATAACAACGAAGATTATGTAGTGCCAGCTGTGGGTAAAGCCACGCCGACAGACCGCCTTTTCGTGGTCTGTGATGGTGTGGGCGGCGCTCAGCGTGGTGAACTGGCTAGCTTGCTGGCCGGAGAAACCATTGTTTCGTATACCCGTCAGCATCCTGGCCTTCAAATAGACTCCTCGTTTGTTCGCGCCGCGTTACTGGCCGTTGAAGAAGCGTTTGACCGGGCCATTGCTGATGAAACTGACGCCAATCTGTTAGGCATGTCAACAACGTTGACCCTGCTTAGCTTACACGAGCAGGGCGTTACCATTGCGCATATCGGCGATAGCCGGGTTTACCACATTAGGGATGGACAAATTCTCCACCAAACAGATGACCATTCATTGGTAAACGAACTGGTACGGGCCGGTCAGCTATCGCCCGACGAAGTGGCTACGCATCCGCGCCGAAATGTGATTACCCGGGCCATTCAGGGAAGCGAGCATCCAACGCAGGCTACCGTTTACGTGACGCAGGATCTGGCCCCCGACGATTATTTTTTCCTGTGTACGGACGGTGTTCTGGAGAGCATCTCGAACACGGACCTGACGCAAATTTTACTAAGCCACACCCTGAACGACCGCCAGAAAGTAGAACTGATCCTCGATAGCTGTGCCGAGCAATCGCGCGATAATTATTCGGGCTATCTCGTTCGGGTGGCGGAAACAGCCCCAATTGAACAATCTATCCTGTCCGATGAGGTGATGCCAGTGGTATCACCTCAGGTTCAGCTTGAAACGGCTCCAGTGCTGGCTGAACCGAGCCTAACTCCATTGACCGAGCCAATGCCCGAACCCGTGGAGGGGGCAGCAGAAGCCACGCCCGACTCTTTTCAGTTCACGATGGATGATGACGAGGAGGCCCGCTGGCGGCAACAGGAAAATAAAACATGGATCCAGCGCTTATTTTCGTAGACCAGTTGACCTGACCAGCCAGGTACGTTAAGAGGTGATGGTTCATCTGTTAACCCGGAAAGATGCCTGGCTCACACAGAATTATTGTCAGTCGTTTGTTGATTTAGCACCACCGTGGAATACCGCAAGCAGCAATTTCTCACCTACGATGAGTTCACCCGGCAATTTGCCTGCGATTATGCTATGCCCCTGGCAAGAGGCGGTCATGGGGAAATTTATCGTGGCGTTGATCTGGAGACCAACGAAGAAGTAGCCATTAAGCGCCGACTCTATAGTGTTGACGATAACGCACTAACCTTAGAAAAAGAATACGCCAACACCCAGGCCGTGCCCGTCAACCGCTTTGTTGTACGCTACCTGTATTATGGCCGGTACGCTACCCCATTCGGTACGTACGAATTTCTGGTGATGCGCTTTTACCGCGACGGGAACCTGACCAGCACGGCTTTATCCTGGAGCAGCTTGTCAAACCTGCAACAGCAGCGGTTCGTCAGTGAGTTTCTGCTGGGCTTGTCGCACCTGCATACCCACGGCATTGTGCATCGGGACATTAAACCGGAGAATGTGTTGCTGGTTCGATACAGCGATTCGGAAGGCATTGCGTTCCGACCAGTCATCGTTGATTTTGGCATCAGTAAGATGATGACCGATTATCCCGAAGCAGCGCGGGCGTTTGTTCAAAACAGTATGCGGATCGGTACCGTAACCTACATGGCCCCCGAGCAGTTGCATACGGAAAATATCGATTACAACGCCGACCTCTGGTCGTTTGGCATTATCCTGTATGAATTAATTACCGGTAAGCACATGATTGCCCGGAAGTCGTTTCCCGAAACGCAACGCGAAGAGGCGTATTCGTTTTGGAAACTGGCCAACGAAGAGCGTTTTCCCGACGATCTGCAGGCGATTCCGCAGCCTTATCAGCAAATGGTTCGCAAGTGCTTGATCGTCAGCTCGGAAGAGCGCATTCAATCGGCTCGGGCATTGCTGGACCTACTTGAACTGCAACCACGAATTATTGACGCCGAAAAGGCTTTCCGCAGTCAACAATGGGATGGTGTAATCGAAGCCCTCGATCCAATTATCGACAAGGCAGATATACCCGAGTTGACCGTTTGGCTGCAACAGGCCCGTATGCAGTCGGCATTGGCGCAACCTATTGAGTTGCTGGTTGAGGCACCTTCACCAACGCACGCTGATGGCCTGGTTGATGACGAGCCAATCGAGGAGGGGGACAGAAACCCGGAACTGGTAGCCAACGTACCTACCGAGCCTGACAAGCAGCAGGAACCTGTAGGCGTACCGTATCTAGACCAGACAGAACTTCTCGAAGAACCCGCTGAACCACTCTTTAACCGGAAACGCACGGTCACTACCGACGAGGTTGTGGTTGACGAAGCACCTGAAAAGGAGCAACCGGGGGGCAGTCTGGAAACAACACGAGACCAGGACCTGTCTACCTCCGATACCCTCACCGAAGAAGATACTGCCGGGCAGGCGACGCTTGCTACTACCCTGAAGGAGGCAGTTGTGGATTTGCCAATGACCGATGCCCGCGTTGACGAATTGCCTGAGGAGGAGGTCACGACTGAAACGGCTTCCGAGCCTGACACGGGTGAATTAACCGAAGCTTTTTCTGACGAGCCTATCGCTGACCAGCCGTCGCCTGTTAAGGCTTCCGCCACAGAGAGGGTTGAGGCTTCAGTTGCTGATTCAACAGAAGTGAACGTACCTGAATCAACTGACCAGTCGAATGAACCAGTAGTTGAACACGCCGCCCAACCGGCCTATATACCAGAAACGGAAACATTTACCGATATGTCGGCACAAACCGCAGCGGGTAATGGTGGGCAGCCAACACAACTGGTCGACATACCTTCGTTCGTTGCACCTGACCAAGCGGCCTATGAGCCCTTGCGGGAGGCGCCAACCAGCGGCCGCCTGCAGAAGGTGCTTGATGGATTTAGTGTGGAGCGGGTGCGTCAACGGGCTGGTGAGCTATATAGTGCCGCTAAAATGTCGAAAAACCGTCCCCTGCTCATTGGCGGGGGCGTAGCCGTGGTCTTGTTACTTCTGTTTGCGATAGATCCGGAAGGCCCGGGTACGGGCACTGTCGTGCAGTTAGATCCAAACGAATCATACGAAACATCCCTGAAGCGGTTCCAGACTTATTCGAGAACATATGAAAAAACTGGAAATCTGGACCCATACGTCTGGGCCTTTGTGCACTGCAATCCAACTTACGATGATAGTCTGGTTCAATCGGCAGTACGCCGGGCCGAAGCCGTACTGGCACAGAACCAGCTCCTGTTTCCCGACTACGAAGGAAATATCGCCGGCCTTAAGCGGCTGGAAATGAGATATATGCTCAAGGATAAAATTGGCTGGGAAGTTCGTCCGCACAATTTGTCGGATGAGAATTGTTTGCCTAAAAAATAATCAGCCAGCCAGCATCTGACGTAGCGCGCTTACCATCTCGGCACCGGTGCGTTCAGAAGCGCCCGGCGCCCCCATACGTTGTTGTAGGTCAACGTACCCAGCCAAAACTTCTTCCCGGCGGTTACCTTCAGGCAAAACGGCTCGCAATTCATCGGCCGTGCGGGCAGGTGTCAGGTCGTCCTGGATCAGTTCGGTAACCAGTGGTCGATCAACAATCAGGTTCACCAGCGAGATGTAGGGAACAGCAATGACCCTTTTTGCGATGGCGTAGCTAAGCCAGGAGGTTCGGTAGCAAACCACCTGCGGAATGTTCAGCAAAGCTGTTTCAAGCGTGGCCGTTCCTGAGGTAACCAAAGCTGCGGTAGCTGCCTGGAGCAGGTCATAGGCGGCGTCGGAGACCCGTTCCACATCCGGAAAATCGTGCAGCAGACGATCGTAAAGCGTATCGGGCAGATTGCTGACTGTACCAACTGCAAACCGGTAAGCAGGAAACTGGCGCGTGGTTTCCAGCATGATGGGCAGCATGGCGGTGATTTCCTGCCGACGGCTACCGGGCAGCAGAGCAACCAACGGCTTACCTGAATGACTTCGTAACCGAGCGGCCAGTGCTGCATTGGGCTGGTGGTTGGCCAGCGCGTCGAGCAGTGGATTGCCAACGTAGGTTACGTCGTAGTTGTACTGGTCGAAGAATGTCTTCTCGAATGGCAGAATCACGAAAAGCCGGTCTACATTGGCTTTGATGCCCAGCGCCCGCCGCTGATTCCACGCCCATACTTTAGGCGAGATGTAATAAAAGACCCGAATACCCCGTTTTTTCGCCCATTTGGCCATGCGCAGATTGAAGCCAGCATAGTCGATCAGGATAAGCACATCGGGATGATGATGCAAGATATCAGCCTGACACTCGCGCATTAATCGACGGATGGTACCCAGGTTTTTGGCAACCTCCCAAAACCCCATAAAGGCCAGTTCCCGGTAATGCCTGACAAGCGTTGCGCCAGCGGCCTCCATCTGCTCGCCACCCCAGGCACGTACCTGAGCAACGGTATCGTTTTGCCGGATCGCACGAATCAGATTCGCTCCGTGCAGGTCACCGGAGCGTTCGCCCGCTATTACATAATACGTCATCAGGGATTATTTATGGGGATCAGGTGGTCATTCGCCTCGATCAAAGGGGCCACGATACGCGCAACGGATCGCCCAATCACCATGGTCTACTCGCCATAATAATCGACAAAATTCCGCTCGGTTTCGTACAGACGGATTTGATGGAGGCGGGCTTCAGTAAGCGGCGACAGCGCCCGATCGAGCAGGCGCCAGATCTCCATCACCAGAATTTCGCAACTGGCCATTTTCCCCTGCATAAAGGGCACATCCAGGTTAATATTTTTGTGATCCAGTTGATCGATGATCTCTCGCCTGATGACATCACCCAACACTTTCAGGTCAACGACAAAGCCAGTATCCGGGTCGGGTTCGCCTTTTACCGTGACAATCAATTCGAAGTTATGCCCGTGCCAGTTGTGGTTGGCGCAGGGCCCAAAGACCTCTTTATTACGCTCCTCAGACCAGTTGGGGTTGAATAACCGATGGGCAGCGTTGAAATGTTCTTTTCGACTAATGTATACCATTGCATCTGGTTAGTTTACGGCGGTTACCAGATAACGCCGACTGATTAGGCTGCAAAAGTACATCTTTTTGGGCGATGACGATAAAGTACAACCAGACGGGCCGTTGCATGGGTTATAAGAAACGCTCTGAAAGTGATCAGCCAAGCCTAATGTAGATCCTGTTGGGAAAACCGATAAACCGAGCACGCTAGGATCCTTCGGGCTGTTAGAGGACGCTCGCTGGGTGGCTATCCTTTGAATAGTACTATTTTTTAAAAGAATACGTTATAGTTTCCTCTTCTGAAAGCCCGTACCTTTACAAACCTATTTCAGGATTTGTTCGATCAGTATTTGGTATTACACATAGGTTAGACGTTTAACAGAAGTTTTCTATGATTATTGTGACGGGGGCTGCCGGTTTTATAGGCAGTTGTTTGATTGATAAGTTAAACGCGGAAAACTTCAATTATATCATCGCTGTCGATGACTTCTCGAACCCCGACAAGAAGCCTAATCTCGCTGGTAAACAGATACAGGAATTCGTTGAGCGCGAACAGTTTTTCGACTGGCTCGATGCCAACTACCAGGAAATAGAGTTCCTGTTTCATATCGGTGCCCGAACCGACACGACTGAATTCGACTACGCGATTTTCGACCACCTGAATGTAGCTTATTCAAAAAAAATCTGGGAAAAATGTATCGACTACCAGATTCCGCTGGTCTACGCCTCCTCGGCGGCCACTTATGGGCTGGGAGAATGTGGGTACGACGATAATGAGTCGCTCATTCCGCAGCTGAAGCCATTAAACCCCTATGGAGAGTCGAAGAACGATTTCGATATCTGGGCATTGGCGCAGGAACGGAAGCCCTTTTTCTGGGCGGGCCTCAAATTCTTTAACGTATACGGACCCAACGAATACCATAAGGGGCGGATGGCCTCCGTTATTTTCCATGCCTACCACCAGATAGGAAAAACAGGGGGCATGAAGCTATTCCGGTCGCATAATCCCGACTTTGCCGACGGTGGCCAGATGCGTGACTTCGTCTACGTCAAAGATGTCGTTGATGTCTGCCTGTTCCTGATGCATCACCGCCGCAACTCTGGCATCTATAACCTGGGCAGTGGCATAGCCCGCACCTTTCTGGATCTGGCCAATGCGACTTTTGCTGCCATGCACCGTGAACCGCAGATCGAGTTTATCGATACCCCCGTCGATATTCGTGACAAGTATCAGTACTACACGCAGGCCAATATGAGTAAACTCCGTTCAATTGGTTACGAGCGGTCGTTTCATACCCTCGAAGGAGGCATCACCGACTACGTACAGACGTACCTTCAACACGAAAAGTACCTGTAGGCTTTGGCTATAGCCTGCCCGCGCAGCGAGACTACCAGGCAACCTCGATCACTTCATTTTTTAAATCGACCGTCGTAAACTGTTCACCAGACTGGCGGTGCAGGGTCAATAGGCCCTTGTTTACCCGAACAGCTTCCTGTTGCACTACGTGGGTAGCGTCTTTCTTTCGAAAAATTGAGACCGTTGTTTCGGTGGTGGGCAGCGTCAGCACGATTTTAGAGCCGGAGGCCTTCACTTGCCTGGCTGTTTCGGGCAGCGGCTGGCCACGCAGCAGCGCCAATGCCCGCGATGCCTGTGGCACACCATAACCTACATAATTATTGCCGTACGGGTAGAGGTGAGACGATTTTTCGATGATGTCCCGTAACTGCCGATTTGTAAGCTTTGGATTGGCCTGCATCAGGCAAGCGGCGAAGCCGGTAATAACGGGAGCAGCCAGCGAGGTACCATACAACGAGAAGCAGGAAACATTGGGCTTCAGGTACGTCAGGTTTTCAGGACCGATGCTGCTGTATCCGATACGGTTCCAAAGCCGTGAATTAGTCGCACCAACAGCAATAACGCCCTCTGCGTCGGCAGGTGTGCTCACAATGCGCCAGTTGCGATCATCTCCTTCATTGCCTGCCGACACGATGATGAGCATTCCTTTTTTGTCAGTGGCCAGCTGAGCCGCCCGACTGATCAGGCTGGTGTGGCCGTCCATCTGGGCAGGCTGGTAGTTTTCCGCCGGGTTACTAAAGCCTTTAGCGTAGCCAAGGGAGGTGTTGACCAGCCGCACGCCCAGACTATCCAGCCACTCGATAGCCTGCACCCAGTTGTCTTCTTCGCCCCGAAACTCACGGTTACCTGCATCCGTACGCGCCAGATAAAATGTGGCATCGTAGCCAAGTCCCAACTGTAGATTCCCTACTGGATCGTAACCGGCAATGGCGGCCAGTACTTCGGTACCGTGCGTGTCTGACATCGTTTCCAGCGTTCGGAATAAATTATTCTGCGTCGTGGGTCTATTAACGTAGTCGCGTACCTGGCGGAAACCACCGCGTACGGTGATCGGCTTCAACACATTGACCGAATCGGCGCCAAAAAAGCCGGCATCGATCACACCGACCTGTACGAAACGACCCGTCAGGTTCTCGGTTGCGAAGGCCGCCGCCTGAATCTGCGACATGACCGGCGCCAGTTTTGTTCGCTCAATGGAACGGGTTGATCGGGTCGCAACGGTAACAGACCGATCAACGGGACGCACCTCGCTAACAAACGGTAACCGACTGACCTGTTCGCGCTGGGTCGGCGTAAGCACCGCTGAAACAGCATTGAGCCAGCGCGATCGACATTGTACCTGAATGCCAAGTTGGGTGAGTTGAGCCAGGTAGGCGGCTGCAATAGGCCGGTCAGTATCATCGATGGGCAACTGGAGCGCCGCCCGGTTGATCAGGGCCTGCGGCGAAAGCGAGGGGGCGTCAGTTACCTGCTTGCTGGTCAGTAAGATCCAGCAGGTTTGTGACTGGGCTTGTGCTGACGTACCCAGCAACAGAAGCAGAAGTAAATGAGTTATTCGCACAATTTTTGTCGAGTAAGGTTGCGGTTTTGGGATGTAAGGCGGAAGTTGCGGTCTGAACGTACCCAGAACTGATGCGCCTGCTAAAGGCAACGGTAGGGCTTGTTCGTACACCTCAACTGGTAAACTTGTTTTATGCGCTATTCGCCCATCAACAACACACTTTTCAGCCAAAATCGTCAACGACTGGCCCAATTACTGCCCGAGAAGGCCATAGCTGTGCTGAATGCCAACGATATAATGCCTACCAATGCGGACGGTAGCATGCCGTTCCGGCAAAATAACGACTTATTTTACCTCACTGGTGTTGATCAGGAAGAATCGCGGCTCGTTCTGTTTCCCCAGCATCCCAACCCTGCGTTCAGAGAGGCGCTTTTTCTGCGCGAAACCAGCGAACTCATTGAAATATGGGAAGGGCATAAGCTGACTAAAGCTGAGGCAGAGCAGGTGTCGGGCATTCCGCAAAAACAGATCTACTGGATGAGCCAGTTCGAAAACATCTTTACGCAGCTGATTTTTGAGGCCGACCAGGTTTTCCTGAATTCAAACGAACATACCCGCAATGGGCTATCGGTACAAACGCAGGACGACCGCTACGTAGCCCATGTTAAACGGACCTATCCACTACACAAATTAGGCAGGCTCGCTCCGCTGATGCATCAACTTCGGGCCATTAAATCGCCCATCGAAGTAGCCTTGCTCCAACGTGCCTGCGATATAACGGACGGAATGTTCCGTCGGTTGCTCAAATTCGTCAAGCCGGGCGTGTGGGAGTATGAAATCGAGGCTGAAATGATGCATGAATTCCTGCGGAACCGGTCGCGGGGAGCAGCGTATACGCCCATTATTGCCGCGGGTAAAAATTCCTGTGTGCTTCACTACATTGAGAATTCGGCGCAATGCCAGGCGGGGGACGTGCTCCTGCTCGACCTGGGTGCCGAATATGCCAACTACAACGCCGACATGACCCGTACTATTCCTATCAGCGGCCGCTTCACCCCTCGCCAGCGCGCCGTCTACGAGGCGGTGCTGCGCGTGATGAAGGAAGCGCAGGCCATGCTGGTGACGGGAAACGTTTGGGACGAATACCACCGCGAAGTGGGCAAGGTGATGGAGGCCGAATTGATTGGTCTTGGGTTATTGGACCGGCAGGAAGTAGCCAGGCAGGACCCTGATTCGCCATTGTATAAAAAGTATTTCATGCACGGGACATCCCATTTTTTAGGTCTCGATGTGCACGATGTCGGCAATAAATACCGCCGCTTCGAACCTGGTATGGTGTTCACCTGCGAACCGGGAATCTATATCCGTGAGGAAGGGATCGGGATACGGCTGGAAAACAACATCCTGATCACCGAATCGGGCAATGTCGACCTGATGGCCAACATCCCGCTGGCAGCAGATGAGATCGAAACGCTCATGAACGAATAAAAAATGGGGTAGTAAGCGACGCCTGTTGTGCCACTTACTACCCCAGTTATGTTTTGTGTTGTGTAGGAACTACAGTCAGTTAGCGCGAGGGAGTCGTTTCCTGCGCGTTCAGCGCATGGCTCAGGCTGCTGAATATACGCCGAACGGCCGTTTCAATTCGCTCCCAGCCCTCGTCGGTACTCACGTCGATATCGACCACTTTATTGCTGTTATCGCTAACCAGACTTAGGTACGTTACACCCCCTAACACAATGGCTGTCAACGCCGTTGGATCGTAGGCGGGAAAAGGGGCCAGCTTATCGATTATTTTTTTGTACGATTCATTGCGGAAAGTGGACAGGCGCCGGGCCAGTTCCGTTTCGCTATTCTGCATCTCCCAACGGATCAGCTCCTGCGATGACTTGCGGCTTCTAAACTCGCGGGCAACTTTAATGACGTATTCAGACCAGATTTTACTGCGCTCTTCTGATCCCGGATTCGACGGAACGGTGTCGAGAAAACGGTCATTGAACATCGACAGAAAAAAGCCGCGTTGGACATAAGCTTCTAAAAGGCCGTTCCAGCCGCCGAAATATCGATAAATCAAGACTTTGTTCACGCCTGCCTTCTCAGCAACAGCATTGATGCCTGCCT
Source organism: Fibrella arboris (assembly GCF_041321095.1). Lineage (NCBI taxonomy): Bacteria > Pseudomonadati > Bacteroidota > Cytophagia > Cytophagales > Spirosomataceae > Fibrella > Fibrella arboris. The sequence continues at coordinate 57,070 of NZ_JBGGWE010000004.1, read as the reverse complement.
TCTTGGTACCTTTTTCGGCCATCACATCACCCATGGCGCGTAGAATGCGCTCCATAGTCATGGCCCTGTTACGTCTTTTTACTTGCTTCATAGTCACTCAGATTTATGGATGATTACTCAATAAAGACTCCGTTTTACAGCAAAGCTGTACAATTAGCTGCATGTTACCAAGTGGTAACCTTAAAAATTAATTCAGCTTTAAGTCGTTTCTTCTTAAACAGGTGTAGATTCTGAGCTAATTCCAGATCATTTTAGTTGATTGATTATCAACTTTTTCACCTTTTAGTGTCCAAATTGGCCTTGGCTTTTACAATCCTTAAAATTGAAAAACGATTTCAACGATTGCTAGTAACTTTTATCTCACGGACATTTGGCAGGAGAAGAATCGTTTCGACCCGAGTACCGATCTATGTATCTTTGCGGCCTGTAGTTTTCTTGACAAACAATCATACCTAATATGGCCAATGTGCTGATTATTGGAGCCGGGGGAGTAGGCAGCGTGGTAGCCCACAAATGTGCGCTGAACGCAGCTGTGTTTACCTCCATCACGCTCGCCAGTCGCACCAAATCAAAATGTGACAAAATTGCCGATGAGATCAAAGCCATGCATGGCGTGGCGATAACCACGGCGCAGGTCGATGCCGACGTTGTTGCTGATGTAGTGGAGCTGATCAGGCAGGTTAAGCCGTTTCTGGTCATCAATGTAGCATTACCCTACCAGGACCTACCGATTATGGATGCCTGCCTGGCTACTAAAACGCACTACATGGACACGGCGAATTATGAGCCCAAAGAGGTCGCTAAATTTGAGTACAGCTGGCAGTGGGCGTATAAACAGCGCTTTGAAGAGGCCGGTATCATGGCTCTGTTAGGATGCGGGTTCGATCCGGGCGCTACCCAGGTGTTTACCGCCTATGCCGCCAAGCATCAGTTCGATGAGATGCATTACCTGGATATCATCGACTGTAACGCGGGAAACCACGGCAAAGCCTTTGCTACCAACTTCAACCCCGAGATCAACATTCGGGAGATCACGCAGCCGGGGCGCTACTGGGAAAATGGCGAGTGGATCGAGATTCCGGCCATGAGTATCCATAAGTCAATCGACTACCCGGCAATTGGCCCCAAAGAGTCGTATGTCCTCTACCATGAAGAACTGGAATCGCTCGTTAAGAATTTCCCGACGTTGAAACGGGCCCGCTTCTGGATGACGTTTGGCCAGGCCTACCTGACGCACCTGGAAGTGCTGCAAAATGTAGGCATGACGCGCATCGATCCGGTCAAGTTTCAGGGAATGGATGTTATTCCGCTCGAATTCCTGAAGGCCGTATTGCCCGCACCTGATTCACTCGGTGAGAACTATACGGGCCAGACCAGCATTGGTTGCCAGATAAAAGGTATCAAAAATGGGCAGGACAAAACCTATTACATCTGGAATAATTGCGACCACGCCGAAACCTACAAAGAGGTACGTGGTCAGGCAGTGAGCTATACAACGGGCGTTCCGGCCATGATCGGTGCCCTGTTGCTGGTAACGGGTGTCTGGCTGAAGCCCGGTGTCTGGAACTGTGAAGAACTTGATCCCGATCCGTTTATTGAGCAGATGAACAAGCAGGGACTACCCGTTCAGGATGCCGTGAACGTAGCTCTACCACACGAATACTAAGAAGTTTACGGTTTGCTGTTCACTGTTTTCAGTTGCGCTGCCACTGGAAGGACATTTTACTAAGTAGCGCAACTGAAAACAGCAAACTGTAAACTTTCTCATACCGGCGGCACCCCTACTGCCGTCCAGCCGCCATCGATGGTAAGGGTTTGCCCGGTAATGTGGCTGGCTTGCGGAGAAACCAGAAATAAGATAGAAGCTGCAATATCGTCTACTGTGGCCGGTCGACCCATTGGCGTAATGCGCGACCAGCTGGGAATATAGGCAGGGTCATCGGTGGTTCGTTCAGTCAGCGTTGCGCCTGGTGCCACTGCATTGATGGTGATGCCGTGCGGCGACAGGTCGATAACAGCCTGACGCGCCAGCATCTGCAAGCCAGCCTTTGTCATGCTGTAGACAGGCAGGCCGGGATGACCCAGCTGCCCCACAACCGACGACATCAGCACAATTCGTCCGGCTATTCTGTCTGCATTTTTTCCCTGCTCCCGCATCCGGGCGGCGGCGGCCTGAATCAGAAAGAATGTGCCACGCAGGTTTAGGCTCACGATCGTGTCGAAAGCCTCAGGCGTTGTGGTGAACAGGTCACCAAAAACGGTGATTCCCGCATTCGCGATGGCGATGTCGAGACGGCCGAACGTACTGACTGCCGTATCGACCAGCTGCCGGATAAAAGAAACATCAGCCGCATTGCCAGGACAAGCGACACACGACCCACCTGCTGCCCGAATCGAAACGGCTGCCTGCTCGGCCAGTGTCGTGTCAAAATCATTCAGGAGCACATTTGCACCTAGTCGGGCCAGATGGCGAGCCGTAGCGAAGCCAATGCCTTGCCCTGCTCCGGTGATAAGAACAGTCTGATGTTGAAAGGTATTGCTGGTCACTTTTTTTAATGTTTACCGGTCAGGGGAGAAGGCCAATGGATCAATCGCCAGACTGTGGAACGTACCTGGCTATCGATGTGGCCTGCCTGTTTTTTTAATGAGAATCCCGCTTAACCACACTGCCAGAACTACCCCGCAGGAAATCGAAATCGGCCCCCTCGTGTGCCTGCGTCACGTGGCGGATAAACATGTTCACATACCCACGCTCGTAGCCAAGTTCGAGGGGTTTGAAACTGGCTAAACGCAAGGCCAGTTCCTCATCAGACACATGCAGGTGCAGACTCCGGTTAGGTACGTCGAGCGTAATCAGGTCGCCATTCTGAACCAGCGCCAGGTTGCCGCCTACCGCCGATTCGGGTGAGACGTGCAGCACCACCGTTCCAAAGCCGGTACCGCTCATCCTGCCGTCGGAGATACGCACCATATCGTGGACGCCCTGTTCCAGTATTTTGGCTGGTAGCGTCATGTTGCCTACCTCGGGCATACCAGGGTAACCGCGTGGCCCCACATTTTTCAGCACCAGCACGCAGCCGGCATCCAGCGGGAACGCACCTGCCGAAAGATCAGGATCGTCGATGCGTTTTTTGTAATCATCGATGTCTTCGAAGACAACCGCCCTGCCGGTGTGCTGCATCAGTTCCGGCGTGGCGGCCGACGGTTTGATTACCGCCCCATTCGGACACAGATTGCCCCGGAGTACGGCAATACCTGAATTCGGTTTAAACGGTTCGGCGAGCGTGGCAATAACGGCCGGGTCATAGCAGCGTGCTTCGGCGCAGTTCTCGCCCAGTGTTTTACCATTTACCGTCAAGGCATCGGCATGCAGGTGGGGGAGTAGTTCACGAATCAGTGCTGGCAGGCCACCGGCATAAAAGAGATCTTCCACGAAGTGCTCACCAGAAGGTTGCAAATTCGCCAGCAGCGGAATCTGCGCCGACAGCCGGTCGAAATCATCCAGCGTCAACTGAACGTCATCACCCAGCGCACCCAGCCGACCCGCAATGGCCATCAGGTGTAAAATAAAATTGGTCGAACCGCCCAATGCTGCGTTGATCATGATGGCGTTCTCAAAGGCCTGGCGGGTTAGAAGTTTTGAGGGCGTCAGTCCCTCGCGCACCAGTTCAACCGACCGCACACCACTCATGTGGGCCAGCACTTTCCGGCGCGAATCAGCAGCGGGAATCGTTGCATTGTCGGGTAATGACAGGCCCAGGCTTTCGACCATCGCCGCCATGGTGCTGGCCGTACCCATCACCGCACAATGCCCCTGGCTACGGGCCATGCTGGCTTCGGCGGCGATAAATTCTGCCTGGCTCATGTTGCCCATCTTATAGTCTTCGGCAAACCGCCAGAGGTCAGACGTACCTATTTTACGCCCCTGAAAACGGCCCGCCAGCATGGGCCCGCCCGACACGACCATCGTGGGAATATCAACGGAGCAGGCACCCATCACCAGCGAAGGTGTGGTTTTGTCGCAGCCACAGAGCAGAATGACGCCATCGATGGAGTTGCCCCGGATGCTTTCTTCCACGTCCATGCTGGCCAGGTTTCGGAAAAGCATAGCCGTGGGCTTGATCTGGCATTCACCCAGCGACATCACCGGAAATTCGAGCGGGAAACCGCCTGCTTCCCATACGCCGCGCTTCACGGCCTCGGCCAGTTCGCGAAAATGGGCATTACAGGGCGTTAGCTCCGACCAGGTGTTACAGATACCAATGACAGGCTTGCCTTCAAATTCGTGGTGCGGAAAGCCTTGATTTTTCATCCAGGCGCGGTAAATGAAGCCGTCTTTGCCGGTCCGGCCAAACCATTCTTGTGAACGCATTATTTAGTCTGGAAAGTCGTTTTTGAAAAAGTACAAAGTCATGAAAGCCGTTTCTTTGTCAGGCAATGAGCGCTGATTGGTCTCGAAACCTTTACCCATAAGCTGATTTTTCAGACTTTGTACTCGAACTTAAACGACTTTCTAGACTTTGATTCATCAACCTATCGGTGTCTTCGATTCTGGCTACGGCGGTTTGACCGTTCTTCGCGAGCTGGTCAAGGCCCTGCCCGACTACGATTACCTCTACCTTGGCGATAATGCCCGTACGCCCTACGGTACCCGATCTTTCGAGACCGTGTATGAGTATACGCTCGAGTGTGTCACGTACCTGTTTGAGCAGGGGTGCCGGTTGGTGGTGGTGGCCTGTAACACGGCTTCTGCCAAAGCCCTGCGCAATATTCAGCAACTCGATTTGCCGCGGCTTTACCCTGGTCCAGGTACGTTGCCCACTCGCCGGGTACTGGGTGTGATCCGCCCTACGGCCGAAATCATCGGGCAGTATTCGCAGACCGGCCACGTTGGCATTCTGGCCACCAACGGTACCGTCACGTCGGAGTCGTATCTGGTAGAAATCGGGAAATTTTTCCCGGAATTGACCATCACTCAGGAGGCGTGTCCAATGTGGGTGCCCCTCATCGAAAACGGCGAGTCGACCCGGCCGGGGGCTGATTATTTCGTGAAACAGCACCTTGACCGGATAGTGGCTCGCGACCCACAAATCGATACGGTGCTGCTAGCCTGTACGCACTACCCATTGCTGTTGCCTAAACTGCACGCCCATTTGCCTGCGACAGTCCGACCCATCAGCCAGGGACCAATTGTAGCCCAAAGCCTGATCGACTACTTACAGCGTCACCCTGAGCTAGCCGAACAGTGTAGCCGACAGGGCAGGCGACAATTCCTGACAACTGATTCTCCCGCCGAATTCAGCCGCCAGGCAAGCGTGTTTTGGGGCGAGGCTGTGACCGCCGGAAAAGTCACTTTCTAATAGGCCTACTGGATCGAGTTGGTTCGTAGACTAGTAGACTTGGCTTTGTAGCGAAATTTTTTGACCTTTGCACGTGTTCTCTACTTACCGGTCAATTAACCAAATACGCGTTTAATGGCCTGTTTTTATAGGAACACTTCTGCATTTTATATGACTCCCGAACACGTTCATTGTCTGATTATTGGCTCTGGCCCGGCTGGCTACACGGCTGCTATCTATGCGTCTCGCGCTAACCTGAAACCCGTACTGTATCAGGGCGGCCAACCAGGTGGACAACTGACGATTACGACTGAAGTAGATAATTTCCCCGGTTATCCAGAAGGCGTACAGGGCCCGCAGATGATGCAGGACCTGGAAACGCAGGCCCGGCGTTTTGGTACCGATGTCCGCTACGGGCTGGTGACCAAAGTTGAATTTGTTGAAAACCCCGGTCCCGGTCGTCCCCATCGCGTATGGGTTGATGATACCCATGAACTGACGGCCGACAGTGTTATTATCTCAACGGGTGCATCGGCTAAATGGCTGGGTTTGCCCTCTGAAATGCGGCTAAACGGCCATGGCGTATCAGCCTGTGCCGTCTGTGACGGTTTCTTTTTCCGGAATCAGGACGTAGCCATCGTGGGCGCCGGTGACACAGCTGCCGAAGAGGCTAGCTACCTGTCTAATCTGTGCCGGAAAGTCTACATGATCGTCCGTCGTGGCGAAATGCGGGCGTCGCGGTTCATGCAGGCCCGTATCAAGGCGAAAGAAAATATCGAGATCCTGTGGCACACCGATACCCTCGAAATTTTGGGCGATAATGGCGTGACAGGGGCCCGGTTGAAGAATACGCAAACAGGTGAAGAACACGTTATTGACGTGACTGGCTTCTTTGTGGCGATCGGTCATAAACCCAATACTGACATTTTCAAAGGCTACGTAACGCTCGACGACCACGGCTATATTCAGACCGAGAAAGGAAGTACGCGCACGAACGTACCTGGTGTGTTTGCCTGTGGCGATGCGCAGGACAACATTTACCGGCAGGCCATTACGGCGGCGGGTACGGGTTGTATGGCGGCGCTCGATGCCGAACGGTACCTGGTTACCCTGGACATGCAGGAAGGGCCTAAATCGGCAAACGGAACCACCGCTGGTGTCGATCTGGCAATCAGCGAACCGGTTATAAGCTAACCTACTAGACACGAAAGAAACCATAAACGCAGACAACCCGGCCGCTACAGCCCCACCTACAGCCCCGTTGCCTGCGTTTATGGTTTCTTTCATTTTTTATCGTTGAATGAAAAAAACAGTATTTACCTGGCTATTAGCCGTTGGAAGTCTGTACGCGACCGTAACCGCACAGGCACAGGAAAGGGGGCGTTTTAAAAACGATACGAAGTTTACGCCGAAAACAAAAAACAACGCACCCACGCCTACCCCCCAAAAGGTAGAGGATGTGTTCGAACAGGAGTCGACCCAGCTTCGGTTCAACAGCCAGTTTGAACCAAAGAAGGAGCTGAACCCGGTCGTCAGTGAAGACACCAGTAGCATCGATCAGGGCGAAATCACGGTCAATGAAGTGATCGACTCGATGCAGGTGGGCGACGAATGGGTGAAAATTGCCGATTACTACGCCGTTTGGGACTCGCGCAGTATTGATCCCTACAATATTGATCCCCGTGACTTCGATCAGGTTGTTGACCTGAAACTATACGATCCTAAAGCCAACCATTACTGGTCGGCGCCCCTCGATCAGGGACTATTAACCTCTCAGTTTGGCTTTCGTTGGGGGCGCTGGCATACTGGCGTCGACCTGGATCTGGATACGGGCGATCCGGTGTACTCTGCGTTTGACGGCATTGTCCGGGTGGTTGGCTGGGATGGTAATGGCTATGGCCGTTTTGTGCTGATTCGCCATTACAATGGTCTCGAAACACTGTACGGCCATCTGTCTAAACAACTGGTTACTGATGGCCAACTGATCAAGGCAGGTGATCAGATCGGTCTGGGTGGCAGCACCGGCCGTAGCTCTGGGCCGCATCTGCACTTCGAAACGCGGTATGAAGGCAATCCCTTTGCCCCGATCAATATTTACAGCTTTCCGGCCAACACGATTATTTCTGACCACTTCCTGCTGACCCCCTCCGTTTGGGATCACCTGCGGGGCGGTAGCCGGTCGTCGGAACTGTCATTCAAACCAAAGTTCAAGCGTACTGTACTGCACAAGGTACGTTCTGGCGAGACGCTCTCGTCAATTGCCAGTCGTTACGGTCTGTCGCTGAGCAAGCTGGCCGAACGCAATCACATGTCTTCACGGTCACGCCTGCGCGCCGGTCAGAAGCTGCGGGTAAATTAGAGGGAAAGGAGAAACGGAGGAAAGGGAGGAAGGAGGAAAGGGAGCTGCCGCTAGCGTATTCAAGCGGCAGCTCCCTTTCCTCCTTCCTCCGTTTCTCCTTTCCCTCAATGGTGCGCCATGCCGCCTTTTTTGCAGCAGCTGGGCAGCTTATCGTACCCTTTGGGGTCGGCCGCTACTTCATCGGCATCATAACCGGTCTTGGTAATATTCGCTTTTAGCTTCGTGACGTCGGTTTTGGCGGGATTGTATTTAATCGTCACCACTTTAGAATCAACATCCAGTACGGCCTCCTTTACGCCTTTTTCAAAAGCGAGATTCTTTTCAATCCGGGCTTTGCACATCTCGCAGATTGCCGACGTCTTAATTTTTACTTCTTTGTCTTTATCGTCGGCGGCGAGTAGGGCTGTTCCGCCCAGGGTTAGCGCCATCAGGCTGCTCAGAAATAGGTTGCGGTTCATCGTAATCGGTTTTACGGTATGAAAGTAGGTAAATAGTTGGTTGGCTGGTTGTATAGCGACTTAACAAACAGCGGCTTACATCTGGTTCGCCATGGCGCGGCATTCCGCTGCACACCGGCGGCAGGCTTCAGCACAAGCCTTACAATGGGCATGGTGATCCGCGTGTTTTTCGCATTCTGTGGCGCAAGCTTCGCAAACGTCGGCACAAAGTTGCATGTATTGCTGCATGAATTGAGAGCCACGTGCTTCGAGCCTTCCACAGAGGGTACAGATGTCGGCGCAGTCACGACATAGTTTGATGCAGGCAGTCATGTTGTGATGCTGGCTGTCCTGGTCGCCCATTTCCAGGCAGGCGGTGGCGCAACGTTCGCAGGCTTCGGCACACTCAAAACAGGTGTCGGTGTGGTTTTGGGCGTGAGTCATGTCAGTCATAACGGGTATTGGGTTTATAGTTTGTACTATGTTCAAGCGAGTTAACCATAGGGTATAGAGCCGACTAGCCAGCAGGGCTGGATTGATTGCACCCGTTTTCATGGGGTCGTTGCGCAATACATAAGGGCACTAAGACCAGACAGCCTGAAAACTACAGTGCGCCCAGCATGAGGGCCGCCATCCCGATCATCAGGCTGTCTTCAATGATGGTAACGGTTGTCATGGGCAGGTTGAAGACGGACCCCAGACAGGCACAGCGGATTTTACGTTTGTCCAGCACGCTTTGCACAACGCCAACCAGGCTGACGCTCATGACAACCAGCGTTACCCAGTTGGTCAGCACCGGATTGAAGCCGGTCAGGTAGGCAGCGCCGAGGGCTAGCTCAAGGAAGGGATAGACGTACCCGTAGCCGGGAATTGCTTTTGCCACAATATCGTACATGCGGTAGCTACTGGCAAAACCCTTGACGTCAAGCAGTTTAAAGAAGGAAAAAATTAGAAAGAAGCCCGCCATGAACGTACCCATCGCCCGCATGCCATCGAACGTACCCAGGCGCAATTCGATCAGGGCAGTTACGCCGAGAATAAAGGCCAGGATGATCAGGAGCGGCTTGTAGGTGGTTACCGACGGCTCGGCCAGCGATTCGGCTGTAGCCGCCACCGAAGCGGTCATCACATCGATTTTCTGTGGCTGATGACTCGTGCCCATGGTGTTGATCACCTGCACTTCATCGGTCAGCGAATAGGCCCCTGCTTGGCGCACTGCTGTATCGAGTACTGCCGTGTCGATGGGGTGGGCCATGCTGACGATCGCTTCCGGTGGCGTCAGCGAAACAGCCGCCTTCTTAACGCCCTCCACGTCCTGAAGGGCTTCCTGCACGCGCTCAACGCAGGAGACGCAGTGCATACCATTGAGTTTATAGGTATGAATCATGGTTATGCTTGTCTGGAGCTGACGGTCGGGGTAAAGACATTGATCAGCGAAACAAAGGTATGGGGTACGTTTGACCGGAGTTTTACAGAATTCCGGCCCTGACTTACATCTTTTTGGCCTGATCAGAGCGTGTCGAGCGTCTGCCGGCCCGCAGGCACTTTACGAAACCGGGCGGGTGTACTGCCCACAATGGACCTGAACTGGTTACTGAAATGGGGTACGCTGCTGTAGCCCAAGTCGAAGGCAATGTCGGCGATACGCCTCTCTCCGTACTGTAACAATTCTTTTGCCCGTTCGATCTTTTGCAGGATTAAAAACCGCTCGATGGTTGTTCCTGTCTGCGCCGAAAAAAGCTGACTCAGATAAGAATAGTCATAGCCCAGTTTGTAGCTCAGAAAATCAGACATGTTCTGGTAGTCTGGCCGTTGGTGAACGTGGTGTACCTCGTTGATCAGCAGGCCTTTGATTTGTTCGGCGAGGCTAGTTTTTGGATCATCGATCAGGTCGAAACCCTCGGCCTGCAAGGTCGTCCGTATGGTCTCCTGGCTTACTTTGTCGGGCCATTGCAGTACCTCTACCCGGCCCAGCTCAACCGCCCCGACTGTGAGCCCCAGCTGAACAAGGTCGCGGGCAACTGCCCGTCGGCAGCGGTCGCAAACCATACCTTTTATGAGCAGTTCGGTCATGGTTCAATCGTGAATCGGAAGCCGGCGTACACCATCGCTCCGGTTATAGGTCCCCAGTTTTGCCCGGCGGCGTCGAAATTAGTGCCGAATGGATCAGCCGCGCCGATGATCGGGTTTGGCTGCCGGTAATTGGTCAGGTTCTCGCCGCCCAGGTAGACCTGCCAGCTGCGGAAACTGCGCGTCAGCTGGGCGTTGAGGTTGACGAAGGAGGGCGAATAATACCAGACCATCGACGAGTAGGTGGAGTGGGTATGCGTTTCGTCGGCATCGGGCAGGCGTTTCGGGCCGTTCCATTGCAAGGTGACATCAAATTTCCACTTGTCGTAGGGCAGGGCATACGCGGCATTTAGCAAGACCCGATCGCGGCTAACCATCATGCGGGGCATGAGCACATTTTCGCCCAGCGGCGCACCCATACTTTGCCGGGCATCAAACAGGCGGTAGGCCGCCTTGACCTCGGTCCGTTTGAAGGGAGAAACGGTCAACTCCGCCTGGAAGCTGTTGGCGTATGACCTTCCTGACAGGTTATAAAACAGCAAACTGCGTGGCTGATCGGCATCAACGATCAACTGATTCTGGAAATCAGTTCGGCTGGCATCGATCACAAGCGTAGCCTTTTTACCAAATAGCAGGAATTCGTTGGTGATGCCTGCGGTATATGTCCAGGCAATCTCGGGCCGCACGTTCTGATTTAGAAACACCCCCCGCGCTGATACCAGGTAGCCATAATTTTCGGCAATCTGATTCGGAACGCGCCAGCCCCGCCCGGCCGAGGCACGAAGCGTCAACTGGCCATGAATATGGTATTTCAGGTGGAGCCGGGGCGTCCATTGCAGACCATACAGATTGTGGGCATCCAGGCGGTTACCAATCACCAGCGCGAAGCGTTCCGGGTACGTATAAGTGTACTCCAAAAAGGCGCCGGGTACCGACTCAAACCGGTCGAGGGGTTGGGCTACGTACCGTTCGTGGTAATTGTCGAGCAGGTAACTGACGCCTGTTTTGATCGTATTGTTAGTCGTACCGATGATTGTCTGGTAGATCAGGTTGCCGTATACCGACTGCTGGTTGCCCGTATAAGGTCGGAGCCCGAAGCTCGATTCCTGGTTGTGCCAGGTGGCGCTCAGAATAAGCCCCAGGCCTCGATAAGGCTGATCGGGAAACAGACGGGCCGTTTTGCTGAATACCTCGGTGCGCCGGGTCGTGTTCGTAAAGCCGTACCGGTAAGCCCCCGCGCTGCTCAGCTGCCCTCCGTCCCGATCTTCCGACAGGGCTTTGACGCCAAACTGGGTCATCCAGCGTTCCGAGCTGTACTTGGCCCGCATCACACCATTGTACTGCGTATACAGGGGCAGATCCCGAAACTGATCGCCATTACCGTCCAGTTCATGGCGCAAGGCACTGACGTGGCCCAACGCACCGATACTCCATTTGTCGGAAAGGGCCTGCGAATAATTGACGTTACCTTCAACCCGCCCGAAGGCATTGACGTACCCGTTGAGTAGTACGTTGGGCATTTTGGTTTCGGCACGGTACTCTGGCTTGCGAAGCTCTACGTTCATCTGCCCGCTCATCGCCTCGTAGCCATTGACAACCGAGCCCGCACCTTTACCGATGTCGATGCTGGTGATCCAGGTGCCCGGAATATAGTTGAGCCCAAAGGTGGTGGCCAGGCCCCGAATCGTAGGTACGTTCTCAACGTTTGTCTGTACATACTGACCGCCCAGGCCAAGAAACTGGATTTGCTTAGCACCCGTCACGGCATCGGCGTAGGACACACTCACCGATGCGTTGGTCTCAAAGCTTTCGGAGAGGTTGCAACAGGCTGCCTTGGCCAGTGTCCGCTGGGTCAGCACCTCCGTCTGGATCGGATTCAGCCGGTCGATCTGCGTATTGCCCGCCGTTACAACTACCTCATTCAGTTGCTGAGTGGCCTTGAGCGTGACCGTCAACGGCACCGAAAAGTTGTTGACGACCAACGTATCTGGCTGGTAACCTACATAGCTAACAACGAGTCGATTGGTTGTACCAGTCGTGTCGATCGAGAAGGTGCCACTGGAGTCGGCAGCCGTGACGTAGATACCGCCCGACCAATAGACCGCCGCGCCGGGAAGGGGTATGGGTTGTCCTTTTTCGATGGCTTGTATCCGCCCCGTTATTTTTTGTGCCTGCCCAATGAATGGCAGGCATAAAAGACTGATGATGAAAAGGGTATGCATGATTTTGTCTGACAGGATAAACACCAAAAGCCTGATTCCATAGCAGAATCAGGAGCCGGGATAAGCTGTCAGATCAAATCAGGAAAGATTGCACGAAAGTCAGCAACAGTCGCCCAGACAAGGGTGGGGGCGACGCATACTCGGCAACTGCTACGTTGGTATGCTGATCAAATGGTCCGTTTAACAGCGTCAGCAGGACGGCTGATGGCCCTGCCCCAAACCGGTCGCTGATGACGTTAACGAACTTGACAAGCTGATGGCTCAGTGACGACGTAATGTCGACTTTAGCAAACCGGGTTTCGTCTTTACAACAGTCGGTTCGATTGACCGTCGGCGTTTGATCGGGGGCGTGTGAACGTACCTGGCAACGCTTGCAACCCGGTTTAGTGTCGTGGATCGAATAAACGCGTTTGCCCCGTAGCTGGCACGAATGTTCGACCAGCCCGAAGCCCATGCTGCTTAACAGCACGACTACAGCCATGAACAGGTGCAGGAAACGGAGCAATGCGTGTTTCATACCACAAAGGTCTATGCCTTTTCACGACAAAACAAATGCCAGTCGGCTACGCGTTCCCAACGGCAGGCGCTTCAAGTCATTGTTTTTACGGCTAGCGTGCTGAAATACAGCTGGGGACACGTGAAAAGGTGGCCATCTGTCGGATCCGCATACTCAATAGTGAGCAAGCCGGTTCAACAAACGACCACCTTCACAACGGGTGTTTCTGCAACAACTTACCTGTTGTCGGGAGTAACCGCGTCTTTCGTTTTTCTGGCAGCCTTACTGACGCCCCGACCGGTGGCTTTGGCGGCATTGCCTACTGCTTTGCCAGTGGCTTTTCCGGCCTTACCAACCGCTTTGCCTGCTTTGACAGCAGCGCGGCCCGTAGCCCGGGTGCCCTTTTCAGTAGCATTGCCCACGTCGGCAGCCGTGTTATCTACTTTACGTTCGGCGGGCGTCTGTGCAAAAGCGCCGGCAGATAGTGTCAGGCACAGGGCCAGACTGAAGATGGCTTTCTTATTCATGACGAATGAGAATCGATTAAATGTGAATTGATGGGTCGCTTCGTCTGTCGACGAGTAAACCGTTCTGCTAGCTAAACACATTGTTGGGTAGACCGGCTGATTTGTCAATCCAACGGTCCGATAACAGCGAGCAAAGGGGCTCTCGAAGCGGTTGATTTTAGGGAAGATGCATGCAGCGAGCCAATGATCGCTGAACAGAATGTCCAGTCTTTACGCCGGGCTATCGCGTTTGCGTGCGAAGGCATGACGACCGGACAAGGTGGCCTTCTGGCAGCAGGGAGCATTTGTTGATAAAATATGGTTGACTTGACAGTGAGAGAGCCATCTGATTGGTATGCTACGATTACTGATTGATAAAGCCAGTGATGGTCATAGCGACCTATTTTTGAAAATCGATGTGACGCCAAGCTACCTGAAGGTAGCTGACAGCTATTACCTGGCCGAGTTTCTGGAACTGACTGACGAAGAGATAGGGGCCATAAAAGAGGAGGAATGGCAGGCTTATAAGGCTACAAAGCTCATCAATCATTGGATCGAGCGCATAAAATCGCTGGAGAAAGGGCAGAAAACGTTTCTTCTCTATGACTTCTCTGACCAATATGTTGGCGGTATGCAGATCGAAAAAAATAAGCGGGGATTTCTTATTTCGTTCGTGTATACCACCGATCTGCAAGGATACGGGGTGGGGGTGTCAGGCCTGGATAAGCGGCTAGGAATGAATGATGTAGTAATGAAGCCGAGTACGAAATTGACCTGGCTGATCAGTGAAGCCGCTTTGTTTAACGGGTTGACCTGGAGTCTCGAGCAGCTCAGCGTTTAGCCTTCAGTTATTCCCGTCTGTCTCGCTGTGTATGCTCTTCCTGGATCCGTCATACTGAAACTGTTTCTTCAGTGAAGATTCGACGAAAAAAACGGGGAGTATAACGGACATAGTCGAAATAAGCATGGCTACCAAATAGAGATCAGCAAGTTGGCTAAGCAGGTTCGTTACCAGCTGTTTTTCAGCGAAGAAAAGAAGCACAATGCCGCCAATAATGGTCAGCTGACTCTTGATGGGTAGGTGGGCCACCAGCTTGGTGGCTGTCTTCCAGGTATCCTGCTTTCTCATGGACCGGCTTGTTCTGTAGCCATACAGGTAGTTGATGTTGTTGGGCTGGTATTTGGCGAAGAGTAAGCCACCGAGAAGACTACTCAACAGAATACCTGGCGCTGGCAAAATCAGGAGCAGATGCAGGGTGTTATCGACGACTACGCACGCAGGGTCAAGTTAACCTGGATAGGGTGATTGGGCCGGAGGGTGATCAGCGGCTTCGGCCGGATGGCGGCGGCATTGACAAGCTCGAAATCGAAGGCCCGAATGAAGAGATGGAGCAGAATCTGCATCTCCATTAGGGCAAACTGATTTCCGATACACAGCCGTGGCCCGCCCCCAAAGGGGATGTAGGCATAGGCAGGCCGGTCTTTATCGCGGCCTTCAGCAAACCGGTCGGGATCGAACCGGTCGGGGTCGGGCCAGTTGGCAGGGTCATGGTGCAGGAGGTAAGGACTCACAATGACCGTATCGCCTTTCGGAATCCGGTAGGGGCCAAGCTGGTCGTCGTTCAGTGCCATTCGGCTCATGGCCCAGGCGGGTGGGTACAACCGCAGCGCTTCCTGCACTACCTGCAACGAATAGGGCATCGACCGAAAAGCGGCAACGGGCGGCGGGCTGCCTGGCTCACTGGGCAACGTACCCAGCACGGCATCGGCTTCGGCACGTAGCTTAGCCACCACATCGGGGTGTAGCGCCAGCAGGTACGTTACCCACGCCATCGCCACGGCGGTTGTTTCATGACCCGCTGTAAACAGCGTGACACACTCGTCGCGCAGTTGTTGCTCAGACATACCCTGGCCCGTGTCTTCGTCTGTGGCGTAGAGCAGCATATCCAGCAGGTCGTCGCGGCGGTCACCGGTTTGTTTGCGGGTATGAATAAATGCATAGATGAGCGCATCGACCTGCGCACGTGCCCGGTTGTAGCGAAGATTGTTCGGCGTTGGCCAGGATCGGGGGACCTTAATGGGCGACAGTAACGATTTATTGGCCAATACATTCAGCGTCTCCAGCGAGTGCGATAACCCATCGAGTCGGCCTTCAACGTTGGTACTGAACAGTGTTTTGCAGACGATATGCATGGTCACGTCCATATACGCCTGCGACATATTGACTGGCTGCGACAGATTCAGGTGCTTCAGCTCAGCTATCCAGGCGGCCGATTCCTGCACCATCGTTTCGGCCAGGAGCGTGATCTTCTGTCGGTGGAAGGCAGGCTGGGCCAACCGGCGTTGGCTACGCCAGAAGTCACCGTCGCTGGTGAGCAGGCCTTCGCCCAGAAACCGCTTTAGAACAACAAAAGCTGGTGACCGCACATAATTGCGGTTATTTTCCTGCAAAACATGCTTCGCGTACTCGGGTTGGAAAACAAGGTGCTGCCGCCGCCCGCCAATAGTGAGCCGGACAACCTGGCCGTACTGCCGGTGGAGCCTGGTGAAGAAACCAAGCGGATCGCGGGCCAGCGAAAGTGCATTACCAAATAGGGGTAAACCCGGATGAACAGGGACTAACGTTTCCATAGGCTGATTGGTGATCGACAGGCAAACATAGCCAATCCGGCTCGTGAAAAGACAGAGTAGACATGGCCGTTCACTCTCTTAACGATAAGGCCGTTCAGGAGTTGCCATCATCCTGTATTATCGGCCCGAACACCTGTCACTATGTTTCTTTTCGCCCGTAATTTTACTATCCTGACCTGCTGTTGGCTGCTGATCGGCACCTTTACTGTTCGGGCACAGCCTAAAGAGGCGACGTTCAACGTCATTGCTTTTTATACCGCCAGGAATGATCAGGCGCACATCAGTTTCGTTCATGAAGCCAACCGCTGGTTTTCGACAGTTGCCGCGGCCAATGGATTCCGATATGATTCAACGGCCGACTGGAATCAGCTGAACACCAGCTTCCTGGCCGACTACCAGGTTGTTGTTTTCCTCGATACCCGTCCCGAAGACCCGGCTCAACGTGCCGCGTTCGAAACGTACGTGAAGCAGGGTGGCGCCTGGATGGGCTTCCATTTTTCGGCCTTTGCGCTCACACCGTCGACCTACCCACAGAACTGGGACTGGTACCACAACGAATTTCTGGGATCGGGTTCCTACAGGAGCAATACCTGGCGACCTACGTCGGCTGTTGTACGGGTCGAAACGGCCAGTCATCCGGCTATGAACGGGTTGCCTCATACCTTCACCTCGACCCCAAATGAATGGTACCGCTGGTCGAACGATTTGCGAAAGAACCCGGATATCGATATCCTGCTTGCCATTGATTCGACCAGTTTTCCGCTCGGAACTGGCCCCAAACCGCACGAGATCTGGCATAGTGGCTACTACCCAGTAGTGTGGACCAATAAAAAATACCGGATGATCTACCTGAACATGGGCCACAACGATATTGATTACGAACACAAAACCAACAAGGCCCTGTCTTCGTCGTTCGGTAACAAGAATCAGGATCAACTGATCATGAATAGCCTGCTCTGGCTGGGGCGCAGAAAACGGTAGGTACGTGCCCTCATTGTCGCTTTTTCTTCCGGTTCTTGCGCCACTGTCCAATGTCGTAGGTCAGGTTTTCGAGAAAAAACGACGGGCCCACCGAGATATAGAAGCCCGAGTAGTTTACCTGACTTTCGGGTACATCTTTCTTTAGAATAAATCGGTAACCGGTCAGCAGGTTGACCCCAAACCAGTGGAGGGGTCTGAACCAGCGGACGCTAGGAAACTGGTAGGAACCCGACAGGCCCACGCCCGCCGGAATGAAAATGCCCCGCGCCACTTCGCTCTCGGCTGTTTGATTGTTGACCTCGACGTAGCGCGAATGCCCATAGCCCAGCTCGAGCGGCAGGCTGACTTCAATGGCTTTTTTACGGAAGAGATAAGGCTCAAAATAGGCCGTTACGATGCGTAAATGCCGCTCGATAGCGTCGGACGTACCTGGCAGCAAACCGGGGCGATCAAGCGTCTGGTTAACGAAATAGAAACCCACTCCCGTTTTGAAAGCGGCCCGCCTGCCACCCGGTTCTACCTGGTCTGGATGCCGTACCGGAAATAGAAACCCCGCCCGAATGCCATACACACTCACCGGCACCCGACGACCATTATCGTTCCGGGTGTCATTGAAAAAAAAGAACCGTTGATCAGTCGATGCCGTGAAGGTCAATGCCTTAGGACTCGCGACTTTCGCCTTTGCCGAATCAGGCGCTGCGTCTTGAGCTGAAGCTAGTTTCGTTGGCTCATTAACATTGATTTTGGCCTGTGAAAAAGCAACCGATGTGGTGCTTACCCATAGTCCGACAAGTAGCAGTAATTGCCATAGACATTTCATAAATAACTGGAACGTTGGTGGGGATATAACCGGGAAATTGCTCAATGGTTAAGGTGGGTTATTACCCGCCCGCAGGGAATTGCCCGACCCGCAGCCCGTTTGCTTCGTATAAACGCGGCCTCCCACGCAACCAGTGTTGTGAAAAGCCTTATGGATGATCGTTTGTAAAATTGAACTATTCTAATGGGTGCCGGTTCTGCTCTCATTACTCATTGTGGGTCTGATCTTCCTGCGGCTCTAAGTCAATGATGAGCAAATCATGAAGCAGCTCTATTCGCCAGCGCATGATCTGGTGGCTACCAGCCGCGACAGGCAGCCAGTCAAACTGGTATACCGGATACAGACCTAACCAGTATACCTGGACAAGGCTACCAGCTGCGCCAGGCCACTTAATTCGGCATGTACCTGAGCAAAGCCGTTCCGTTTTGTGGGCGTCGTGTCAATGAATCGTGTGGCGCACTGGGTTTATATCGGTAGCTGCATACCCGGACAGCGAACTAGGCGCGTTCAGATTCGCGTGATCATCGACCCCTACGCCCAGCCTGTCGACCAGTTCGCCTCCGAGCCATCCGGTAATGCCCAGTATAGCGAAGCCTGCAAATGAAGCACTCAATGAGCTAACGGTCGGCAGATAGGCGTTTTCATCGCGCCGAATCAGCCAGCTCAGGCTAAATAACAGCAATACCATTACGTTGCCTAAACCGTGAATAAGGCCAATCCGTTTAGCACGTGTACCAGCCGGTATGGCCAGCCAGTCGATCCAGCCGGGAACAGCCGCAACCAATCCGCCAAGTATCCCGCCAACTACTGTCCAGAAAGCCACCAGCGCAAAAGCCCGGCTATCGGTCAGTAAATGCGCCACATCAAATAGAACTGACGTTGATAAAAGACCAAGCGGAAAAACAATTAAAATGGGGTGGAGGGCGTGCCCGAGCACCTTTGCCTTACTTTCCATAGCGTTGCATTGATTGTGATCTGGTAAATTAACTACTGTGTATACCTATTGTTGTTGAATTGTCTACTTAATTATATAAAATGACACGTCGCGTAGCAGTGACCAGGAAGTTTAGGGAATTTATCAAGCTGTTTGGGCCTATAAACAGGATCATTCATGGGTGAGCTCATAGCGTCGGTAACCAGTCTGGTTCATGTTGGTTTTGCCGTTTTGTCGCTACTCTCGGGTACGTTGGTGATCGTCTTTCCGAAAGGAACAATACAGCACCAGCGAATTGGATACGCTTATGTGGCAAGCATGGTGATCGTACTCACCACTGCGTTTGGCATCTACCGACTTTTCGGCCGGTTTGGTATTGTACATTGGGGAGCAGTTTTTAGTTGGCTGGTGCTGTTGGCCGGTCTTGGAGCAGTCTGGTTCCGCACCTATATCCGAAACTGGCGCTACTGGCATTACCTTGGCATGAGTCTGTCGGTCACTAGCTTGTATGCTACATTTATTGTTGAAGCCACCTACCGGCTTTTCCCTCCCCGTTTTTTCTGGTGGGCAACGGTCGGTACATCAGCCGTAATCTTTTGTATAGCAGGTTTACTGATCGTCCGGTACGCAGGTAACCTACGCCAGGCACCGATTCTGTCTGAGCAGACCCAGTCGGCAAATGAGCCACAACTAGGAAGGTAATCTGACGAGGCAGGTGCGTATGGCTGTTAAGCCGAAACTTGGCCCGGCCTGGCACGAATCGAATGGCTGGAGTGCGTATCAAAAGCGGTAGCCTGCCCGGAAACCGAATAACGGCACAAGCCCCGAAGGTCCGACTACAGCGCCTCCCGCATGAACGCTCACCTGTGTATTCAGCGCCAGCGCGTATGTGTATTCGGCTGAGACTTGCCCACCGAAGCGCCAGCCTTCTGTTTGCCGACGAACGATGTCGATCGGTGTACCACTTGGAACCGGGTATGGATCAACTTTCACAAACAGGTCCTCGCTACCATACCACAAGGCTGGACCAGCGCCAAGCCGAAGGGCGTGGTGAACGGAATGCAGTACGTTATACGCAGCGGTTAGGTCAACGGTGACGCGCCGACGGGTATTGGTGCCCACACTAACGTAATCAGGTATTAGCACGGTCGTTCGCTGGCTATTCATAAACCCCACCGTGAGGCCTAAACTCAACCGGTCGCGGGTGGTGTAGCGGCGGTAATCAAAGGCAAAGCGGTATTTAAGTCCATTGGCCGGATCAACCCCCAGGTAGTCGGCCCCAAGCTGAATAGCGTTCTTTGCCGGTACGTAGGGGAGTTGCGCGTGGCCGTCTATAACCGCTATCAAACAGCTGATTAGTAAGAAAAAATGCTTCATACACAGACCAGTTTAACGAGACGTCAATGGGGGAATTGGTTGAGACTATACCTTGTAACAGGACGCAGCTAACTAATTGAATTGTAGCCTCAATATACCGGCTTTCCCTGAGTAATTGGTGGATCTGATCACTTCTTTTCCGATTTTCCAGTCACTGGTTACTGATGAAATAAGGCTTTACAACGGCCGGGAGAAACTGGTCATACTGAGAAGGGTTCTCTCTGATCAGCGTAGCTGATACCGGAACCAGCCGTCGAGCCTGATCGAAGGGCACATACCTGAGTCCGCTGTGGTGGGCCAGGGGCGGTCCGTAAGCTTCGGAAGCAAAAAAAACGCTCACCGTAGGAAATCGATTCCTAATAAATGTTGCCCAGGCTTTCGTGGCTTCCCAAAGGGGTAACGACGGATCATGAAAGTCATCGAGCGCTGCGGTGACGGTAATGGTGGGGAAGGGGGCCAGCAACTCGGTAAGCCAGGCAAGTCGGAGGTCGGCCGGAATCGGGTCAGTGAATGTATAACTCATCGACACAATGAGCTGGTCGCATTGCTGTCGGGCAAAGTCGATCAGAGCCAGGTGCCCCGTGTGCACTGGCATAAACTTGCCGAAAACGAGCCCGGTCGTACTCATTTATCGTACAAAAATGTACTCTCCGTTGGTATACGGAGTAAGCACTAACCGCCGGCTGTCGACCGAAACAACTTTTATAAACTGACCAGCCATTGACGACATGAGGAATGTCTGTATCCTAATGCCACCATGTTCAACAGAGTAACTTCCCGAGGCGCTGAGAAAACCGTATTCAGCCGGAGTTGTGTTCGCATACGTTTCCTTGAACTGGCCCTCATTGTCGAACGTAATGAACACGCCTTTATCGGTAGGTACGTTAACGGTGGTGCAGGCCGTACCACTTGTTGGTTTGCAATACGTAGTGAGTCGCCATGTTCCAACGAAGGCGTTCGCTGGAGTAGGGTCTGATTTGGAGCAGGCAACCAAGAGAACGAGCAGGGCAAGTAGCGGAAATTTCATGTCAGGTCTGATTTGCTTCTACGCGTCTGACCCAAAACACCACACATCAGTTGCAATCCAGCAGGCTTAGCCGGCGGTTTTCTGCGAAGGGTAACTCCGATACTCGTGCGTCCAGAGGTAAGCACCCTGGAGGGCAATAAGGCAAAAAATACCGTATTCGATAGCGACCACCTTTACGCCTTTGATGAAATACACGTAGGTCAGAATCAGGTCGATCAACAGCCAGACGTACCAGCATTCGACTCGCTTCTGAATCATCATATAGGTCGCCACAATGCTCATGACGGTCGTGAATGAATCGATATACGGAAACGCACTCGGCTGACTGAATACAACCGGGAGCCAGCGGTGAAGGTTTTGCGCAAACGTACCCAGCGCCAGGGTACCCAGCGCTCCTGAAAGCGTCCACGTAAGCAGCTGACGAAGGGGCATCAGGCTGATCTTCAGCTCCTGGTGCTGATCTTCTTCATCGGGCCGTGGGTGCGTCCAGCGCCACCAGCCCTGGATGTTCGTGACCAGAAAAAACACCTGCAAAAACATATCCGGGTAGAGTTGAATCTGGAAGAACAGGAAAAAAAACAGCACTACGCTCACGGCGCCGATTGGCCAGCTCCAGATGTTGGCCCGCGCTGATAGCCAGACCGCCACGCCACCGCTCACCACGCCGGCAAACTCCAGATAACTCATCGGGTAGCCCCAGACCGTAAAAAAAATCGTTTTAATGTCGAAAAGAGCGGGCATAAAAAGCGTACAAAGTCTCGCCAGGTTAGCCATGCTACGGCAAGCGTTGATCGTGTCGAGTTGGTCTATAAAAAATCGGCTGGCTATTGATCGGCTACCCCGACGATGAGATAGGATGACAATAACCAGCCGATCAGTTGCTCAAAAGCCTGGCCTAATCTATGTCGCGCCAGGTTGAGATAGGAGCCAGCGAAATCGGTGCGGGGTCTGGCTCAACTGTTGGGTCGGCTGTGGCAACCGGTTCAGCCCCAGCCAGTACAGCACCGTCTTCTGCCTGTTTCGGACGGCTTTTTCTCCGCTTCTTCCGCCGTGGCCTGGCCAGTTCGGTGGGTACGCCCGTGGCTTCAGCAGCTGGTGCCAGGGCATCGGCAGAGACTGAGCCCTCAGTAGTTGCAACGGCGTCGACTGCCGGACGTGGCCCCCGATTACGACGGCGTTTACTTCGCCGATTTGGGTCACGTTCCGTACGTGCCGGTACCGCGCCTTCGGGGAGGTCAACGGCAGGCGTCTCCCCGTCTGCGATAACTGGAGAAGAAGACGGTATCTGATCGGTTGCAGGGCGTTCAGGGCGATTGTGCCTGGTCCGATCCGGTTGTTTACCGGCACGCCCACTACGCCCGCCATTTCGACCGCCAGACCGACCCCGATCAAAAGGACCGGGTTCATCCCGAACACCGGCTACCGGACCAGGACCATACCCTAACTCTTCGGTAATCGATAGGCGGTCGAGCTTGCGTTCGATCAACTTCTCAATGCGGCCCAGCTTATTCATGTCGGCCTCGTTCACAAACGTGATGGCCGTGCCGGTGGTGGCTGCCCGGGCCGTCCGGCCAATCCGGTGTACATAGTCTTCGGCATCGCGCGGAACGTCGTAGTTCACCACGTGTGTGATGTTATCCACGTCGATACCGCGTGAGAGCACGTCGGTGGCCACGATGATTTGTAGCTGCTTGTTTTTGAACTCGCGCAATACTACTTCGCGCTCTTCCTGTTCCAGGTCTGAGCTGATGCCTTTGGCAACGTACCCCCGTTTGGCAAGGGCGCGGACAATAGCGTTTACTTCTGACTTGCGCGAGGTAAACAGCACCATGCTTTTGACATCCATCTTACCCATCAGGTGTTCCAGCAATGGGAGCTTCTGGTGGTCTTTAGCCAGGTAGATCTGTTGATCAATCCCCGCCGCCGGTTTCGAGACCGACAGCCGGATTTCTTCCGGGCTGTTCAGGATCTGGCTGGCAAAGTGCCGGATCTTCGGGGGCATCGTTGCCGAGAAAAGCAAGGTCTGCCGCTCTTTGGGCAACGTACCCACAATCTTCAGAATATCGTCCGAGAAGCCCATGTCCAGCATTTTGTCGGCTTCGTCGAGCACCAGGTAATTGAGCTTGTCGAAGTTGACGTAGCCCATCTGCATGTGGGCAATAAGCCGGCCGGGCGTGGCAATGATAATGTCTGCCCCTGTTTCAAGGGCCCGGCGCTGCTTATCCCAGTCGTCGCCTTTACCACCCCCATAAATGGCAATGCTGGTGGCCGACACAAAATAGCTAAACCCCTCTACCTGGTCGTCGATCTGTTTGGCCAGTTCGCGCGTGGGCACCAGCACCAGCGTGCTGGTATGGTCGTGCTCGGCGTGGGCAATCTTATCGAGAAGGGGAATCAGAAAAGCGGCTGTTTTGCCGGTGCCAGTCTGAGCGCAGGCGATCAGATCTTTGCCTTCCTGAATGAGTGGGATGGCCTGCTCCTGAATGGGCGTAGCCTGTTTGTAATTCATGGCCTCAACACCCGACCGGAGGTCATCGTGGAGGTTAAATTCCTGGAATGTCAAGGTATCAGCTTGTAAAGTGAATGATCGGCTGACCTTGTCTTTCCTGGCCAGCAACCGCTTGGTAATGAAACAAAGATAGCCAAAAACCCGTTCGGCCAACTGAACAGCCTGTATTGGGTGCAGGCCCCTAGCCGGGCCAGTAGGGCAGATGGCATCAAGTTGCCTTTCACGGCTGTCAACGGACTCGACCGAATTGGTTTGCCTGGTTGCCCTACACGAAACTTATCGAGCTACCTGGTTGGCTCTTTGTTATTTTTACGCCTGCTTGAAGCGTAAGCCTGAGCGGCTCTATTAGACTAATACAGCACCTATGACGTTTATAGAATACTTAGCGAGTAAAAAAATAGACGCGGCGAAGTTTGCGGCGGCCGACCCGGCAATGTACACCCAATGGGCTGCACTGTTCGCCGAAATGCACCCGGAAAGCTTTACCGTTCAAAAGAAATTTATACTCAACCCAACTCGTCGTAAATACTTATTACGTTAATTTATGGCTAGCGAACTGACTTCTGTGTCAGTAGGGTTTTATTTTTACACCTCACCCATAACACTATGAGCCTCACTCTCGGTGAATTAAAAGGCATCAACGATGCCTTGATTAATTTA
Source organism: Fibrella arboris (assembly GCF_041321095.1). Classification (NCBI taxonomy): domain Bacteria; kingdom Pseudomonadati; phylum Bacteroidota; class Cytophagia; order Cytophagales; family Spirosomataceae; genus Fibrella; species Fibrella arboris. Next base: position 32,702 of record NZ_JBGGWE010000004.1, on the reverse strand, counting down.
TTAAAAGCCCAGGGTTTAATTGATTCTGAGACACTACTGGAAGCCACTCGCACGCCTGGCGGGCGAAAAGAACTGGCTGAAACCATTGGTGTAGACAAAGCCACCATTCTGGAGTTAGCCAATCGAGCTGATCTGGCCCGAATTAAAGGTATCGGCCGGGTATACAGTGACCTGATGGAAGAAGCAGGCGTTGATACGGTGAAAGAACTAGCGCAACGGGTACCCGAAAACCTGCACGCAAAACTGGTTCAGATCAACAGTGTACGCCAACTGACCCAACGGCCACCCTCTGCCGAGCAGGTAGCGGGTTTTGTGGAACAGGCCAAGAGCCTGCCTGCCATGCTCGAATACTAAGCAGCAAATTTTTGATCAAAAAGGGGTTCAGGACTAGTCCTGAACCCCTTTTAGGTTAATGGCCTGGCCAGATACTTAATCAGACGCTCTTCCAGATCATGCAACGTCAGGTTCGTATCGAGTGAACCATCCGTAGCGAGCGATAGCCGCCCGGTCTCTTCTGAAATAGCAATCACGGCCGCATCTGTCGCCTCGCTCATGCCAATAGCCGCCCGGTGGCGGAAGCCTACTGTAGCGGGTAATTCTGCATCATCGGAAACCGGTAAAATACAGCGGGCAGCCCTGATTCGACCCTCGCCGATCAGAACGGCCCCATCGTGCAATGGACTGTATTGATTGAAAATGGCCAGCAGGAGTGGTTTCGACAACTCGGCATCGATCCGTTCACCGGTTTCTGCCACCTTCGCCAGATCGTCGTTCCGTTGGATCACCAGCAGCCCACCCGCAAACTCGGCAGCCAGTGTTTTGCAGGCGTCCAGTACCGGGCGTAGCGGCGTTGCAGGTTCTGGCTGATCAATCTGCCGTAACAGCCACCGACGTACCCAGCGGTTGTTGCCAATGTTTGTTGACTTGCCGATCAATAAAAGAAAACGTCGAATCTCCTGCTGAAAAATAATGATCAGCGCCAGGGCACCGACACTGATGAAGTACTCCAATATAGTGGTCAGCAGGTTCAACCCCAGGGCCTTGGCAACCAGGTAGAAGAGATACACCAGCAGGTAGCCGACAAAGACCCGACTGGCCACACTGCCCCGTACTAAATTATAGATCTGGTACAATAGCAGCGCAACAACCGTAATATCAAGCAGATCGAGCCAGCCGACATCGAGAAAGCCAAGGCGGAAAACAAACATGAAGCAGACGAACTAAATAAACATAATGACTGCCCAAGATACGATGATTGCCTGCTCGACAGTACAAAACGGTTGTATTTCGCGTGTTTATACGGTAAACGACTGACCTTCAATAGCCAGTTCAGTGGCCGGAAATTCGTCCTGCGCCTCAACAACAAACTCATCGAAGGTTTTGTACCGGGATGAGAAATGACCGATCAATAACCGGCCAACGCCCGCTTTTTTGGCCAGTTGTGCGGCCTGCCGGGCGGTGCAATGATGGACCTCCACCGCGCGTTGGCTGTTATCGTCGCGGAAAGTAGCTTCGTGATATAACAAGTCTACACCCTGAATCTGATCGATGATCTGTTCGTTGTAACGGGTGTCTGAACAGTAGGCGTAAGCGCGTGGTGTCGGACCAGGGAGAGTGTAATCGGCCGTTGCATAGACTACTTGCCCCGCTTCGTCCAGCACGTCATGCCCGTCTTTGAGCGTCTTCAGAACAGCTACAGGTACGTCGATAGGCAACTTTTCCCGAAGTAGTTTCGGTTTGGGTTGTTTCTCCCGAAAGAGAAAGCCCGTGCAGCCGATACCATGATCAAGTGGAATGCTTTCGACCGTCAGGGCGGGTAAATCAAGCAGAAGTGCAGGCTTATCTGCGTCGACAGCCTGAAAGTGAAGCGGGAAGAAGAATTGACCGTTAGAAATGCGGAACGTTGTGGTGATAATGTCATCCAGGCCGTGTGGCCCGAACAGGTATAAGTCTTCCGTGCGCCCACCCATGTTCAGGCTGGAAAGCAGGGGCAGCAAACCAAAGTAATGGTCGCCGTGCAAATGACTGATAAAGATGTATTTCAGCCGACTGGGCCGGGCACGCTGCTCTAACAGCCGGTATTGCGTGCCCTCGCCACAGTCGATCAGGAAATAATCGCCGCCGTAATGTATTAACTGCGCCGTCTGGTGGCGATCCAGAGCGGGCGAAGCTGACCCAGACCCTAGAATAGTTACGGCAAAAGGTACTGCCGATGGCTTGTCAGCAACCGGAAGGTCAACGTTCTGGTTCGAAGCTCTCGTCCAACTCTCCATCATACTCATCGTCGGCTCCGCTACCGAAATCGTTTTCTAGTTCGTTCATGAACACGGCGTCGATCGCTTCTTCAACCGTGGGTAATATGGTGAGATCAGCAATGTTGGTCTCGTACAGAAAATCGGTCAGGTCATCGTTCTTGGTGACCAGCACCAGCAGGCCGAGTTCATTACTGCACTGCCGGTTAATTTTCCGGATGGCCATCACACCGGCATCATCAACGTTCTGGATCGTAGCCAGGTCAACGATGAGGCGGCTGTACCCTTCCCGAAACAGGCCACGGGCTGTTGTTTCAAACTTGGCGGGCGTCTCACCGTCAAATTGCCCTGCACCAGCGCGAAGCAGGGCGTACCGCTCCGTCTTCTCGATACTAAACTCCATTTAGTCTACTGCGTTTTTTTGATTATAACGAATGAACACTTTTTTCTAAGTAAGCTAAAATAGCCTGTTCTACCCGGGCATTGGCATCCCCTTCACCGGTTGGCTGGAAAGGCTGGCCTGTCACGGTTTCATACAGCTCAATGTAACGGGCCGAAATCTGCTGAATCCATTCGTCGCTCATTGGCGGAATCGTTTGTCCGTCTTTTCCCTGAAAGTTATTCGCAATAAGCCATTCTCTAACGAATTCTTTCGATAATTGTTTCTGGGCTTCGCCCGCTTCCAGTCGCTCGGCATAGCCATCCACGTAGTAGTACCGGCTCGAATCGGGCGTATGCACTTCATCGATCAGGTAAATCGTATCGCCAATCCGCCCGAATTCATATTTGGTATCGACCAGAATCAGGCCGCGTTCCCGGGCCATCTGGCTACCACGGGCAAACAACGCCAGCGCGTATTGCTCCAATTGGGTGTAGTCGGCTTCAGTGACCAGACCATTGGCTATGATGGCGTCCCGGGAAATATCTTCATCGTGGCCCTCATGCGCTTTGGTCGTGGGCGTAATGATGGGTTGCGGAAGTTGCTCGCTGTTACGCAGGCCATCGGGCAGCGAAACGCCGCAGAGCTCGCGGCCACCATCGCGGTAGGTCCGCCACGCATGCCCGGCCAGATACCCCCGCACCACCATCTCGACCGGATAAGGATCACAGGCCCGCCCAACGCTTACGTTCGGGTCAGGTACGTCGATGAGCCAGTTAGGGACAATGTCGGCGGTGGCGGCTAAAAAGTGCGCGGCTGTCTGGTTCAGCACCTGTCCTTTGAAAGGGATAGGGCGGGGCAGCACCACATCGAACGCCGAGATACGGTCAGAAGCCACCATGACCAGCAGGGGGCCTCCGGGTTGATCGGCAAACGAATATACGTCGCGTACTTTTCCTTTGTAATAACCGGTTTGTCCGGGGAAGTTAAAATGGGTTTCCTGAATTGCAGGCATAGAAAAGGGAGTCGTAGTCAAAATAAGTTTACACTCTGGAAAGTCGTCGGATCAGGTCAGCCGTTCAAGAATCATGGCTGAAGCGCCCCCTCCACCATTACAGATACCAACAGCCCCATACCGGCCACCTTTCTGATGCAGTACGTTGGTTAAGGTGGTAACGATGCGTGAACCCGACGAGCCGAGCGGGTGGCCCAGCGACACGGCGCCGCCAAAGACGTTTAGTTTCTCCTGGGGTACGTTCAGGACCTGACTAAACGCGAGCGGAACCACCGCAAATGCCTCATTGATTTCAAAAAAGTCGATCTGATCAACCGTTAGTCCGGCTCGTTCCAGGGCCAGGGGGACAGCTTTGATTGGCGCAGTGGTGAACCATTGGGGCTCCTGTTCAGCATCGGCATAGGCCACGATACGGGCCAGGGGTGTCAGGCCAAGTTCTGTTGCCTTGGCCGCACTCATCAGGACCAGCGCAGAGGCTCCGTCGTTGATCGTCGATGCATTGGCGGCTGTCACCGTACCTGTTTTTGTAAAGGCTGGTTTCAGGGTTGGTATCTTATCGAAGAAGACGTTTTTATACTCTTCATCTTCCTGAACAGTTACCGTTCCTTTTCGGCCGGGTACGTCGATGGAGACAAGCTCAGGGGCAAACAGGCCGGCAGCGGTGGCGGCTTCGGCCCGCCGGTACGATTGAATGGCATAGGCGTCCTGTTCGTCCCGGCTGATATGATACCGTTCGGCGGTGGCGTCGGCAAATACCCCCATCGCGCACTGATCGTATACATCGATGAGGCCATCTTTGGCCAGTCCATCAACGAGTTCAGCGTTGCCATACTTATAGCCAAACCGCGCTTTGGGTACGTAGTAAGGGGTATTCGACATACTTTCCATGCCACCGGCAATGGCCACATCGACCAGGCCAAGTTGAATGCTCTGCGCCGCCAGCATGATCGCTTTCGTGCCCGAGGCACAGACCTTATTGATCGTCGTGCAGGGAATAGTGGCCGGTAGGCCTGCTTTTAGAGCGGCCTGCTTGGCAGGTGCCTGCCCGACATTGGCCGACACCACATTCCCCATATATACTTCCTGCACTTGCTCGGGGGCAACGCCCGCTCGTTCGAGCGCCCCTTTGATGGCCGCCGCGCCCAAGTCGGTGGCCGACAGCATGGATAAGCTGCCGCCAAAACTACCGATGGGTGTACGTACTGCTGATATGATGACTACATCCTGCATGATTGAGTGTTTTCGCGTTGATGAATTGGATGATCTACCAGCGCCCGTGCGTTTTTTCGGGCGCTGACCGTCCAGCGCGCCGACGAGCCAGCGCATACGGAAGGTCGTCGGCCTGGAGCGCGTCTAGCACCTGTCGGGCCTGCTCGTCTGACAGGGTGGTGTTCCTGAACCGGTTAAGGCGATCCTGTTGCTGTTCTGTTCTGTCAACCTGTTGGCGTTGGGTTACTTCTGGTTGGGAAGTAGGTTGTGGCGTTTGCTTCGCCGATTTACGGTGAGGCTGCTTCCCGGAAAAACGCAACTTCACTAACTCAAAATTCCGACGGGCTATCACATTATCGGGATCGTTGAGCAGAGCACGCTGAAAATGAAGTAGTGCCGACGTGGTATCTCTGGTCAGGCAGGCCAGTAGCCCTAGCTGGGTAGCAGCCACTGCCTGTAACTGAGGGGTTGCTCCATTACCGCCCTGCTCATATTCGCGTTTGGCGGAGGCATACTGGCCGAGTTTGAAGTACACATGACCCAGGTTCACGCGTTCGCCCATCGTCGACACCGTGTGGCTCCCGACCAGATAACGATAATGAGAGAGCGCTTCCTGATACCGACCCGCCCGGTAGGCCTCGGCTGCTTGCCTGCGAACTAAATTTCGCCGTGAAATAAGACCCAGTTTGGTATCGCCCAACGTGGTGCTGAACCAGGTGGTGGCAATAATCAGAAAACTTACCAGGCGTACCAGCAGCATCATAGTGAGGTCAAAAGTACGGAATTTATACGTTGGCGGCGGCTTCGTTACAGCCGAAGTGTACGCACCGTGATGAGAACATCGAGCAGAAGCAGGAACAAGGCGATTCCCAGAAAGTAGTAATACTTGTTGGTGGTGACAGCCACCCGGCGTTGATTGATCGTACGTCCCGGTAGTGAGCGCAGACCAGCCGCCAGCTCATTGGTCAGGTGATCGGAAACGTCCAGATACTGGCCAGCGGTTGACTGAGCTAGAGAACGCAAAAAGTCGCGATTGAGACGGGTGTGGGCCAACTGCCCCTGATCATCGGTCAGAAAGCTTTTTCCATTCCGTAATGTACTGCCAATGTCTGTGCCTACACCAACGGTGAACAGGGCAATATCGTATCTGGTCAGACTGGCCAGCAGGGCGGGGGAGCAGCTACCAAAATTTTCGCCATCGCTCAGCAGAACAATGGCCCGGGTACGTTGCCGGGTACTGGAATCGGCCAGCATTTTATTGCGAGCCAGGTCAATGGCCTCGCAGAGGTTGGTACCTCCGCCGGTTGCATCTGTCCGAATGGCCTGCACTAACTGGTTCAGCGCCTGGTGATCGTTGGTCAGCGGTGACAATACAAACGCATCATCCGCAACCAGAATGAGGCCAAACCTGTCTGTTGCCAGTGAATCCGTCAGTTGCTGAAGGGTAAACTTGGCTCGTTCAAGGCGGGTAGGGGCTATGTCGGCAGCGTCCATCGACCGGGACACATCCAGCAGCAGAAATACATCCCGCCCCTGCGCCGACATGGCTCGGGTTGCTTCGCCAAAAAGCGGCCCCATCAGTGCAATCAGCAAAACGCCCAGGGTTATTGACCGAAGAACAAATTTCGGTACAACAGACCAGGGCGTTGTTTTCAGCTCACGAGCCAAACGGAGCGTTCGGATGAAATAGTAGGCGTAGAATCCCAGAAAAAGCCCAGTAATGACGCCATCAGTCAGCGAGAATGAAAATAACCAGTTCATAAAAAAAGTTTGTCCGCTTGCTCCTGAGGTGATCAACGGGTCAGTGGACTCAATCCCAGTTATTTGCCTGACAGGTACGCCTTGATAGGCAGGCTAAGTTGCTACAAAATTAACGGCAGAATGAAGATTTTCTTGACAGAGAGTTGTCAGACGTAATTTCTCCTTCTATATTTGCATCCTCATCAGGCGGGAAACGGCAGGATGATCAGCCAAGTGGAGAGATGGGTGAGTGGCTGAAACCAGCAGTTTGCTAAACTGCCGTACCCGCAAGGGTACCGCGGGTTCGAATCCCGCTCTCTCCGCCACTTGTAGTAGCGTACCTTTGTTTGCCAGTATAGTGCCGGTGGCAAACAGATAAACACCTCGGGGTGTAGCGTAGCCCGGTATCGCGCCTGCTTTGGGAGCAGGAGGTCGTAGGTTCGAATCCTGCCACCCCGACCATCGAAAAGCCCGAAATCTGTTTTGATTTCGGGCTTTTTTCGTTTTTCCGCAGCTTGTCAACAGCACACCCTGGGCTGAAACTATCGGAAAAAAGAATTCCCCGTTTACAACTGGTAGGCTGCTTACCACTCCAAAGATGCCTTGTTGTGATCCGGCGCGGTGTACGTTGTAAGTACACTACTTCGACAAGAAATACCCTCTGTTGTATATCAAACTACCAGTGAATTACTTACTCATTAGGCCTTGTACCGAATGCTAACTTGTTGCGCTCAATGACATCCACGTTGGTCTCTTTTACGTTAGTTACCAGAAGTAACAAATGACAATCCTTGAATGTGATATGCAAAAGATATACGTAGAAGTGGCCGAAGAAACGCACCTGGCAGTCCGGCAACTGCAATTGGAAGCCGATATGCAGGGCACCAAAAAACAGTTGAAAGAGATTTATCGGGAAGTCATCGAGAAAGGGCTGGCCCTATTAGCCAGCGGAAAAGTAAGCCATGAAAAAGCTTAATGCGCTAATTAAAGACGAGGTGTACCGGCAGGTGAGGCAGTACCAATTAGATCAGGCTGCCAAAGGACGCAAGCTCCGGATTGCCGAAGTTGTCAATGAACTACTCGAAAGGGGATTATCCAATAAAGCCGGCACTGCTTTGCCATAAGAAACCCTGGTTAAGGGGTCAAGGAATCGTTGCACACTAACTGGCTAGTGACTATTTATACGCACAGTCATGCGCGGAATATGGCTCGTGTGTAGCTCTATAGCCATCTATCAGTAGAAACCACTTCGATCAAATCTAGGCGTTGATGCTCAAATTGTTAGCTGCCCAGGCTGGGTAAGCATAGCTTCTACAGGTTGAAAAAAGCAGGTTTTTAGAGAAAATCGGGCTTTTCTGACTACTTTTGACGGCCAATTCAGGAAACTGGGCTGTAGTCGAGGGGCGGTATCCCAGCCACTGAGCGTTGGTAGTTGACGGGTGAAATAGCCGTTTTTTTCAGGTCATTACACATGTCATGTCTGGTCCCATAGCTCAGCTGGATAGAGCATCTTCCTTCTAAGAAGGCGGTCATTGGTTCGAATCCAATTGGGATCACCTTGTAATCAAGCACTTAGCTGTACTAGTTAAGTGCTTTTTTTATTGACTCGCCAGCATTCTTCGTTAGCTGTCGCACAAAAAAGCCCAGCGGTAGTACCGCCAGGCTTTGTGATTTATAGAGTATGGCCCCGTAGAGCCAGATAAAAAACGCTACTAGTCTTTTTGGTTTTCCGGCCCAGCTCGACGGGAGAGGGGGGCATGTCCTTCAATCACTTAATGCTCCAGCGAGGTACATTCAGTACGGGATGATGCCGCGCAGGATACGCAGGCTGATGGTCGCCTTATTGACATCGTATTTACGGCTGTGTTCAACCAGCGTTATCCACTCGTCCAGCTTGTAGGTGCCAGTGGGCAGCATCAATAAGCTAGGGCCGCTGCCCGCTTCCGATTGATTGGTTTGGTCGGGCAGCCGGGGCATCGCTTCGGCAACACCAGCCTGCAGGCCACTAGTTACAATCAATTTTTGTTTGCTTATCTGTCTGATCACCAATGTATTGTGTCATGGCAGAGTAGCCTGATGCAGAAAGATGGCCTCGGAGCTTTCGGTTTGAGAAATGAATGGTAAAAACTGAGATAAGATATTATAGAGGACTTCACGTGGACTCCACGAGTGGATTGCCCCAGAAGTGCTCGCCGTGACTGCTGATGTGTGTTATACTCGGGCGTATTGCCCTCGAAACGTATCGAGCGGATTGATGGTCAATGAAGGCTACTCTTTATTCAAATATCCTAATCCATAGAATAAATTGTCATACATTTGTTCAGTAAGTGAGTATTTTATCTGTCAGATTAACAGGCATTTGTCCGCGTTGTAAACGGTTTGTCTTTTCGAAGTCAATTCAGATGATGAGGGTGCAATCAGCGGTGGCCATCTGTTGGCTATACTCCCCAAGTGATTAGGGCCAATTGCCCACTACAGCAGCGTCGGAAAGCGTGAGCCCCTTTGGCCAGCTAGTAAGGCTACTGACAAGCCTACTTAACCAATTTGAGAATGCGCTATTCCTACCTGCTTCGTTTCGTTTTACTCCTGGCATCTTCTGAGGGATGGGCTCAGGCAACTTATACCCCCTGGCAAACTATTTATGAAGAGGGAGCAAACGAAACGGCGTTTCGGGTGCAGGTGAGCTTCAGGTTGACCAAAAAGGACTGCAAGACAAGTCCAGTTTCTTATTACCGGACGAGTGTCAGCAGAAGTAAGCCTAAGGCTTATCTCAGGTTTTCCTTTACGTACAGGGGCTGTGATGGTGCCTTGGGGACCGAAAGCCCAACCGTGGAGCTGGAAAAGGCTGGCGTACGGGAAGGCGGAGGTATGCTGTTCCCCGGCATACGCCTTGAAGGCGGGGTGTTTGCCGTCAAAATGACCGACTACGGCAGTAAGACAGTAGCCAAAAGTAATGCGGGCAGTAATGAGATTGTCTTTTCCGGCTCCTCGGCTGATAATACTGCTAAACCGCAACAAGAGCAGACGATCCGTAAAAGACAGGAGCCACAACGTCAGCAGGCAGACACCAGACAAAATACCCAGCAACGCCAGGCAGTTAGCGAGTATGATCAGGCCGTCACGCAGGGAAAGGCGACACAGGATGCCATAAACACCCTGGGAGACGCGGCCCAAACGTATGTTCAGCAGCGCTACGAACAGAAAAAGAAAGAGCAGCAGGAGCAAGACCGTAAAGCAGAAGAACGAGAAGAACGCCGTGCGCGTAAGGAAGAAGCCCAGGAAAGGGTGGCCGAGGCTAAGCGAGTGCAGCAGAATCAAACTATGGCACGCGCCGAAGCCTTTGTCAAACCACGTCAACCACCATCCTCTGCCTGGCCCGCCACTATAACGGCTGTCTACTACTTTGCTTATGCTGTCACTAGTCAGGCCATAGTAGCCTCTGCCAAACCCTTTGCCGTTCACCGCCACTCTGATGGCGGTTGGCCATTCTTAATTGATACCGAACGGCTCTTTAAAGAAGAAGCTTCCAGGCATGGGTATTCCATCAGTCAGGTTATTACGTCCGGTTATTATAATACGTATCAGGAGGCGCAGGACAGCCATGAGGCCTTCATGCAGGAATTGGGCACTGGGAGAGATCTAGTGTTGGTGCCGATTATCGTTGGTCAGCAGGGATCAGCGGCAACTAAGGTTAACACAACAGCCGATTTTTGGGATACTGGTAAGGCCGCTCCCACAGAGAAGGCAAAGCCTACGCCAGCACCTAAGAACAAACCAGCTCCGACTACTAAATCATTTTGGGATAACTAAGCATATGACCATGAAGGTAGCGGCTACCCCAATCCGGGGCTTTTTTATTTGCTTGATGGCCCTATTGCCCTCTATCGGTTACGGGCAGTCCAATGATACTAAAGCCATTATTACCTACCAACAGGCCGAACAAGCCTATGCAGAGGGTAATTTCAGTAAGTGTACTGAATTGATATATGAGGCGTACCAGTACCTGGAGAAGGGGGATCCGGGTACGTTTAAAAAAGCCCAACACAAAATCTATTACCTGTCGACAAAGTCACTGATAGGGCAGAATCTGTGGGTGGGTGCCAAGAACCAGGTAGATCAATATTTTGACCACAAGAAAGAAGACCTTTCCGACAGCAAGTATGTAGAAATGGTGCAGGCTCAACTGCAAATTGACAACCAGATTGAACTGATCAAACAAATAGCCAAGCCCTTCATTGGCACGTGGAAATTAAGAGGGGATATCGGAGGATTTGGCGCTGAATATCTCAACAAACCCTATTATAAAGATGGCCGATTTCGTGTCCTCACCAAACAGGGAGAACTGGTGATCTCGTTTGATACGTATACGTTGGAACTATCAATAAAAGGTCAGGGTGCCTACAAATACGCAAGTAGTAATTACTCAAAACGCGAAAAGGATGAGTACGTGTATGAATACTCGTTCCTGATTCAGGATAAACAGTATATTGGAGGCCCACTCACCGAAGTCTATTTTAATCCGCTCACTGATGATTTTGGGACTGGTGGCGTGAAGGTTAGCGGCACTATGCCCTATAGTTTTACTCCCCCACGAAGCACTGGCTCTTTAATTGAACCTTATGCCGCTGTAATAAGTCCCCCCCATCGCCAGAATGGAAGCGTCTACATTGGACTGGCTTTCGTCTCGAAAAAGAAAGGTCTTGATTACAATGGCGTCTTAATACTCGAAAAACAGCCCTAACCTCTCCAGCATACAAGGGGCGGCAGGATGATCACCTCACGGCCGAGGTTCGTCTGCATGACCATACCGCCTATGTGTGGTCGCGTTGTATCAGGTAGTTGGCCATATCTTGAACGACCTCGGGCGGAATCTGGTAGACGCCCTAATCGTCGGCCACGGCAATGAATTCACCATAAGCCTGCCAGTCGAGCCCGCCGTTAATGTCAGCCACGGTGGCTATACTAGTAATGCCTCTGGCTTCGAGATCGTATTTAGTTTGTTGAGGCAAGATCGGCCACAACATACGAATGATGGCGGCATTGTTGAGCGTGAAGCTGGTGGTAATAGGGTCTGTTCTGCGGTTTGCCTAGCTTACTTTATGAGCGATTGCGCGTAGGAATTGGGGAGGCGGCGCGGATAGTAGGTAGCCAGCCGTAAGTAGCCATTAAGGATATTTTCAGCCCATTTAAGCTGCCAACTTGAAGCTGTGTCACTGTTGGAAGTGCTGCCGTAGAAGTAGGGCTAACTGTTCCACCATTCCTGATTACTGCCGTTGTTCCTGTTCTGTAGAGATAAGCCAGTTTGTTAATTGCGCCAGCAGTAAGCGACTGAAACGATAGACTAGACTGTGCTACACCGCCAACAGTAGTAAATGCTGTTGCTGAAACTCGCGCATCCATTCGCTTGCCGTATTGTCATTGAATGAAATATACGCCCCCCTGGTAAGGGTTACGAACGTTTCTTTCCGCAAAGGAAGATAGTCTGTTGGGCTCTGTCTCTCCCTCAATCACTGGCATTACTACCACCTTTGCGCTCATTCAGCCTGGTCAACATATGTGATGAAGACAGTAGCAACGATAGAGACGATTCATGAATACAACGTTCTCACGCATCATCAGACCTGGCTTCCGTTAGTGAGTGTTCCTGACTTTTCTGAATCACCACGGAGCCATAAAGACACGACGCAAGCTGTACGTTTTGGCTGCTACAGCGTGTTTTTGAAAAAGGCCTGCTGATTGAGGAATAACATTTATTGACAATTTACAGCCGCCACCCGGTGATCAGCAGATTTACCTTTACAGCCAACTAGTAGTACCCCTTGATGGTATTCGTTCGATACGTACCGCTACCTTCTACTTCGGCGAGGGCATAAACCTCATCCTGTCCCCAGTCGTCGTTCAGCTGGCTGCCACGAACAAGTTTGGATCAGCCGATCGTGTAATAAAAAAACAATCGCCTTATCAGTGAATAAATTCAACGTATTGCATAGGGGCTTCTGTAGCACGGAGCCAGATGAAAACAGCATATTGGAAGTTGAGCTGCTCTTTGTATAGCATCAGTTTTTTCTTGTCGAAATCGACTCCATCCAGATTCTCCCACTTTTTAGCTTCGATTATCAGCAAATTCTGGTCCCGCATCCCCCGTAGGTGCACCACAATGTCCGGGTAGGCAGTTCTGGCTTCCAGATCGCTGATAGTAACCTGATCCTGCCCTTGGGTGAGCAGGCGGAGTGTTGTGCGATCGATACCGCCGCCGCTGTATTCACAGTCGACGTTCATGCTCCGGAAACAAAGCTGTAAATATTCGGCTAACTTATAGGTAATAGAACGTTCATTGGCCGTTCCTGTGAGTAGGTGCGCATCATTCTCAGTTAGCTGTTTGAGCGACCATTCTAATTTGGCTTCAATCTCCTCCTGTATGGTAATGGATGGTTGCATACGGTTGGCTGTTTATATCTACCGTCATTAGGCGTAGTGAAGCCGAGAACAGTCGAACTGCAAAAAAGCCCCGTTTCATTGAATCGGGGCTTTCGTTCGTTCTTTGGTTACTCAGTGACGCCACGCTCGACGTATCTGCTGGCTGACATACGAAAAATTTAGCTGGCCGGATTGGCAAACGATGGCGCTTTGGGCGGTACGGTGCCCGGCCTCACGGATCTGTTTTCTTATTCGTCTGCCGGAATGCCAGGCGAAGGCCAATACGTCTGGATCGATTTAAAAAAAGTAAACCACTGCTCAGAGGATATCGGTTTAGTGAAGTAAGTTGCTCCGCGCTGATGGACCTGCTGTTTGTCACCTGCATTGACCGACGAACTTATGACAATGATAGGTACGGTCTGATAAGCGGACCCCGGCTCCTGTAGCGATGTCAGAAAATTGAGCCCGTCTTCCAGTTTGGGCATATATAAGTTGGTCAGTACTAACCGGGGCAGGGGTTTGCCGGCGGCTACTGTTTGCTCGAGCTGGGTCAAGGCTGCTGGGGCATTGAGGGCATGTATGGTGGGTACATGGGGAAGGAGCCGTTTCAGATAGAGTTCCAAGATTCGCCAAAGGTCTGGCTGATCTTCAACGACCAGCAACCAACCCGCTGATTGGTCTTCTTTCATAGGTGCAGTCTGCTTTTTTGAGCGTAAACCAGTGCATCGCTGCCAACGTTATAAAAAAATGAGGCTATGCCTAATCACGGTGCCATATCGGCCCCGGCCCGACAGCCACCATAAGTCGCTGACCAGGGCTGAGCATCTATGGGTTATCCCTATACCTTTCTAGGGGAACAGGTCTCACAGCGTTTTCAAAAAAGAGAGCAACGCCCGTTTTTCGGTAGCTGTTAGCCTAAGCTTTTCGGCAGGAAGCGTTTGATGGGCCACCGTAAACCCAAGGCCCGCACCGCCCCCTTTATCGTAGAAATCAACGACCTGGGTTAGGGTAGTATAGGCACCGTTGTGCATATATGGAGCCGTCTGGCTGATTTTACGCAGTGTTGGCGTCTTGAAACTACCAACATGAAACGGAATACCGGTGATGGTGTACCGCCCGGCATCGGGGCTAAGGGTAAGGTTACGGCCTGTATCGGGCACGCCGATTACTTCACTCTCGGAACGGTGATAAGCAGGGGGGACAGTGCCGTTGTACAGCGGAAAATAATGACAGGTTGCGCATTTCGCCTTCCCCATAAAGAGGTTAAAGCCAAGCCGTTCACTGGCTGATAAAGCAACCGGCCTACCCCGAAGGTATTGATCGGTACGGCTATTCAAACTAATCAGCGAACGGATGTAGGTAGCCAGCGCATGCCGGACAGTGTAGGGCGTTAATCCGGTAGTGTATTGATCGGCAAACTGCGTGCGGTAATCGGCCTGCTGATTCAGACGGGCCACGGCTTGGGCCATTGATCCGCCCATTTCGTGTGCGTTGTGAATGACATCGGTCAGTTGCTGTTCGAGCGTAAAGACCCGCATATCCATAAATTGACTGGCTTGTAAGCCCGCATTCCATAACGTTGGTGTATTGCGCAGGGCCCCAGCCCCGGCTTTACGTCTACTGACCAGGGGGGGGGCGGTCGGTAGGCCATCCTGAAAAGCCCGGTCGGGCTGGTGACAGCTGGCACAGCTTCGGCCACTCCCTTCGGCCGAGAGAACGGGGTTATTGAACAGCCGTTTACCCAGTGCAATGCGGGCCGGGGTACTGGGTGGGTCGCTGTGAGTGGCGAAATAGTCTGGATCGAACGCTGACAGATCAGAGAGGGTCCTTGCCGAGGTTCGGAGGAGTCGTTTCTCGTTGAGGGTGGGTAATTTTAGCGCTAGCTGGGCATCGAGCAGCAGGCCCGACAGGGGATGGGCGCAGGTACGTATGAACCTGAGCCGATCGAAGCGGTTGAACGACGATGCCTGCTGTAGCTGATGCTGGGCGGTGCTGATTGTCTGGGCAATGCGACTGGCCAGGCGTGGGTTGGCAGCCCGTAGCGGATAACAGACCAGGGTTTCCCGGATGGCATGGAGGGCCGCCGCGGATTCGGGCAGTGAATAGCGCGCGACCGGCGAATCGAAACCGGTGATGCCCAGTGTTTCGATACGAAACACTTCCTGCCGTAGCGCATCGATAATAAAGGCATCGGACAGGGGATTGGTTGTTGCCAGCCGCCGTAGCTGACTAACCGTTTGGCGCATAGCCAGCAGTTGTTGAGACACCTCGGTGCGCCGGCTGGTATCTACCGGAAAAAGGAGCGGCTCGATAACCTGAAACCCTTCTGGCTGGAGTATGAAAGCTTGCCCGTCGTCGACTTCACCCTCAGGTACGTTCGGCCCATTCAGGTTTCTGGCCGACTGTAGAAAGTAGTAAGCCGTTAGCGGCTCGATGTGTTTGTAGGCTAGCCGTGCCCGTCGAAAGGCGGCTTGAACGGCGCGGGCAGGACGATGGCTGGTAACCTGACGACCCAACTCGACCAGGGTGGAATCCAGCCGGTTCAGGTTCGACTGATACAGCTTGGCAACGCGTTGCGTAGGCGGCAGGGCGGGGGCGGGGCAGGATACGCTAAACAGGCAACCGCAGAAGCCCGTGAGGCAGGCCAGCCAAAACGCTTTGTGTCGCAACAGACCCATCAGGTTATCGCCTGGTACTGGCGGGCTGCGGGCGGGTGAAGGGGGGCTGGCGCAGCAGTTGGAACGCGTTCTCGTCGCCCAGCAACACGGCCCGACGAAGATCATTTTCGGCCTGACTGAGCTGCCGAAGCTGAATACGGGCTACGGCGCGCCAGCGGTAGGCGTCGGGGCGTTCGTCGCGGATATGCCAGACGGCCTTATCAAATTCGCGGAACGCTTCAGTAAACTGATCAACGCTGTAGAGGGCGATACCTCGATCGAGGTAGCAGTCGGCCAGCGTATTGTCGATGCTGATGGCCTGCGTCAAGTCGTAGATAGCCGAATAATGATTGCCCGACAGGAGCTGGCATTTGCCCCGCCAGGCATAAGCAACCGCCGATTTTGGGTATTTATGAACCGCGTTGTTGAAATACGTGAAAGCCGGTTCAATGTCTCGCTGTTTAACGAGTTGAATGCCTTCCTGAAATCGCTTTGTGTCTTTATCGGCGGGAGTTTCATGATCGATCAGGTAATAGCGGATTACCAGATAGAGCATGAACAATACGCCCAGTAGTGCAACTTCCATAACGCTACCTTTTTCTATAGCTAAAGTAGGTAATTTCAACGAAAAACGGACGATGGCGCGCCGCTACGATGACGATAGCGGCAGGCTTTCACGAACGGCCTTAGGCAAGCCTGCCACTACCCGTTCGTAGGAGTGGTCGATGAGCTCGCGGATGAAACTGTCGCGCAGCGAACCGTCGGAGGTAACTGTGTTCCAGTGGGTTTTATTCATGTGGAACGCCGCCTGGATAGCCCTATACGACTCGCGAAGTTCAGCTGCCCGTTCTGGCTCACATTTCAAACTAACGCGCATCGGCCGTGATTCGATGTCTGACAACGCAAACAGTTTACCCGCCACCTTAAAGACCAGCGTTGTTTCATTGAAGGGAAACGACTCGGTAGTGGCGGGCTTGCTCAGGCAATAATCACGTAATTCGTCGACGGTCATCGGATGAAGGCACGGTAGAGCATCACCAGTATACAGATCAGGAACATGACAATCGAGATCCGGTTGATCCCGTGCATCATGCGCAGGTTCACGTTGGTCGGGCGGTTGGGGTCGGGCTTGCGGAAGACCCGCAGGAAGTAGTTGAATACTGGCCCAAGTTTGAAGTAATCAGCTAAACGGCTCACAGAAAGTGTGTTTATCGTTTGAAATTCATGAACTGGTCGCCTGCTGAACAAGCGCTGCGCCCTACTATATAAGCCAAATAAGAGACGAAAAGGTTTACTACTCTGTCCGTTATTTATGGGTCACAAGGTGGCTGCCTGAGTGGGTTCGAGCCAGCGACCATCTTCGCGGATCAGCTCGATCAGCTCATCAACGGCATTGGCGGCGGGCACCGATTTTTTCATCACCTGCTGACCGCGGTACAGGGCGATCTTGTCGCGACCAATACCCACATACCCGTAATCGGCGTCGGCCATCTCGCCGGGACCATTCACGATGCAGCCCATAATGCCAATCTTCACCCCCTTCAGGTGATCGGTACGCTGGCGGATGCGGGCGGTGGTTTCCTGCAAATCGAAGAGCGTTCGGCCACACGACGGGCAGGAAATGTATTCGGTCTTGGTGATGCGCGTCCGGGCCGCCTGAAGAATGCCAAAAGCCAGGCCATTCAGCTGTTTCAGCTCGTCGCTCTGCGCCGCCTGTAGCAGTAGCCCATCGCCAAAACCATCGACGAGCAACCCGCCCATATCAGTAGCCGCATAAAGTGGCCGATCGACCATGGGTACGTTATATCCTCGTTGCACAACGACCGGCAGCGTGAGCGCACGATTCACCAGGTCAACAAACAGCCGCCGCAGCTCAGGCATGGCGTGGGTATTGGTTGTACTGACCACGCCTACTACGTTGTGGTCCTGACGAAGTGCGCTGGCCAGCTCGTCGGTCAGTTCGGCTAACGTGAACCTGACAAAATTGAGCCGGATGTGTAGGCCCTGCGGGCGGGAACGGGCAGTCAGGTACTCGGCTGCCGACAGCATAGGGTGCACGTTCAACTGGTCGTTCCGGCTTTGCCAAACGCTATAGTCCTGGACTTCCTTAAGCCCGTTGGGCAGCATAAAAGCAGCGGGGGTCGCGCCCGTATAGAGGTAGTCTACACCAAGGTCGTTCATGGCCCACTTGTCGGGAACGGGCAGGTAGAAATGGCCAACGGCTTTCAGTACGTCGGTTTCCTGCACTAGAACATGGCTGTAATCGGCCAGTACTCTGGGTACGTTGGTGCCGCCAAAATTGGCCACTTCGTGCGTTTGCCGACGACTATACTGGAAAGGATCATAGGGTAGTTCGGTCAGGGCAGGAATAGGGCTGGCCGTTTGGGCGCGGGTGGTGTAGCGGTCGATCAAGGCCCTGGCTACGGGGGCCTCCAGTTCAGGGTCTTCCGTCAGCGACACCCGCACGGTATCGCCCAGGCCATCTTCGAGCAACGTACCTATGCCCAGCGCCGACTTGATCCGGCCATCTTCGGCTTCGCCGGCTTCAGTTACGCCCAGGTGCAGCGGGTAGGGTTTCAGTCCTTCTTCGTCGAGGCGTTGCACCAGCAGCCGGTACGCCTGCACCATCACCTGCGGATTGCTCGACTTCATCGACAGCACGATGTTATAATAATGTTCGTCTTCGCAGATCCGCAAAAACTCCAGTGCCGATTCCACCATGCCAACGGGCGTATCGCCGTAGCGACTCAGGATCCGGTCAGACAGCGAGCCGTGGTTGGTGCCGATGCGCATGGCCGTGCCATATTCTTTGCAGATGCGGACCAGCGGCAGGAATTTTTCCCGGATGCGTTCCAGTTCAGCCGCATACGAATCGTTGGTGTACTCGATATGCTCGAAACGCTTGCGGTCGGCGTAATTGCCGGGGTTGATCCGCACTTTTTCGACCACGCGGGCGGCCAGTTCAGCGGCGTTTGGCGTAAAGTGAATATCCGCGACCAGCGGCGTGGTATAGCCCCGGGCCCGCAGTTCCTTCCTGATATTCTCCAGATTCTGCGCTTCCTTCACGCTGGGTGCCGTAATGCGAACGTATTCACAGCCCGCCTCGATCATTCGGATCGACTGCTCCACCGACCCCAGCGTATCCATCGTGTCGATGGTCGTCATCGACTGCACCCGGATCGGGTGCGCTGACCCCATAGGTACGTTGCCAATGTTGACGGTAACTGTCTCGCGCCGAACATAGTCGGTCAGGGAAGGCGCATACAGACGCGGCGTTTTGGGGGTTTCGCCGGTGAGGGCGCTGGTCAGGAAATCGAGCATACAGCAGGCTTATTGAGCGCTACAAAGGTAACACATTCCATCGCAAGCCTGTTCACTGACCTCACCGCAGCGGTGGCACAGCTTCGCTAGCAGCCTTGCTTTCGCTCGCCCTTCGGCACCTGCAGAGTACAGGTGGCCCGTGACAGGCCGGGAACACCCATCCGTTGGTGCATGGCGGCGAAGCCAGGTCGGAGAGACGTCCCAGACGGACTGCTGCTCCTTGGGAATGACTCTACTGGCGAGGCTACGGGGTGGAGAGACTCTCCCTCTCCTTATTTCAAGGAGAGGGGGTTGGGGCGGTCCGACGTCTCGGTGAGGTGTTATCTTTGCCGTATGTATCCAGAAACAGCAAGACTTGAGCAGGCGCCGTCGCCCTGCTTTGTACTCGACGAAGCCAAACTCCGCCGAAATCTTCAACTGATCGACTCCGTACAGCGCGAAGCGGGCGTCACCATCATTCTGGCCCTGAAAGGCTTTTCGATGTTCAGCGCGTTTCCGCTGGTGCGCGAATACCTGAGTGGGGCCACCGCCAGTAGCCTGAACGAGATCAAACTCGTCAACGAATACATGGGTGTACCGGCCCACGCCTACGTACCAGCCTACCGCCAAGACGAATTCGACGAAATCCTCCGCCGCAGCAGCCACGTCACGTTCAACTCCTGGACGCAGTGGGAGAAGTTTAAAGGAGGAAAGGAGGAAAGGGAGGAAAGGGAGGAAAGGGAGGAAAGGGAGGAGGGAGGAAAGGAGGAAGGAGGAAAGGAGGAAGGAGGAAAGGGTGCTCTGCCTGGGCAGGATTTGGAAGCTAGCAAAGCTCCCTTTCCTCCTTCCTCCCTTTCCTCCTTTCCTCCTTTCCTCCCTCCTCCCTTTCCTCCCTCCTTCGGTATTCGCGTGAATCCGCAATATTCGGAGGTGGCCACCGACATGTATAATCCCTGTGTGCCGGGGTCGCGCTTGGGTGTTACGCGGGATAAACTGCCCGATACACTGCCTGCCGGGATCGAGGGCCTGCACTTTCATACCCTGTGCGAAAATGACTCGTTCACACTCGAACGTACCCTGGCTGCCCTCGAAGAAAAATTTGGTGACCTGCTCCATCAGGTAAAATGGGTGAACATGGGCGGCGGGCATCTGATGACCCGCGAAGGCTACGACACCCAGCACTTGATTGGCCTGCTGAAAACCTTCCGCGAGAAGTACGATGTCGAGATCATTATGGAACCTGGCTCGGCCATTGGCTGGCAAACCGGCGTACTGGTCAGCACCGTGCTCGACGTATTTGACAGTCAGGGAATTGCCGTGGCCGTACTCGATACATCGTTTGCCGCCCATATGCCCGATACGCTGGAAATGCCCTACAAGCCGCGCATTCGTGACGCTTATCAGGAGCCCGTGGCCGGTAAACCCACCTACCGCCTCGGCGGCATGACCTGCCTGGCCGGCGACTTCATGGGCGACTACAGTTTCGACCAGCCGTTGCAGGTAGGTGACCGGATTATCTTTGAAGACATGATTCACTATACCATGGTGAAAACCAGCACGTTTAACGGCGTTAACCTACCCGCCATCGGCATTGCCAAAGAAGATGGCACCTTCCAGCTTGTGCGCGAGTACGGCTACGAAAGCTTTAAAGATCGACTATCGTAAAGCGTTTACAGTTTTCTGTCTTCCGTTTACAGTTTTCTGTTTGCTGTTTTCTGTTGCGCTGCTAGTCAATCAAAAGGCTGATTAACCGTGCAACAGAAAATAGCTGTTTGCGTTAGCCAACTTGTCGCCCAGGCGCCCCGTCGCATAGCGACCCAATGGCTGTAGCGAAAAGGTCACACTATCTATATTATTTTCGTCGCGTAGCGACCTAATGGCTGTAGCAAATTGAGCTGCTTACATTTCCTTGCGTCGCATAGCGACCCAATGTCTATAGCGAAAAGGCCACGCTATCTATATTTTTCGTCGCGTAGCGACCCAATGGCTGTAGCGAAAAGGCCACCGCTATCTATATTTTCGTCGCGTAGCGACCTAATGGCTGTAGCGAAAAGGCCACGCTATCTATATTTTCGTCGCATAGCGACCCAATGTCTGTAGCAAATCGAGCTGCTTGCATTTCTTTCCGTCGCGTAGCGACCTAATAATTCAGCCAATGGTTAGGTCGCTACGCGACGGAAATACGGACAGCGTGGCCTTTTCGCTATAGACATTAGGTCGCTATGCGACGCAAGGAAATGCCAGCAGCTCGATTTGCTACAGCCATTAGGTCGCTACGCGACGAAAATATAGATAGCGTGGCCTTTTCGCTACAGACATTAGGTCGCTATGCGACGCAAGGAAATGTAAGCAGCTCAATTTGCTACAGCCATTAGGTCGCTACGCGACGAAAATAATATAGATAGTGTGACCTTTTCGCTATAGACATTGGGCCGCTACCCGACGGGGCGCCTGGGCGACAAGTTGGCTAATTAACAGCGCAACTGTAAACTGTAAACTATAAACAGACAACGTACCTCGGCGAAGCAACAGAAAACTGTAAACAGAAAACGGCAAACTGTAAACAGAAAACGGCAAATCGTAAACTGATTCTTTTATGGAAAACATCCTTCCCGTTCCGCAGCACAAGAACAAGCCTGGTACCAGCACCGGTCAGCAATTCTGGCATCACGGCGACAAAACCATTGATTCGTATTCACCCACCGACGGTAGCCTGATTGCCCGCGTCTATGCCTCGACCCGCGCCGATTATGACCGCGTGGTTGAAACAGCGCAGGCCGCTTTTGCCCAGTGGCGGCTCGTTCCGGCACCAAAACGTGGCGACATTGTACGGCAGATGGGCGACCAGTTCCGATTGTATAAAAGTGACCTGGGTAAGCTGGTCAGCTTCGAGATGGGAAAATCGCTCCAGGAAGGACTGGGCGAAGTGCAGGAAATCATCGACATCTGCGACTTCGCCGTGGGCCAGTCGCGCCAGCTCTATGGCCTCAGCATGCATTCCGAGCGCCCCGCCCACCGCATGTACGAGCAGTACCACCCGCTGGGAATCGTCGGTATCATTTCGGCCTTTAACTTTCCCGTGGCTGTCTGGTCGTGGAACGCCATGCTGGCCTGGGCATGCGGCGATGTGTGCATCTGGAAACCGTCGGAGAAAACACCGCTCACCGCCCTGGCCTGTCAGCAGATCATCCAGGACGTATTGCGGAACAACGATGTACCTGAGGGCGTGTCGTGCCTCGTGTCGGGCGGTCGCGATGCAGGCGAATGGCTGGCCCGCGACCCGCGTGTGGCGCTGGTATCGGCCACGGGTAGCACCCGCATGGGCAAGGCTGTAGGCGTAGCCGTGGCCGAACGCATGGGGCGCAGCCTGCTGGAACTGGGCGGTAACAACGCCATTATCGTGACCGCCAACGCCGATCTGGACCAGGCAATTCCGGCTATCGTTTTCGGTGCTATTGGCACGGCCGGGCAACGCTGCACCACCACCCGCCGACTCATTGTGCACCAAAGCCTGCTGCCTGAGGTACGTACCCGGCTGGCGCGTGCCTACGCCCAACTGCGCATTGGTGACCCGCTGGACCCCAACACGCACGTTGGCCCCCTCATTGATAAAGACGCCGTAGCCAGTTACCAGAAAGCCGTAGCCGATATTCGGGCGGCCGGGGGGACGTTCATGGTGGAGCCAGGTACGTTATCTGGCGCCGGCTACGAGTCGGGCTGTTACGTGAAACCCTGCGTGGCCGAGGCTCAGAACCAATGGCCCGTTGTGCAGCGCGAGACCTTCGCCCCCATCCTGTACGTCATTTCCTACACCACGCTCGACGAAGCCATTGCCCTGCAAAACAGCGTACCACAGGGGCTGTCGTCAGCCATATTCACGCTGAACCTGCGCGAAGCCGAACAGTTCCTGTCCGTTGCCGGGTCAGACTGTGGCATTGCCAACGTCAACATCGGTACGTCGGGGGCCGAGATAGGGGGGGCCTTCGGGGGCGAAAAAGAAACCGGCGGTGGCCGCGAATCCGGGTCCGACGCCTGGAAAGCCTATATGCGCCGACAGACCAACACCCTCAACTACGGCACCACCACGCCACTGGCGCAGGGCATCACATTTGAGTTGTAGGATTGAAACAGTAGCGAGAACAACTCGCGGGGTTTGGTGTATTACTAACTAATTGGTTCATTGCAGCAAATCCCGCTAGTTGTATGATAACCATCCGTATTGACCAGAAAGATCCGTCGTTGCTCTCTGTCTCTTTTCCACAGGACAACCTGGGCAATGAACTGATCAAACAGGTTCCGGGGCGGCGGTTCAGCTATTCGCGACAGGGCTGGACCGTGCCCAATACCCGCCACAGTGTGGTGAAACTGGGTAAGCTCTTCGGCAAAGACTACTGCCGGTTCGACGAAGCCATTGTTCGGCTCTACAAACCCACCGCCACCCACACCGACATTGACCAGGCAACTAGTCCGCCCTGGCCACCCGAGCGTGCGTTACGGCGCGAGCTGGAGCGACCGCCCAGCCCGTTTCGCTACATTCCAGTGGCTGGCATGTACGATGCACACCCCGTCATTGTGGCCCTGTCTGACCTGATGCGTGTTCGGAACTACAGCCTCAAAACGATCAAGAACTACAAACAGGCCCTTGTCTCGCTGATTCAGTTCGTCGGACAAAAGCCACTCGATGAACTCACCAAAGCCGACTTCCAGACGTACCTGCTGTTTTTGCGCGACAAACGATGCCTCAGCAGCTCGTCGATCAACGTGCATATCAACGCCTGGAAATTCTATCAGGAAAAACTGCTGCAGCGCGACAAAACGTATTACGACATCGAGTACCCCCGGCCAGCCAGTCCGTTACCGTCCGTTTACAGCGTTGCCGAAGTGAAAGCCATCTTCAACGCCACGACCAGCCTCAAATACCGCACCCTCTTCCGCGTCGTATATGCCACGGGGCTGCGGCTCGACGAAGTAGCTCATCTACGGCTAACGGCCATCGATCGCCAGCGGGGGCTGATTCACGTAAGATCGGGTAAAGGCAAAAAAGACCGCATGGTTATGTTGTCGTCTAAACTGCTTACCCACCTCATCGAGTACCTACAGCTATATACTCCCAAGACGTACCTGTTTGAAAATGCCCTCATTAACGAGCCGTTGGCCAAGCGAACCATCCAACACGTGTACAGTGAAACAGTTCGGTTTGCTGGCATCAAGAAGAAAGGAGGAATTCATACCCTGCGCCACAGTTTTGCCACACACCTGTTAGAATCGGGCACCGACATCCGATACATCCAGCAGCTCCTCGGCCACGAGAGCATCCTGACAACCATGCGCTACACCCACGTCACCGCCGACAAGATCAGCGCCATCAAATCGCCTGTCGACGATCTGCTGTAGTGACACCATCAACCTGAATGTCTTTGAACATACGCCACCAACAGGACACCTGACAAACGCGTAGACCAATTCGAGCCCGGATCAGGCGAATTTGCCGCTCGGCTAGATCGACATACCGCCCAACTCCGGCGTGTTACTGCCGGCCTATCTACATTGATTGACATCACTAGTCGCCAGAGCGACAGTAGTAGTTTCCTTCTTCACAAGCAGGCTGATCAGCAGGAACAACTTGCTAGACTTGAGGCCGGGCAAGAGGTTATCTATCAACGCCTTAACGCCTTTGGTCAAACGCTGATGGCCACCTTGAACGGTGTTCAAAAACCATCAGGGAAGTAGGTTTGCGTTGTCGGCACCACTGTGCCGTCGGAGTAACGGTCGCAGTTGCGATAAGCTATAGAAGCGACTTTTCAGCACATACCCCGCTGTATAGCGCAGGATAATTCGCTTATTTTGGAATAGCCGCCCACGCGTGTCAAATCGGTACAATCGTTTGTCTTTACCGAAGAAGTAGTTGGGAAAACCTTCAATGTCCCAACCGCGCTCAACCTGCTGATAGATAGGTAAACTTTTGCTCATCTCGGTTTGTACATGTCAACACAAATAGCTAAGATTGCGACACGAATAAGCAGGTGTTAATTGTGGCAGCAAAGGTACAAATCTAAAGAGTAGAATAAATCAAATGCGTCTGATTAACAGTGGCTTATAGTTTAGCGCCCCTGCACCCTCTATTCCGTTGGGTGGCCCATCAAGAATAAGTGGCGTGGGCGGGTTCCGTCTGACAAGGCAAGTAATTGGTAATGAGTGTTTTACTTTGTATGCCGCGTTACCTCTGACAGGGCAACGTACCTGCGACAGAACGTGATCGTAGGCGATTTGGTCGACACCGTAACGTACCTGAGCGCTACGGTTTGCCAGGCTCGGCGGACATTTTCGGCTTTTCTCGGTGAGTTCGGTAGTGTGCGTTTTTTATCAGCGCTGCGGTGGCGTGTTACCTCTGACAGGAGACTCTCGAAGTGCCAAGGGGCACCCAACACGAACAAGGGTGAAAAGGTCAGGGCTGTGTATCTTGCGTTCAGTAGCGTTACGGCCATCAGCCCTTGTGATCGTTGGGTGGCTCGTTTAAGTCGGTGGGTATTTCGCGTCTCTTGCGTCAGGGTAAATAATTGATAATGAGCGTTCTTTGTGGGTTGGCCACGTGCCTGGCGACAGGTTAACATCCGGCTGACAGCGCGTTTTGGCTGGCGTATCACGTATGGTTGGACAAGCCAATCAACCGTCGACAGAACGCCGACAAATGCGTTCTGGCCGACAGTTCAACGTACCTGAGTGTCACCGCTTGACAGCCTGGTTTGCTAGTTTCGGCCTCTCTCGGCTTGCTTGGTTACGTGCGTTGTTTATCAGCTCTGCGGGGTCCACTTACCTCTGACAGGAAAATGGTCGGAGTGCCAAAGCGGCACCCAACACGAACAAGGGTGAAAAGGTCAGCGGCACGTTGTTTGCGTTCAGTAAAGTTTCGGCCATCAGCCCTTGTGGTCGTTGTGCGAGATGCCCCCTACCTGCCCTTGCTTTTGTCCTATTTTTGGGCTAGCTTGTGGGCGCGGGCAGCTCGCTGTCAAGGGAACACAAGCTAGCCCAAAAATGCACGGCCATCGCGTCAGCCCATCCCCCGGATTCGATGGGTGTACACTAAAGCCAAGGTTGGTCGAGACCGGGGGACCGTCGGCACAACAGAGCAAGGGTGAACACTCCCTATCGGTCGCGTCAGCCCTTGCAGGAGTTGTGCGAGATGCCCCCTACCTGCCCTTGCTTTTGTCCTATTTTTGGGCTAGCTTGTGGGCGCGGGCAGCTCGCTGTCAAGGGAATACAAGCTAGCCCAAAAATGCACGGCCATCGCGTCAGCCCATCCCCCGGATTAGATGGGTGTACACTAAAGCCAAGGTTGGTCGAGACCGGGGGACCGTCGGCACAACAGAGCAAGGGTGAACACTCCCTATCGGTCGCGTCAGCCCTTGCAGGAGTTGGGTGACCCGTTCATGCAAGTGGGCGTATCACGTATCGGTCGACAGGTTAACATATTGATAGTGAGCGTTCCTTTGCTGGCGTTTCGCGTCTCGGTCGACAGGTGAATCACCACTCGACAGCGCGTTTTGGTTGGTTTGCCACGTACCTGGCGACAAGCCAAACCACCGTGGACAGCACGTTGACAAATGCGTTCCGACAGACACGACAACGTACCTGAGAGCCACCGTTCGACAGCCTAGTCTGTCGGCTTCGGCCTCTCTCGGCTTGTTCGGTTTGGTGCGTTGTTGGTTCGCTCTGCTGGGTCCACTTACCTGGGACAGGAAACTGGCTGAGTAGGCCAATGCAGCAGCCCAACCGAACAAGGGTGCAAAGGTCAGCGGCACGTTGTTTGTGTCCAGTAGAGTAGTGGCCATCAGCCCTTGTTGGCGTTGGGTGATGTCTCAAGCGTAAATGGGTATTTTACGCATCGGGTGACAGAGTAATAGATTGATAGTGAGCGTTCTTTTGTTGGTTTGCCACGTCACGGTTGACAGGCCAATGTCCGCTCGACAGCACGTTTTGGTTGGTTTGCCACGTAGCTGCCGACAGGCCAGTCACCGCTGGACAGCACGTTATAAAATGCGTTCCGGTCGACAAAGTAACGTACCTGAGTGGTTGCGGTTGACAGCCTCGGCCTCTCTCGGCTTGTTTGGTTGTGTGCTTGGTTGGTCAGCTTTGCAGGGTCCACTTACCTCTGACAGGAATCTGGCTGGTAATTCAGAAAAGCAGCCCAACTAGGCAAGGGTGAAAAGGTCAAAGGCACGTATCTTGCGTGGAGGAGAGCGTCTCCCATCAGCCCTTGCGGTTGTTGGGTGATTTTTCAAGCGTAAGTGGGTATTTTGCGTCTCGGGCGACAGGGTAACTAATTGATAGTGATCGTATTTTGTGGGTTTGCCACGTACCTGTTGACAATTTAGTCACCGGATGACAGACCGTTTTCGCTGGCGTTTCCCGTCTTGTGCGACAGGTCAAAATCCGGCGGACAGAACGGTCAAAATGCGTATCGGCCCACAGGGCAACGTACTTGAGGGGTCACGACTGACAGCATTGGCTGTTTGCTTTGGCCTCTCTCGTCTTGTTTGGTTGTGTGCTTGGTTGGTTAGCGCTGCGGGGTCCACTCGCGGTTGACAGGACACGGACGGAATGCTCAAGGCGGCAGCCCAACCGAACAAGGGTGAAAAGGTCAAGGCAACGTACCTGAATGTGGCTTATCTTGCGGCCATCAGCCCTTGTAGGCGTTGGGTGATTCGTTCATGCAAGTGGGTGTTTCGCGTCTCGGTCGACAGGTTAACTAGTTGTAAATGAGCGCATTTTGTTGGTTTGCCACGTACCTCTTGACAGTTTGGCGTCTGTTCGACAGCACGTTTTTATCGGCTTATCACGTCTGGTTGGACAGGCCAATTAATCGTTGACAGCCCGCTGACAAATGCGTTTCGTGCGACAGTACAGCGTACCTGAGTAGGAGTGATGACAGCCTGGTCTGCCCGTTTTCGGCCTCTCTCGGCTTGTTTGGTTTTGTGCGTTGTTGGTTAGCGTTGCGGGGTCCACTTACCTGGGACAGGAATCACGCGATTAGGCCAGTGCGGCAGCCCAACCAAACAAGGGTGAAAAGGTCAAGGCTGTGTATCTTGCGTTCAGTAGCGTTTAGCGCCCCTGCACCCTCTATTCCGTTGGGTGGCCCGTCCAAGGCAGTGGGTATTTCACGTTACGGGCGACAGGATAACGAATTGATAGTGAGCGTTTTTTGTGGGTTTGCCACGTACCTGTTGACAGTTTGGCGTCCGTTCGACAGCGCGTTTTTCTGGCGTATCAAGTCTCGTCCGACAGGTCAATCAACCGTGGACAGAACGCGTAAAAAGCGTTTTGTGCGATATGGCAACGTACCGCTGCGGCGGACCGTCTGGGTGTCACGGTTTGACAGCTTCGGCTTGTTCGGCTCGGCCCGGACGCGGGACCGCTCTCTCGGCTTGTTTGGTTTTGTGCGTTATTGGTTCGCTCTGCGGGGTCCACTTACCTGGGACAGGAAACTGCCGGAGCATTCAACGCGGCAGCCCAACCGGCGAAGGGTGCAAAGGTCAGGGCACGTACCTGAGTTTGGCTTATCTTGTGGTGCACCATCAGCCCTTCGTGGCGTTGGGTGATTCGTTCATGTCGGCGGGTATTTTACGTAACGGGCGACAGGATAACAAATTGATAATGAGCGTTCTTCGTGGGTTTGCCATGCATCTGTTGACAATTTAATCACCGTTGGACAGCACGTTTTTTGCTGGCGTTTTGCGTCTGGTTGGACAGGTCAGTAACCGTCTGACAGAACGTCGACAAAGGCGTATCGTGCGACACAGGAACGTACCGCTGCGGCGGACCGTCTGAGTGGCACCGCTTGGCAGCCTTGGGTTTTCGGCTTGGGTCTCTCGCGGCTTATTCGGTTGCGTGCGTTGTTGGTTGGCGTTGCGGGGTCCACTTACCTCTGACAGGAAACTGTCCGGCTAGCCTAAGCGGCACCCAACGAAGCAGAGGGTGTAAAGGTTGTCAGGTACCTGAGTTTTAGCTTATCTTTCGTTCACCATCAGCCCTCT
Organism: Fibrella arboris; assembly: GCF_041321095.1. Classification (NCBI taxonomy): domain Bacteria; kingdom Pseudomonadati; phylum Bacteroidota; class Cytophagia; order Cytophagales; family Spirosomataceae; genus Fibrella; species Fibrella arboris. The sequence goes on along the minus strand of NZ_JBGGWE010000004.1, from coordinate 3,702 downwards.
GGGGTGTTGGGTGATTCGTCCATGTAAGTGGGCGTTTCACGTATCGGGCGACAGGATAACGAATTGATAGTGAGCGCTCTTTGTGGGTTTGCCACGTACCTCTTGACAGTTTAGCGTCTGTTCGACAGCACGTTTTTATCGGCTTATCACGTCTGGTTGGACAGGCCAATTAATCGTTGACAGCCCGCTGACAAACGCGTTTCGCGCGACAGTGCAGCGTACCTGAGTAGGAGTGATGACAGCCTGGTCTGCCCGTTTTCGGCCTCTCTCGGCTTATTCGGTTGCGTGCGTTGTTGGTTGGCGTTGCGGGGTCCACTTACCTCGGACAGGAAACACTCGGAGCAAGCCAACGCGGCAGCCCAACAGGCAAAGGGTGCAAAGGTCAGGGGCACGTACCTGAGTTCAGTAAAGTGATGGCCATCAGCCCTTTGGGGTGTTGGGTGATTCAGTCATGTAAGTGGGTGTTTCACGTTGCCGGCGACAGGATAACGGATTGATAGTGAGCGTTTTTTGTAGGTTTGCTACATACCTTTTGACAATCTGAACTCTGTTCAACATCGTGTTTTTGTGGGCGTTTCTCGTCCGGCTGGACAGGTCAATCACCGGTCGACAGCACGCTGACAAACACGTTTTGTGCGACACAGGAACGTACCTGAGTGCCATCGCTTGACAGCCTGGTCTGTTGGTTTCGGCCTCTCGCGGCTTGTTTGGTAATGTGCGTTTTGGTTAGCGCTGCCGGGGCCACTTACGGTCGACAGGAAACTGTCCGGCTAGCCTGAGGGGCACCCAACACGAACAAGGGTGAAAAGGTCAGCGGCATGTTGTTTGCGTTCAGTAGAGTTTTGGCCATCAGCCCTTGTGGTCGTTGGGTGAACTGGCCAAGATAGGAGTTAAAGGCGGGCTACCTGCGACACTGGAGCCACCCCTACAGGCCAGCGGGTTGGCTCGTTGGCTGGTTTCGTGTAACAGACCAACGGCCCCCACAGCGTAGTTTTTTGTGGGTTCGGCAGCTTGTCGCCGACAAGCCAGCCACCCCGACAAGGCAGGGATTGGCTTCACGCTTTGGCTTCATTTCTTCCTCCTCTGCGTTTGTTGGCTCCGGCTAACAGTGCAAACGCCCAAATTGGGGTGATGTATTAAAATCTAATTTTATTTGACATGAATCTTGGCGAAATATATGTAGAGTTGATTAAGCAGTTAATTCCTAATCAAAAGGAGCAGCTTTTAGCTGGTTGCACTATAGAACAAATTCTTGACTTAGAGCAGAAACTTGGCTTTGTACTACCAGATAGCTACAAATCTATTTTAAGGTTCTGCAATGGCGAAAATTGGCAAGCAAATTCCGCCAACCTATTTGGTATGCACATGCTGTCGATAGATGAAGTTTTATGGGAGTATGAAGATAAAATTTCAAATGAGTTCGAGGAAGATGTTGAAGTAACTCAACCTGCTTTAGTTCAGGCTCAAAAGTTAAGAATGAAACGGATTCCATTTGCATGTGACGGTGGGGGGGGCTTATTTGTGTATTGACTATGAACCAGCTTCTGGAGGAAAGATTGGTCAAATTATACACTTACCATTAGGAGACACAGACCCTATCACAGCAGTAGCTGATAGCTTCGACGACTTTCTACGCTTCCTTGTGGTCGATTTAGACTCCGCTCAAAATAACCCTCACATTACCAATAGGGCAGAGCACATTGGTAGCCTGCCTTTTACTTACAACTGGACATTTTGGGAGGGTTGGTCTACGTCAGAGGCTAAGTTACTTACTTCATAGAGAATCACAGGAAGTGTGATTAGAAGGTACGTTGTTGTGCGCTTCGCGCTGCCAGCTTTTCGGCTGAAAGGTGAATGACCGTTCGACAGCGCGTTTTGGTCGGTTTGCCACGTGCCTGTTGACAGTTCAAAATCTGGTGGACAGCACGTCGACAAATGCGTTTCGGCCGGCATGGCAACGTACCTGAGCGGTCACGACCGACATCCTCGGTTTGTTGGCTTCGGCCTCTCTCGGCTTCATCGGATTGTGCGTTGTTGGTCAGCGCTGCGTGGTCCACTTACGGGGGACAGGAAACTGTCCGGCTAGCCTGACCGGCACCCAACGTGGCAAAGGGTGTAAAGGTTGTCACGTACCTGCGTTTTAGCTTATCTTTCGTTCACCATCAGCCCTTTGTGGCGTTGGGTGATTCAATCATGTAAGTGGGTATTTTACGTATCGGTCGACAGGATAACGTGTTGATAATGAGCGTTTGTTTGCTGGTTTGCGGCGTCTTGGTCGACAGGTCAATCACCGCTGGACAGCACGTTGTGAAAAACGTCACGGCCGACAAAGTAACGTACCTACGAAAGCACGTTGACAGCCTGGTCTGCCCGTTTTCGGCCTCTCTCGGCTTGTTTGGTTGTGTGCGTTGTTGGTTAGCGTTGCGGGGTCCACTTACCTGGGACAGGAATCACGCGATTAGGCCCATGCAGCAGCCCAACAGGCAGAGGGTGTAAAGGTGGTGGTAACGTACCTGGGTTTGGCTTACCTTATGGCCATCAGCCCTTCGGGGCGTTGGGTGGCCCGTTCATGTGAGTGGGTATTTCGCGTCTCGTGCGACAGGTCAACTAATTGATAATGAGGGTTCTTTGCGGGATTGCCACGTACCTGTTGACAGTTTGCTATCCGGTGGACAGCTCGTTTTTTGGCGTATCACGTGTGGTTGGACAATTCAATCCACCGTGGACAGAACGTATTATAGCTACTTGTAGACTTGATTACGAACCAGTCGCAAGTCGTTCAGTTCGGGCAACGTTTGGGTACAATCGGCAGGAATGATGCCCCGTGTAATCCAGTTGGTGACCACCTGCGTAGTGAGTTGGTAGCGTTCCGCATAGCGTTTGATCGTGAGCCACTCGGCTAGATCGACTGTCTTGCCAGTGGCGGGTAGTAAAGCAATAGCCGCGTCAGATTCGCGGCGGTAGTGAGCCAGATCGCGCTCAGTATCAGTGGAAAGTTGTGTCAGCGTTGCCATCTTATCAGTTATTCGTCGTCTGCTTTTTCCTGTTTGAGTTCGTCTACTATTCGTTTATGGGTGAGGTAGCGGTTGATCCACTCGGTTTCTTGGTCTTTGGCTTCCAACTCATAATAATGTTTATCAAGGTAGGCTTTGGCATGATCGCGTTGGGTTTCATGAGTACGAATCAAAAAGTCGAGTTGTCGGCGGTTCATTGGGTAGATCAATAACGCTGGCAAACTACAAACTGTTTCGCAACAACACAAACAAATGGCTTTGCTGCTCGGTTTGACAGCCTTACCCTTTCTGAGTTTGGTTGCGTGCGTTGTTGATTAGCGTTGCTTGGGTCCACTTACCTCGGACAGGAAACACTCGGAGTAGGCCCGTGCGGCAGCCCAACCGAACAAGGGTGAAAAGGTCAAGGCTGTGTATCTTGCGTTCAGGAAGCTTTCGGCCATCAGCCCTTGTAGGCGTTGGGTGATTCGTTCATGCAAGCGGGTATTTTACGTAACAGGCGACAGGATAACAAATTGATAATGAGCGTTCTTTGTGGGTTTGCCACGCATCTGTTGACAATTTAATCACCGTTGGACAGCACGTTTTTTGCTGGCGTTTTGCGTCTGGTTGGACAGGTCAGTAACCGTCTGACAGAACGTCGACAAAGGCGTATCGTGCGACACAGGAACGTACCGCTGCGGCGGACCGT